>NZ_JBVHVO010000006.1:173661-268306 GCF_055564815.1 Kitasatospora sp. NPDC028961 | reverse complement strand
CCCGAGAAAAAAAGACCAAAAAAGACACTCCGGCAAGGGTGGGGAACCAAAAAGAAAACAAAAAACAGAGGGGGGGGGGGGGGGGGGGGAAAGGGGGGGGGGGGGGGGGGGGCCCCCCCCCCCCCACCCCGAAACCTCCGGGAGCCTCCGGGAGCCACCAGGGAGCACGACCCACCCGGTGCCGCGGCGCGGCCCGACCAGAATCCCGGTGACCTGGCGGACGCCCAGGTCACCGGGCGTACGGAAGTCTCGACACCGTACGGGCAAGAGGCGCGGATTCCCGCGCCGGCCGAGTGACAACTCTTGGAGCGCGCACGCCCGGCGGCACTCGAGTGCCGACAACACAGCCGTGTGACAGCTCCGTCCGACCACCAAGGAGATTCTCCGTGTGCAGACGAAGTTCCAGCCGCGGGCACCTGTCCGCAGTACTCACCGCCGTGCTGGCGGTCGTGGCGGCACTGGCGACGCTGGTCGTCGCCAACCCGGCTCAGGCGGCCACCAGCGGCGCCCTGCGCGGCGTGGGTTCCGGTCGGTGCCTCGACGTGCCGAATGCCGGGCAGACCGATGGCACGAACCTGCAGATCTACGACTGCTTCGGCGGGACCAACCAGCTGTGGACGTCGACGGCCGGCAACCAGCTGACCGTGTACGGCAACAAGTGCCTGGATGTTCCGGGCCATGCCACCACGGCCGGCACCAAGGTGCAGATCTGGACCTGTAGCGGCGGTGCGAACCAGCAGTGGCGGGTGAACTCCGACGGCACGGTCGTCGGCCTGGAGTCCGGGCTCTGCCTGGACGTGACGGGCGCCGGTACGGCCAACGGCACGGCCGTGGGGCTCCGGACGTGCGGCGGCGGCAGCAACCAGAAGTGGACCGGCCTGACCGGGACGACGCCACCGGGCGGCCCATGTGCTCTTCCGTCGACGTACCGCTGGTCGTCGACGGGTGCGCTCGCGCAGCCGGCGAACGGGTGGACCTCGGTGAAGGACTTCACCACCGTGGTGTACAACGGCAAGCACCTGGTCTACGCGTCGGACGTGTCGGGCTCGTCGTACGGGTCGATGATGTTCAGCCCCTTCACCGACTGGTCGGACATGGCGTCGGCCGGCCAGACCGGGATGAGCCAGTCCACGGTGGCGCCCACGCTGTTCTACTTCGCGCCCAAGAACATCTGGGTGCTGGCCTACCAGTGGGGTGCCTGGCCCTTCATCTACCGGACGTCGAGCGACCCCACCAACCCCAACGGCTGGTCCGCGCCGCAGCCGCTGTTCACCGGCAGCATCCCGGGCGCCGCCCCGATCGACCAGACCCTGATCGCCGACGGCCAGAACATGTACCTGTTCTTCGCCGGTGACAACGGCAGCATCTACCGGGCGAGCATGCCGATCGGGAACTTCCCCGGCAACTTCGGCTCGTCGTACACGACAGTCATGAGCGACACGGTGAAGAACCTGTTCGAGGCGCCGCAGGTCTACAAGGTCCAGGGCCAGAACCAGTACCTCATGATCGTCGAGGCCCGGGGGGTGAACGAGCAGCGCTACTTCCGCTCGTTCACCGCCACCAGCCTGAGCGGGTCCTGGACCCCGCAGGCCGCCACCGAGAGCAACCCCTTCGCCGGCAAGGCCAACAGCGGTGCCACCTGGACCAACGACATCAGCCACGGTGACCTGGTCCGCGACAACCCCGACCAGACCATGACCATCGACCCCTGCAACCTGCAGTTCCTCTACCAGGGCAAGTCCCCCACCGCGAACGGCCCCTACGACCAGCTGCCGTACCGGCCGGGCGTCCTCACCCTGCGGCGCTGACCTGCCCGAGCCACGGTGCTCGCGATCGGGTGGAGTCTGCCCGGTACGTGGAGCAGCGGTCCACGACGTGGGCCACGAAGCCGTGCCCCGGGCCCGGCCCCCGCCGCACGCGCCCCCGCTCGACGGGGGCCCGCGGCGGGGGCCGTCTCCGCACCGCTCCACGGTCAGTAGCCGTAGATCATCTTGTCTGCGACCTCGGCCAGGAACTGCCCGGCGGTCGATCCGGCGCCGACGCCGCAGTTTCCGTCGGACTCACCGGGCACCGTGATCCACAACAGCAGCTCGGCGCCGCCGCCCCACCGGGTCGTGGTCCCGATCCTCCGCCCCGCCGGGTTGCACCTGGCCGGATTCGCGGCCTGGGGTGCCACCGCCCGTCCCGTGCCGCTGTCCCGGGGCGGCGGCGGACGCGTTGGGGTCAGAACCCCTGGGCCAGCCGGTGGTAAGCCTGGTTCCAGCGCAGTTCCTTGGTGAACCGGCGGATGTTCGTGTCGTCGTCGATCACCAGCAGCTCCACGCCGATCATCTGGGCGAGGTCCTCCAGTTCCTCGACCCCGAGCGCACCGGAGAACACGGTGTGGTGCGGTGCGCCTGCCGTCAGCCAGGCCTCGGTGGAGGTGCGCAGGTCCGGACGCGGCGTCCAGACGGCGCGGGCGACGGGCAGGTTGGGCAGCGGTGCCGGCGGCTCGACCACGTCGACCTCGTTGGCGACCATTCGGAAGCGGTCGCCGAGGTCCGCCAGGCCGACCACCACCGCGGGACCGGGCTCGGCGTCGAAGACCAGCCGGACCGGGTCCTCGCGCCCGCCGATGGCGAGCGGATGGATCTCGCAGGACGGGGTGGCCGCCGCGATGCTCGGGCAGACCTCCAGCATGTGGGCACCGAGGATCAGCTCGCGGCCGGGCTCCAGGTGGTAGGTGTAGTCCTCCATGAAGGAGGTACCTCCGGGCAGTCCGGTGGCGGCCGCCTTGAGGGTGCGCAGCAGGGTCGCGGTCTTCCAGTCGCCCTCGCCGCCGAAGCCGTAGCCGTCGGCCATCAGCCGCTGCACGGCGAGGCCGGGCAGCTGGCGAAGCCCGCCGAGGTCCTCGAAGTTGGTGGTGAAGGCCCGGAAGCCGCCCTGTTCGAGGAACCCGCGCAGGCCGAGTTCGATCCGCGCGGCGTACCGCAGCGACTCGTGGCGCTCCCCGCCGACCCGCAGCTCGGGCGCGAGGCGGTAGCCGTCCTCGTACTCCTTGACCAGCGCGGTGACGTCGCTCTCCCCCGTCGCGTCCACGGCCTCGACGAGGTCGTTGACGCCGTAGGTGTTGACTGAGACGCCGAAGCGGAGTTGGGCTTCGACCTTGTCGCCCTCGGTGACGGCGACGTCGCGCATGTTGTCGCCGAAGCGGGCGAGCTTCAGGTCGCGCAGTTCGGCCCGGCCGACGGCCGCTCGGGCCCAGGTGGCGATCCTGGCGGACACCGCCGGGTCGCTGACGTGTCCGGCGACGGTCGTGCGCGGCACCCCGAGGCGGGACTGGATGTAGCCGAACTCGCGGTCGCCGTGGGCGGCCTGGTTCAGGTTCATGAAGTCCATGTCGATCGTCTGCCACGGCAGTTCGACGTCGGCCTGGGTGTGCAGGTGGAGCAGCGGTTTCTGCAGGGCGTCCAGGCCGGCGATCCACATCTTCGCCGGGGAGAAGGTGTGCATCCAGGCGATCAGGCCGATGCAGTCGTCGGCGGAGTTCGCCTCCAGGCAGACCCGGCGAATCGCCGCGGCGTCGGTGAGGACGGGCTTCCAGACGATCTCGACCGGCACCGCGGCGTCGCCGTCCAGGGTCTCGGCGATCCGCCGGGACTGCCCCGCGACCTGGCGCAGCGTCTCCTCGCCGTAGAGTTCCTGACTGCCGGTCAGGAACCAGACCTGGCGGCTCTCCAGTGGCTTCTTCATGGGGTGGCTCCTCACCGGGCCTGGGGCTGGCCGTAGACGTTCTGGTAGCGGAAGTTGAGACTGTCGATGTCCGCCTGGGCGATCGGCAGGGGCTCGCCGAGCTGGCGGGAGAGGTGGACGGTGCGGGCGACGTCCTCGCACATCACGGCGGCCTTGACCGCCGCCTCGGCGTCCTTGCCGATGGTGAACACACCGTGGTTCTGCATCAGGACGGCGGGCGAGCGGTGGCCCTTGAGGGTGTCCACGATGCCCCGGCCGATCGAGTCGTCGCCGATCAGGGCGAAGGGACCGACCGGGATCTCGGCGCCGAACTCGTCGGCCATCGCGGTGAGGACGCAGGGGACGGCCTCGCCGCGGGCGGCCCAGGCGCAGGCGTAGGTGGAGTGGGTGTGGACCACCCCGCCGACCTCGGGGAGGTGGCGGTAGACGTAGGCATGCGCGGCGGTGTCGGAGGAGGGCGCATGGCCGCCTTCGACGACGTTGCCGTCCAGATCGCAGACGATCATGTTCTGCGGTGTCAGTTCGTCGTAGGAGACGCCGCTGGGCTTGATCACGAGCAGGTCCTCGCCGGGGACGCGGGCCGAGACGTTGCCGGCGGTCCAGACCACCAGGTTGTAGCGGACCAGTTCCCGGTGCAGGTCGCTGACCTGTCGGCGGATGAGGTCGATGGTCGCGTTCGCGTTCACAGTGCCTCGCTGGGTGTGGTGAGGGCGGCGTTCCGGATGTCGCGCAGGCGGTGCAGGAGCTTGTCGGCGCCGAGGCCGAAGTGGTCGTGCAGGGCGCGGTACTCGGCGAAGAGCCGGTCGTACACGTCGGCGGCGGCCTGGTCCGGCCGGTAGGCGCCCCGCCGCACCCGGCCCATGGCGTCGGCCGCGGTCCGTACGTCCGGGTAGGCCCCGGCGGCGACCGCGGCATGGATCGCCGAGCCGAGCGCGGGTCCCTGCTCCGACTCGGCCACCGAGACCGGCCGGCGCAGCACGTCGGCGTAGATCTGCATCAGCAGGGCGTTCTTCTTGAGGCCGCCGGTGACGATGAACTCGGTGACCGGGACCCCACCGCGTTCCAGCGCCTCGACGATGACCCGGGTGCCGAAGGCGGTGGCCTCCAGCAGGGCCCGGTAGATCTCCTCGGGGCGGGTGGCGAGGGTGAGTCCGACGATCACGCCGGACAGGTGGTGGTCGACCAGGGTGGAGCGGTTGCCGTTCATCCAGTCGAGCGCCACCAGGCCGTGGGCGCCGACGGGTTGGGCGGCGGCCTTGCGGCTGAGCAGTCGGTGCAGGTCCTCGCCGCCGGCCTCGGCCTCGGCCAGGTAGTCGGCAGGCACGCCCTGGCGCAGCCACCAGGCGAAGATGTCGCCGACGGCGCTCTGGCCGGCCTCGTAGCCGTAGGAGCCGGCGACGATGCCGTCCTGGACCACGCCACAGATGCCGGGGACGTCCGCGAGCACCGCGCCGTTGACGACGTGACAGGTGGACGTGCCCATGATGGCGAGGAGCCGGCCGTTGTCGACGGCGCGGGCGGCCGGGGCGGCGACGTGGGCGTCGACGTTGCCGGCGGCCACCGCGATGCCCTCCCGCAGGCCGGTCCACTGCGCCGCCCGTGCGGTGAGGGAACCGACCCGGGAGCCGAGAGGGGAGAGCGGGTGCTCCAGGCGGGTGCGGGCGAAGTCGGCGAAGTCCGGGTGGAGCGCGGCGAGGTAGTCCTCGCTCGGGTAACTCCCGTCCTGGTGGATGCCCTTGTAGCCGGCCGTGCAGGCGTTGCGGCTCTCGGCGCCGGTGAGCTGCCAGACGATCCAGTCGGCGGCCTCGACCCAGCGGGCGGTCGCGGCGTAGACGGCCGGGTCCTCCTCCAGGACCTGGAGTGCCTTGGCGTACTGCCACTCGGCGGAGATCCGGCCACCGTAGCGGGAGATCCACTTCTCGCCCCTGGCGTGGGCCAGGGCGTTGATCCGGTCGGCCTGGCCCTGGGCGGCGTGGTGCTTCCAGAGCTTGGGCCAGGCATGCGGGCGGGTCGCCCACCCGGACGTCTCGGCGAGCGGGGTGCCGTCGGCGAGCACCGGCAGGACGGTGCAGGCCGTGAAGTCGGTGGCGATCCCGATGACGTGCGCCGGGTCGACCCCGGCGGCGGCGAGTGCGGCGGGGACGGCGGTGCGCAGCACCTCGCGCCAGTCACCGGGGTGCTGCAGCGCCCAGTCGGGCGGGAGCGGCCGGCCGGCGCCGGGCAGTTCGCGCTCGATGACGGCGTGCGGGTAGTCGTGGACGGCGGTTCCCACCTCCTCACCGTCCCGCACCCGGACCACCACGGCGCGGCCGGAGAGCGTGCCGAAGTCGATTCCGACCACGTAGCGGTCCGGATCCGGGGCGGCGGGATTGTTGGTCACGTGTGCTCATCCTTCGTACGGGGTAGCGGCGTTGGTGCCGTGAGCAACTGTTGTCGCCTGTCGCCGGCACGGTCCATGACCGGGGCGGGGGGAGCACACCGGCGACAAGCGCCGTTCCGCCACCTCTCCCTCATGGAGGGCGGAACGCGGGGACCACCGGCCGAGCACTCAGAAGCGGGATGTCAGTGCGCGGCCGGTGGAGCTGGGAGGCTCTTGTTAACGCTCACAGGAATTGTGAGCGTTAACAATATCCGTGTCAAGAGAAGTTCCCTGGTCGGCGGCCAGGTTCGGAACGGCAGAACAGGGGCGCTACCGCGGACCTGCCGGCGGCTCAAGGCCGGGCAGCGGGGCCCACACTGTGGCGCAGCACCAGCTCCGGGGAGATCTGCACCTGGGCGGGAGAGTGCGCGGTGCCCTCCAGCTCCTCGACGAGCAGTTCCAGAGCCCGCCTGCCGAGTTCGCCGAAGTCCTGCCGCACGGTGGTCAGCGGCGGGATGAAGTAGGCGGCCTCCGGAATGTCGTCGAAGCCGACCACGCTGATCTCCGCCGGGACCGACCGGCCGGCCTCGTTCAGGGCACGCAGCAGGCCGAGGGCCATCTGGTCGTTGGCGCAGAAGACGGCCGTGACATCGGGCAGTTCGGCGATCCGCAGCCCCGCCTGGTAGCCCGAGCGGGCGCTCCAGTCGCCACGCTCCACGTCCGGCACGGGGGCTCCCGCCGCCTGCAGCGCGAGGCGCCACCCTTCCTCGCGGTCCTGGCTCTCGACCCAGTTCGCCGGCCCCGCCACGTGGTGCACGGTGCGGTGGCCCAGGTCGAGCAGGTGCCCGGTGGCCTCTCCGGCACCGAAGCGGTTGCCCACCGACACCATCGGCACCTGCGTCTGCCTGCCCGATCCGACCGCGACGACCGGCACCGAGCTGGAGAGCCGGGCCACCGCGCTGACGGCGGAGGTCTGCGGCGCGATCACCACGACGCCCTCCACCCCCTGGTCGCGCAGCCGGTCGACGGCCTCCTGGACCGATCGGCCGTCCAGCGAGCGCAGGCTGGTCACGCTGACGAAGTACCCGGCACTGCGTGCGGCCTGCTCGATTCCGTCCAGCATCGAGGCGGGCCCGTAGAGCGTCGAGTCGAAGCTGACGACGCCAAGGGTCTGCGAACGACGGGTGACCAGGGCGCGGGCGGCGGAGTTGGGCCGGTAGTCCAGCTCCCGGATGGCCGCCAGCACCCGGTCCCGGGTGTCCGGCCGGACGTGCGGCGCACCGTTGAGCACCCGGGACACCGTCTGGTGGGACACACCCGCCAGTTTCGCCACGTCCGCCATCACGGGCTGGCGCTGTTCCGTCCCGGCACTCTCGGTTCCCACTCGCAGTCCCCTCTCGGCTGTGACCACAGTACGCGACCAGGTCCAGGCCAATTCGTCACCCTCGATCCGAAGGGTGGTCCTCTTCTTACCAGCCCTTCCGGCCGCCGGCATGTGGCCATTGCGGCGAGGGAGCGCTCCGGAGTTCGCCCCAACCATCAAAAGGGGTCGGATCGAACTTTTCGGGCACGTACATGATCTCGACGCCCCCGGCGCCTTCCCGCTTCGCAGCCGGGCCACAGCGCCGAAGGCCGGGACGGCGGAATCGCATGCCCACCCGGTGACACCGTCCGGGGCCCCGCCGCCGAGCCGAAGCATCTGCCGGAAGTGGCCGAACGGAAACACCGGGCGGAAGCAGGCGGGCCAAGACGGCCGGGCCCCGGCTCCGCTCGCCGCGGAACCGGGCCCGGCCGGGCGGGTCGTCAGCCGAACGTCCACCGCCAGTCGTCGCCGCCCAGCAGCTCCGCAACTGCACGGGCGTTGCCGTTCGCGACCGTCACCCCGACACCGGGCCGCCAACGCCGGGTCGGCGTCGCCTCAACGCGACCCGTTCGCCGCCCGGTTGGCGGTCGACGCGCAAGCGACCACACCCGCGGCGACTCGACTCGGCCACCCCGGCCGATCGCCTGAACGCCAAGCGCGGCGAGGAGGTCCTGAGCCCGCACCGGATCCCGCCGCCCGCCCGTCGGTCGCCACGCCCTCACCCGACGACTTCCGGCAGATCCTCCCCTTCCCCCCGCAGCGCACCGCGCGCCCGGCCGACGGCGCACCGCGATCCAACGGTGATCCCGGACCCTCTTGACGCCACCTTTGTGAGCGTTAACAATTCATTTCACGCCAGGCCAGAGCCATCGCCGCCGAACACTCCACAGCGCGAGGAACCGCTCCGGCCGGCCCCGCTCGACCGCTCCCAGTCGCCCATCAGGGGTTCTCTGTGCCCGGTCGCGGAACATCACTGGAGGAACTGTGCGGAAGATTTCGGCGGGCCTGGTCGCCGGGGGCCTGGTGCTCTCGCTGGCGGCCTGCGGCCAGAGTGCCAACGGTGCCGGTGACGGCCCCGCCACGGGCGACGCCAAGGGTGGCCTGGTCGGCATCGCGATGCCGACCAAGTCGTCGGAACGCTGGATCAACGACGGCACCAACATGGTCAAGGAGTTCCAGACCAAGGGCTACAGGACAGACCTGCAGTACGGCGACAACGTGGTGGAGAACCAGGTCTCCCAGGTGGAGAACATGATCACCAAGGGCGCCAAGCTGCTGGTGATCGCGGCCATCGACGGCTCCTCCCTCACCAACGTGCTGCAGAAGGCCGCCGACGCCCACATCCCGGTGATCTCCTACGACCGGCTGATCCGCGGCACGGCGAACGTCGACTACTACGCGACCTTCGACAACACGAAGGTCGGTGTCCTCCAGGGCAGCTACATCGTCGACAAGCTCGGCCTCAAGGACGGCAAGGGGCCGTTCAACATCGAACTGTTCGCCGGTTCCCCGGACGACAACAACGCCACCTTCTTCTTCAACGGCGCGATGAGCGTCCTCAAGCCGTACATCGACCAGAAGAAGCTGGTCGTGCAGAGCGGCCAGACCGACTTCAACCAGGTCGCCACGCTGCGCTGGGACGGCGGTGTCGCCCAGTCCCGGATGGACAACCTGCTGAGCAAGGCCTACACCTCCGCCCACGTCGACGCCGTGCTCTCGCCGTACGACGGCATCTCGATCGGAATCCTGTCCTCGCTCAAGGGCGTCGGGTACGGCACCGTCAAGTCGCTGCCGGTCGTCACGGGCCAGGACGGCGAGCTGGCCTCGGTGAAGTCGATCATCGCGGGCGAGCAGACCCAGACCGTCTACAAGGACACCCGCCAACTGGCCAAGGCCGCCGTCCAGATGGGCGACGCACTGCTGACCGGCGGAAAGCCCGAGGTCAACGACACCAGCCAGTACAACAACGGCGCGAAGACCGTCCCGGCGCAGCTGCTCCAGCCGGTCAGTGTCGACAAGGACAACTACCAGCAGGTCCTGGTCGACAGCGGCCAGTACACCGCGGACCAGCTCAAGTAGCCAGCGGGGCCCGGCCGACGGGCCCCGCGCCGAGACCGGCGGTACGGATCCCGGGCTCCCCGGAGCCCGGGGCCCTCCCCCACCGCACCGCCCCGAACGATACGGACGCACACCCATGGCTGGACCCGTTCTCGAAATGCGGTCGATCAGCAAGTCGTTCCCCGGTGTCAAAGCGCTCTCCGAGGTCAACCTGACCGTCTCCGCCGGCGAGGTGCACGCCATCTGCGGCGAGAACGGCGCCGGCAAGTCCACCCTGATGAAGGTGCTCAGCGGCGTCTACCCGCACGGCGCCTACGAGGGCGAGATCCTCTTCGAGGGCGAGCCCTGCCGGTTCAGGGACATCCGGGCCAGCGAGCAGCGCGGCATCGTCATCATCCACCAGGAACTGGCGCTGGTGCCGTACCTGTCCATCGCCGAGAACGTCTTCCTCGGCAACGAACACGCCTCCCGCGGCATCATCAGCTGGCGCCGGACGCTCACCCACGCCGCCGAACTGCTCCGCCAGGTCGGCCTCGACGAGAGCCCGCACACCCGGATCGCCGACCTCGGCGTGGGCAAGCAGCAGCTGGTCGAGATCGCCAAGGCGCTGGCCAAGAAGGTCAAGCTGCTCATCCTGGACGAGCCGACCGCGGCGCTGAACGACGAGGACAGCCGCAAGCTGCTCGACCTGATCCTCGAACTCAAGGCGCAGGGCATCTCCTGCATCATCATCTCGCACAAGCTGAACGAGATCGCCCGGGTCGCGGACTCCGTGACCATCCTGCGCGACGGGCAGACCATCGAGACCATCGCGATCGGCCCGGGGGGCGCCTCCGAGGACCGGATCATCCGCGGCATGGTCGGCCGCGACCTGGAGCACCGCTACCCCGAGCGACAGCCCTTCACCGGTGACGGCGCCGGCGCCGGCGAACTCGCCTTCGAGGTCGAGGACTGGAGCGTCCGGCACCCCATCGACCAGCAGCGCATGGTGGTGGACGGCGCCTCGCTGAACGTGCGCCGCGGTGAGATCGTCGGCATCGCCGGCCTGATGGGCGCCGGCCGTACCGAGCTGGCGATGAGCGTCTTCGGCCGCTCGTACGGGCGGTGGGCCGCCGGCCGGGTGCGGCTGCACGGCCGGGAGATCCGCACCCGGACGGTGCCCGAGGCGATCGGGCACGGCATCGCGTACGTGACCGAGGACCGCAAGCAGCTCGGCCTCAACCTCATCGACGACATCAGCCGGAACATCTCGCTGAGCGCGCTCGGCAAGGTCGCCAGGTACGGCCGGGTCAACCGACACGAGGAGAACAAGGTCGCCGAATCCTTCCGGCGCACCATGAACATCAAGGCCCCGACGGTGTTCACCCGGACCGGCACGCTCAGCGGCGGAAACCAGCAGAAGGTCGTCCTCAGCAAGTGGATCTTCGCCGAGCCGGAGGTGCTGATCCTCGACGAGCCCACCCGTGGCATCGACATCGGCGCGAAGGCGGAGATCTACACGGTCATCGCCGAGTTGGCCGCCCAGGGCAAGGCCGTGCTCGTCATCTCGTCCGAACTCCCCGAACTCCTGGGCCTGTGCGACCGGATCTACACCATGGCCGAAGGCCGGATCACCGGCGAGGTGGCCCGTGCCGACGCCACCCAGGAATCCCTCATGCGGCTCATGACCATGAGCGCCGCATCCAGCAACGAGCAGGTGTGAGGCATGGCCCAGACCGAGATCATCCCGGATTCGTCCCCGAAGGCACCGCAGGCCGGCCCCGGCCCCTCCCTCGGCGGCGTACTGGCCCGCGCGCTGCGCGGCAACGTGCGCCAGTACGGCATGCTGCTCGCCCTCGCGCTGATCGTGCTGCTGTTCCAGATCTGGACGGACGGCATCCTGCTCCAGCCGCTCAACATCACCAACCTGGTCCAGCAGAACGGCTACATCCTCATCCTGGCGATCGGGATGATGATCGTCATCATCGCCGGGCACATCGACCTCTCGGTCGGCTCGCTGGCCGCCTTCGTGGGGGCCGCCGCTGCGGTGATGATGGTCAAGCACCACCTGCCGTGGCCCGTGGCGGTGCTGGCCGCGCTGGTGATCGGCGCCCTCGCCGGGGCCTGGCAGGGCTTCTGGATCGCCTACCTGGGGATCCCGTCGTTCATCGTCACCCTGGCGGGCATGCTGCTCTTCCGTGGCGGCACCCAGATCCTGCTGCAGGGCCAGTCGGTGGCGCCGTTCCCCAAGGGCTTCCAGAGCATCAGCAGCGGCTTCCTCCCCGAGGTCGGCCCGCACACCGACTACCACAACCTCACCCTGCTGCTGGGCCTCGCGGTGCTGGCCGTCGCGATCCTGCAGGAGGTGCGCGGCCGGCGGCAGACCGTCACGTACGGGCTGGAGCCGCTCCCCCTCGCGCTGTTCCTGGCCAAGCTCGCCGTGATCACCGCGGCGGTGTCCGTCTTCACCCTGCTGCTGGCCAGCTACCACGGCGTGCCGATCGTGCTGCTGATCCTCGGCGCGCTGCTGGTCGGCTTCGGCTATCTGATGCGCAACTCCATCATCGGGCGGCACACCTACGCCATCGGCGGCAACGAGCCGGCGGCCAAGCTCTCCGGGGTGAAGAGCAAGCGGGTCGTCTTCCTCGCCTTCACCAACATGGGCGTCCTCGCGGCGCTGGCCGGGCTGGTCTTCGCCGCCCGCCTGAACGCCGGCACCCCGCAGGCCGGCATCAACTTCGAACTGGAGGCCATCGCCGCCGCCTTCATCGGTGGCGCCTCCGCCAGCGGCGGCGTGGGCACCGTCCTCGGAGCGATCATCGGCGGCCTGGTGCTCGGCGTGCTGAACAACGGCATGTCGCTGGTCGGTGTCGGCACCGACTACCAGCAGGTCATCAAGGGCCTGGTGCTGCTCGCGGCCGTCGGCTTCGACGTCTACAACAAGCGCCGGGCCGGTTCCTGACCCCGGAGCCACCCCGCACGCCCTCGCCCTCGGCCGTCCTCCATCGGACGGCCGAGGGCGACACGCGTTCGCGCCCCGGCGGACTCGACCAGGTCAGCCGGGCACGTGGTCAGGCCCGTGCCCGATCGTCAAGGCCGGACGCGGGCCACGAGAATCTTCGACTGGGCGGCAACCTCGCGCGCACCGGCGGCAACTGATGGACGACACCGAGGGCCGAACACCCCCGGGTCGTCCGATCGATCCCACCGCCGACCGCCGTCGCGCACCGCCTGACCGGGCGGGCGCGTGCTGGCGGGGCCGAAGCAAGGAGTAGCCCCCATGAACGAGACGGATCCCACGGCGGACGGCCGCGACCGGCGCGGCCGCCCGGCCGCCGGTGGTGCGCGGCGTCCCCGCGGGCGGCACCGCCGGCGCTGGACCACGCTGGGCCTGGCCCTGGGGGTGCCCGGTGTGCTCGGCCCCTACCTGCTGTTCGGGCAGGCCGACTCGAAGGCCGCGTCGGTGGACCCCGACGCCTACTACACCGTGGTGTCCGTCCGCAGCGGCAAGGCGCTGGACGTGCCGGGAGCGGACACGGCCGACGGCGCCTGGATACGGCAGATGAACCGCGCGGCCGGCGCCGCGAGCCAGCAGTGGCGGACGCGGCTCACGGGGGACGGCTACTACGAGCTGGAGAACCGCGGCAGCCACAAGGTCCTCGGGGTGCGCGGTGACTCCTCGCAGTCCGCCGCCGCCGTCGAGCAGCAGAGCGACCGCGCCTCCGCCGCCCAGCAGTGGCGGATGCAGGACGTCGGGGACGGCGCGGTGAAGTTCGTCTCCCGCGGCACCGGCATGGTGCTGGACGTGTGGGGCGGCGGCAGCGACGAGGGCGTACCCCTCGTCCAGTACGCCGACCGGGGCAGCACCAACCAGCAGTGGCGGCTGGTCAAGGTGTCCGGCACGGGCGGGTACACCTGGCACAACGCGCAGATCGTCGGCGGCGGCTTCGTCACCGGACTGGTCTTCAACCCCACCCGCAAGGACCTCCTCTACGCCCGGACCGACATCGGCGGCGCCTACCGCTGGGACGCGGCCGCCGGACGGTGGACCTCGCTGACCGACTGGATCGGCGGCACCGACTGGAACCTGCTCGGGATCGAGAGCCTGGCGACCGACCCGGTCGACCCGAACCGGCTGTACCTCGCCAGCGGCACCTACACCAACGACTGGGCGGGCAACGGCGCGATCCTCCGCTCCACCGACCAGGGCCGGACGTTCCAGCGCACCGACCTGCCGTTCAAGCTGGGCGGCAACGAGGACGGCCGGGCCATGGGCGAGCGGCTGGTGGTGGACCCGTCCGACCACCGCACGCTCTACCTGGGCACCCGCAGGAACGGCCTCTGGCGCAGCACCGACTACGGCGTCACCTGGAACCAGGTCGGCGGCTTTCCGGTCAAGGACGGCGCGAGCAGCGGGGTCGGCCTGTCCTTCGTGACCTTCGGCCCGTCCGGCAGCAGGACGATCTACGTCGGCGTGGCCGACAAGTCGACCTCGCTGTACCGCTCCACCGACGGCGGTGCCGGCTGGCAGGCCGTCCCGGGCCAGCCGACGGGGCAGCTGCCGCAGCACGGTGTGCTGTCCGGCGACGGCTCGTTCTACCTGACCTACACCAACGCGCCCGGCCCGAACGGGGTGACGGCCGGCTCGGTGTGGAAGTACGCGCCGTCCACCGGGGCCTGGACGAACGTCTCCCCGTCCAGCGGCGGTTACGGCTTCGCCGGCCTGGCGGTCGACCCGCAGCACCCGGCCACCGTGATGGTGACGACGCTGGACCGCTGGTGGCCCTCCGACGAGCTCTACCGCTCGACCGACGGCGGCGGTGCCTGGAAGGCGCTCGGTGCGAGCTCGGAGCGGGACGACTCCGCGGCGCCCTACGTGGGTACCGGCATCGGGCACTGGATGGGCACGCTGGCCATCGACCCCTTCGACTCCGGGCACGTGCTCTACGGCACCGGATCGGGAATGTGGGGCAGCAGCGACGTGACGGCGGCGGACAGCGGGCGTCCGACCCACTGGACCGTCCCTGCCAGGGGCCTGGAGGAGACCGCGACGCTCGGTCTGGCCAAGCCTCCCGGCCTCCCGCTGATCAGCGCGCTCGGCGACGTCAGCGGGTTCCGGCACGACGACCTCACCAAGGTCCCCGCCAAGGCGCTGAGCGGGCCTCTGTTCACCAACACCACCGGCATCGACTTCGCCCAGGGCAAGCCGGAGTTCATGGTGCGGGTCGGCCTCGGCGGCGCGCAGCACGGCGCCTACTCGACCGACGGCGGTACCGGCTGGACTCCCTTCGCGACGGCTCCGGTGGGCGACGCGGGCGGCGGTTCCACGGCCGTCTCGGCGGACGGCGGAGCCGTGGTGTGGAGCCCCGCGGGCCGGACGCCGTTCCTCTCGACCGACCGGGGCGCGTCCTGGGTGGCGGTCTCCGGTCTGCCCGAGGACACGGCAGTGGTGGCCGACCGTTCGGTCGCGAGCGCCTTCTACGCCCTCAGCGGTGGCACCCTGTACGCCTCCACCGACGGCGGGAGGCACTTCACCGCCCGGGCCGCCGGGCTGGGCGACGGGCAGCTCAAGGCGGTCCCGGGTGTCGCCGGTGACCTGTGGATCGCCGGCGGGGGCAACGGGCTGCGGCACTCCACCGACGGCGGGGCGGGCTTCCGCAAGCTCGACGGCGTCGAGCAGGCGAGCGCCGTCGGTTTCGGCAAGGCCGCACCCGGCGCCGGCTACCAGGCCGTCTACCTCAGCGGGAAGGTGAAGGGCGTGATCGGCCTGTTCCGCTCCACCGACGGCGGCTCGACCTGGGTCCGGATCAACGACGACCAGCACCAGTTCGGCGGGATCGTCATCAACGTCGTCTCCGGCGACCCCGACGTCTACGGCCGGATCTACCTGGGCGGCTACGGCCGCGGCGTGGTCTACGGCGACCCGTCCTGACCGGCCCGGCCCGCGGGCGGCAGATCCGCGTCGCCCGCCCACGGGCCGGCCCCAGGAAACGCCGGACAGCAAGCCGCGTCGGCGCGGCAACCTTTTCGCTCCCCGGCGCCCACTGCGCAGTGCAAATTCGAGTCGATCTACCGAATGGATGGGAATGAGGGCAACGAAGCACGCCGCCCCGCAGTCGAACCGCAGGCGTGGGCTGGTCATGGGCATTCCGTTGGCGCTGGCGGCGATCGGTGTGCTGATGTGCCTGGCCTTCGCACTCCTGCCGGGCCGCGGGGGTGCCGCCGAGTCCGCCGCGCCGGCTGCCGCCGGGTCCGCGGCGCCGGGTTCCGCCGGCTCTGCGGGTGCCGCCGGGTCCGCGGGGGCCACCGGCTCTGCGGGGGCCACCGAGTCGAGCGTTCCGGCCTCCTCCGGCGTCCCGACCGGTGCCACTCCCTCGGCGGCGGCGCCGTCGGTGACCGGCCCCGCGCCCTCGGCCACCGGCACCCCGCCGTCCTCGGCCAGTCCCACGCCGCGGCCGCCGGCCACCACGGCCTCCCCCACCGCGGCCACCCCGTCACCGTCGGCCGCCACCAGCGGTACCGGCGCCGCACCGGCCGCGGCGTCGCCGGCCGGGCGGATCAAGCCCGGGACGAGCTACCAGGGCGTCGCGACCTCCTACGACGCCGCCGACGGCAACGGCGCCTGCTCGTTCGGTCCGTCCGGCGACCTCATGGTCGCGGCGATGAACCACACCGACTACGAGGCGTCCAGGGCGTGCGGAGCGTCGGTGCTCGTCCGCGCCGCCAACGGGGTCGGCATCACGGTGCGGATCGTCAACGAGTGCCCCTTGCCCTGCGCACCCGGGCAGCTCGACCTCAGCCACGAGGCCTTCGCCAGGCTCGCCGAACTCTCGGTGGGCCGCCTCCCGATCACCTGGACGGTGCTGAGCCCCGGCACGGCGCCGGACACGATGTCGATCCGGTACAAGAGCGGGTCCAGCCAGTGGTGGTGCGGGATCCAGGTGATCGGCCACCGGAACCCGGTGGCGGCACTGGAGGTCCGGACCGCCACCGGGTGGCGGCAGCTCGCCCGCACCGACTACAACTACTTCCTCTCCCCCGACGGTGGCGGGTGCGGCGGGCCGATCAGGGTCACCGACGTCTACGGGGAGCAACTGACCGTCGACGGGATCACGGTGAAGCCGGACACCGCCCAGCCGACCCGAGTCCAGTTCGCCCGGCATTGACCGCGCCGCTCGCCCCTCGGCCGGCGGTCCCCCGCCGGGGCGACCACCGCCCCGTCCTGGAGACGGGCACTGCTAGGCTCACGCCTGTTGTTAGCGCTCACATTGCAGGGAGAGGGCGACCGGGGGAAATGCTCCTCGATGCCGCGGACGCGGAGTTCCACGACTTCTTCGAACGCCACTACGCCGAACTCGCCCGTCTCGCCCACCTCCTGACCGGCGAGACGGACGCGGCCGACGACCTCGCCGCGGACGCCCTGCTCGCCCTGTGGCAGCGCTGGGACCGGCTCCGCGCGGCCGACCACCCGCTCGCCTACGCGCGCGGGGTGGTCGCCAACATGGCGCGGGCCCGGATCCGCAGCGCGGTTCGCGAGCGGCGCCGGGTCCTGCTGTTCTGGTCCCGCGCCCCGGAGCGAACGGACGGCCCGGACACCGCTGCCGTGCTGGACGTCCGTTCGGCGCTCGCCCGGCTGCCGTTCCGCAAGCGGGCGTGCGTGGTACTGCGCCACGCCTTCGACCTGTCGGAGAAGGACACCGCCGCGGCCCTGGGCGTCTCGGTGGGTACGGTGAAGAGCCAGACCTCGAAGGGCATGGCCGAGCTGGAACGCGCACTCGGCGCACGAGCGGTCGGCGAACTGGCGACGGGAGGGAGGAACGAACGGTGAACGACCACATCACCCGACGGCTGCGCGAGGCCGCCGAAGCCCACCAGCCCGACCGCGCAAGGATGCTGGCACGGGTAGAACGCGGCGCGGCCGGCCCGCCCGCCCGCCACCGAACACCGTTGTTCGCGAGGTCGTGGCCCAGGGCCTCCCTCGCAGGCCTCGCCGTCGCCGGCATCCTGGCGACCGGCGGCCTCGCCGTCGCCGGCATCGTCCGGACGCCACCGCCGTCGGACACCGTCACCACCGCTCCGGCCACCCCGTCTTCGACCGTCACCCCTTCGCCGACGCCGCCGGCCGACCCCGGCAGCATCGCCCCGGCACCCGTGCCGGCCCCGGCCACCAGCACCCCGACCGGTCCGCGACCGACCCCCTCGGCGAGCAGCCACCCCCAGGACGGATCGCTGCGGTCGGAGGGGTCGGTCGACCCGCACAGCACGGTCTACTGGTCCCAGCACAACCTCGTCCTCAAGACCGCCCAGCCGCTGACCTCACTCACCGTGGAGCTGCGCATCGCCCAGACCGGCGACGTACGGGACACCGGCAACTGGCGGACCCTGCCGAGCGACGACTTCACCCTCACCGCTCAGGAGTCCGGCGGCCTGCTGGTCTACCGCTGGGTCCTGAAGCCGGGCCGCACGGTGCCGGCCGGACAGCACGAGTTCGCCGGCCAGTTCAACCACGCCACCGGCACGCGCAGCGCCGCGAACGACGGCTACCGGGTCGACGCCCAGTCGTCCAGCGGGCCCGCCTCGGTCTGGGGAGGGTTCGGCCCGGCACGGTGAAGGCAGGCCGGCCTCCCCCAAGAGCCGGACCCACCGGCCCCGGCCACGCGGAGACCATGACCGTCGACCCACGCAACCTGCAGTTCCTCCGCCAGGGCGGGTCCCCCGGCTCGGACGGACAGCCCTACGTGCAACCGCCCTACCGGCCGGCCGTCCTTACCCTGCGGCACTGACCTGCCCGATCTGCGGCGAACGCGATCGGGTGCGACCTACCGGGGCGCAGCCAGACGGGCTACGGCACGGACAGCTCGACCCGCTGACCGCTACTCACCGCCTCCAGGAACCCCAGCCGTACATCGGCTGGGGTTCCGCTTCCTCACCTGGAACACGTCCCGGACACCCCCGACGCGCGGGAGGACGACGCCGAGACGTGGCTTCAGTCACTGATCGACGCCGGCGATACGTCCAGGGCGTGCACGCCGCTCGCTGAGGCACGAGGCGCCGGCGCGCGGTGGCTGCGGCGGGAGGTGAGTGCGGGGGTGGTCGGCCGGGGACTTGTCGGTGGTGCTCGCTAACGTTCGTCTCCTGATCATCAGTGCGAGGAGAGGGGCGGGGCTGTGCGGCGCTGGGAGTTCGTCGAGGGCGGCTCGGACAAGTTCTGGGAGGCCGCGGTCGACGGTGTCGCGGTGACCGTGCGGTACGGGCGGTCCGGTACCGGCGGGCGGGAGCAGGTCAAGGCGTTCCCGACCGTGGAGGAGGCGCAGGCGCACTTCGCCAAGGTGGTCGCCGAGAAGGAGCGCAAGGGCTACCGCGAGATCTGTGCGGGGGCGGGGGCGGAGCCGGGTACGGCGGCGGGTACGCAGTCGGGTACGGGGGCGGATCGGGGGCCAGTGGCGCAGCCCGGCGTGTCCGCGCCCACGGCCGAGGTCGCCGGTCCCGAGGACGATGACGAGGACGTCTTCGTCATGCCGGACGCCTGGCGTCGGGCCCTGATCCCGCGCCGGGGCGGCATTCCCCGGAAGCCGTCCGCGCCGGGGAAGGGCCCGGTGGCCTCGTACCGCGACGGGCTGCGGCAGATGGGTGACTGGCTGGAGCAGACGCTCGCCTCGGAGAGCAGTGACCCGGAGCTGGTCGCCGCCGCCCGCGCCCACCAGTCCGGCAGCCGGGACCCGCTCGGTGCGGCGGTGCTCGCCTCCGTGTTCTCGTACCGCAGCAACAACGGGGTCCGCGTGGCCGTGGACGCCTGGGTGGCGGAGTTCGGCCTGCCGTTCGCGGCCAGGGCTACCGTCGAGCTGTTCACGACGGCTGTCGAGACCGACTGGATCCACCAGAGGTCCGTCCACCCTCGCGTTCGGCGTGGGGCCAACCAGAGGCACGGTGGGTACCGTCCCGCCGCGGACCGGGTCCGGTCGCTGCTGGCGGACTGCGACGAGGAGACCCACCGCGCGGCGGTCGAGGCCCTGGCGGGCTGCCGGAACGACCTGACCCGCCTGGTGGTGGCGGCGTACCTGGTGCCGTCCGAGACCGCCTGGGTCGAGGAGTGCCTCGCGTCGGGCTCCCGTCTGGGCGCCGTCGAGTGGTCGATGCTGCTGTGCTCGCTCTCCTCGGCGGAACCGCTGGAGAAGCTCCCCCCGCTGCCGAGCCTGGGCTATGACGGTTGGTCCACCGAGATCATCGCGACCGTGGCAGAGGGCCTCGGCGGCGACGCGGCACCGGTGATGCTGCACGACCTGACCACCAGCTACCACCACAAGGAGGGCAAGAAGCGGATCCTGGACGCGCTCGCCGAGCTCCCCTCCGACGAGGGCTTCCGGGGGCTGCTGACCCAGCAGGACGGCATCAAGTCCACCCGCGCCGCCCTCATGGCCGGTCTCCGCCGCTTCCCCCGGCGTGCCCTGCGCCTGCTCGCCGAGGCCGCGGTGGCCTCCACCGACCCGGCCGCGCAGCAGCTCGCCCGGCAGCTCCTCACCGGCCATGTCGCCGTCCACCGCGCGACCGCGCTCGAACTGCTGACGGAGCTGACGCCGGAGCAGGCGGCCCTGGTCGAGCCGCTCACCGACCTCGGCGAGCGGGTGCCGGAGGTCGGCCCCGACTCGCTGCCGGAGCTGTTCACCAACCCGCCGTGGACGCGGCCGCGCCCCGCTGGCGGACCCCCCGTGCTGACCGGCCTCAGCGCGCCGCAGGAACCGCGGATGCGGTGGCTGCCGGGTGAGCGCGAGGCGTGGGCGGCGAACTCCGAGTCCTGGTACACGAGCTGGTCGGACGACGACTGGCAGCGGGTCGCGGCCACGATCCGGGCCAGGATCGGGCAACCCGAGGACGCGCGGCTGCGCGGCGGACAGCACGCCGAGCTCGCGCTGTTCGCCTACGGCGACGAGGAGTTGGCCCGGCCCCTGCTCGCACAGTGGCGCGCCGGTGAGCGTATCTGGCACTCCGGGGACTCCCTGCGCCAAGTGGCCGCCCGCTTCGGGACGGACGCCGTCGAACCGATCCGGGCCGCAGCGGCGGGGAACCCGGCGACGCACGCGCCCCTGCTGCTTCCGTACCTGGACGTCCGGGTGGCCGAGACCATGGCGGACTGGCTGGTGCGCCTCAAATCGGCCGGGAGCACAGCGCGTTCCTGGTTCATCCGGCACGGCATGGAAGCGGCCCGGCTGCTGACGCCCGCCGCGCTAGGGAAGACCGGGTCGGCCCGGCACGGCGCCGAGCGGGCCCTGCGGGTGATCGCCGAGGCGCACGGCGCGGCGGCGGTGCGCGCGGTGGCCGGCGAATACGGGCCGGAGGCGGAGGAGGCCGTGGGCGCACTGCTGTCGGCCGACCCGCTGGTGACCGCGCTCCCGGCGAAGCTGCCCCCACCCTGTGACTGGACGGAGCCGGTGATGCTGCCGCAACTGCTGCTGCGCGGCAGCGAGGGCGCCCTGCCCGCCGAGGCGGTGCGGCACGTACTCACCATGCTCGCGCTGTCCGCGCCCGGGGCGTTCTACCCGGGCCTCGAGGAGGTGGCCCTGCGGTGCGAGCCACGGTCGTTGGCGGAGTTCTGCTGGGCGGTGTTCGGGCAGTGGCGGCTGGCCGGCATGCCCGCCCGGGACGGCTGGGCGTTGCACGTGCTCGGCCGGTTCGGTGACGACGACACGGTCCGCCGGCTGACGCCGGTGCTCCACGCCTGGCCGGGTGAGGGGGCCCACCACCGTGCGGTGGACGGCCTGGAGGTGCTGGCCGCCATCGGCACCGACGTGGCCCTGCTTCACCTGCACGGCATCGCACAGCGGGTGAAGTTCAAGGCGCTCAAGACCCGGGCCCAGGAGAAGATCTCCGAGGTGGCAGCCGGTCTCGGCCTGACCAGGGAGCAGCTGTCCGACCGCTTGGTCCCGGACTTCGGGCTCGACGCCGACGGGACCACCGTCATCGACTACGGCACCCGGACGTTCACGGTCGGCTTCGACGAGCAGCTCAAGCCGTACGTGCTGGACGCGGCCGGCGCCCGCCGCAAGGACCTGCCCGCCCCGGGGGCGCGGGACGACGCCGAGCTGGCGCCCGCCGAGCGCAAGCGCTTCGCCGCGCTGAAGAAGGACGTCCGCACGGTGGCGGGGGATCAGGTCCGCCGCCTGGAGGCGGCGATGATCACCCGACGCTCATGGACGGCAGCGGAGTTCGACCAGCTCTTCGTCGGGCATCCGCTGCTGTGGCACCTGGTGCGCCGCCTGGTGTGGCTGTCCGAGACGGACGGCACGGTGACGGCGTTCCGCGTAGCCGAGGACCGCACCCTGGCGGACGTCCGGGACGAGGCGTTCGCACTGCCGGCCACCGCCTCCGTCCGGCTGGCGCACCCGCTCCTGCTCGGCGACGGCCTCGCCGACTGGTCGGAGCGGTTCGCCGACCACGAGATCCTCCAGCCGTTCCGCCAGCTCGGCCGCCCGGTGTACGCGCTGACCGACGAGGAGCGAGCCGGCCACCGACTCACCCGCTTCGAGAACGGTCCGGTGCTGCCCACCACCCGGCTGGTCGGAATGGAACGGCGCGGCTGGCGACGCGGCGAGCCCCAGGACAACGGCGTCGAGCAGTGGCTGTCCCGCCGGGTCGGGCCCGACCTCTACATGGTGATCGCCCCGGAGGACGGCATCGCCGTCGGCATGTTCGACTCCTACCCCGAGCAGCGGGTGGAAACGGTGTGGCTCGACAGGCGCCCGGGCGACTACTGGACCCACGACCGCACCTTCCCGACCTTCGCCGAGCTCGACCCGGTGATCGCCTCCGAGGTGATCGCCGACCTCACCGAGCTGACCACGTTGTGACCCCTCGCCACCTCACCGACGGCCACCCGCGAAAGGCCGCCGTGACCACGATCACCACCGAGGAGGAGCTCCAGCGCCCGCCTGCCGAGGTCCGGCCCGCCGCGGCGTGCGCCGCGCGGGCCTCGGCCCGGCCCGGGTCACCGCGGTCGACTGGCTGGACGACATCCACCGCCCCTTCCCGCGATGGCGTCTTCGTGACTTGCGAGGACAGCGGAGACGGGAACGATGCCCCAACCCGGGCCGGGCCGAGTGCCTAGTACCAGGCGGTGCCCTTGTTGGAGCACTCCAGCACCTGGCTGCCGTTCAGCGCGCAGACCTGGAAGGTGAACTGGTCGCCCGACTTCAGACTCGTATGGGGGGACTGGTTGGAGGACTGGCCGTTCACACCGCTCTGCCAGCGGTGCCAGAGCGTCCCCGTCAGGCTGGAGTTGACCTTCTTCCAGATCACCCGGGTCGACGTGGTGTCGTCGGCCCGGTTGTCCCAGAGGCGGAACGTGTCGAGCTCGTCGCTCCTCAGGTCGACCCGTACCCTCGGCAGGATTGCCGTGGTGGGGTGCCTCGAGCTTGTGGACCGGCGCAGAGGTGGGTCAAGGTCGGTCGGTTGTCCCGGACACCGTCCGGCGAGGCAGCGGGCTCTGGCCTGGCACGTCCCGGGCTGTCCGGGACGGATTCGGACGCCGTGAACCGTCCGCCCGGGCGGAACTCACCGGGCAGCGTGCCCTCGGCAGCCCTGACGAGGGCACCCGCCATGAGGGACGTGACCGTCCCACAGCACCCTGACAAGCCGGAGCCCTGTCCACAGGATGACGCGGAACCGGCAACCGACGCCCACCGAGGCATCCGCCCAGGTATTCGGCCTGGCGCCTCGCCGCGGACGAGCGGGGATCAGGCGCGCCCCGCGAATATCCGCTCCTCGGCGTCGGCCAGCCAGAAGTAGACCGGCGGCAGAGCGAGTTCCATCCCCGTCAGGACCACCTGAAACCAGTGCGGCCAGCCATCCTGAGCGAGCGACAGCAACCGGCCCACCCCGCCCAGCAGGAACACCCCGGCCAGCCCGCGCACGGCCGTCGCCGGGATCGGCCGCTGCCGGGCGACCCACAACCAGGCCAGTCCGTACCCGGCGAAGATCGCCCCGAGGAAGCGCCCCAGGCTGTCGATCGTCGTCCCGGCGGCGCCCGCGCCGGGGATGGCGGCGTTGCCGAGCAGCACGTGCCCGAGCCCGATCGCCACGCACGCGATCCCCATCATCAGCACGAGCACCCTCAGTGTTCTGGCCATGGCCCCTCCCGAGTCCCTGCTAGTTGACACGCGTCTACTAGAACAGGGAAGCGCGCCGGTAGACGCGTGTCAAGTAACCTTCACCCGTGCCTCCCCGCCAACGGCTCAGCCCCGCCGACCGCCGCGCCCAGCTGCTCACCGTCGCAGCGCAGCTCTTCGCCGCCCACCCGTACGACGACGTGCAGATGGAGGAGGTCGCCGAGCGGGCCGGCGTCTCCCGCGCACTGCTCTACCGTCACTTCGCCGGCAAGCACGAGCTCTTCGCGGCGGTCTATCAGCAGGCGGCCGACCAGTTGCTCGCAGCGACCCGGTTCGATCCCGCCGCCACCCTCGTCGAGCAGCTGGGCCAGGGCCTGGACGCCCACCTGGACTACTTCGTCGCGAACCGCAACGCCGTACTCGCCGCCAACCGGGTCCTGGCCGGCGACCCGGTGATCCAGACGATCATGACCAACGAGCTCGACGCTCTCCGCGCCCGGCTGCTGTGCGTACTCCCCCTCGCCGACGACACCGCCCGCGAGGCGGTCTCCGGCGTCCTGAAGAGCTGGCTGGTCTTCGTCCAGGTGCTCTGCGTGGACTGGCTCACGCAGCAGACCTGCAGTCGGGCCGACCTGCGCGACGTGTGCATCGGCGCCGTACTGGGCGCCGTCCGCCCGCTCCTCCCCACCGACCCCGCACCCGACTGGCCGCGCTAGCCCCTGGACATCCAGGCGGCCCGAACTCGGCGCCTCCGGATCGCCCGGCATACCGGCGAGACGAAGCCGGGAGAGCATTTCGACGCGTGGAGACCCAGCACGCTCGCCTCTCCGCTCGGCTTCCGAGGTCCGTTGGCCCGCCCGGTCCGTCCCGGTCGAAGGTTCTTCCCGAGCAGGTGATCTTGGCGAAGGGGTTCTCCGCGCTCCCCGCCCCCTGACGCAGCACCCTCATCGATCCCGCGTCGTTCCGCCCACCCTCGGACGACCGGCTCCGCCGTTGCGCGGCCGGGGAAGCCATCCCGCCGACACGGGGAACTGGACGGCCTGCGCCATGACCTGGTGCAGCGCGGCATCAGCGACCCCGCCGCTCGGGTCCAGCCACTTCATGAGCTTGCAGGCACCGCACGGGGCCTGCCCGAGCGAGAGAACGCAGGTGGGTGCGAGGGGCCCCGGAGATCTCCCCAGCTCCCGCAGTGCCTCACACGATGGGCGGTCGAAGGCCGTTACTGAGGATTTCAGGGTGGGGTCGGCGGGCTGGTGGCCAGGCCGGTGGCGGTGAGGCAGCCGTCGATGAGGTGGGGTCGGAGCTGGATTCTGCGTAACTCGCGGCGGAGTTTGCGGTCGAGGTCGTCGGGAGGGTCGAAGGCGGTGTTGGCCGTGGCTCTGCGCACGAGTGACCAGACGGCTTCAACCGGGTTCAGATCCGGTGCGTATGCCGGGAGGCGGACGGTGGTGAGCCAGTCGTGTTCGGTCTCGTAGCGTTTCAGCCCGGCGGCCAGGTGGGTGTTGAGGTTGTCCCAGACCACCACGATGGGGCCGCCGAGCTGGATATGGGCCCTCACCAGCAGGTCGCGGTAGTCCTGCCAGGAAAAGCTCTTCCGGGCGCCCTTGAGCAGGAGATGGTGGCGGGGCCGGTGAATGAGGCGGCTCTTCTCGCCGGGTTTGTAGCAGCACAGGGCGGCGATCGAGGTCCGGCGGCGGGAGCGGCCGCGGACGCGGATGACGGGGGTTTGTCCGCGCCGGCCCCAGGTGCGGGCGCGGGGCGGCGTCATGGAGAATCCGGCCTCGTCCTCGAAGACGATCCAGCCCCCACACGCCGCCGCGAGGCTTTTACCCGCGGCCACACCTCCTTCTTCCACAGCTCGACGGCCTGTTCGTCGCGTTCGACGGCTCTGCGTGCGGGCGCCTGCCACGACCAGCCGTGCCGTTTCAGCAGCCGCCACCCTGTCGGCACCGACAGGGTGACACGCAGACGGCGACGGATCACCGTCCGGACCCGGGCCAGGGTCCACCGCTCATCCTCAAAACCGTGCGCTGCCGGTCCTTTGCCGAGCTCCTCCTCGAGTACGGCGAACTGGGCATCAGTGACGGTCGGGGAGTTCGCCGGACCGGTAGAGCGCAGGCCCTCCGTGCCCCCTCGCGCCAGGCACGGCGCCAGCGTTCCACCGACCTCACGCTCACCCGAAGATCCTTCGCGATCACCGCGGTCTTCTCGCCCGCCGCGAACCGCACGCCGGCCTGGAGCCGGATCCCCTCACGAAACGCCCGACACTCGGCAGTCAGGCCCCCACCCTCCGGATAACGCATACCAACCGCATACCGCAAGGATCATGAACCGTCACCACCCGACGACAACCCGAAATCCTCAGTACCTCGGGTTGGCAAGCGGAGGCGGTTCCTACCTGCGGTACCTTTCCAGGTCGTCGACGGTCAGGCCGTGGGTGCCGTGCATGGCGACCGCGCTGTAGGTGGAGCGGGCGGCCCGCGACCGGGCCGTAAGCTCCTGCTCGGCCAGCAGCCCTTCGACGGTCTCGGTGCGGTGGTGGGGACGCCGCTGCAGATAGACCGCGAGGCCGGTCACGATCACGGCGAGGCCCACGAGCAGGGCGATTAGAGTAGCCATGGCCACCCCCTCGTGTAGGGGCCGGGCACTCAGTATGTACCCACACGATCGCACAGCGGAACCTCCGACATCTCATTCTGTAGCGCTCCGGACACAACCGGTGCTGTGAGGGCCAAGCTCCAGTGGCCACCCCCGGGTGGGCAAGAGCCGATCGGAACGCCCGCAGCCCGCCGGCGGCCGGGCCCCAGGAGGTCCGCCAGGCGCCGCACCGATCTCGACTAACTGATCATTTTAGAATGACCGGGGCAGGCGGCTGCGGGAGTCACGGGCAGCGAGGCGCCTGAACGTCGTTGCCGTTCAACTCGCCCGGAGCGGCTGCCTCGGACATGTGGCTGATCGCAGTGGGTGCGGCCCAGATATCGTGTCGTGCGCAGGCTGGCTACTTGAACCGGACGGAAATGAACCACTACTGGACTGGCGAGGCGCCCTGGGTGCATCAGCCGGGGCGGAGCGCACGGCACTCTGCATTCCTCTTGCCGCCTTCGGGGACCGGCTATGTGACTTGGCTGGACGGTGCTGAGATGGGCGGGACGACCAGAAGCTCTTCGAACAGATGAGTGCCCGTCTCCGGCTCCCGGTCTACTTCGGCTGGAATTGGAACGCCCTCTCGGACTGCCTTCGCGACATGGGGTGGGAGCCCGCCGATCACTATCTGCTCGTCATCGAGCGGTCAGCGCTCATGCTGCAGGAGTGTTCCGAGGACCGCGAGACACTCCTCAGGATCCTCAATACGGTAGGTCGGCATTGGGGACACAGGCTGGATCGGCCGGGCAAGTCGTTCAACTCGCTGCTGCTGTAGGTGCGGGCACCAGCGGCGACATCCGGAGCCTACTGCCGGGTTGGACAGCCTTTCGGGGAATCTGCGGGCAGACGATCGAGCAAGCGATTTCAGGTAACCCCTGGTGAAGGGCGGCGCGCCGCTCGTACCGAATGCTGGGCCGCTTGAACTGGTGCAGCCGGGCGAACCCGCGCTCGACGACCCAACGGACCCTGCCCAGCCCGGAGCCGTGGGCGACGCCACGCCGGGCGATCATCGGCTTGATGCCGCGCTTCCACAGCAGACGGCGGTACTTGTCGAAGTCGTAGCCCCGGTCGGCATACAGGCCCCGTGGCTTGTGGCGGGGACGTCCCCGCCGTCCCCGGATCGGTGGGACCGCGTCCAGCAGCGGCAGGAGTCGGGCGACGTCGTGCCGGTGAGCGTGACGGCCAGCGGGGCTGCGTGGCGGTCGACGATCAGATGATGCTTGGAGCCGGGACGACCGCGGTCGACCGGCGACGGACCGAGATGATCCCCCCATTGAGGGCCCTGACATGCGACCCGTCCACGGCGCAGTCGTCCAGATCCAGGAGATTGGCGCGACGCAGACTCTGCGAGGAGGGCGGCGTGCAGGCGGGGCAGCCCGCCGTCGGCCCGTAACCGCGCTTTCCGAGGGCGGGTGCCAACTAGTACTGCAACGGTGCTTACCGTGACGGTTGTTGGGTTTGCTCGTTGTGCTGTTCATGGGTGGGGACATATCTGCGGTCGATGCTCGTCGCTGGTCGGATAGGTTGGCCGGGTTGCATGAGCGGTTTGCGCACCGGTTCGCGCGGAGCGAGTCGCGGGAGTCGGCGCTGGCGTACAGGCGGGGCCTGTTGGCGCCGTTGGAGCGCAAGAACGGCTGGACGCTGGCTGAGGAAGCCGGTCACGGCGGTCCGGATCGGATCCAACGCCTGCTGAACCGCATCGAGTGGGACGCGGAGGCGGTGCTCGACGACGTGCGTGAGTACGTCGTCGAGCACCTGGCCGATCCCGGCGGCGTGCTGATCGTGGACGACACCGGCTTCCTGAAGAAGGGCGTCCGGTCGGCCGGCGTCCAGCGGCAATACTCCGGAACCGCCGGCCGCACCGAGAACTGCCAGGTCGGGGTCTTCCTCGCCTACTCGACCGGACGGGGCCGAACGCTGATCGACCGGGCCTTGTATCTGCCGAAGTCCTGGACCGACGACCATGAGCGCTGCCGACAAGCCGGGATCGACGACGGCGTCGAGTTCGCCACCAAGGTCCAGCTCGCGAAGGCGATGGTGCGCCGCGCGATCGACGACGAGATCCCGTTCCGGTGGGTGACCGCGGATGCCGGCTACGGCTACAGCAAGGGCTGGCGCTACGAGTTGGAGCAGGCCGACGTCTTCCACGTCGTGGCCACCACCCGCCACGACACCGTGGTCACCTGGCAGGCCATGGACCATCGGCTGCACGACCTGGTCGCAGACCTGCCCCGGCAGAAGTGGAAGCGCCGGTCCTGCGGCGACGGCGCCCACGGCCTGCGGATCTACGACTGGGCCCGCATCGAGGTCCGGCCCTGGCATCGCCCCGACCGCAGGCACTGGGTCCTGGCGCGCCGCGGCATCACCGATCCCACAAGGATCGCCTACTACATCGCCTACGCACCCGCCGATGCCACACTCAACGAGCTGATCGCCGTGGCGGGCGCCCGCTGGGCGATCGAGGAGTGCTTCCAGAGCGCGAAGGGCCAGTGCGGCCTGGACGACTACCAGGTCCGCCGCCACCAGGGCTGGTACCGGCACATCGCTCTCGCCATGGCCGCCCACGCCTACCTCACTGAAAGGGGGCCGAACCCGCTCGAACGCCAGACCTGATACCCCTCACCGTCCCCGAGATCCGCCGGCTGATCACGCATCTCACCCGGCCTGTCCGCCGCAGCATCGACCACGTCCTGCACTGGTCCCGATGGCGCCGCCGACGCCAGCATCAAGCCCGGACCAGCCACTACAAGCGACGAGGCCACAGCCCAAGAGCTGAAGCCTCATCACGGTAAGCACCGTTGCAGTACTAGAGGCCCCCGGGCCCGTACCCGCCGTCCCCGATGTTGCCGCCCGAACCACCCGAGCCCCCCACGCAGATCACCAGGCCGACGGACAGCGCGACGAGGGCGATCACCGCGAGCAGGGCACGCAACCACGTCGGGAGGGGATCGCCGAACAGCAGGACGGCGAGGAAGCCCAGGCCGGCCGGCACCATCACCGCGACTCCGACGAACTCGTTGTTCTCCATGTGCCCCCCAGGCGGAGCGCGGACGGTTCCGCGCTGTCGTGCCACGGGTCTACCCGCCCGCGCGATGGCGTGCACCTGGGCGTGAGGCGGATCGACAACCTCACTCCGGGGTCCTGCCGCCGCCCTCGCAGAAAGGGGTGACCGCCGGCGGTGGTCGGCGGTGCCCTCTGGACTCCCTGTTTCGCGCGAGGCCCGTAGGGCAGGCGTCGCATGAGAGGGCGTCAGATAAGCGGACGCCCGCAGCTGCTTACGAGGGGGACGGATGTTCATCGTTGTGGCGTGCTTGGTGGTGGCCATGGGGCTTGTTCAGGTACTGCGGCCACAGCTCCTGTGGGGAGTGAACCGGCGGCTCCAGCGAGGGTGGGTGAAGGACCCCGATGGTGCGGAGCCCACGCGCAGGGGTTACATGATGCAGCGCGTGGTCGGGATCGTGTTCCTCGCCGTCGCCGCTTGGATCCTCATCTCCCATCTGAGGTGAGCCCCCGAAGAGCGGGTGTCCGGCCCGCCGGGGCGGTCACCAAGTGGCCCCTCGGAGGCCTGACCTCGACAGCGGCAGCCGGATGCCCCGCCCAGCCGCTGCACGCTCCGGGACCGCGTGCCCGGTAGCCGACCTCGGCCCTCACCCCTGCGCGGCACGCTGGTGCACCAACCTGTGACCGGGCGGCAGTACGTCACGGTGTCAGGACGACGCGCCCGATTACCTCGCCGGCGTCCATCCGCCGGTGGGCGTCTGCCGCGGCTTCGAGTGGGAGGACAGCGTGGACGACGGCGCTGAGGTCGCCTCGCACCGCGGCCTCCAACTGGTTCGCGCGCGTCCGGGCCAGGTCGGCCCGCGGCACCGTGTCCAGACTGAAGGTCGCGACCGACACCGACTGCCGGAACCGGCTCAGCAGCGCCGACCCGAAGTCCGCCGGAGGAGGCCCGGCGACGAGGCCGACCAGCACGAGCCGACCACGGGGTGCGAGCCGCGTGAGGAACGAGGGCAGCGCCGGCCCGGCGACGATGTCGACGATCACATCGAAGCCGGCCGGCTCGGGACCACGCGTACTGTTCCCGTCGCGGTCGAGCACGTGTGTCGCGCCGTACTCCCTCAGCCGCTCTCCCCGCTCGGCTGACGACGTGGTCACCGCGACCGCCCGCGCGCCGGCCCGGGCTGCGATCTCGACGGCCGCGATGCCGATGCTGCCGGCCGCGCCACGCACCAGCACGGTCTCGCCCTCGGCGAAGTGCGCCTGCCGCAGGGCGAAGTGCGCCACCGGGGCCGCGCTGCCGAGTGTCACCGCGTCCACGGGCGGCAGGCCGGCGGGCAGCGGCGTGACGTTCTCGATCCGCGCGACCGCGTACTCGGCGTAGCCGCCGGAGAGGCCGGTGAACGCCCAGACGCGTCGGTTGAGCCACGACGCCTCGACGCCCGCTCCTACGGCCGTGACCGTCCCGGCCACCTCACTTCCCGGCACCAGACCGTCGCGAGGCATGGCCGGGCCGAGCGCGCCCAGCGTGCCGCGCCGGATCACCGCGTCGACTCCGCCGACCCCGATCGCCGCGGTCCGGACGAGGACCTCACCTGCGCTCGGGCTGGGGACGGGGACGTCGACGACCTCCATGCCTTCGGGGTCGCCGAAAGTACGGATCGAGACTGCTCGCATGCATCGCTCCTGACTGGTTCGAGCCGGTTGGCTCCCGTACGATCGAACGTAACGGACGCATGCGTCCACTTGCCCTTGTGAGAGAGATCGCCCCGAAGATGACTCACCTGCTGCGTGTCGACGCGAGGGAGAATCGCGATCGTGTCCTCGCCGCGGCCCGGGAGCTCTTCGCGGAGTCCGGGCTGGGAGTGACGATGCGACAGATCGCCCGGCGTGCGAACGTCGGGCCCGCGACTCTCTACCGCCGGTTCGCGACGAAACAGGACCTGGTGCTCGAGGCGTTCGAGGAGGAGCTCGCCGAGTGCGGCTCGATCGTCTACGACGGCACCGCCGACCCGGATCCGTGGCGCGGGTTCTGCGAGGTCATCGAGCGCGCCCTGCTCCTCAACGCGCGCAACCAGGGCTTCACGGACGCGTTCATGTCGGCACACCCCGACATCGTCGACTTCGAGGCACACCGCGAGGAGCTGGGCCGCGCCGTCTCGACCCTCATCCGCCGCGCGCAGGCCGCGGGCCGGCTGCGTCCGGACTTCACACTCGATGACTTCGTCGTCATTCTGCTCGCCGGCCGCGGACTGACCGCCGCGCCCGCCTCCACCCGCGACGCAGCGGCACGACGTCTCGCGGCTTTCGTGATCGACGGCCTCCGCGTAGCCGACGCCGAGCCGGGCACCCCGCGCCGGTAGCGCCGCGGGTGCGGGGAGCTCCGGACCGCGACCGAAATACCGGGCACGGTTCTGGCGGCCTTCTGCCACAAGGGAATTCCGATCCCCCCGCCGGAGAGACATCAGCACGTAGGCGATGGACGACAGAAGAGGAAGCTGACGTCGGACCAGGCCGTCAACGCCGTCGCGCTCTGCTGTCCGGGACATGAGGCGGACACCGGCCCGACCAGCCCGGACGTCCCGGCCCGTGTCCGGGACAGCGGAAGGCATTGCGGCCGTGTGCGTCACCGCAGCAAGGTTCGAGTGGCCCCGTCGATCGAGAGAACTGCGATTCGGTGGGTCCGCGTCGGAACTCTCCGGCGGCGGCCGTGCACGACGGAAAGTCAATCATCCCGATCAGCGAGGAGATTCCAGAAGTGATGCATATGAAGCGGATTGCCCTGAGCGCGCTGGCGGCCGGTGCAGCCGTCGCCGTGTCCGTAGCTCCGTCCTACGCGTCCGGCGGGATGCAGGCCGGTCCGCGCTCCGCGGTGACCCCGGAGGTGTCCGTCATGGCCATCCCGTCCGGGTGCAGCGGCTGGATCGACTGGTACGCCGGCCATGGACGAGGGCACCTCAGCTGCGCGGGGAGCGGGCGAGACGTGCGGGTGACCGTCGCCTGTGGCGACGGAAGCATCAAGCGCAGTGCCACCGGCTACCAGTACGCCAAGGCCGAGTGCCCCACCGGCCTCGGCGGCGTGGCGGTGTCCGGCGCGTACGTCTAGGCAGAAGCCCGGTCCCGCAGGCCCAGAAGCTCTCCATGCGGGAGCTTCTGGGCCTGCGGGCGCGTCCGAGGACGTGCCGTCGCCGGGCCGCCGCACCGTCGATGCCGGCGACAGCGATGGCCGGTACGCCGTCTGCGACGGTCACGGGGGTGCGAGCGGGGCGCGGCGGTCGAGGCGGACGAGGACGGCGGCTCACCGCCCGGGGGCCTGCCACCGCGTCCCCGTCACCGGCCCTGACCGTGCCTCACACGTCGGGGGCAAGGTCGGACAACGCCGTGCCGTCGGTGGCCGTCGGCGGCACCAGGTCGGGCGATGGACCGAGGTGAGCAGCAGCGGCCGGTCCCGGAGGTCGGTGAAGAACACCCCGGCGTAGGAGACGCCGTGCGGCAGGGTGGGGACGAATTGCTCGGGCGGGACGAAGGCCACGGTCAGGCCCCTCCGTTAAGGCGGGCGCGCAGGTCGGCGGCGAGGCGGTCCGCCCGCTCGGGGTCGTCGGGCAGTACCCCGGCGCCTTCGGTCATCAGGGCATGGAACTGCTGATGCTCGTAAGGGGTGCCCGGCGGAAGGGCAGCGATGTGCCAGTGGACGTGCGCGTTGCCCTGCTGGCTGCCTAGGCTCAGCACGTACACGCGCTCGGTCGGAACGGTCGCCGTGAGCGCGGTCGCGACGCGGTGGACCACGCGTTGCAAGGCGAGGTACTGGTCCTCGGTGAAGTCGCCGATGGTGTCCTCGACGTGGGCGCGCGGGGCGACCAGGACCTTGCCGTGCAGGGTGGGGTAGCGGTCGAGGAAGGCGACGTGGACGCCGTCGTCCAGGACGATCCGGTGCTCGTAGCCGCGGGCGCCGGCGAGCATTGAGCAGATGAAGCACGGCCCGTTGCGGGCCCGCTCGTTGTAGGCGTCGAGGTCGAAGGCGGTCACCGCGCCCACCCGCCGGGGCCGGGCCGCAGCGTCATGAAACCGTCGAGGGGCTCGAAGCCGAGGGTGCGGTATAGGCCCGCGCCGGCGGCGGTGGCCCTCAGTTCGACGGACCCGCAGCCGCAGTCCTTGAGAGCTTCGACGAGGGCGCAGGTCACGGCCCGGCCGTATCCGCGTCGCTGGTGGGCAGGATCTGTCACCACGGTGTGGATGCGGCCCCACAAGCCGGTGGGAAACACGGGGCCGAGGTAGCCGCGATAGACGATGCCGATGGCGCACGCGGCGAGGCCGTCAGCGGTGGGGACGACGTAGGCGAGCAGGTTCGGGTCGGTACCCAGGCGCTCGCGCATGTCGTCGCGGAAGGTGGTGCGCCACTCGTCAGTGAGCGGGCCGCCGTCCAGAACGGCGACGCGCAGGCGCAGCAGTTCGTCGGCGTCCCTTGGGACGGCGGGCCGGGCGGCGGTGGTGGGGGTCATCGGTTGGTCCTCTCCAGGGTGACGTGGGTGGTCAGCAGGAGGCAGAGCAGATGGTCGAGCGGGTACTCGGCCATGGCGCTCCAGCCGAACGCGCGCAGCAGGTCGAGACTGGCCGAGCGCAGACCGACCGACTCCCCAGGTCGAACTCGCTGGCCGGGAGCAGGCCCGGGACCCCGTGGTCCGCGTCAAGGAGCCGGAAGTCGAGCCCGTCGCTCTCTCCCAGCCGATGCCGCTGCTGCCGCAGCCGCTCGGGGTACGGGCCGTACTCGCCGACCGGCAAGTACGGCCCGATGAACTCCCACTCAGCATGCGATAGTTGCGCTCGCGTCACGCAGCATGGTCTACCGGATCAGAACCTGCCCACGCAGGCTAATCACGCAAATTGATCACAGCCAAATACGCACCCTAACCCTGAGAATTGGTCACCTCGGCGGAAAAGCTGCAGTGTCAGGGGAGATCGAACCGTCCGGCCTTTGCACCTTCGATGAAGTCGCGCCATTCGCCCGCTGTGAAGATGTGTGGTGGCTGGTGGGGGTTGAGCGAGTCGCGGGTGCTGACGAGGCCGCGTTCAAGGAACGCGACCTCCTTGCAGTTGCTGCCACCGGTGCTGGCTGACAGCCACTCGGCGCAGTCCAACTGGTCCTTGACCCAGGTCGGATCGAGGTTGTTCTTGTCTTCGGCGGCGACGATGTCGTCAGCGTTTGCGGCCGAGAGGTGGGCCGCGGTGCGGTGGGTCACGAGAGGTCCTTGGCGATTTGAGCGAGGAGTTCGAGCGAGTCCTTCGGCGGTAGGGCGTCCGTCTTCAGGTGATCGCTGGTGGTGCGGTAGTCGGTGACGGTTTCGGGGTCGTTGAGGTGAAGCGCGGTCTTCATGCCCTCGATGGTGACGGAGTCGTGGCCGGTCGGGAACGTCCAGGCCATGAAGGGGCCATCGCAACCGGCATGTGCGCCACGCGCGAGCGGGATGACCTGGACGACGATGTTCCGGTGGACCCGGGCCAGCTCGATAAGGTGCAGTGCTTGGTCGCGGGCGATCGCCCGGCCGCCGACCTCCTGCCGGAGTTGGGCTTCCGTGAGAACTGCCCAGATCCGAAGCGGAGTCTTGCGGGAGAGAACGGCGAGACGGCTGTTGCGCCGCACCGTGATGAAGCGCTGGATGTCCTCGTCGCTCTTCCAGGCGCGGCCGGCGAGGATTACGGCCAGCTCGTAGGCGTCGCACTGGAGTAGGCCGTGGACGGCCACGGGGGACCAGATGAAGAGACTGAGGGCGATCTCCAGATTGGCGAGGTAGTCACCGAGTGGGTCGTCGGCGACTCCGGGGTAGCGCTGGTGCCAGTCCCGGTCGCGGGCGTTGCGAACCATCTCACGCCAGGCGTCCTGGACCGCCGGGTCGGTGATTCCGAGGACCTCGAAGAAGTGCGGGAGCTGTTGCGGCTTGATCCCCTGGGTGCCGTTCTCGATCTTCGAGATGGTGGACGCGGAGCCGTAGCCGAGTTCGACGGCGGCCTGCTCGACGCTCCAGCCGAGGCGCTTGCGGGCAAGCCGGACCTCGCTGCCGAGACGACGTCGCCGCGGTGTTGGCTCGACGGCCACCTCAGCACCTCCCCTTCGTGAGGGACAGGCTAGCGCTTGGGCAGTGGCTCGCATATGCCGGTTCAGCGAAAAGGACAGAGTTTCCTTTTCGACCCCCTTGCCCTTCCTCTGACGTAGCGTCATCATCGGTGCACGGTCGGAAACGGGACCGCGCGCCACCCCACGACGGGCAGGCCCCTCCCGCCGGCCACCTCTACTTCGTCACACCACAGCCCGATCGCCGTGTATGGACCTGCCCGTACTACGTCCGTCGGCATTCACGGCGGCACGGGGCGGCCTTTGCGCGGACGTCGGGCGGACGGGAGGCTACGCATGGATCAGAAGACCGTGTTGACCGCACTCTCCACAGCGCCGGAGCGCGAAGCCGTGCTCACGGCACTGGCCGAGGGGCCCCGGGCCATCGACTGTCCCGACCTGGGCAGCGGGCGGCTCGTCTTCCCGCGCTACCGGGAGGTGCGTCACCTGTTGCGTCACCCGGGCTTCGTGTGCGGGCCGACCGCCACCGGCCTGCTGAACGAGATCAGTCCGGCCCTGCGGCCCGCTCTCGAACAGGTGAGGTCCTGGGTGCTCTACGCCGACGCGCCGCAGCACCCGCGGCTGCGGGGCCTGCTGGCGAAGGCGTTCGCTCCGCGGCGGATTGCCGCCCTGGAGCCGCAGATCGCCACGACGGCCGACGCACTGGTCTCGCGGTTCGTGGCGGCCGGCGGCGGTGACGCGGCACGGGAGATCGCGGAGCCCCTGCCGGTCCATACGATCTGCGCGCTGCTGGGCATCCCGGAGCAGGACCAGGACCTCGTCAAGAGCTGGTCCGACGACGTCGTCCTGCTCACCGAGCCGACGCTCACCGACGACCAGGAGACGCGGCTCGCCGCCGCGTGGGCCGGCCTCTGGGACTACTTCTCCGGGCTCATCGAGCACCGCCGGGCGTGCGCTGGCGACGACATCGTCTCGGCCCTGGTGGAGGTGCAGGAGCAGGAGCAGGGCGAACGCCTCACCCTGGACGAGGCGGTGTCCAACCTGATCGCCCTGCTGATCGGCGGCCACGAGACGACCACGGGGCTCATCTCTGCGGTGCTTCGGGCGCTCTCGGACCAGCCTGAGCCGACTCAGGCCGCGGAGGGTGCGGCGGGGCCCGTCGCCGGGTTCATCGAAGAAGTTCTGCGGCTGGACGGGCCCGCGCTCATGACGGGCCGAACGGCGGTGGAGGACTGCGAGGTGTTCGGCGTCCCCGTGCCGGCGGGCCGACGGCTGATCCTGCTCCAGGCGTCCGCCAACCGCGACCCTGAGGTGTTCGAGCAGTCGCACGTGTTCCGCCCCGGCCGGCACCCGAACCCGCACGTCGGCTTCGGGCACGGCCCGCACGCATGCTTCGGAGCCGCGTTGGCCCGCATGGAGGGCGCCGCGGTGATGCGGGCCGTCCTCCGGCGGGGGGTCCGGCTCCACGTGCTGGACGGGACGCGGTGGAAGCCCTCGCAGGTGATCCGCTCCGCCACCTGCCTGCCGATGCGCATCGTGACGGAGGCGCGGTGATCCTCACCGGTGAGGCGATCCGGCGGTTCGTCGGCCAGGGCGACATCGTCTTCTCCCCCTACGACCGGGCAGGGGTGAACCCCAACTCGATCAACTACCACCTGGGCCGCGGACTCAAGGTCTTCGACGACCGCACCGCGAGCTGGTCGGAGATCGAGCTGCCAGAGGACGGCTTCGTGCTGGAGCCGCACCGGATGTACCTCGGACACACCGAGGAGGTGATCGGCAGCAGCCTGTTCGCGATGCGGCTGATCGGCTGCAGCAGCAACGGCCGGCGCGGGCTGTTCCTCCAGCTCTCCGCCGATCTGGGCCACACCACCTCCTGCCACCGCTGGACGCTGGAGATCGTCGCTGCCCTGCCGATGCGGATCTATCCCGGCATGGTCGCCGGCCAGGTGTCCTTCTGGCACAACACCGGGCTCGTCCTCCCCGGCCCGGCGACGTACGCCCGCTTCAACCACGCCTGCGAGTCCAAGATGAGCGGAGCACCGTCGTGATCCTCACCGGACCCCAGATCGCCCGGGAATTCGAACAGGGCCGCATCAGGATCGATCCGTTCGACCCACGCAACTGCACCACCAACAGCTATGACCTGACGCTGGGCAAGCGCCTGGCCGTGTACCAGGACCAGGTCCTGGACCCCGCGCGCGAGCCGGTGGTCGAGTACCGCGAGATCCCGCAGAGCGGCTACCGGCTGGAGCGCGGAGCGTTCGTCCTGGGCGAGATGGACGAGAGGTTCGGGAGCGACTCGCTCGTGCCGATCGTGCACGCCAAGTCGGGCTTCGCCCGGCTGGGGACCTTCGCGCACTGCACCGCCGACCTCATCGACCTCGGCTTCTACGGCCGGTCCACCCTGCAACTGTACGCCACGATGCCCACCGTTCTGTATCCCGGGATGCCGGTGGCGCAGGTGAGCTTCTGGGTGACCTTCGGCGAGATCGACCAGCTGTATACCGGCAAGTACCAGGGCGCGGACGGCCCGCTGCCCTCGCGCAGCCACCTCGACGGTTGGGCGGCCGTCGCCCGTGGCTGACGGCTTCGACCCCATCCAGCGCCGCTCCGCGTGCCTGTTCGCCGCCCGCGCCCGCATCGAGACCGCGCCCGCGTACAGCGGAGCCGACCCGTACGAGGCCGGGACGGCGGCCGGGGCCGTCGTCGCTGACTTCGCCCGCCGTGTCGTGGACCAGGAGCTGGACGGCCTGGTCCTCCAGCTCGCCGACCCCCGCCTCGGCTCCTCCCTGAACGTCCTCGCCTCCACCGTCCGCGCGTGCGTCAGCGGGCTGCTGGCCGCGACCGGCGGCGATCCGGCCGCCGAACTCGCGCACGCGGGCACCGACGGCTGGTGGCTGCGGCTGGCCGGCATCCGCTGGTTCCTCGTCGTCTTCGCCCCCTGCTACCCCGACACCTCCCCGCGCTCCACCCGCGGGTCGGCCGCCACCTTCCTCCTCCTGCAGCCCGTCCACTCCTTCGACCGGCACGCCACACCCAAGGGCGCCGAGATCGCGCCCGCGATCCGGGACCGCATCCGCGTCGCGCATCACGCGGCCGGCACCCCCTACGACTCCGACCTCGCCCAAGGGACCACCGAGGCAGCCAAGTTCGTCGCCGCTCTCGACCCCGGTGACCCGCCCGTCACCTGGTGGCGCCCCGGCCCGACCGAACGGGAGACGACATGACCACCACCCACCTCGCCATCCTGGCCGCCGACATCGCCGCCACTCACGCCTGCACCCCGCCCACGACGTGGGACGCGCCCACCGAACTGCTCAGCGCCGCCGTCGTCCTCTTCACCTCCCACGCCCCCGACGGTGCCGACGAACTCCTGGCCGGCATCGCCCGCCTCCTGCGTCTCGGTCCCCACCCCGCCGTCACCCTCCACTCCGCCCGGCCCGCCCTCGGCCCGCGCGAAGCCGACGTCCTGCACCACGCCCTCGCTTCCGCCGCCGAACCGGGCCGACCGTCCTGGCCCGACGGTCCCGCCGACCCGGCCCGGCTGGCCGAGGCCACCACCGCCCTCACCGCCACCATCCCCTGCCGCCTGACCGCCCTGCGCGCCGCCGCGGTCCTGTACCTTCTGCGACTGCTGCCCGGCACGGGCACGCACCTGCACCGCGACCTGCTCCGCCGCACCGCCTGGCTCCTCGATCCCCGGACCGACGACCCGGTCGCCCTGCTGCTGACCCTCACCGCCACCGCCGACCCGCTCGCCCCAACGCCCCGTAGCCGCACCCGCACCCGCACCCGCGACCCCGAGCCGTTCCCGCTCGCCGACTGGAACCGTTGGCCGGCCCCCGACCAGGTCGTCACCCTGTCCGGGCGCATCACCGCCCTGCGCGCCCACAGCCACGTCACCTTCGCGGACCTTGCCTGGGACGGCCGCACCGCCCAGCTCGCCCTCGACCCCGCCACCGCCGCCGGTCTCCACCCAGGTGACCTCGTCGCCGCCCGGGGCACCTGCTCCACCAGCCGCACCGGCCGCCCGACCCTGTTCGTCCGCTACCTGGAGCGCCACGAATCCGGAGCAGTACCACCGTTACCGGTCGCGGCCCACCTCACCCCGGTGCTGGGTCCGCTGCGTGCGCACCTCGCCGCGGGCGGCTTCCGCGAGGCGATCAGTCCCGTCCTCACCAGCGGCTACTTCGGCGGCTCCGCAAGTCCGTTCACCACCTGGGCCCACGCCGCAGCACAGCGCCAGTACCTGCGCGTCACCAGCGAACTAGATCTGCTCGCCGTCATCGCGGCCGGCACCACCCGCTGCTACGAGATCGGCCCCAGCTTCCGCAACGAAGGCCAACGCGGTCGCCCCACGGTCGAGTTCGTGATGCTGGAGGCGTACGCGGCCGACCTCACCCTCCACCAGGTAACGACCTACCTCGCCGACCTCGTCGCCGCCACCACCGGCATCACCGCCCCGCTGACCCGCCGGGCGTTCGACCACGCCTTCACCGACATCACCGGCACCGACCCCGCCGACACCGTCGCCGTCCGGGCCATGGCCGCCGAGCACACCCCCTACACCGCCGAGCAGACCGACGGCCCCGACCGCCTTGCCCGGCGCCTGTGGCGCCACCACGTCCGCCAGCAGCTGCGCGGCCTGACCGCGATCACCGACATCCCCGGCCCTGCCTCACCACTGATCGCCGGCACCGGCCGCCGCGCCCAGCGCGTTTGGCTCTACTGCGACGGCATCGAACTCGCCGAGATCGCCACCAACGAACGCGACCCCGCCCGCCTGGCCGACGCCTTCACCACCCAGTTCGCCACGGACCACCACCTCGCGCACCGCACCTACCAGCAGGTCATCGACCTGTACGACAGCGGCCTGCCGCCGTGCGTCGGCTTCGGCATGAGCGTCACCCGCCTGGCCTCCCTCCGCCCCGCCCCCGTACCGGCCCAGCGGCGAACTCGTCTCCGCGCCACCGAGAGGACTCCATGACCACCACGACCGCCTGGCCCCTGGCTAAGGTGCCCAGGTCCGCCGACGACGTCCGGGCCGCCAGCTACCCCGACTTCGTCGCCATGACCAACCAGACCAACGTCATGCCCGGCGCCCACGCCACGCTCAACACCTGGGCCCTGCACTCCCGCCTCGGCCCGCAGCACCACCTCCTGGACGTCGCCTGCACCACCGGCTTCACCTCCCGCGAACTCGCCCGCCTCACCGGCGCCGCCGCCACCGGCTTCGACCTCAGCCACGACTCGGTCAACCTCGCCCGCTACAACCACCAGCTCCTCGACCCCTCCCTCCGCCTCACCTACCAGCAGGCCGACGGCACCACCTACCAGCCCGATCACCGGTTCAGCCACATCGCCGTCGGCGCCGCCCTCGGCTTCTTCCCCGCCCCGCCGGCCATGGCGAAGCGGCTCCTCGGCTTCCTCCACGACGGCGGATACGTCCTGGCCGCCCCGTTCTGGGCCCCCGAACCCCTGCCCGAGAACGCTGCCACCGTGCGCCGCGACGTCTTCGGCATCAGCAGCCCGATGGAGACCCGCGACCAGGCCCTCGCCCTCTTCACCGGCCTCGACGTCCTCCACCAGGGCGACCACACCCTCACCCCGGAGCCGGCCGACGCCATCGAGCACTACTGCCGCTCCACCGTCGACCGCGCCCTCGCGCAGAGCGGCAGCACCGACCTCGCCGTCCGCACCGCCATGACCGACCGGCTGCGCGAGATCAAGAACGCCACCAACACCCTGCGCGCCCACCAGCGCTACACCGTGCTCGTCCTGCGCTACGACGCCCGCGCCTACCCGAACCGCTACGTCGAACTGTTCTGACCAGCCAGCAGAAAGGCACCAGTGTCACGTGATCGTCTTCGTCAACGGACCGTTCGGCGTCGGCAAGAGCACCACTACCGCTCTCATCGCCCAGCGGCTGCCCCAGGCCATGGTCATCAACCCCGAGGCCATCGGACACATGCTCTGGTCCCAGCTCCCCGAGACCGTGCGCACCGAGGAGTTCGAGCTGGAACCGCTCTGGCCGCCGCTCACCCACTGCATGCTCGACCAGGCCGCCCGCGCCTACGACCGCCCGATCATCGTCCCGATGACCATCGTCCGCCACAGCGTCTTCGACCGGATCGTGGGCCCGCTGCGCGAGGCCGGGCACGACGTGCGCCACTTCACCCTGCTCGCCCCACCCGCCGCCATCCGCACCCGCTTGCGTGAGCGCGGCGAGGGCCCGGACAAGTGGGGGCCGCTCAGCTGGGAGGGCAACCAGGTCGAGCGCTGCCTCGAAGCCCTCCGCGGACCGGAGTTCTCCCACCACATCGACACCGAGCACCGCCCGGCCACCGCCGTCGCCGACGAGATCCTCACCCGCACGGGGCTGCGAGCGGCAGCCTGAGCAGACACCGGGGGTCGGGCCCGGAGCAGCATGCTCCGGGCCCGACCCTCAACACGTCCGAGACCAGGCCGGCGGCCAATGCCTCCGGCAGCCCGCGCTACGCGACGGTCAGCAGCGACCGGATCCGGTCCGCCCCGAGCGCCAGCAGCAGGGTGGGCAGCCGCGGCCCGGTGTCCCGGCCGACCAGCAGCTCGTACAGCAGCACGAACAGCTCCCGCTGGGCCGCCTTCAGCTCCGGCGACGGCGCGGCGTCCAGCGAAAGCCCCGCCTGGATCTTCGGCACGCCGTACACCAGCGACGTCAGCCCATCCAGCGACCAGTTGTCGTCCAGCCCGTCCAGCAGCAGCTTCAACGCCTCCCGCTTCTCGGGAGGCAGCTGCTCCAGCCGCTCCCGGTCCGGCTCGGTCCGTACCTGGGTCCGCTCCTCGGCGGGGACGTAGGTGCTCACCCACGCCTGCGCGCGGTCCAGCCGGGGCCGGGCCTCGTCCAGGCCCGCCAGCGGCTCCTCGACGGTGAAGTCCCGCAGGATGCGCAGGGTCTGCTCCGGGTCACCGGCCGCCACGTCCGCCACCGACGCCAGCGTGCGGAACGGCAGCGGCCTTGGGGTAGCCGGCAGCGGTCCGGCTGCCGGGCCGACCGAACGGTCCCGCATCGCGGCCTCAAGCTCCGTCGCCGTCCCAGCGGCCACCTTCCGGCCGAGCGAGTCCCACTCGTCGTACAGCCGCAGGATCTCCGCGTCCAAGGCGATCTGGAACGACTGCCGTGGCTGGCGCCGGCCGTAGAGCCACCGCAGCACCGGAGGCTCCAGCACCTCCAGGATGTCGATCGGCGTGGGCACACCGCCCTTCGAACTGCTCATCTTCGCCATGCCGCTGATCCCGACGAAGCTGTATCCCAGGTACGAGGGCGGGAGCCCGTCGAAAACCTCGCGCACCACCTGCGACCCGACGGTGAAGGACGATCCCGGCGAGGAGTGGTCCACGCCGCCGGCCTCGAAGGTCACGCCCTCGTACGCCCAGCGCATCGGCCAGTCCACCTTCCAGACCAGCTTCCCGCTGTCCGTGTCGGACAGCACGAAGCCGCCCTCGTGGCCGCACTCGCACCGGTACCGCAGGTCCGTACTGGCGTCGTCGAATGCGGTGACCGTCGTGGAGTCCCGCCCGCACACCTCGCAGTACGGCCGGTACGGGTAATAGCCGCCTGCGCTGGCCGCGGCCAGGTCCTCGTCGTCCTGCTCCACCTCGGCGTCGGCCGCGGCCTTCTTTGTCCGGTACCGACCCAGGACCTCGTCGATCTGCCGCCGGTGACGCATCGCGTGCACACTCTGCTCGCGGTAGGCCCCGGAGGTGTACATCCGGGTCTGGCTGATCTCGTCGACCTCGACACCCAGCTGAGCCAGTGCAGCCCGCAGCGGTGCCTTGAAGTGCTCCGCCCAGCTCTCGTGCTCACCACAGGGATCTGGAACCGCCGTGAGCGGCCGACCGATGTGCTCGGCGAAGCTCGCCGGAACGCCGGCCGGCACCTTCCGGAGCCGGTCATAGTCGTCCCAGGACAGCAGGTGCCGACACTCCAGCCCCCGCCGGCGAATCTCGTCCGCTACGAAGTGCGGAACCATGATCTCGCGCAGGTTGCCCAAGTGAACCGGACCCGACGGACTGATCCCGGAAGCACACACCAGCGGCGCGCCGCCACGGCGTTTGCCCTCGGCGATCACCTGGTCCGCAGCGGCGACCACCCAATCGCTCTGTTGCTTCACGCCCACGTCAAGTCCTCCGGCTGATGGGAATTCAGATGGTCATAGATTAGAGCCGTCAGCCACTGATCCAAACCGCAACGCGACAGTGCGTCACCGCCGGGCGGATCCCGTAGCGATGGGTTGTCGCCCGCCGTCTTGCCGGTTGAGACTATGGGGCAGTGGTACCGGGTGGGGCGGGGGTAGCTGGGCCTGCGTGATGTTGTGATCAGTGGATCGGTCGTATGAGGTCGTCTATCCAGATCATCGAGGCGCGGAGGTGAAGGCCTGCGAGGTAGCTCTCGGGTGTCTTGTCGAACCGGGTGGCGATGCCCCGCCAGGCCTTCAGCCTGTTGATCAGGCGCTCGACGGTGTTGCGCTGTTTGTAGAGTTCGGTGTCGTGGTCGACAGGTCGCCCACCCTTACCGCCCTCCCGTTTCCGGCTGGCCGCCTGGTCCCTCTTCTCCGGGATGACCGCCTTGATCCCGCGTTTGCGGAGGTAGGCGCGGTTGGCCCGGGAGGAGTAGGCCTAATAGGCGTTGAGGGCTGGGAGTTGGCTCAGCTCTGGCAGGGGCCGAGCGAGACGTCTTGCTGTATGCCGCGCTTCGAGCGCTTCGACAAGAGCGATACGTGCGCGGCCCCTGTCGCTTGGGACTCGGCCGCCGTAGCGTGCCGTGGTTCGAGCCGTTCCCAGGGCCACCTCTTGATCAGCCGGAGCCGTGGAGCTCTTCACGAGAGCGAGGACCCTGAGAATAGCTGGGGCCACGGACGGCTGATGGGGTGGTGCGCCGGCGAGCGCTTCTATTAGGTCGCCGAGTGGTCCTGCCGCGGCTCGACGCCAGCGGACAGCGAAGGATCGAGAAGAGGCACGCATGCACGTGACCTGCGGAATCGACTGGGCCGAAGACCATCATGATGTGGCGGTGGTCGACTCCGACGCCCGCCTGCTCGGCAAGCTCAGGATCAGTGACGACGCGGTGGGCTTCCAGGACCTGCTGCGTCTGCTCGCCGAGCACGGAGACACTCCCGACGAACCGATCCCGATCGCGATCGAGACCTCGCGCGGGCTCCTGGTGGCTTGCCTGCGGGCCTCCGGGCGCCGGGTCTTCGCGATCAACCCGATGGCCGTGGCCCGCTACCGGGACCGTCACACCGTCTCGCGCAAGAAGTCCGACCACCAGGACGCCGTCGTCCTGGCGAACATCCTGCGGACCGACGCGGAGCTCCACAGGCCTCTGCCGGGCGACTCCGACCTGGTCAAGGCGATTGCCGTCCTCGCCAGAGCCCAGCAGGACGCGGTCTGGGACCGCACCCGCGCCCACAACCGCCTGCGCTCGCACCTTCGCGAGTACTACCCGGCGATCCTGGAAGCGTTCGCCGACAAGCGTGAGCGGCTGCTGGCCCGTGAAGCCCGCGCAATCCTGGCGATCGCACCCACACAGGCCGAGGCCGCCAAGCTCACCCGCAGTAGATCACCGGACCGGCGGGACGGCGGGTTCTGCACGCGGCCCGCAGGGCATCGGCGACCAGCTCGGTCCGCAGGTGGTCCGCAGTCGCCCAGCCGACGACACGGCGGGAGGCGATGTCGATGACGGTCGCCAGGTAGAGCCAGCCTTCGTCTGTTGGGATGTAGGTGATGTCACCGCACCAGCGCGCGTCCAGGGCGGCGGGGTCGGGTTCGAAGTCGCGCAGGACCAGGTCCGGGCGGGTGGCGGCGTTCGGGTCAAGGATCGTGGTGCGCTGGCGCCGACGACGGTGCCGGCCCTGTAGGTCTGCCTGGCGCATCAGTCGGGCGACCCGGCGACGGCCGCACCGGTCGCCGCCCCGCCGGAGGGCGGCGTGGACACGCGGGGCTCCGTAGCTGCCCCGCGAGTCCGCGTGGATCTCGATGATCCTCTCGGTCAACTCGGCGTCGCGGACGGCGCGGGGGCCGGACTCGCCGCTGCGGCGGGCGTAGAAGGCGGCTCGGGAGACCTTGAGCAGTTCACACGCCCGTTTGACGCTGTGACCTGCCTGCTTCTCCGCCTCGATGAACGGGTGCACCGTCACCGGGTCTCCGTCGCGAAGAAAGCCGTGGCCCGCTTGAGAACCTCTACGTCCTCGCGCAGGCGGCGGTTCTCCCGCCGCAGCCGGGCCAGTTCCTCGCGCTCGTCGCTGGTCAGACCGTCCCGCTGGCCGGCGTCGGTCTCGGCCTGCTTCACCCAGTCCCGCACCGCGGTCTCGGTCAGATCGAAGTCCTTCGCGACCTGACCCACCGACCGGTCACCCCGTCGGCACAGGTCAACGATCTCCGCCTTGAACTCCGGCGTGAACGAGCGCCTGGGACGCGGCTTCTTCTTTCCCACGCTCTCCATGATGGACATCATCCCTCCGGGGCCGAAGCCCCTGATCAGGGGTGTCCGCCAAAGCGGATCAAGCCCAGGGCCCGTACCCCAGGGTTCCCGGGAGCGACCAGCGGCGCAGGAGGCCGCACAGCGCCGGAAAGGGCTATGGGGGCCTTGGGATGACGGGAGCGGCGGCAAGCTCTACTCCGGCCGTGCGACAGAACCTTCAATCGCGCATTCGCGTCAGCGAGGTCTTCCACAGCTTCTACTGCGGGTACTTCACCTACAGCGGGTAGGGAGAACGCGCTCGTCACCCGTAACTGCACCCCCCGTATAATCGCCCTGCTTCGACGGTCGGCGGGGAGGGCGGGGCAACATGGGGGTTTCCGGAGTGCCAGGGTCGGCGCACATAGGACCGTTCCGGGTGGTGGCCGAGCTCGGACAGGGCGGTATGGGCCGGGTACTCCTGGGCGTCGCCCCCGACGGACGGCTCGTCGCGGTCAAGCAGGTGCATGCCGAACTGGCCGGGGACGACGGCTTCCGGACCCGGTTCCGGCGCGAGGTGACGGCCTCCCGGCAGGTGTCCGGCGCCTACACCGCGCCCGTGGTCGACGCCGATCCGGACGCGGCGACGCCGTGGTTCGCCGCCCAGTTCGTGCCCGGGCCCTCGCTGAGCCAGGCCCTGGACGCCATGGGTGCGCTGCCGCTGGAGTCGAGCCGGCTGCTCGCGGCCGGTCTCGCGCAGGCGCTGGCCGACGTGCACCGGGTCGGTCTCGTCCACCGGGACCTCAAGCCGTCCAATGTGCTGCTCGCCGAGGACGGCGTCCGCGTCATCGACTTCGGCATCGCCCGGGCGGCGGAGGGGCAGACGAAGCTCACGTACACCGGGGCCCTGGTGGGATCGCCCCCGTTCATGGCGCCGGAACAGGTGGACGGACGCCAACTGACCGCAGCCGCCGATGTGTTCTCGTTGGGCTCGACCCTGGTCATGGCCTGTACCGGAAGGCCGCCGTTCACGGGCACCTCGGTACCGGGCATCCTCTACAACGTCGCGCACTCCGAGCCCGACCTGAGCGCTGTGCCGCCCGCCATGCTGCCCCTGATCGAGGCGTGCCTGGCCAAGGATCCGGCACAGCGTCCGTCGCCGCAGGCCCTGCTCTCCATGATCGGGCCGGTACGGCCCTCGGTGCGGCCGTGGCCGGATGCGGTGCACCAACTCGCGCTCGCGCAGCGGACCGAGATCGACCGGTACGTCACCGGAGCCGACGGAAGCGCGACGCTCACCGATGCCGCGCCTCCGCCCGCCGATGCCACCCCCTTCAGCGCCACAGCGCCCAGCGCCACCCCCTTCGGTCCCGCTTCCCTCCACCACGCCCCCACCATGACGGCGGCCGCCCAGGCCCCGCACCTCCCCGCCGCTCCGCCGCATCCGGCATATCAGGGGAATCAGGGGTATCCGTCGCCGCCCGTGCCCCCGCCCATCCCCGGTTCACGGCGCAAGCGCCACGCCTGGATCGCCGGCGGCTCCGTCGCCGCGCTGGCCACGGCCATCGCGCTGCTCGCTACGTTCCTGCCGCCGGAGGTGAACCCGTTCCACACGGAGGCCGTCCCGACGCCGGGCAACAAGCCCCTTGCCCAAGTCGCGGACAAGTACACCGGCTTCCCCCCGTCCTGCGAGGAGATCGCGGGCGAGGTGAAGGTGCCGGCCGAGTTCGCGCTCCAGCCGATGCGGCCCGGCTCCGAGATCTCGGACCAGGAGGACCACGACGACAAGGCCCGTTACCAGGAGGGCCGTTGTATCTGGCAGAGCCGCTCCGGCGACAAGATCGACCTCACGTGGGACCAGTACCGAACAGCGAAGGACAAGAGCGGCGCGGAACGGGCGAAGAAGCACTACGAGGCCCTCTACATCACCGGCACCACCCACCGCGCAGACATCGGGACCGGCGAGGAGGCGTTCTGGCACGGCAAACCGAGCCGCGGCTGTGTGTTGTACGCGCGGGACGTCAATTTCCAAGTGTTCGTCGCCGTGGAGGGCACCGCCTACCCCGCCGGCGACAAGTGCGAGGCCCTCGCCGTGTCCGTGGCCAAGGGGACCTACAAGGCGGGCTCGGCATGATGAAGCCACTGGGCCCGGCCGACCCGGCCACGGCCGGACGGTACCGGCTGCTCGCCGAGCTCGGCCAGGGCGGCATGGGCCGGGTGCTGCTCGGCGCCGCACCGGACGGCCGCCTTGTCGCGGTCAAGCAGGTGCACGCCCGGTTCGCCACCGACGACGGGTTCCGCGCCCGCTTCCGTCGCGAGGTCGCCGCATCGCGCCAGGTTTCCGGCGCCTACACGGCAGCGGTCCTGGACGCCGACACCGAGGCCCGACTGCCCTGGCTGGCATCGGCGTTCGTGGCAGGCCCGTCACTGGGCGCGGCGGTGGAAAACGCCGGGGTGCTGCCCGAGGAGGCGGTACGCCGTCTCGCCGCGGGCCTGGCCACCGCGCTGGTCGAGATCCACCGCACCGGCATCGTCCACCGCGACCTCAAGCCGGACAACGTGTTGCTCGCCGGGGACGGCGTACGTGTCATCGACTTCGGCATCGCCCGCGTCGCCGAGGGCGCGGACGCCACCGCCGTCACCCACAGCGGCTGGGTGGTCGGCTCGCCCGCCTTCATGTCGCCCGAGCAGGCGGAGGGCCAGGACCTCACCCCGGCGAGCGATGTGTTCGCACTCGGCGCGGTCCTCGCGATGGCGGCCACCGGCGACAGCCCGTTCTCCGGCACCTCGATGGCGGGGACCCTCTACAACGTCGTCCACACCGAGCCCGACCTGACCACGTTGCCGCCAGGTCTTGCTGCCCTCATCGGACCGTGCCTGGCCAAGGCCCCCGCCGACCGGCCGACCCCGCAGCAACTCCTCGCTCTCCTCGGCCCGATCACAGCCGCCGAACGGCCCTGGCCGCCCTCGGTACACGGCCTGATCGCCACCCAGCGGACCGAGATCGACCGACTGCTCGACACCACGGACCCCACCCCCGCCCCGGTCGCGCACTCCCCCACCTGGGTCTCTCCCTCTGCTCCTGGTCCCGGCTTCGGGCCACCGCTGCCTTTCGCGGGTACGCCCCCACGCGGACGCGCCATGAGGATCACGGCCCTCGTGCTCGCGGGCGTGCTCGCCGTCGCGGGCCTCGGCGTCGGCGCGTACGTACTGACGACTCGCGGCGGCGAAGCGGGCGGTTTGTCCGGGCCGCCCGACAAGTACAGCAAGGTCCCGACCTGCCCGGAGGCGGCCGGTCAACTGGGGCTGCCCGAGCGGGACAAGAAGCGCGACACGACGGGAGACAGCACCGGCGATGCGTCGACGAGCTGCACCTGGATGGGCACGGACGACCTCGGGGGCGGCTACGTCCTGGAGAACGCCTATACGCTCGCCTACGTCAAGTGGACGCTGAAGCGCACCGTCGGGGGCGACAAGAACGCGACCGACGTGCAGCGCGAGGAGTTCACCGAGGCCGCGGCCAAAGGCACCCGCGACAGCGGACTCGGCATCGGCGACGAGGCGTACTGGGAGCAGCCCAGAGGCGTCGACGAACACTGCGACCTGACCGTGCGCGACGGCAACATGACCTTCTGGGTGGTACTGGGCGGCGACGAGCACCCGGAGTCGACCTGCAAGACGGAGGCCGCACGGATCGCCCGCGCGGCCCTGGCGGCCATCCCCCCCGCAGAGTCATTGAAGTGACCGCGTTGTCCGGGGCCGTGGAATCCCGGGCCCTCGCGGGAGGGGGCCGGGGCCGACACGGTCACCGCCTCCCCCCGGCTGGCGACGGCCAGTGGCTGTGCCACGTCGACCACGGCGCCACCGGACCGCGGGAGGTGCCCGGTGCGCTGCCGTGGGATCAACGGCCCCACCGTCACTGAAACTGATCGTTTCAGAATGAGTTGAGCTGCGGGTCTTGTGCTCGACGATCTTGGTCGGCAAGGTGTCCGGGTGCGTGCTGATCTTGTTCCGGACGACCTGTGGGAGCGGGTGGCCCCGTTGCTGCCACCCGCTCCCGAACGACGCCACCGGCATCCCGGTCGGTTGCGTGTTCCTGACCGAACAGCACTCGCCGGCGTCCTGTTCGTGCTGCGGACCGGTGTCGCCTGGCGGGAGGTCCCGGCGGAGACCGTGGGCTGTTCCGGCGTGACGTCCTGGCGCCGGCTGCGGGACTGGACCGAGACCGGCGTCTGGCCCCGCCTGCACGCAGCCCTGCTGACCGAGCTTCGCCGTGCCGGCCGCCTGGACCTGGACGACTGCTCCGTGGACGGCTCGCACGTCCGGGCCCTCAAAGGGGGGACCACGTCGGCCCCTCACCTGTCGACCGCGCCCGCCCCGGCTCCAAGCACCACCTGATCGTCGACCGTCACGGAACCCACTTGCCGTCACGCTCACCGGCGGCAACAGGCGCGACGTCACCCAGCTCCTGCCACTCCTCGACGTGGTCACGCCGATTCGGGGAGCTCGGGGACGTCCCCGCCGCAAGCCCCGGCGCCTGTATGCCGACCGGGGCTACGACTTCGGCAAGTACCGCCGCGCGCTGTGGAAGCGGGGCATCAAGCCGTTGATCGCGCGACGCGGCGTCGCTCACGGTTCCGGACTGGGCAAGGTCCGCTGGGTGGTCGAGCTTGCCTTCGCTTGGCTGCACCAGTTCAAACGGCTCCGCACCCGCTACGAGCGACGCGCAGATCTCCATCAGGGCCTGCTCGAACTGGCCCGCAGCCTCATATGCCTGCGTCGCCTGCGAACCTCATCTTGAAGCGATCAGTTGGCGACGCTGAACCATCCCGGGCGAACCTCGGTCAGAAGCGATTGCAGGAACCGCACCGCGGTCCGCAGGTCCTGATCCGCGACGTCAAGAGGCTCCGGCAGGCTCAGCCCGTACCAGCGCAGCCGCCAGAGGTCGAAGATTTCGCTCCCGTCGGCTGCGAAGTCGACATCGACCTCGGGGCCGTTGCCGCTGACGAAGCGGCACCCTGCCCCATGAACCGTGAATGCGTAGGTGCCGACCTGCCCACTCCTGCTGATCCGGCGCGGATGGACCAGGCCGAGGACATCTGCTAGTGCCGCATCAGACAACGTTCGCCCCGTCCCGTGGGGCTGGGGCGAACGGGTGGGTGCCGTTGCGGAATGCGTAGTCTCGCGGCATGCATTCACATCGTCGTTTCGAGAACCCTCCTGCCCTGCCTCACGACGTGGTCGCCCAGACGTTGGAGCGGGCGCTCAGGGACCGGGTGCACGAGCCCGAGGCAGCGAGTGTGTTGGTCGGGACCGCGTTGAACGATGACGAGCAGACGTTCGTCGAGCACTGGTGCGTGGAGGTCGGGAGGCGGGCCGCGCCGGGCAGCCCTCTTCTCGGGCTGGCCGGCCTGTGCCTGGGACATACTGCTCGGCGCTTCGGTCGTCTCAGCGATGAGGCCTTGGCGCTGGCGGAGTCGTTGGCGACGCGTGCTGAAGCGGACCCGACGGACGTGGACGGGCGGGCACTCGACGGCTATGACGACGTCCGGAGCTTCCTGCACATCTGGTGAGTTCGGCTGCTGGGGCCGGGCTCAGGCGACGTTTGCCCTGGCCACAAGGGCGTTGAGGTGCTTGTCGGTGGCGTGCTTGTTCCGCCAGATGATGTAGCGGCGGATCATGCTGCCCTGGGCCTTGTGGCTGGGGTGGTCGGTGCCGTCGAGGGCGAAGTAGCGCAGGGCGGTGAACTGGGCCTCGATGCGGTTGAGCCAGGAGCTGTTGGTCGGGGTGTAGGGTCTCGACGTTGTTCGCCGCAGCCCAGACCCCGGCCCGCTGGCACCGCTTGGTGGTCAGGTGGGGTGAGTAGTTGTCGCAGATGATCGCGATGCGCACGTCGGCCGGGTGCAGCGCGCGCAGGTAGCGGCAGAACTCCAGGAACTTGGAGCGGTTCTTGGTCTTCTTGATGTGACCGTAGAGCTTGTCCTTGGCCAGGTCGTAGGCGGCGAACAGGTGGCGGACGCCGTGCGGTCGGGTGTAAGTCGCCCGCCGCCTGGGCCGGGGTTCCCGGTCGGAGTCCTTGTGCTTGCCGCCGCGCTCGGCCCACTGCCGTCCGGGGTGGGGCTGGAGGTTGAGGGGGCCGAACTCGTCCATGCAGAAGATGACTTCGGGCTCGCCAGCCTCGGGTATGACCTCGCGGTCGGCGATGGCGTAGAGGTGTTCGACCCGGGCCTTCTTGGTGGCGTAGTCGGGGTCGCGGGAGGTCTTCCAGGTCTTCACGCGTTGAAAGGAGACGCCTTCCTCGCGGAGCAGGATGCGTAGGCCCTCGTGGCTGATGTCATCGACCACCCCCTCGGCGACCAGGAAGTCGGCCAGTTTGGCCAGGCTCCAGGTCGAGAAGGGCAGGCCGTGCTCGGCCGGCTTGGACTTGGCGATCTTCTTGATCTCGCGGCGCTCGGGCAGCGTGAACGTTCTGGGACGGCCTCCCCGGTACTTCGGGTAGAGCGAGTCGAAGCCGTCGGTGTTGAAGTTGTGGATCACGTCGCGGACCCTGTCCGCGCTGGTGAACATCACCTCGGCGATCTTCGCTATGGGCATGCTCTGCGCGGACAGCAGCACCATCTGGGCCCGCCGCCAGGTCACCACCGACCCGGTTCCCCGACGGACGATCCGCAGCAGCCGTTGCCCCTCGTTGTCATCGATCTCTCTGACCCGTACTCGCTCCGCCATCCGCACAGCTTGGCGCAGATGCGCCGTCCAGAGCATCCCCCGGGACGGCGTCACATCACAACGAGGCGAACGTTGTCTGATGCGGCACTAGTGCTGCGTTTCTCAAATCAGGTAGACGTAGCGGCGTCGCAGTTGTCGGGTTGGAGGAGCGGGCCGGCCCCAGATCCAGGGGCGGGCGCGGGCGTTGAGCTGGGCGGTAGCGATTCTGGTGACCTGGGCGATCTCGTCGGGGTCGGCGAAGGACTGGCCGGCGAGTGCGGCCTTGCGGAAGATCCGCCACCAGGCCTCCTGGAGGTTGAGCCAGCACGCGCCGACAGGGATGAAGACATGCCGGATCCGGGGATGTCCCTCCAGCCACGCGCGGGTCGCAACACTGTTGTGGGAGGACAGGTTGTCGGTCACCACGTAGATGTCGCCTGTGGGATTGGCGTCCTCGATCAGCTGGAGGAACTGCTGGTAGAAGGCGCTGTTACGGGATGGGGCGCACATCGTGACCTGCTGCCCGTCCCGCACGCGCAGGCCGCCGTAGACCCAGGTCTTCTCCGGTCCGCGGGAGTAGTCGATCTCGTTCTTGATGCGGTGCCCGTCCGGTGACCAGCCCGCCGCCGTGGGAAGGTGCGCGGGATCACCGGCCCGAGCTCGTCGGCGCAGACCACGGTCGCGCCGTCGGGCGGGCAGGTGTAGAGGCCGATGATCCGCGTTCTTTTCCCTCGAAGTCACGGTCCTTCGAGCGGGTCCACGAGCGGGTGCGGCGCCACCTCGTGCCCTCGGTCAGGATGATCCGCCGCACCTGTGAGCGGCCGACCTCGATCCCCAGCCGCCGGGCCTCCTCGGCCAGAGCGTCCAGTGTCCACTCCGGTGGGGCCGCCTCGTCGGCAGGGGCCAGCTCCCCGTCCGCCTGCCGGGCGGGCCGTCCGGGTGGCACCTGCTTGACCAGGGCGATGATCCGGGACCGCTCGAGCTCGGTGAGCCGCCTGGGCCGGCCGGTGATCGGCCGGTCCTCCAGCCCCTCCAGGCCGAGATCGTTGAACCGGTGCAGCCACCAGCGGACCGTCTTCGCATGGCAGCCCAGCTCGGCGGCGATGGCCGCCACCCGCAGACCGTCCCAGCTCAGGGCGATGATCCGCGCCCGCATCACCAGATCCGCCGGCGCCTTCCGCGCCCCGGCGAGCCTGGCAACAGCCCTCTCCTCGTCCGCCCCCACGGCAGCCCGAGCCCGCAGCAAACCCGGCACGCCCCACCCCCAGCCACAAAGAAGCCCCAACACACGCTCTATACCCACGATTTGAGGAACGCAGCACTAGGGCCTGTTTCAGAAGTGGATCAAGGGCGTAATTAATCGCGTGCTTGGGGGCTGTCCGGCCTGACATACTCCGCGCCGTGACGACTGACCACAGCACCGGCCCGATTCTGACCACCGGCGAACGCGATGCCGAGCTCAACGACCGTCTGACCGAGGAACTGGTCGCTTTCAACACAGCCGCGACGGGTGCGGCCGACCGCGGCACGTTCTCGGTCAAGGTCACCGATGAAGCAGGTGAATTGATCGGTGGATTGGCTGCATGGACCTGGGGCGGCCTGTGTGGCATCGAGTTGCTTTGGGTGCGCGAGGACAGCCGCAAGGACGGCTGGGGCAGCAGGATCCTGCGTGCCACCGAGGCAGAGGCGCAACGACGTGGCTGTGATCGCGTGGTCGTCTCCTCCTTCACCTTCCAGGCCCCCGGCTTCTACGAGCGCCACGGCTATATCGAGACTGGCCGGACCCTAGGTATTCCCGGTGGGAACGCGGATGTGCACCTGTTCAAGTCACTCGCGCAGCAGGCGTCCTCAGGCCGGTCGTGAACATGCGTCACAGCCACTCGTTGATGGCTGCGACCAGCCCGGTCGCCTCGTAGCGGACGGCGAGTTTGTCGTATCCCGTGGCGACCGCGCGGTGGCGCTTGAGGCGGTTGATGCCGCACTCCACGGCGTGGCGCTCCTTATAGTCGGCCCTGTCGAACTTCGGCGGACGGCCGCCGCGGAAGCCGCGCTTCTTGCGGTAGGCGATCTGGTCGCGCTTCTCCGGGATCGTGCAGCCGATACGGCGTTTGCGCAGGTAGACGCGGTTCGCGCGGGATCCATACGCTCTGTCGGCGCGGACCTTGTCCGGCCGAGTGCGCGGGCGTCCCGGGCCGGGTCGGGGCACACGGATGCGGCCCATAACGACCTGGAACTGCGGGGAGTCGCCGCGTTGTCCGGCCGTGATCACGAGTGACATCAGCTCCTGCGCCTGCTCGACCGCCAGGTGGATCTTAGTGGTCAGTCCACCGCGGGAGCGCCCGAGCCCGTGGTCGGCAGGCTCGGCGAATACTCCGCCGGGCGGCTCGACCTGTAGGTCCCCGTTACCGTTTTCGCGGCCCCGCAACGGGGCTCCCGGCCTCCGGGCCCGGCATGACTGAGATCCCCAGTCGATCATGATCGAAAAGGTGGTGTCACCGGGCACCGGAGGCATCGGCAGACCGCTGATTAGGGGCACGAGCGCCGATCCCGTCCCGGGCACGGCAGGCTCTTCGTAACGTGGATGCCGGCACGCTGATGCCGCAGGTAGGGCCGGGGAGGGCACGACATGGAGAGCGCACGTGATCGACACGGGTGACATCGACGTCTATCTGGGCCTGGACGTGGGCAAGGGCGAGCACCACGCCACCGCCCTGACCCCGGCGGGCAAGCGGGTCGTCGACAAGCGGCTGCCCAACACCGAGCCGAAGCTGCGCGAGGTGTTCACCAGACTGCAGGTCCAGCACGGCACGGTGCTGGTGGTGGTCGACCAGCCGGCCTCGATCGGAGCCCTGCCGCTGACAGTGGCACGCGACATGGGCTGCCGCATCGCCTACCTGCCGGGCCTGACGATGCGGCGGATCGCCGACCTCTACCCGGGCGAGGCCAAGACCGACGCCCGCGACGCTGCGATCATCGCGGACGCCGCACGCACGATGCCCCACACCCTGCGCGACCTGGCGCCGTCCGACGAGGCCGTCGCCGAGCTGGAGATGACCGTCGGCTTCGACGACGACCTAGCTGGCGAATCCACCAGGATCAAGAACCGGCTGCGCGGCCTGCTCACCCAGATCCACCCCTCGCTGGAGCGGGCCCTCGGCCCGAGGCTGGATCACCCGGCCGTCCTGACGCTGCTCGAACGGTACGGCTCCCCGGCCCAGTTGAGGAAGGCCGGCCGTCGTCGGCTGGTGACCCTGCTGCGGCCCAAGGCCCCGCGGCTGGCCGAGCGCCTGGTCGAGGACGTCTTCGAAGCCCTCGACGAGCAGAGCGTCGTCGTGCCCGGCACCGACGCCGCCTCGCTGATCGTCCCCAGCCTCGCCAACTCACTCAGCACCGTGCTCGACCAGCGCAGACTCCTCGCCGCCCGCATCGAGGAACTACTGGATGCCCACCCTCTTTCCCAAGTCCTGACCTCCATGCCCGGGATCGGGGTCAGGACCGGAGCCCGCATCCTCATCGACGTCGGTGACGCCACCAGCTTCCCCACCGCCGGCCACCTGGCCGCCTATGCCGGACTGGCACCGGTGACTAGGAGCTCCGGCTCCTCCATACGCGGCGAGCACCCCGCCCGGCGTGGCAACAAGCAGCTCAAACGGGCCTTCTACCTCGCCGCGTTCGCGTCGCTGTCCCAGCCCGAGTCACGTGCCTACTACGACAAGAAGCGACGGCAGGGCAAACACCACGTCGCCGCCCTCGTCTGCCTCGCCCGCCGGCGCATCGACGTGCTCTTCGCCATGCTCCGAGACGGCACCTTCTACGAACCCCCGGCCACCGCTGCCGCTTGACGAAGACCATAGGGGCACCTTTTACGCGCACCGGCGGCGTGCTGGTGCGCGCGGGAGCGATCGTGGAGTCGACGGAGATGTCCCAGGTGATCAGGCCCTTCGCATCCACCCAGGCCTGGAGCTGCTCGAGAATCCGGTGCCACGTGCCGTCGCGCTGCCAGCGGCGAAACAGCCCGTACACCGTCTCCCACGGCCCGTACCGGTCAGGCAGATTCCGCCACGGTATGCCCGTGCGGGTACGGAACCGTATGCCGTTGATCAGCTGCCGCTTGGTGTGCACCGGCGGCCGACCCGGCTGATGCCGCGCGGCAGCAGCGGCTTCAGCACCGCCCCCTGGGTGTCCGTCAGATCTCCCCGAGCCATGGAACATGATCACCGCACGCCCTTGATCCACTTCTGAAACAGGCCCTAGCTTGATCTTTAACCTGTGCGGCGTGGGCGAGGGCTGCTGAGCTCAGGTTTCTTCTTCGCTGACGGCTTCGCGGGGCCGGTCCTTCCGGCCGTGTAGACGTCGTGCCGAGGGGTGGGCCGGGTGTTCTTGCGGCCGGGAGGTCGGCCTGGGCCGGGGCGGCCGGGTTTCGGCGCGCTGGCCGGGCAGGCGGCCTTCGGGCGGAGGTTTCGGAATCCGCGTCGCACGCGGGCCGGAGTCAGGCGTTCGGGCGGCGAGGGCTTCTCCCAGGGGCGGCGGAGGTCGGCCGCGAGCGGGCGGGCGAGCCGGAGTTGGGTGTAGGCGGCCAGGATCAGCCACGTCCAGCGATCGGCCGCCTCGGGGGTGCGGATCTTTGGGCAGGTCCAGCCCAGGGTCTGCTTGAAGAGTCGGAAAGTATGCTCGATGTCGAAGCGGCGGAGGAAGGCCTGCCAGAGTCGGTCGATGCCCGCCGGGACTGCGTTGGTGCCCGACCACCACAGCCAGACCGGCTTGGGGGTGGCGCCACTGGGCAGGTGGTCGACCTCCAGGCGGATCACGGTGCCTTCGATCACCGGCAGAGTGCCGTCCTGCGCAGCCCACGAGGAGCGGTGGGTCAGCCTCGGGTGCAGCCGGTCCCAGGACCGGGCTCTCGCGCTGCCGTAGAGCCGGGTTTCGGTGACGATCTCGGTGTCCGGGGCGCCCCAGGTGGCCGGGCTGCCGAAAACGAACTCGCCGCCGTGGCGGGGCGGACGACCCCTGGTGCCGGGAAGCCGGGGCGGACACGTCCTGCGCAGGACACGGTCCGAGCGCATCCTGGCCAGCACCTGCACGGGCAGGTCCTTCAGCAGGAAGGCCAGGCGCGGGGCGTCGTAGCCGGCGTCCGCGACGACGAGCACCTCCGGGTCGCCCGGCTGCCACTGGCCGGCCGTGATCAGGCGGTCGACGACTTCGCGCAGTTTGCCGGGCAGTGACGGTGACGGCATCTTCGCCCGGCGCCAGCCGCAACGCGTCCAGCGGCGCGGTCCACGAGCTGCGGCCGGGCTCCAGAGCGGTGATGACCGAGTAGGGCCAGCCCGGGACGGGGATGTGCTGGTCCTTTCCCCGGCCGTAGGTGTGGCAGAAGATCCGCTGAGGTGACGTGTGAGCGTCCGGCCGCAGCCAGCACGTGATGTCCACCGCCAGGACCAGCCGGCCGTCGGCGGACCGGGGCAGAGGCACCGCCGCGAGCGCCTGCCGCAGTCGGTCGGCATCGAGGCGACCGCGGGCCAGGGCATCGTAGAGACCTCCGTGGCCGCGGCGGTGTTCGCCGACCAGTGAGAGCTCCACCAGCGACCTGACGGGCCCGTCGGCGCACAGCACCGCGTCGGCCAGCTCGAACATCGCATCCCCGCGCCGCGTCAGACAGGCGTAGAACTCACCCCGGAAGCGTGACAGTTCAGCAAACCCGTCCTGCCGGACGCCCTCGTACAGCACACTCATGCCCACGGCCTTCGTTCTGGTCTTGTGTGTTCCTTGGTCGGAGCACAGGATCAGGCGAAGGCCGCTTCCGTGTACGGCAGTTACCGATCCGAGTGATCAAGTTCGGCAGCCCGTTCGAGGCAACTGCTTAAAGATCAAGCTAGGACCGCCCCAGGGAATCGGGGCATACCGGGCGGCCTGGGACGGTGCTGGGGCACCCCCGCCCCAAGCCGACGGCGACGCGGCGGTGCCCGCCGGTGATGGCCCGGATTGTGCGTCTCGGGTCCGGCGGGCACCGGCAGCAGCGTACCGGGCACGGCGGCCTCCGCCGGCGTTCTACGGCCCAGGGCGGAACGGGTCCTCGGGCCGGCCGGCCCTACTGGCTCAGGTTGATGCTGCCGTGGCGCCCTGCGGTGATCCGGACGTCGGTGTAGCCGTTGTCGTCGAGGAACTTCCGCAGCAGCCGCCAGTCGGCGACCGTCTCGTGAGGGCGGTCGGGCTCCTCCGGGGCTTCGCCACCCCAGGTCGAGTCGAACAGGATCGCGGCAACAACTGGCCTGGCCAGGTGGCCTCCCATCAAGCGGTCGGTACGGAAACTGTAGGCCGCCAACGTGGACGATCTTGTCGAGGATGTCGTAGTGCTCGCACAGGGCCGCAGGTGCGGGTCGGTGAAGGTGGTCTCGACGGCGGCCCGCAGGGCGGCGCGGTCCTGGGCCAGGTGGGCGAGGAGGTCGGTGGCCGCGGCCTCGACCTTGGCCGTGTCGTTCCAGTCGAGTCCCCTCAGCTGGCCGGCGTAGGTCTGGATCGTGGTCATGTGCGGGCTCCTTGGAGTGGGCGCGGGTGGACGGCGGTGCAGTGTGCGGTGTCGATGGCGCACGCCTGCCGCAGGCCGGTGGGTATGTCGTGGCCGACAGGTAGGCGGCGGCGAAGCCTGCGGAGAACGCCTCTCTGGCTCCGTGGGTGGGGGCGATCAGGCCCGGTCCGGCCGGGGCCCGGTGACGGGCGGTGCTTGTGCGGGCCACCGCGCCGTGCCCCTGTCCCGGGGACAGTTCACCGAGCGCCTCGGCCGGGAGCTGCTCACCGCGGTGTCCGAACTCTCCCGGGTCAAAGCCAGGGCACCGACAACCCCCACGTGATCGTCACCAGAATCACCAAATCCGGTCGGTCAGCAGCCTCGACCGCCTATGTCGGTCACATCCTGGACCCCTGCGGGGTTCCGCCCCGGACACTGCGATGCACCCGCCTGGCCGACCTGGTCAACACCCTCGACCCCAAACTCGTCGCCGCGACCTTCGGCATGGATCCCGAAGGCGTCATGATCTACCTCGCCGACCACGTCGACGCGGGCCGCTTGCCCACGCCGAATACACGATGACGTTGTGCGCCGGTTGACCTAGTGTTTCGCAGATGAGCACACACGACGCCGCCCTCAACGAGTCAGACGAACTGATCGTCCGCTGCCTGCAGGACCGGTCGGTGCGCGTCAGGTTCTTCGACCGTTCCCGCGAGGATCCGGACTGCGTGTTCTATGCGATCGAAGTTCACGCACTCGGCTTGAACGCCCGTGTCGACGAAGTCGCAGCCTGGAACTGGGACGCGGACCTGGCGCCCTTCCTGGAGGGACTCGCCCACGACTTTCGAGGCTGGGACGGAGACCGTGTCTGGCAGACCAACGACCGTGACCTGACCGTCAGTGCAGTCGCCCGATCGGGCGGTCATGTCGGGCTGACCTGGACTCTTCGACCGTGGCGGACATCGGTTGACAGTTGGTCTGCATCTGTTACCACCTGGCTGGAGGCCGGCGAGCAGATGTCCGCCCTGGCAGGGGATGTCCGGCACTTCCTCCGTTCGGGGCCCGAGGTCCATGGCTGACATGCGGCTGGTATGAACGCTGAGTGGACGCGGGTGGGCCGACTGCACCGTCGCCGACGACCAGATGGAAGCCATGGTCACCGCCTCCGATATCACCAACGTCCCTGAAAACCTTCTGACTGCCGTCGCCTGATTGGTAACCGGCGAAGCCGAGACGCGTGCCCAGTTCGAAGCGGAACCCACTGCATTCCGGTGGATCATCTACCGCGCGGGCAACGACGTGTGGATTCGCCTCCTTCAACTACCGGACGGTTCCAAGCACGACAACGCCGGCACCGAAATGTGGTCGTCCCAGCGGCCAGTACCGTCGCCGCCACGACGCTGATGGTCGCCGGCCACGGGGCGACGAGCGGCGCCACCGGAAGCACCGGGATGGGGTTGGTAACCCTCGACCTCCGCAGTTGCTCACCCTGGCCACCGACAGCCCGGTCTACTTTCTGTGATCCGGACAGCCCCTGGCAGCCCGGCTCCGACGAGTACACCACGGCCTGCTCCACCAGTACTCCCCAAGGGCACCGACCTGGCCGTCCAGGCCCGCAACACGAACCGGGCCTGGACCGGCCTCGACGAGATCCCCATCACCTACATACGCCCGCACATGGTCCGCAGGACGATGGCGATGGTCCCCGACCAGTTCCCCAACTCCGAGATCGCGCCGGCATCCACCTCAAGCACATCGCCGAGCGGGCCCGGGCCACGCCCTTGGCGGGGTCCCAGTGGCGGTCAGCCGCATCGAACCGGGCCGTGGTCGAGACCACCCGTTACCTCTCGCCGACGTTGGCATGCGTCACCGGAGCGCCTCGGCGCGTCGGCCAGGGGCGATCACAGTACGGAGGGGGAAGGCGATGAGCAGCGCGACAGCGACCAGGAGCCCGCTTACCCACAGCGGCCCGAGGTCCCCGGCCGCGGTGCCAAGAGTTGTCGCGGCGACGAGAGGTCCGGCGGCAGCGCCCACGTTGAGTGCCGCGGTCGCGTACGAGCCGGCCATGGTGGGCGCTCCCGCCGCCGCGTAGAGAACCCGCGTGATCAGCGTGCTGCCCAGCGCGAACGACAGAGCGCCTTGAACGAACACGACGCCAAGCAGCGCGACCGGCTCGTCAGCCAGCACGGCCAGGGCTGGCCAGCCGATGAGCAGCAGCGGACCACCGACTGCGAGGACGTGGGTCGGACGCTGGTCGGACAGTCGTCCAGCGACGGTGACGCCGACGAAGGAACCGGCACCGAAGAGCACCAGAGCGACAGAGATCCACAGCTCGTCCAGCCTGGCGGTGTCGGTCACGACCGGGGCGAGGAAGGTCAAGCCGGCGAAGGTCGCCGCGTTCACCAGCGCGCCGAGCAGCATGACCAGCGTCAACCGAGGGCTTTTGAGCTGGGCGAGCTCCGCGCGCAAGGTTGGCCCGCCAGTCGCCCCTTCCTTTACACGGCCTGCGGGGACTCCCTTCAGGATGCCAAGAGCCGCAGGCAGACAGAGGGCGGCGACCGCCCAGAATGTGGTCCGCCAGCCGAGTAGCATGCCGAGTACCGACCCACCGGGGACGCCGGCGATCGTGGCTACCGTTGTGCCTGACAGGAGTACGGCCAGCGCACGTCCCTTCTTGTCGGCAGGGACCAGTGTGGCGGCAGCCGTCAGGGCGACCGCGAGGAATCCTGCGTTCGCGAGCGCGGCGACGACCCGGGTGGCGAACAGCATCGGGAAGCTGGTGGTGATGGCTCCCACGGCGTGAGCTGCGGCGAAGGCGAGGATGAACGCGAGGAGGGTGGAGCGCCTGGGCCAGTTGCGGGCAAGCGCAGCCACAAGGGGAGCACCGACGATCATGCCGATCGCGAAGGCCGAGGTGAGTGCGCCTGCTGTCCCGACTGTGACGTCGAGATCCGAGGCGATGTCCGGCAGTAGGCCGGCGAGCATGAACTCCGAGGTGCCCATGGCGAAGACCGCCACGGCAAGGAGGTACAACGGAAGAAGCATCGAGTGGCTCCGAGTCGAGGGGAAGCACGAGAAGGTCATCTCGTCACCGCGACCAGCCCCCCGGGGGCGCGCTCGTCCGACCGCGGAACGCGGCGCGACGGCAGGATGATGAGCTCAGTGATTCAGGGGGCTGACGGCGTGACCGAAAGCCCCCACGGTGTCTGACTCAGGACTCGACATGGTCAGCACGCTACCCGACCACCGCCCATCGAGGCACCTTGGTTTCACCAACGTTGGCAAGTGTGCCGCGGACGTCATGTCCCACGACAAACAGTGACTCGTTCAGTGCCTGCTGGCCGCGCTGCCCCTGCGAGCTACGGACGAGGCCGAAGCCGAACGGCGGCTGCCGTCAGCGGCTGCTGTCAGAGCTGATCGGCCCGGGTATGGGCGGCGGTCGACGGCCGGACGAGCCGAGTGGGCCGCGAGCCCCGCTGCGGGCGCGAGCGTCGGTGACGGCGGCGGCGTGGATCCTTCCGCTCTCACGCAGGTGCTCACGTCCATGCTGCCGAAGGCTTCCGGCCCCGGCACCGGGACGTCCGGCCGCAGGGCCACGCGGAAGGTGGCGGTTTCGGCGTAGCTGGCCACGCTGAGGAGCCAGGACTTGAAGCCGTCGCCGCTGGTCTCGCCGGACTTCCGGCGCGGGCGAGGGGCTATGGCCTCGTGGCCCGCGCCGGAATCGGGACGGCGGGGTTCAGTTGGCGAGTTGGGCCTGGAAGACTGCGCGGTTGAAGTAGGCCTTGGCGTCCCGGATGAGGCCGGCTTCGTCCAGTTCGAAGATGTTGATGCCGGACCAGTTGACCGGCCTGCCCTCGACGGTGACGGCGGCTCCCCGCCAGGAGACGGCGACGTGGTTGCCGAGAGTGTGGGCCTCGGTGGGGGTCAGCCCGAGGAAGGGCTGGAAGGCGGGCAGGACGGCAGCGATGCAGTCCCGGATCGCCGCGCGTCCAACGATCGGCGGGGTGCCGACGGGGTCGTGGAAGACGCCGTCCTCGGCGAACGCCTTCGCCCAGGTGTCGGCATCGCCCTCCCGGGAGGCGCTGAAGAACTGCAGGATGGCGGGTGGCATGGCCGGGAACGTCATGGTGATCCTTCACGTCGGGTGCTTGATTCGTCTGCGTCTGCGTCTGCGTGGCTGGGCACGGCAGCGGTGGTGGTGCCCGCGCCGAGTTCCGGTGGCCGTTCACCGCGGTGGTCCCGCGTGCGATGCGATCTGCTCCCCGGCGTCCGACCTCTCGGGCCGCGGACGGTGGTGGTAGCGGCGGCGGTCGGCGAGCCTGGCGGTGAGGGCGAGGGTCGCGGCGAGGGCGATGAGCGCGCACACGCCGGGCCAGTCCAGCAGGGCGAAGGCGTGGATGCCGAGCCAGGATCCGGCGGTGCCGCCGAGGAACGAACACGTCATGTAGGCGGTGTTGAGGCGACTGCGGGCCTCCGGGCGCAGCGAGAAGATGCGGGCCTGGTTGGCGATCTGGCTGGTTTGCACGGCCAGGTCGAGCAGCAGGAGTCCCAGGGCGACGGCCGCCAGCCCCGCCGCGCCGCCCGCGACGCCGGCGGTCAGCGCCGGCGCGGCGGCGAGGACGCCGCCGGTGCACCAGGTGTTCACGTGGTCCGCGCCACGCCGGTCCACCCAGCGTCCGGCGGCCGGGGCGCAGCCCATGCCGGCCGCGCCGATCAGGGCCAGAACGCCGACGGCCTGGGCGTCCATGCGGTAGTGCGGGCCGGTGAGCAGCAGGGCGAGCGCCGTCCAGGCGGCGCTGAAGGCGCCGAAGAGGGTGGACTGGTAGAGGGCGGAGCGGCGCAGGTCCGGCTCGGTGCGTAGCATCCGCACGGTGTCCGCGAGGAGTGCCGGGTACCGGTCGCGGGTGGCGGGCGCAGTGGTGGGCAGGGCCAGGCCGAGGACGAGGGCGAGCAGGCCGGTGAGTACGGCGGCGGTCAGGTACGGGGCGCGCCAGCCGAGGTGTTCTCCGATCACGCCGCCGAAGGTGCGGGCCAGCAGGATTCCGCCGATGAGGCCGCCCTGGAGGGTGCCGATCACCGAGCCGCGCCGGTCCGGGGCGACCAGGCCCGCGGCCATCGGCAGCAGGAGCTGCGGGACGACGGTGGTCAGGCCGACCGCGACGCCGGCGATCATCAGGGGTGCGGTGGCCGGGGCGAGGCCTGCGGTCAGCAGCGCGCAGGAGGTCGCCGCCAGCAGGACGGTGATCAGCGGGCGGCGCGGGAGCCGGTCACCGAGCGGGACGAGCAGGAAGATCCCGGCGGCGTAGCCGAACTGGGTGACCGTGGCGACGCTCGCCGCGGCGGACGGCGTGATGCCCAACCCACCGGCGATGAGCGGGGCGGGAGCCTGCGGGAAGTAGACGTTCGCCACGCTGACGCCGCACGCCAGCGCCATTACCAGTGGCAGGCGCCGCCCGGACCGCGCGGCGGTCGGCGGGGCGGGCGGATCGGTTCGGGACATCGCCACTCCAATCGAACGAACTAGATGGTTCGGAACCTGGAAGTGAGACTTGCAGACTGGTGCCGGATCGTCAAACGAACTGGTTCGTTACTCTCGCTCCATGGCATACGACTCCACGGCGACCAAAGAGCGCATCCTCGCGGCGGCGACCGCCGAGTTCGCCGCCCACGGCGTCGCCGGCGCCCGCGTAGACCGCATCGCTGCCCAGGCCGAGGCCAACAAGCGGGCGATCTACGACTACTTCGGCGACAAGGGCAGGCTCTTCGCCGCCGTCCTCGAACGCCTCATGGCCGACCTCGCCGAGGCCGTCCCGCCCGGAGACGAGGATCTGCCCGCCTACGCCGAACGCCTCTTCGACCACCACCGCGCCCACCCCGAGGCTCTGCGTCTGCTGATGTGGGAAGCCCTCGAACTCGGCGACCAGCCCGTTCCCGGTGAACAGACCCGCACCCAGCACTACCAGGACAAGATCAACGCGGCTCGGGCCGCAGACGGCGACGCCGACCCCCGCACTCGAGTGTTCTTCACCCTCGGCCTGGTCGGCTGGACCCTGGCCATGCCTCAGCTCCGCCGCATGATCCTCGGCGCGGACCACAGCCTCGACGATCTCCGCTCCACCATCGCCCACGCCGTCCGCGCCCTGCCGACCGAAGACGGGCAGGGCCCGGCGCACCACGACAGGGCGTAGGCCCGGGAGGCGTCCACGCCGGTCGCGGACGGCCGGAGACCCCGTCCGTCCGCGACGACGAACGAAGCCGCGAAGCAGCGGACCCCGGGCCCGGGAGGGACCAGCCCGGGCCGAAGGTGTGGACGAGGTCGTCGGCGCGGTCCGGCGTGCCGTAGCGGCGCACGGGATCCGAGGTGGCACGCAGGACCGTGTCAGGCCGCAGGTCGGTGTCGTCGGGGTGGGCGACCGTGGAGGCCGGGCGGGGCGGGGTGCGTCGGCGGTGGCCGGGGTCTCTCTCGGGGAGTTTCGGTGGCGGGTCCGGCGACGGAGTGCGGGAGACCAGCCGAAGGGCGGGGGTCGGGCACGGCACCCGCCGCTGCCCCGGCCGTGCCGGCGTCCGCTTCCGATGCGGGCCGCGTTTCGCCCCGGGGCGTTTCGAGGGCCTCCGGTGCGGGTTGTCCCGCCTCCCGGGGGTCGGTGGGGCGTGCGGCGAGCAGCCACTCGGCCAGCTCGCGGTGGCGCGCCATCACCCCGTACGCGGATGGAGGACGTCGGCCAGGGATTGGTGGGCAAGGGCCGGGTCACCCTCGCGGGCCGCCCGGTCGAGCTGCGGAGGAGCAGCCGGTCGGCGCGAGCCAGCCGCTCGCCGAGGGTGAGGAGCTCGGACGCCGCCGGGACGTCAGCCAGGCCATCGGGCAGCCCCGGTGGCGCCCGATCCCCCGGGCCAGGGATCGATACGGAGCAAGGTATGCCATATACGAACGAAGTGGGCGCCAGCGTTGTTACCGTTTCCTTTCCCCCGGCACCCGCAGCGGTGGTCACCGCCGGAACCGGGCCGGACAGGCGGGCTCGTGCCGGGTCGCCCGCACGACGGGGACGCCCGGGGCGAGGCGCTCGCCCGCCCGGGTCCAGCAGCACCCTCCCGCCGCGCGCGGCCGGGCCGGGGCCGACGGGGTCAAGGGTGCGAGTGAGGTCGCGGACAACCCGGTAGCCATCGGGTCGTCCCGGCGGTGGCCCGGGCCGGCGGATCCTCGATGGAAATCCGCCGGTTGCCGGCCCTCTCGCTTCCCCGACCGACCGGCAAGGGTCAGAAGGGCGCGCGTGCGCGGGTCGCGCAGAGATCGAAGGCGTGATCGACCATGCCGAGGGCCGCTTTCGTCGCAGCCGGGAGGCGCAGCGGGAGCGGCGGCGCCCGGCCTCTACCCGCTGGTGGTCTCGGGTCGCTCCGCGCGGGCGGAGCGGCCCTCCTGACCGCCCGGGCGTGACCGGCTGCTCGGGTCTGCCGGGTGTCAGATCTTCGTGGCCACCTCGTGGTCGGCCTGGGAGTCGATGTGGGCCCGCGCGGCCCGCTCGGCGGCCTCCGGGTCCCCGCTGCGCAGCGCGGCGATGATCGTGTCGTGCTCCTCGATGACGGCCTTCCAGTTGTGGAGGTCCATCGGGGCGGTGATCCGGTGCCGGCGGATGGTCAGCAGGAGCTGCTCGGTGAGCTCGCCGAGGACGCGGTAGCCACCGGCCCGGGCCAGTGCGCGGTGGAACTCGGAGTTGTGCTCGGGCAGCCGGTCGACCGCCCCGATGGCCAGGGCGGCGCGCATCTCGTGCTGGGCTGTATCGAGGTCGGCGAGCAGGGTGTCGGTCACCCGTTCTGCCGCGAGGCGGGCCACGAGGCCTTCGATCGCCTCGCGGGCGAGGAAGACCCCGCGCATCTCGGTCTTGTCGATCTCGGCGACGGTCACGCCGGAGTGCACGCGGGAGACGACCAGGCCGTCGGCCTCCAGGCGCTTGACGGCCTCGCGGACGGGGATCTTGCTCACGCCGAGATTGCGGGCCAGCTCGTCCATGTTGATGCGCTCGCCAGGGCGCAGGTCGCCGTCGGCGATGGCCGCGTGCAGGCTGCCGTAGACGAGGTCGGCCTTGCTCTTCGCGGGGGGTAGCGGCTCTGCCCAGTTCCTTCGACTCATTCGACTATCGTATGCGATATCTCTCCGGCGACGAACGGCCCGAAGGCAGCACTGTGTGCGGGGGGCACTCGAAGGCGCCGTGGGCCGGGTGACCACAGGACGACGGAACGGCCCAAATCGACCGGGTCGGACCGGCACGAATCCGACCGGTCCTGGATAGACTCGGCCGCCCCGGCCTTCGGGTCGGACGATGCGGGCAGCGTTCGGCGCGCCGACCCGGGGGCCGCCGTCGAGCCGGCGGTAACCGGCGCCCCCGACCCCGCCGCGTACGCCCCTCGACCGCCGCGCGCAACCTCCGGGACACGAATCGGCAACACCACTGGCGCTGATTTCGTATATCGAATACCTTCATGCCATGCCCCGCGAGACGGCACCGCCGGACCGACCACCACCGGCTCCACCCGGACGCCGCCGCAGCGGGCACTTCCACCCGGCGGAGTACCGCCCGGTGCGGCACACGAATCAGTGGAGACCCGCCATGTCCTCGGAGCCCCTGCGTATCGAAAAGGTCGAGGCGATCGCGCTGTCGGCGAGCTTCGACGACCTCTACGACTCGCCCGCGGACGTCCCGGACTGGCTGCGCTACCCCGCCTCCAGCCATCTCGTCCTGCCGCGGCGCGGCCAGTACGCCTGCCTCGTCAAGGTCACCGCCGAGGACGGCACGGTCGGCATCGGCGAGTGCTACGGCCTACCCTCGCCCCAGGTGACCGCCACCGTCGTCGCCACCGTTCTGGCGCCCCTGCTCATCGGCCAGGACGCCCTGGCCACCACCGCGGTCTGGGAGCGCCTCTACCAGGGCCAGGCCGCCGGCGGCCACAACCGCGGCTTCTACCTCGAAGCACTCGCCGGCATCGACCTCGCCCTGTGGGACCTGCGCGGCAAGGTCGCCGACACCCCCGTCCACCGCCTCCTCGGCGGCCCCGTCCGCGAACGCGTCGACTGCTACGCCAGCCCCGTCGCCCTGCACGCCGACCCCGAGGACTCCGCCCGCCAGGCCCTCGGCTTCGTCGCCGACGGCTTCAAGGCCCTCAAGGTCAAGATCGGCCGCGGCGAGCGCACCGACCGCGCCCACCTCACCGCCGTCCGCGTCGCCGTCGGCCCCGACACCGAGATCCTCACCGACGTCAACTGCGCCTACGACCTCGACGAAGCCACCCGCGTCGGCGCCGTCCTCGCCGACCTCGGCATCCACTGGTACGAGGAACCCCTCCAGGTCGACGACCTCGCCAACCTCGCCGAACTGCGCCGCCGCACCGGCCTGACCGTCGTCAACGGCGAAACCCACTTCACCCGCTTCGACCTGCGCGACTCACTCCTGCTGGGCGCAATCGACGTCTTCATGCCCAACGTCGCCCGCAGCGGCGGCATCACCGAAGCCATGCGCCTGGCCGCCCTCGCCTCCGCCTTCCACGTCGACATCGCCCCCCACGGCGTCGGCTCCGGCGTCAGCCTCTGCGCCGCCCTCCAGCTCTGCGCCGCCGTCCCCAACCTGCGCACCTACGAGTACAACCGGCTGCCCAACCCGATCCGCGAGCGGATCCTCACCAACCCGCCGGAGTTCAAGGACGGCGCCCTCACCGTCCCCCGAGGCCCCGGACTCGGCTTCGAACTCGACGAGGACATCGTCGAGGGCTACGTCGTCGCCCGACTCTGAACCACCCCACCCCTCCGCCCCACCCACGGAGACAGTCCCATGTGCCAGCCCGAACCCCGCCCCCTCAGCCGCCGATCGCCGCTGCGCGGCGCCGCCGTCATCGGCGCCGCCATGGCGGTCGGCCCCCTCGTCCGTCCGCCCGGGGCGTCCCGTTTCGCGATCACCAGCCGCGACCCCACCACGCCCTCCACTTCCACGATCGCCATGCCGACCACGGCGAGCTTCCAGGGCAACCGCTTCGGACCGACCGTCAACGGCCTGAGCGTCGCCGCCAAGGCCGGCCCGCCCCTCACCATCACCGCGCCGCCCCGCTCCATCGAGTTCTGGGTCCGCACCCCCTGACGCCGTGACCCCGAGGGCGGCGACGCCACCCGGCCCGCCGCCCTCCCCACCCCGTTTCCTCCTCACCGTTCCGCCCGCAAGGAGACCGCACCATGGCAACCCTTCGTCGCAGATTCGCCGCCACCATCGCCCTGGCCTCGGCCTGCGCACTCACCGCCTCGGCCTGTTCCGCCGGGTCCGGCTCCTCGGAGGACTCCTCGGGCCGCGCCGTCATCAAGTTCTGGTCGATGCCGTACTGGATCGGCCAGGACGACAAGGTGAAGCAGCTCGTCGACGAGTACAACGCCTCGCAGACCAAGGTGACCGTCGAGCTGACCAAGCTGGAGTGGAAGGACGGCCGCGACAAGATCAAGCAGGCCGTGGCCGCCGGTACCGGCCCCGACGTGTGGCTGATGAACAACGGCCTCGAACTCGACTACCTCAAGTCCGGCTCCCTCGCCCCGCTCGACGCCCTCGGCTACACCCCCGCCGACACCGACACGTTCCTGCCCCTCGCCAAGGTCGACGAGTACAACGGCAAGATGTACGGCGTCCCCCTCTACTTCGACGTCGACGTCATGCTCTACCGCACCGACATCCTCCAGGAGTACGGCATCCCCGGCCCGCCCAAGACCTGGGACGAGCTGAAGTCCACCGCCGCCACCATCACCACCAAGGCCGCCGCCGCCGGCAAGAAGGTCAGCGGCTGGCAGTTCAAGGGCATGGATGACCACCTCAACGCCGTCAACTCCACCTGGGAGAGCTTCCTCTGCCAGGCCGGCGGCACCCTCACCTCACCCGACTTCGCCGGCTCCACCCAGAACACCGACGCCGGGCGCACCGCCATGAACTACATGAAGTCCTTCTACACCGACAAGGTCTCCCCGGTCGGGACCAGCGCGCTGAACGGCTTCATCAGCGGCGAGGTCGCGATGTTCCCGTTCTTCCAGTCCGTCATCGCCAACGTCCAGGCGGGCAACGAGCAGACGCTGGGCAAGTGGGCCGTCGCCCCGATGCCCGCCGGCCCCAAGAGCGGCTGCTCGATGGTCGGCGGCCACAGCCTGGTCGCCAAGGCCGGCGGCAAGAACCTCTCCGCCGCCGGTGACTTCATGCGCTGGCTGGCCTCCCCGCAGCGCAGCGCCCAGTACATGGACTTCCACGCGATCTTCCCCTACCAGCTGGACAAGGTCGACCCGGCGGTGAAGTCCGCGGTCGACGCCCAGGTCGCCGCGGACCCGAACTGGAAGGCCATCTTCGAGCAGCTCGGCCGAAACACCCCCGACCTGCTCCTGCAGGACCGGCACGCCTTCCAGACCCGCTGGGACGCCCAGAAGGCCGCGATCGTCGCCGGTGTCAACGGCCAGCAGCCGGTGGACAAGGCGCTCCAGTCCATCGACGACCAGGTCGGCAAGGCCCTGAGCAGCGAGAAGTAGAGCCCGATGACGATGACGATCACCGACACCGGGCGCCCGCCCCAGGCCACACCCCCGGTCGGCGCCCCGCGTTCGCGGCGCCGGCGCCGGCGGCCGACCGGGGCCCTGGCGGGCTGGCTCTGCGTGGCCCCGGCGCTGCTGCTGATCCTCGGCTTCACCTTCTACCCGATGGTGCAGTCGATGCTCCTGAGCACCGACCACTGGAACCTGCTCGGCCCCAAGACCTACGTCGGCGCCGACAACTACGCCACCATCCTCGCCCCCGGAACCTTCCGCACCAGCCTCGTCAACACCCTGGTGTTCACCGCGATCACCCTGGTCGGCACCTACCTGCTGGCCCTGGCGACCGCGCTCGCCGCCAACCGCGAACTCGCCTCCGCCCGCTTCGTCCGCACCGTCACCGTGCTGCCCGCCGTCATCCCCATGGTCGTCGCCGGCCTGATCTGGAAATGGCTCTACGAACCCGACCACGGCCTGATCAACACCCTCGCCGCCCTGGTCGGCTCCGACGGCGCCCGCTGGCTCTTCGACAACGACCTCGCCCTGCCCGCCGTCGCCGTCGTCAGCATCTGGAAGGAGTTCGGCATCTACGCCCTGATCCTCCTCGGCGGCCTCCAGCGCATCCCCGGCGAACTCTACGAAGCCGCCACCATCGACCGCGCCGGCCCCTGGCGACAGTTCCGCTCCATCACCCTGCCCCTGCTGCGGCCCGCCACCGCCGCCGTCTTCCTCCTCCTGCTCTTCAACTCCTTCAAGGTCTTCGACCAGGTCTGGGTGATGACCGAGGGCGGCCCCGGCAACGCCACCCTCACCGTCGTCACCTTCATCTACACCCACCTGCTCACCGACGTCGGCGTCGCAGCCGCCGCCTCCGTCGTCCTCTTCCTGATCCTCCTGGGCATCACCCTCGTCCGGCTCCGACTGACCTCCCGGGAGGAGTCATGACCCACCCCCACGCCCAGCGCCCTGCCCCGGCCCGCACCAGGAGCCGCGCCCCGAGGCGCACCTTCCCCGCGCTGTGGCTCAGCGTGGCGACCCTCTTCGCCGGCGTCCCCGTGCTGTGGATGGTCCTCACCTCGTTCCAGCCGATGGCCGACCTCATCGGCACCGGCCACCACCTGCTCCCCGACCACCTCACCACCAACGCCTACCACGAGGTCGTCAGCCGCTACCCCTACGGCCAGTGGTTCCTCAACTCACTGATCGTCTCCGGCGCCGTCGTCGCCGGGAACCTCGTCTTCGACACCCTCGCCGCCTACGGCCTGAGCCGCATCCGCTTCCGCGGCCGCCAGGCCGTCCTCACCCTCATTCTCGCCACCCTGATGATCCCCACCCAGGTCATCCTCGTCCCGCTCTACCTCGTCATGCGCGACCTCGGCTGGATCGACACCTACTGGGCGCTGATCATCCCCTTCCTCGCCAGCCCCACCGGCATCTTCCTGCTCCGCCAGCACTTCGTCACCCTCCCCGTCCAACTCGACGAAGCCGCCGCCATCGACGGCGCCGGCCGCCTGCGCACCCTCACCAGCATCCTCATCCCCAACTCCTGGGCCGCCCTCGGCACCGTCGCCGCCCTCAAGTTCATGTGGACCTGGGGCGAGTTCGCCTGGCCCTCCCTCGTCACCAACGACGAACTGCTCCGCACCCTGCCCGTCGGACTCGCCCGCTTCCAGAACCAGTTCGACCCGCGCTGGGACCTCCTGATGGCCGGCTCCGTCCTCGCCGCTATCCCCGTCGTCATCGGCTTCGTCCTCCTCCAGCGCCTCTTCGTCCGCGGCCTCACCGGAGGAGCCGTCAAGGAGTAGCGCGACGGGCGTGTACACCGCTCCAGATCGGCCCACGACAGCACCCCGTGGGACGCCCCCTGCCCTCGCGCACCGGGAAGTGACCACTATGACCGGACCCTGCACACCCCGGGGCCGAGCTCTCCGCACGGCGCTCTACCTCAGGGCGTACCCGGCCGACGGACTCGGCCTGGAACACCAACGCCGCACCCTCCAGGCTCTCGCCCACCGGCTCGGCCTGCCGGACCCCGTCGGCTACGTAGACGACGGCTACCGCTCGGTGGACACCCTCCCGGGCCGGGAGCGTCTGCTCCGGCACGCCGAACGGGGCTGGATCGACCTGGTACTCGTCCCCGGCCCGTTCGTGTTCTCACTGGACGACCTCGCCGCCGCGGCCGTCGTCCGCCGGCTCCGCCAGTTCGGCTGCCGCGTACTCGAACTCCCGGGCCCCTGGCCCACCGGCCACGGATCGCCGCCGCCGGGCGCGCCCGCCCCCGCCCCGCTCGACGCGCACCGGCGCTACGCGCCTACCGCAGGCTCAGTACCTGCCCCGGCGCCGTCCCTCTGATCCGGCAGGACCCTACGACGGTGCGGGCCCAGGATGGCCCGCACCGTCGTAGGGTCCTGCCCGTCCCGAGTACGTACGCGGCCGCCCGGCCCTCCTGGTCGCGCGCGTCCACGCGGGCGTCACCGTGGCCTCCGTCGACGTCGTCGAGATGCGCGGCGTCTTCCTCGCCCGCGAGGAGATCGAGGCGCTCGTCGCGGGACTCGCGGCCGAGCGGATCGACGACGCCCGCCTCGGCGAACTGGAGGGGATCCAGAAGGCGATGCACGACGCCCTGGACGCCGGCGCGCTCGGACCCATGGCAGAGCTGAACTCCCGCTTCCACCGGGCCCTGGCCGAGACGGCCGGGTACCGCATCCTGGTCGAACTCACCGAGCAACTGCTGCTCACCATCCGCCGCTATCGCATCATCGCCCCCGTGCTCGACCAGGACTGGCGGTCCGTGGTCACCGAGCACGACGTGATCGTGGACGCCCTGCGCCGACGCGACCCGGAGGCGGCCGCGGCGGCGGCACGGGCGCACATCAGCTCACAGGCCGCGTACGAGAGCCAGAAGGACTCGTGACACTCCCCTGACCCGGCGAGCACGGCCGCCCGGCACCCCGAACGGATCCGGCCGTGTCGTCCGCGCGCCACCGCCTCCACGGGCGAGCCGCGTCAGCGAGTCGTCAGCGGCGGGAGCCCCATGCGTTCGCGGTGGGGGTCGCGGAGGAGGCTGGCGGGGCTGGTGACGGAGGCGCCGGCGTCGAGGACGAGTTCGGTGCCGGTGAGCATGGTGGCGGCGGGCGAGGCGGCGAAGGCGACGGCGTCGGCGATCTCGGTGGCGTCGGTGACGGTTCGCATGGGGTTGCTCTCGCGCAGGCGTGCGAGGTCCTCCTCGCCGGGGGCGAGTCTGGCTTCGGTGGCGGGGGTGCGGACCCAGCCGGGGGCGAGGGTGACGAAGGTGATGCCGTGGTGTCCGTAGTCGACGGCGAGTTGGCGGTTGAGTGCGGCGATGGCGCCCTTGGCGGCCGCGTAGGCGGGCAGGGCGGGTGCGGCGGTGCGGTGCAGGATGGATCCGACGGTGACGACGGCGCCGGAGCCGGCGGCCATCATGGCGGGCAGGACCTCGCGGACGCAGTGGAAGACCGAGTCGAGGTTGGTCGACAGGACGCGTCGCCACTGTTCGTCGGTGGTGAGGTGGAGCGGGGCGCCTTCGGTGATTCCGGCGCAGGTGACCAGGACGTCGATCCGGCCGAGGTCTGCGAGGGCAGCCCGGACAGCGTCGCGGACCTGGTGGGGGTCGGTCACGTCGGCGTGGTGGTGGGTGAGGCCGGGCAGCTGGGGGTCGGTGAGGTCGAGGCCGGCCACGCGCAGGCCGTCGGCCAGCAGGCGGGTGGCGACGGCGCGGCCGATGCCGCCGGCCGCGCCGGTGATCAGGGCGGTTCGGGTCATCGTGGGAGACCTTTCGTCGGGCGCTGCGGGGGCGGAGGCGGGGTGGGGCGGGTGAGCGGTGCGGGCCTGGACCACACAAGGAGACAAAGGTATACGATATCTTAAGTGCTCTGTCGTGAGCCCTCGCCGCGCGTGTCTCCTGGAGGAATTCGTGCAAGCAGCCGACCTGATCGAAGCCCTGCGCAGCCGTAGGATCCTGGCCGTCGTGCGGGGTGATGACTCCGATGCGGCCCTGGACGCGGTGCTCACCCTGTTCGCCCTGGGCATCGATGTGGTGGAGGTGTCGCTGACCACGCCGGGCGCGTTGACGGTGCTGGAGCGGGCCCGGGCCGCGCTCGGTCCGGACGCGGTGCTCGGCGCCGGGACCCTGCTCACTTCGGCGGACGCGCGGGCCGCTGCCCGGGCGGGGGCGACGTTCGCGGTGACCCCGGGGGTGACCGACGCCGTCGCGGAGGCCCGCTCGCTGGGCCTGCCGGTGCTGGCCGGCGCCGTGACGCCGACCGAGGTGGCGTACGCGCTCACCGAGGGCGCCACCGCCGTCAAGCTCTTCCCCGCCGGCCTCGGCGGCTCCGCCTACCTGCGGGCACTGCGCGACCCCTTCCCGACGGTGCCGTTCGTCCCCGTCGGCGGGGTGGACGCCGACGGGGCGCGGGCGTTCCTGGCCGCCGGAGCCCTCGCGGTCGGCGTCGGCGGCCCCCTGGTCGGCGCCGCCGCCACCACCGCCGGGGACCCTCTGCTGCCCGCGCGGATCGCCGCGTTCCGCGCCCTCGCCGAGGAGTCGCCGTGCCCGACGTCCTGACCTTCGGGGAGGCGATGGCCGCGCTGCGCGCCGACCGCCCGCTGCAACTGGGCGGCACGCTCCAGCTGTCGGTGGCCGGCGCCGAGGCCAACGTCGCCATCGGCCTGGCCCGCCTGGGCCACGACGTGCGCTGGGTCGGCGTCAACGGCGACGACGAGTTCGGCCGCCTGGTCCTGCGCACCCTGCGCGCCGAAGGCGTCGACGTCTCGCACGCCGCCGTCGACCCCACCGCCCCCACCGCCCTGGTGGTCTTCGAACCCCGCGTCGCCGACCTCGTCCGGGTCACCTACCGCCGCACCGGCTCGGCCGGCTCCCGCCTGACCCCCGGCCACCTGGGCACGGCCCTCGCCGAGGGCACCCGGGTCCTCCACCTCACCGGCATCACCGCCGCCCTCGGCCCCGGCCCCCGCGCCGCCCTCACCACCGCCGCCCGGGACGCCCCCGAGGGAACCGCCGTCTGCCTGGACGTCAACCACCGCTCCGCCCTCTGGTCACGCCAGGACGCCGCCGCCGCGCTGCGCCCCCTGGCTCCCCTGCTGGACATCGTGGTCGCCTCCGACGACGAACTCGCCCTGATCGCCCCGGCCGGCGCCCATCACGAAGCCGACTGCGTCGAGTCGCTGCTCGCCGCGGGTGTGGGCGAGGTGGTGGTCAAGCGCGGCGCAGCCGGTGCCGAGGTGTTCACCCGCAACGGGTCCATCGCCCGCCCGGCCGTCCGGGTGCCGGTCAAGGACACCGTCGGCGCCGGCGACGCCTTCGTCGCCGGCTACCTCTCCGCACTCCTCGACGGCCTGCCGCCCGCCGGCCGCCTCGCGCGGGCCGTCACCACCGGCGCCTTCGCCGTCGCCGCCACCGGCGACTGGGAGGGCCTGCCGCAGCGCCACGAACTCGACCTGCTGGACCACGCACCCGGCACCACCCTGCGATGACCCCAGCCCACCCCACCGCACCGCACGACTGGCAACCCACCACCCCCGACCGCCACCACCTCGCCGAAGCCGCACGCTGGCACGACGGCCGGCTCCACTACGTCGACCTGCTCCGCGGCACCCTCTACAGCTGCCACCCCGACTACCCCCGCCCCCGGCTGGAGCAGGACCTCCACCTGCCACTGGGGGCGGTCGCCCCCCTCACCGGCCGCCCCGGCCAGTGGATCGCCGCCACCGGCACCGGCATCGCCCTGCTGCGCCCCGGCAGGCAGCCGAAATGGCTGGCCCGGGTGGCGGTGGGACAGGAGCGCCCGCTGCGCATGAACGACGGGGCCTGCGACCCGGCGGGCCGCTTCTGGGCGACCAGCATGGCCGTGGACGCCGCGCCCGGCGCCGGCGCGCTCCACCGGATCGACCCGGACGGCTCGACCCACCGGGTCCTGACCGGGCTGACCGTCCCCAACGGGCCGGCCTTCGACGCCACCGGCACCACCCTCTACCTCGCCGACAGCGCCCGCGGCCTGATCGCCGCCCACGACGTCGACCCGGCCACCGGCTGCCTCGGCCCCGCCCGCCCCCTGGTTCGCCTCGCCCCGCACGAGGGCAGACCCGACGGCATGACCGTCGACCACCGCGGCCGGCTCTGGGTCGCCCTCTGGGGAACCGGACGCGTCCACTGCTACGACCCCCAAGGGCGCCTACGGGATGACGTCGCGGTCCCCACCCCCCACGTCAGCAGCGTCGCCTTCGGCGGCGGACGGATGTACGTGACCACCGCCCAGCACCGACTGACCACCCCCGACCCACTGGCCGGCGCCGTCCTCTCACGACCCTGCGCCGTCACTGCCCCCGCCGCCGCGCCGTACCGACCGGCCCCGGCCTGACCCCGACCCGGGCACTCCGGGGCGGGCGCCGCTGAGGGCACGATGTCCTCGATGGCGTCGTCCCCTTCTGCCCAGCCGGCTCCTCGCGGGTTCCCCTCTCACGACCGACCTTCGGAGCGCCCGCACGGCCCACGCGGCTCCATGTCTACCGTCGTGACACTCGCCGGAGCATCCGGGGAGCCGGCCGGCTGGCCGTGAGCTGGCGGCAAAAACGAAATGTCCGGGAAGTGAAGCGGTAACGCCCCTGGCGCTCCTTTCGTATATGGCATACCTTGCTTCCACGTTCCTCGGTCCGTCATCACGGGCCCGGTCTCCCAGCCCCACGCCTCCGCCCTCGCCCATCCGGTCATGGGAAGGATTGTCGGCCTCCGACGAGCCCTCGTCGAGGAGCCGGCGGGGCCGCCGGACCAGGAGGCGAGGGCCGGGGTCCGCACTGTCCCACAGTGTCGGCAGCGGGCACCGGCCTCCGCGCGGTCGTTCCCGACCTGCACGCCTACGCATACCGCCGGTTGTCGGCCCCGAGCCTGTACCGGGCCCCGGCCGACGCGCCGGAGTTCGAGGACGGTGTCCTCAGCGTCCCCCGAGGACACGGGGCGCGGCTTCGCCTTCGACGAGGACGTCGTCGAAGGCGAAGCTTCGCCGCCCGGTCCACCCAAGCCCATCCTCCGCCCCCACCTCCGGAGACGATCCCATGAACCAGTCCGAGCCCCACCGCCCCGGCCGTAGATCGATCCTGCGCGGCGCCGCCGCCCTGGGTGCCGCTGCGGCGGCCGGCCCCGTGCTCAACCTCGTGGCCGCCGGCCCGGCGTTCGCCGCCGACGGCGCCTCCGGCAGCTATGACATCCGCTTCGACATGGCCGCCAAGCAGACCATCAAGGGCCTCGGCTTCGAGATCCAGTCCGACTCCATCGGATCCGGCAACAACGGGCTGCCCACCGCGGTGAACGGCGTCCCCTACGACCTGGTCCCGAGCGAACGCACCCGCTTCTACCAGCAGATGCTTAAGGCCGGCCGCTCCGACCGGGGCTTCCGCTACTGCCGCCTGGCCCTCGGCCTGTACTACCGGGGCACGGACTCCACGGGCAAGCACCTCCAGGACCGCTACATCGACCAGTACAGCCCCTACCTCGGTCAGGCCGCCCTGCTCGCCGACATGATTCAGCAGGCCGGCATCGAGGGCGTCGCCGCCGAGTACTGGTCGCCTGCCCCGGGCTGGAAGAGCAACAACAACCTGGTCGGCGGTTCGCTCGCCTCCTTCACCCCCGCCAGCCTGAGTGCCCTGGGCGACGCGATGGTCGCCGACCTGCAGTACCTCTCCGCCCGGGGCGTCCCGATCTCGATGTGGGGCCTGCAGAACGAGCCCCGGCAGGGAGGCGTGGGGTACTCCACCTGCGTGTACACCGCCGCCCAGTACGTGGAGGCGCTCAAGGCCGTGGCACCCAAGACCAAGGCCGCCTACCCGGACATCACGATCCACGCGGACAGCCAAGGCGGTTGGGGCGGCGCGATCGGGCCGTCGATCAAGGCGGACCCGGCAGCCCTCGCCCTGGTCGACGCCTGGACGTACCACCGGATCGGAACGAACAGCAACGAGCAGCTCACCGGCGACTTCACCTCGGGCGCCGCAGGCAAGGCCGTGTTCAACAACGAGTTCGAATACCTGGACAACGCCTTCACCCCCGAGGGCCAGTGCCTCAACACCGCCCAGTCGATCATGAACTGGATGACCTTCCAGAACGCCTCGACCTGGTTCTGGCTGCATGCCCTCAAGCCCACCACCAACTCCGAGTCGAGGAACTACGGGCTGGGCTTCTGGCGCCCGCCGAGCGACACCGACTTCAGCTCCGGCCACTTCCCGAACATCCAGACCGGCCACTGGGACTTCAACCCCCAGGCCTGGAACGCCGTCTCCGGGTTCGTCAAGTACATGCCCTGGGACTCGGTCCGCTACCAGGTCGACGAGCCCCTGGCCAGCGACGGGTACCCGTTCCGGGACCACCGGATCATGGCCTGGAAGACCCCCGACGGCAAGCCCGTGCTCGTCGTCACCAACCGCAACTCCACCACGCCGTTCACCTACACGATCAACACCCGAACCACGGCCCAGTTCCAGGGCCAGCGCTACAGCCCGACGCTCAACAACCAGTACATCGGCCGCCTGGCCGGCCCCACTCTCACCCTCACGGTCCCGCCTCGCTCCATCGAGTTCTGGGTCCGCACCCCCTGACATCCACCCCGCCGAGGGCGACAGCCGCCCGGCCGGCGCCGCCCTCGGCCCCAGCACCCGCCCCAACCCACCATCCGTCACACACGCCGGGCCCTCACCCCGGTACCCGCCGCCACCACCAGCGGCCTCTCCGCCATCTGCCGGCGCGGCCAGGCCGCAGAGCCCGCTGGAAAGGACCCCGAACCGCCACCGCCCGGCCGGCCTCCGTACGCGCGCCGCCACGCCAGGTGGTCGGCCATTCACGCACAAACCAGTGACCACCGAGACCGCGACCCGCACCCCAGGACCGTCCCAGCAGTGAGCCTGGGACGGTCCTACCCGCGCGACCGCCCCAGCGCCACCGACAACACCGGCCCGGTCCGCTCGCGGCTCGGGTGGGCCGACGGCGCGCTGCTGGATGTCGACCGTCAGCCCAGTGTGCGGCGAAGGCGCGCGGGCCGAAAGGGACACACGTCCGCGTCGGGCAAGGTCCTCCTCCTGCGAGGGCCCGGGCGTCCAGGGCGGCCCCAGAGGTCCTGACAAAGGCGTTGGACGTGGTGGTGGGTGATCAGGCAGGTGGCGAGGCCGAGGAAGGCCTCGTGGATGTCGCCGCGCCGTTCCCGGCGGATGCGCAGGCGGCGGAAGCCGTGCAGCCAGGCCATGGTCCGTTCGACGACCCAGCGGTGGACGCCCAGTCACTCCGTGGCACATCCCGGCAGCCCCTCGGCCGGGACCCGCCGTAGCCGGGCGGCTACGGCGGGTCCCGGACCTGGCGGGTGGTCAGATGGTGACGTCGAAGGTGTCGGCGACGATGTGGATACCGTCGCGCTTGGTGAGGGTGAGGGTGTGCTGCCCGTAGGGGAGACCGGAGACGGAGTAGAGAACCTGCGGCTTGAGCAGGACGGCGAACGAGGTAGTCGCGTCGGGCTGGTCCGTTCCGTCGAGTCGGACGCCGACGGTACCTCCGTCGTTGTCGAACTTGGTACGGGCGGTGATACCGGTGCCGGTGAAGGTCACGGTGACCGCCGAGCCGTCGGCGGAGGCGAAGTGATCGTCGTTGTGGTGATAACCGTAGATGTTGCTCTGGGCGGTCCACGCCCCGGAGGGGGTGTACGCGGTGGGGGGCAGGTCGGTGTCGTTCAGGGTGGTGGTGCTGTGAGTCGTGGTGAAGCCGTCGACGGACATTCTGGAGCCGCCGCGCTTGACCACCTTGATGGTGTGGCTGCCCGCGTTCAGGTCGCTAACGGTGTAGATGGTCTGTTGGGCCAGGATGCTGGGGGCGGCGGTGTCGACCAGGCCCTTGGAGGTGCCGTCGACGAAGACCTCGACGGTGCCCTGCAGGGGGCTCTTCTCGGCGATCACGCTCGCGCCCGTGCCGGCGAAGGTGAGGGTCGCGGAGTCGCCGTCGACGGTGGTGGTGTGGAGGGTGTCGTGCAGGTCGCCCTGCCCTCGGAAGCCGGCCACGGTCCAGATCCCGAGGTACCCGACGGCCTGGTTGTCGTCGTCGAGCTGGGTTGCGCTCTGGCGGTAGGGAGCCCGGGGTCCGGCGCCGGCGATGATCTGCTGCGCGGCCGCCGGCCAGTTTCCGTCAGTGACGACGACCGCCGGCTCGACAGTGCAGTCGGTGCCGTTGGTGGAGTACGTGCTGATGTTGGCGTAGGTCCCCCGGATGGTGTCGTCGTGGATGGTGGGCGTCCACAGCCGGGTCCATTGCGCACGGTCGGCGAACCGGATCACGTTGGCGTGCGCGTCCCAGTAGGAGGCGCCCTCGTCGAGGTAGAGAGCCTTGTTGGACAAGATGCCGGTCGCCTTGTTGTAGCCGCTGAGCAGGTTCCCGGAGATGACGGAGGGGACCGTGCCGCCCGAGCCCTGCCCGCCGAGGACGTAGATCAGGCCGCCGTCGGCGAGTTCGCCCATCACGTCGTGGACGTGGTTACCGGTGATCGAGTTGCCGCCGGAGTAGACCGTGCCATGGGTGCACGGCGTGGATGCCGTGCGTTGGGGAGCGGGAGCCGGGTGGGCCAGGTTGTACTCGGCGGCCTGCATGCCGCAGTCGGAGGCCCAGGCCCAGCCCCAGCCGAGTGAGATCCCGCTGTACGGGGCGTGGCCGACATCGTTGAAGGAGATGTCGATGCCACGACCGTTGCCGGCCCAGATCGACACGGTGCCGGCGAATCCGACACCGGTGTGCTCCACGGTGTTGTCGGTGACGGCGATCTGGTTGGTCATCCGGGCGGGGTCGGTGAGGTAGTAGTCGTCGACCTCTCCGACGTTGACGGCGCCGGCGGCGGTGTCGTGGATCCAGTTCCCCCTGATCGCGGAGTTCTGGGTGCCGTCGGCGTAGGCGATGCCCACTCCGCCGGTGTGGACGATCTCGTTGCCAGTGAAGGTGATGTTGCTGCCGCGGTGCACCTCGACAGCGGCGGGAATCCTCAGCGGGGTGTGCGTGCCCGGCGCCCAGGCGATGCCGGCCTGGCCGTCGGTGAAGCCGTGGGTGCTGACATCGGCCCAGGTGGTGTAGGCGAAGGTGATGCCCCGGAAGGCGATGTCGTGGACCGTTGCGATCGGCGACGGAAGTACCGCGAAGGCGTCGACCCGCAAAGCCGCCGCGGTGCGGTTGGTCACCTTGACGGTGTGTTGGCCGACGCTGAGCCCGCTGCGGGCGAACAGCACCTGTTGGGCGAGGCGCTCCGTGCCACGGTTGGAGACCGTGGTGGGGGCGCCGCCGTCGATCGACACGTCCACGTTGCCGCCGTCGACCTGCTTCTCACCGATGACGTCGATGCCCGTACCGGTGAAGGTGTAGCTGAGTGTTGCGCCGGAGGTGGTCGAGACCAGCGCGTCCATGTTGTAGTCGCCGAACCGGGTGCCTGCCGCCTCACCCGCCGGCGGCGAGGGCGGGTTGTCGTTCGCCTTTGCGAAGCCGCCGGTCATCGTGGTGTTGGACGAGGTCGCGTTCACCAGGGCCACGTGCCCCGGGGTGCCGGAGAGGTCCAACAGCTCCGTGGCGGTGGCCACCTCGACATCAGCGGCGGCGAGATTCTCACCCGGCCGCGGCTTGTAGTAGACGTAGCCGGCGCTCTGGTCCAGGTAGAACTCCCCGGGGGCGTCGAGGAACTTGTAGGAGTTCTCCAGCCAGTCGATGCTGGCCAGTCTCGGCGCACCGGCCCCGCTCAGCGGGTACCCGGGGAAGCGCATACCCTGATCGGCCCAGCAGGCCGGGGCGGCCGTCAGCTTGATCTCGGTGCTGGTGCCGCCCGCCGGGGGCGTGACGGTCTCCTCGAAGGCACTGCTCAGCGGGCAACGCTCCTGCTTCCAGGCCGTGTCGTCGACGATCTCCACCTCGCTCGGCCGCGAGAAGGCGCTGATGTCGATGCCCTGCAGCGCGGTCTGTCCCGTGGGGGTGTAGCGGGTACTGGTCCACGACCCGCTGTTGCCGGACCACACCCTGCTGTCGAAGGAGTTGGTCCTGGCGCGCTGGGCACGCGTGCCGTTGACGAACATGTCCCGGCTCTTGAGCACGAGGTCGCGGCGGGGGCTTGCTGCCACCTGAGCCCGCCAGATGCCTGTCGCCGAGTCGTACAGCGAGAACCCCGTGATCTGTTCGGCCGAGGTGAGCTGAGGTTTCTCGCCCGGGTAGGACAGGTACGTCACGGTGTGACCGTTGGTGCCTGAGTCTGCCGGACCCATCGTGAGCGGGGCGTCCAGGCGGTAGGCGCCGCCGCGCAGGAACACCCGCAGATCATGAGTCATGCCCGCGGTGTGGGTGCGTACGATGTCGCGGGCCGTGGCAAGGGCGCACGGGGCCGTGACACTGCAGGTACTGCCTGCCCCGGTCGGGGAGGCGAAGAAGTCCTCCGGCAACGGGGTGGAGGCGACCGACGGGCCGGACAGCGCGATCGGCAACGCGGCCGACAGCACGGCCGCTGCCCACAAGGCAGCCCCGCGCCGAATCGGGTGGGATCTTCGCATAACTGTTCCTCATCTCTCTTCTCTGGACCTGCGAGGGGTATGAAGAGGACACCCCATGAGCGGAAACCACATGGGGATGCCGGACACCTGGCCGGGGGGTTGAACGACCACAACCACGCGATCGACCACGCCCGGGCCGAACCGGAAGGGCACCGCGGACAGCGGCACCGCCGGTGGTCGAATCGGTGGTGCTTGGACCGGGACGCGGCTTTGCTGTGTGTGACGGAGTCTGGGGGTTTCCAGGTCGGACAAGGATGTGTCGGCAATGTCTCGTCGAGTGCGAAGCCCGAGCGCGAATCTCTTCTGGGACAGCAAGGACGCCGTGCTCGGACACCCGCAGATCGACCGGGATCCGGTCACGGATCGCTTCTACACGCAGGTGGGGAGGTCGGGAAGCCGCGCACCGGGGAACGCCGCCGCCAGTCCCACGATGCCGTCTCCCGAGCTAGATGAAAGGTATGTGATATACGATTCTAAAGCTAGTGTCTGACCGCTCCGGCTCGTCGAATCAAGGCGGAGGACCCGCGGTCAGGCCGGTGTCGTGGGTCTGACGAGGTGCTGGCCGAGGGCGCGGTGCAGGAGGGAGACGCCGTAGTGCGGTTCCTCGAAGAGGACGGGCACGGCGTCGGTCGCGTCGATGACCAGGCGCCCGTCAACGACGGTTCCCCAGGGGGCCGGCCCTGATGGGCCCGGCGCAGTTCCCGGACCCATCCGAGCAGCCGGTGGTCGATGCCGCGGACGGCGCACAGCCGCGGACCGCTATCCCAGCTCTCGACGACCACCGCATCACCCTTGGCACTGCGGGTGGCGGCCGGCGCGCCCAAGCCCCGGCGAGCGGCGAGACGGAAGTGCTCGGCGACGAGAGCCTGGCAGCCGAATGGACCCAGGAGGCTTCGACGAACGCCTGCCGGCCACCCGCTCCAACCTGCGGTTCCAGCACCGCCGCGTCGCCGACCTCGAAGCCCAGATCGCCACCCCGCCGGGATGATCGCGCTACGCGGGGCGAAGAACTGGGTCGATCTCGGCCAGGATTTCGTGCAGCTGACGGGCCCCCAGGGCAACCCGGTCGTCGGTGTCCCGCAGCATCTCCTCGCACAGCTGCATCGCTTTGTCCCGGTCCTCGGAGAAGATGCTGAACACATCGACGATTGCGGTGTGGATCCAATCGCTGTGATTCGAGTTGGCGACCGCCATCGCGGTGGCGACTACCGTCAGCCCGGCCCTGTCCACGCGCCGGAGCACGGCTTCCGCAGTCACCCGGGTGACGAAGGTGTTACCCCGGTCGAGCACGAGCTCCAGCAGCGGCCCGAGGGCCTCTGGCATGTCGGCGAAGGCAGCCAGGCCGCGACCGGCATCCGCCCGGTCACGGTAGTCGAGGCTTCGCCCGAGCTCACCGAGCGCCACGAAAGCGGCATGCCGCGGGTCACTGTCCCCCTGGAGCAGGCCTCGCAGCCGCCTCACCTCGGCGACCAGGCGGGGCATGTCCTGTCGCGCGGCAGCGATGAAGTCGAGATCGGCATCCAGTTGCAGATCCGGACCGACCTGGACCCGTTCTCCGTTGATGAACCGACTGAGATACATCTCATCGTCATCCACGGCAGTGGTTGGAGCGATCTGGATACAGCTCGCCCCGCCGGTAGCACCACGAGTCTCCAGCACGGGAACCCACGCACCCATGGACGCGGCGGCGATGCGCACCTCCATCGAAACGAGCTCTTCTTCAGTCGGCATGACCGGATCATCCACCCCGACCGGGCAGACCGTCCACGCGATACCCAGCAAGCCTGCCGGTGACGAAGCAACCATCAACGCCAATTCGCGCGAGCCGGGCGCCACCTGCCCGGTCACGGCCTGGACGGACCGCCATCAACCTCAGGGTTGACGACGCATGGCCGGGCTGCCGCCTATAGTGCGGGAATGCGCGAGGGTGGGGACGGACGGCGGTTTCGAGTCGATCCCGGGGTGCTCGACTCGGTTCTCGCGGCCACCTTGGCCGGAGTAACCGTCGTCTACGCCTTCCAAACGTATGCGGCCCAGTACCGCGCCGAGGGATGGCGTCCGTTCGACGTCTGGGCGATAGGGCTGACCGTACTGGTCCACCTGCCGCTCGCAGTGCGGCGTCGGGCGCCGTGGCTCGTGTTCCTGGTCTCCTGCGGGGGGCTGCTGGTCTACACGGCGGCCCGCTTCCAGCCGTCGGTGAACCCGTGGGCGCCGCTGCTGGCCTGCTACACCGTGATCGTGCACCGTCCGACCCGGGCGACCGCCGCCGCCGCGGTCACCACCGGGATCTGGATGGTGAGCGGAGTTGCGGCCGACATGCGACCCGCGCTGGCGCTTGCGCAGTCGGCGATCTGCGTCGGGACGGTGTGGTACTTCGCCACCGGCATGCGCAACCTGTCGGAGCGCAACACCCAACTCGCCGAACTGACCGAGCGGCTGAGGCAGGAGCAGGCTCTGCGGGCCCGCCATGCCGTGGTCGAGGAACGGGTGCGAATCGCCCGCGAGCTGCACGACGTGGTCGCCCACCATCTCTCGGCCCTGGCTGTGCAGGCCGGATTGGCTGACTACGTCTTCACCTCCGACCCGGCCGCCGCTCGGGCGGCGCTCACCTCGATCGGGACCACCAGCCGTGTGGCTCTGGAGGAGATGCGCGGGCTGCTCCAGGTTCTGCGGTTGGCTCCAGAGGCCTCGTCCGAGGAAGACCGGCTCTACCACTCGGCGCCCGGTCTGGACCGGCTCCAAGACCTGGTGGAACGGACCAGGGCAGCCGGTGCGGAAGTAGAGGTCACCGTACGGGGCCGCGCGCGCCCGCTGCCTGCGGGCGCCGACCTCTGCGTCTTTCGGCTCGTCCAGGAGGCGCTCACCAACGTCATCAAACACGGAGGCCGGCCGGTCACCGCCGCCGTGAGTCTGGAGTACGGGGCCGACCGGCTGACATGCCGGGTGGCGGACGACGGACGGGGCGGCGAGGCCGAAGTGCCGGGCAGCGGACTCGGGTTGATCGGGATGCATGAGCGCGTCAGACTCTACGGCGGGTCGGTGGAAGCGGGCCCCCGGCCGGAAGGGGGATTCGAGGTGCACTTCTCGATACCCTTTCCCGCGTCCGGCACGTAGGGGTGGTGGGCCTCGGCCCCGCCGGTGAGGGGGAGACGGCAACCATGACGTCCGTTCTGATCGTGGACGACCAGGTGTTGATCCGAGCGGGGCTGGCCGCCTTGGTGCGGGCCGCACCGGGCCTGGAGGCGGTCGGAGAGGCCGCCACGGGCGAGGAGGCGGTGGAACTCGCGGCCCGGTGCCGCCCCGACGTGGTGTTGATGGACATTCGGCTGCCCGGCATGAGCGGCATCGCCGCCCTGGAACGGATTCTTGCCGAGGCGCGCGAACCGAAGCCCAAGGTCGTCATGCTGACGGTCTTTGACCTCGACCAGTACGTCTACGCCGCCCTGCGGGCCGGCGCGAGCGGCTTCCTGCTCAAGGACACCCCGCCCGAACGCCTGCTCGCGGCCGTCGAGTCGATCGCCGGCGGTGAGCTGTTGTTCGCCCCCAGCATCACTCGGCGGCTGATCGCGACGTTCGCCCGGCAGCCCGGCCCGGACCAGGAGCGGCCCGAGCGCCTTGAGGCGCTCACGGGCCGTGAAACCGAGGTGCTGCGCCTGGTGGGGCAGGGCCTGACCAATGACGAGATCGCCGAGCGGCTGGTGGTGGGCATCGCCACCGTCAAGACCCACCTGAACCGGGTGATGTCCAAACTCGGTCTGGCCAGCCGCGCCCAAGCCGTCGTGACGGCCTACGAGAGTGGCCTGGTCACCCCCGGCCAGGTCACCCCCGGCTGGGGTCCCTCGGCGGGAGACGCCGCGCCGGGCGGCAGCTGACCGGGCCGCAACTGACCAGGCGGCAGCTGACCGGGTGGCAGCGGCGTCGCGGGGACCTCCTCACAGGTTCCGGACCTGGTAGGCCGACCTGACTTTCCGCAGAAGGTCGTCGGCGGTCTGGCCCGCCGTCGTGCCGGCCGGGACGTCCACCCAGATGCTGAGCCGCTCCTGACGGGAACTGACCAGGATCAAGGCCTTGGACAGCCGCCTGGGCGTCCCCTTGCTGTCCTGGCTGTAGGTCTCGGTGATGATCGCAGCGTCCCGGCCCTGCTCGGTGGCGGACTCCACCGTCGCCACGCTGGCGGCGCCACCCTGCGGAGGGGTGGCCCTCTCGTGTTCCCGCTTCCAGCGCTCGGCGATCGCCCGGGCCGTCTCGGTGGACTTCTCCTTCCGGTCGACCCCGATCCACATGTCTCCCTTGGGCGAGGTGTAGGAGGTGCCCCGGTAGGCGCCGCTGGTGTCCTCCAGGCCGTCCAGGGTCTTGATGGTCCAGTCGGCCGGGGCTGCGAGGGCCAACTGCATCCGGTACTCGTCGTAGCGCTTCCACCCGTCCGGGAGGTCGCCCCCCGCCAGTTGCACGACGAGGGCGACCACAACGGCGAGGGCGACCGCGCCCACCACGCTCGTGGTGAGTCCGGTGCGACTGCGCAGCCAGCGCCGGGTCCGGACCACGGACGGGGCCGGAAGGGCGTCCGTGCCCCGCAGGGTCGGGGCGAAGGGCACGACCTGCCGGGGCGGCGGCTCCGTGGCGGCGACAAGCAGCGGTCCGGCCTGCTGACTGGTGAGCCGGCGCTCCGGCTCCTTGAGCAGCAGCCCGGTCAGCAGACCGGTGAGCCCGTCCGCTTGCTGGGGCGCCGGCAGTTCGGCGAGCAGGATCGCCTGCAGGGTGGAGGGAGTGGTCTGCCGGCGAAACGGCGAGACGCCTTCGACGGCCTGGTAGAGCATGATGCCCAGGGACCACAGATCGGACTCGGGCCCGGGGCGGCGCCCCAGCACCCGCTCCGGGGCCAGGTACTCCGGCGAGCCGACGAAGGCACCGGTCTCGGTGAGCCGCTGCTCCCCCTCCACCTGCGCGATGCCGAAGTCCGTCAGCACCACTCGGTCATGACGGCCCAGCATCACGTTGCCCGGCTTCACATCGCGGTGCAGCACGCCCGCCTCGTGCGCCGCACCCAAGGCGCCCAGGACCGCCAGCCCGATCCTGGCCGCCTCCTGCGGGGCCAGCGTGCCCTCCTCCAGTGTCTCGGCGAGCGACCTGCCACGCAGCAGCTCCATCACGATCCACGGCCGACCGGACTCGGTGACCACGTCGAAGATGGCGACCACCGACGGGTGGTCGATCCGGGCCGCCGCACGGGCCTCGCGCTCCATGCGCAGGTAGGCCGTTCGACGTTCGGCGGGGGTGAAGTGGTCCGGCACCTGCGGCTCCTTGAGCGCCACGTCCCGGTCCACTACCTCATCATGAGCCCGCCACACCGTGCCCATGCCGCCGGCGCCGAGGCGTTCCAGCAACCGGTACCGGCCGCCGATCAGCCGCCCAGCACCGGCTGCCGGGGCTGCCGCGCCCGGCACCGGTCGAGGCGCCGGACGGCCGGCCGGCAGCGACTCGGAGCCAGCGGGCGTCCCGGTGCTCGTCTCGCGCTGTTGCTCCGGTCGGCGCACCTGTGGTGGCGGCCGGAGACCGTAGCTGGTCGGCTCGCCCTGTACTCCGCTGATGTCCACGTCTCCCCTTGACTCCCCTGGCGAGCTGCGCACTCGCCCGGAACACGTACCGCCGTCCGCAGGCGGCCCTACCGTCTCCGAACCTCCAGATGGTCAACCGTATTGAGGGGCCCGCGGCCTACCGTCCATCCAAGGGTCGGTCACTGGCCACAACCGGCGCCGCGGCAACGGGCAGCGCCGGTGCCGCCACCCTCGCAGCACCGGCGCTGTCACCCCCTTCGTCCGCGGCGCGGTCAGGTCAGTCGAGCTCGATGTACTTCGAACAATCGCCGACGCCGGGGAAGGCCGTCTTGAAGGTGACCTTGAGGTACGGCTTGCGGCTCTTGGCGATGGCCACGTCCTTGGTGGCGGAGTCGGGCCATATGTCGGAGAACCGCGGCGTCAGTTCTTCGGTCTGGATGGTCGTCTTCCCTCCGTCCGCGCGCCACTTCAGCTGCACGAGCGACCAGGTGTCTCCGCCACTGCTGTGGTACGCCTCACGGAGCATGGTCCGGTTGTTGTCGTAGTCGCGGTACCAGACCTTGAGGCTTTGTCCCAAGCAGGAGACGGTCTTGTACTTGTCCTTCCGGACTACGGCCTGGGACTCGGCGTCGGCGGCACCCGCGGTGGGCGCCGTCAAGGCGAGCATGCTCATGGCGCACGCCGTGGTGACCAAGCCGGTGGCCGTGCGTCGAAGTGCGTTCATGGTTCCCCCTTGTCTGCCGCAGCCGTGCCCCCGTGGGCAGCGTTCTCGTTGCGGCCGCCGGGGCGGCCGTCTGTGGCGCCGCTCCGGTGTGGCCACCACGCTAGGGAGATGTCCGGCTGGAAGCTTCCCCCTCCTGACTGATCCGGGAGGTAAACCCTGGCGGTAGTTCACCGGCTTGCTACAGCGGAGGGTGGAGAAGCGTGGTCTCCTCGGGCCTGCGGACGCGGCGGAGTCGACCTTCCCGTCCGGGTTCGGTGGCTTGCGGTTGCCGGTGAGGGCGTTTCAGGTGTCGGGATGGGCCAGGCGGCCGAGCAGGGCCACCGCGTCGTCGAGGGGCACCGGCTCGAAGAACCGCGCGTCGGCGCGCTCGACGGCGGCAATCGCGCGTGGGGCCAGGTCAGAACCGGTGGCGGTGACGCGCAGTCGTTTGGCGCGGGTGTCGGCCGGGTCGACGTCACGCTCGATGAGTCCCTTGTGTTCCAAGGTGCGCAGTACCTGGGAGGTCATCTTGACGTCGGTGCCGGCTTGGCGGGCGAGGGCCAGTTGGTTGGGATGCTCGCCCTGGGTGTTGAGCCACCAGGTACAGGCGAGCAGCACGAACTGCACGTGGGTGAGATCGAGCGGGGACAGGGCTGTGGCGATGTCGCGCTGCCAGCGCAGGGTGGCGTGCCACAGCAGGAATCCGGGACTGTCTCCGGGGCTGAGGGGCATCAGCGAAGCGCCAGCTCGGCCAGCGAGGCCATTGTCTCGGGCCAGTCGGCGGTAATGCCCGGGCCGATCTGCGGGCCGGCCTCGTCGGCGCCGGTGCCGGTGATCTCCATCCGGTACACCACGCGGATGCGGGTCTCGTCGATCCGGTGGATCCGGTGGATCGTGCGCAGCAGCAGGCCGTCGAAGCGCGCCTCGTCGACGAATAGCTCGTCTTCGACGGCTTCGGCGATGTGCAGCAGTACCGGGTCGTCCCCGGGCGGCACCATCGTGATCTGCGTGCCCGCCGCGAACGGGCCATTCATCTCGATCTTGTCGATCTCGGCGTTCCAGGTACCCCAGTTCTGGACGTCGGCCCAGAGTCGCCAGATCGCCTCGGGGGTGGCGCTGGTCTCGATGCTGTGCTCGTACTCCCACATAAGGCGGTCTCCTCGGCTAGGCGATCTACGCATAGATTATCTCCGCAAAGACTATCCGTCCAATGGTGGCACGCCCCCATCCCGCGGAGCCGCGCGTCACCGCTCCGGCCCCGCCGCCACGACGCAGAGCGGTCCAGGCAACGACCCCTCGCAGATCCCGGTCGATGGCGCACCGGGCGCCGTCGAGGTCAAGGCCGCCGACCGAAACAGGCCCAGCAGGCGAACGTCGACGGTCTGGTCGGGCTCGAGCGATCCGACGGTGGAGAGGACGCCGCCGGCATCGACTGCACGCGATCCCCCAGCCGGCGGTTCCTGCCGCGGTGACGGTCTCGACGACCGGTCCTCGGAGGCCGACGGCATCCACCCGTTCGGCGGCGGGCATGCATGCGGCGGGGGCGGGCGGGGGAGACGGGGAGGCACACCTCGCAGCCCGCGGAAAGGAACCCTCATGTCCACCGACGCCATCGTTCTCCTCAAGGAGGACCACAAGGACGTCCGCCGTCTGTTCCGTGCTTTCACGAGCGCCGGCGAGAACGCCCGCGCGGAGAAGGCCGACCTGGTGAAGCAGATCCTGGAAGCCCTCACCGTGCACACCTACATCGAGAACGAGGTGATGTACCCCGAGGTCCGCAGGCTCGTGCCGGACCTGGAGAGCGACATCCTGGAGTCCTACGAGGAACATCACGTCGCCGACCTGCTCTGCACCGAACTGTCCGCGATGAGCCCCGAGGACGAGCGCTTCGACGCCAAGACCACCGTGCTGATCGAGAGCGTGAGCCACCACATCGAGGAGGAGGAGAACGACTGGTTCCCCAAGGTCCGCGAAGCGCTGGGCCGAAAGGAACTGCAGGAGATCGGCGCCCGCCTGATCGAAGCGCGGGCGAAGGCACCCCGCGCGCCGCAGCAGCCCGGCGCCCTGAAGAAGGCAGCCGACGCGATCCTGTCCTGACCCGAAGCGCTCCCGACCCGAACAGCCACCCCAGCAGCGCGCCCCACCCGCCCGGCCTCGATGCTGGGGGCGGCGCCAGGCCGCCTGGTCGTGAGTGCGCCGACCGATTCAGCACGTACTGCCCTTTCCGGCAATCGGAGGAACCGATGGACAAGTCCAACCCCGTACGGAAGGTCGTCGACGCCGTGGCGGACGCGGTGGCCGAGGTGAAGGACCGGGCCCGGCCAGCCGTCCCGGGCGCCCCCGGGGCCGAGCCACCGTCGGTGGCCGAGCCGACGGAACCGCGGGCTCCCCTTCCACCCAAGCCCGACCAGGACGAGCCGGCCGCCGTCTCCGCCACCGGGCGCGACAGCGGAGCCGCTCGGGACGTGCGGTCGCAGAGCGGTGGCTACCTCACCACGGCGCAAGGCGCGCGGGTCTTCGACAGTGACCACTCGTTGAAGGCGGGCCCGCGGGGCCCGGTGCTGCTGCAGGACCATCACCTGCGCGAGAAGATCATGCATTTCGACCACGAGCGGATCCCGGAGCGGGTGGTGCACGCCCGTGGCGCCGCCGCCCACGGCGTGTTCCGCGGCTACGGCACCGCCGGAGAGGTCACCAAGGCGGCGTTCCTCGCGGACGGTGTCGAGACGCCGGTCTTCGTGCGCTTCTCCACCGTGCTCGGCTCCCGCGGGTCGGCGGACACGGTGCGCGACACGCGCGGCTTCGCGACGAAGTTCTACACCACCGAGGGCGTCTTCGATCTCGTCGGCAACAACATCCCGGTCTTCTTCATCCAGGACGCCATCAAGTTCCCCGACGTCATCCATGCCGGCAAGCCGCACCCGGACCGGGAGATCCCGCAGGCACAGAGCGCCCACGACACGTTCTGGGACTTCGTGTCCCTGCACACCGAGGCCACCCACCACACCATCTGGAACATGTCCGACCGCGGCATCCCGCGCTCCTTGCGGATGATGGAGGGCTTCGGTGTCCACACCTTCCGCCTGGTCAACGCCGAGGGCTCCGCCAGTCTGGTGAAGTTCCACTGGAAGCCGAAGGCGGGCGTACACTCCCTCGTCTGGGAGGAGGCCCAGCTGCTGGGCGGCATGGACCCTGACTTCCACCGCCGCGACCTCGCCGACGCCATCGAGGCGGGGGCCTTCCCTCAGTGGGAGCTCGGCGTCCAGGTCTTCCCCGACACCCCGGAGCAGACCTTTCACGGCATCGACCTGCTCGATCCCACCAAGATCGTTCCGGAGGAACTCGCCCCCGTCCGCCCGATCGGCCTGATGACCCTCAACGCCAACCCGAGCAACTACTTCGCCGAGACCGAACAGGTCGCCTTCCACCCCGGCCACCTCGTGCCCGGCATCGACGTCACGGACGACCCGCTGCTCGCCGGACGCCTGTTCTCCTACCTCGACACCCAGATCACCCGGCTCGGTGGCCCGAACTTCGCGCAGATCCCGATCAACCGCACCCACGCGCCGGTCAACGACATGCTCCGCGACGGCTTCCACCAGGACGCGGTGCACACCGGCGTCGCACCCTACAAGCCGAACTCGCTCGACGGCGGCTGCCCCTTCTTCGCCGGTGCCGACGAGCGCGCCTACATCGAGTTCCCCACCCCCCTCGCGGCCGCGAACAAGGTCCGCGAGGCGCCCGCGTCGTTCGGCGACCACTTCAGCCAGCCCCGGCTGTTCTGGCTCAGCCTCAGCCCGGTCGAGCAGCAGCACGTCATCGCCGCCTACACCTTCGAACTCACCAAGGTCTACGAGCAGGCGATCAAGGAACGAGTCCTCGGCGTCCTCGCCAACATCGACACCACCCTCTGTGCCGAGGTGGCGAGCGGCCTGGGCCTGCCCGCACCGCAGGCCACCGTCAAGCCCGCAGACGCCACCCCGAGCCCCGCCCTGTCCCAGCTCGGTGCGAGCTGGCCGGTCGACGGCCGCGTGGTCGGTGTCGTCGCCGGCCCCGGCAGCGACCTGGACACCGTCCGCCAGGCCCGCGACGCCGTCCGCGCGGCCGGCATGACCGCTCTGCTCATCGCCCCCACCGGCGCACCGCTCGCCGAGGACCTCACCGTCCAGCGGACGTTCGCCGCCGCCCGCTCCGTGGAGTTCGACGCCCTCGTGGTCACCGGCGCGCCGGCGCCGGGCGCCGACGACCTGGGCGCGCGCGACGCCAAGTCCGGGCCGGCCCAGGGAGCGGTCGACTCCCGCGTCGCCCTGCTGGTCAACGAGGCCTACCGGCACGCCAAGCCCGTGGCCGGCCTCCCCGCCGCCCGGCCCGTCTGGGTGTCGGCCGCCGTCGACCCCCAGGCGCCCGGGGTCCTCGTCGCGGACAATCCGGCCGACTTGGTCACAGGCCTGGCAGAGCTGCTCGCCACCCATCGCGTCTGGGCGCGCTTCCCCGCCCCGACCAGCTGACGCGGTTCACCCCGCTGACGCTCCTGCCCGCCGGAGCAGGCCTTCGGCCAACGCTCCGGCGGGCACCCCGGGACAGGCCCGGGGCGGAAGGTACACCGCGCTGGGCAATGGCCCGGACCGCGTCCGCGACGCGCTGCTCGGACCGCACCTGGACTCCTACACCCGGGAGCAGGACGGCTTCTGCGCCCATGTCCTTCACCTGACGGCCGCGCGGCACCTCGGCGAGCACCCGGAGGCGGCCGTGGTCCTCGACGGCCGCGCCTGTTCCCTCCGCTCCCGGGTCGAGGACGTGCAGCGGCCGGCCGAGGAGACCGGCCGGCCGCTGCACGTCATCGAGTACGTCTTCCCTGACGACGTCGCCGCCGCCCGTCTGCACCGGGACGTGCGGACGGGCACGCACCCGGCCGCCAACCGCGACCCGGGCCTCCCCCGGCGGCTCAAGGCCTCCGCAGAGCCTGATCACCGTCCCCGCGCTGCGCCTGGACACCACCACCCCCGTGCTGGACTGCACCCGCGCCGCCCTGGCCCACCTGACGGCCGCGACCACCCCCACCCGACCTGCTCCGGAGGGAGCCGCTCACCATCCCGATATGGCCGCCCGCACCCGACAGCCGACGAGCGGGCCGGCGGCGATACCCGGTTCAACGACCGACCGTCCCGGCAGTGCACAGCCGTCGCGGATCCCGGCGCCCGGTCGGCCGGGAACGCCGGCGGGGGGGGGGGGGGGGAGGACAAAAAAAAAAGCGGGGAGGGGGGGGGGAGGAAGCGGGGGTAAAGGCGAGAGGGGTGGACGAGGGGTTGGTGCTTCTCTCCCGTTAGGTGTGTTTT
>NZ_JBVHVO010000006.1:0-173651 GCF_055564815.1 Kitasatospora sp. NPDC028961 | reverse complement strand
TTTGGGTTTTGTTGCACCACCGTTTTTTCTTTTTTTTGTTGCCCTTTTCCCCCCCCCCCCCCCCCCCCCCCCCCCCCCCCCCCCCCACCCCCCCCCCCTTCCCCCCCCCCCCCCCCCGCCGGGCGACGTGCCGTCAGAGGGCGGTGCCGGTGCCGCCGTAGTAGCCGTCGATGCGGTCGTGGTACTCGCGGTTTCCGGTGTGCTGGTCCTTGTCGAACGCCGGGGAGTTCTTCACCTCGTCCTGGGTCCGGGCGACCCACACCGTCTTCTCGTCCACGTCGACGCGGGTGATGGTGCCCGCCGGGAGGAGAACCTCGCGGCCGAAGATCCACGGGCCGGTGTCGACGACGATGTGGGCGGTGTCGACGTCCTCGGTGTGCTTGTCGACCTTGCCGATGTGCCCGTCGGTTGCCTCGACGCGGAAGCCGGTCAGGTCGGTGCCCGCCGCGTAGCCCTCGGTGTTCTCGTAGCCCCACAGTCCGCTGGTCACAATGTGCTCCTCGTCGTTCGGTGTTGCTTGGACGAGGGCCCGGCTACCCCAGCCGGTGGCCCGCATGCCTGCGCCTTCCGGAGGGGTCAGGCCACGCGGGTGGCGGTGAGGTGCCGGGCCGACGCGGCTGGGAGAAGGAAGTGTGGGAGGCCGGATCGGGGGCAGGAGGGCGTGCCCGGGACGGTCGCGAGTGGGAGGCCATGGGATGCTGATCCTTCTGTTGGTGCTGCTGATCGGGGCGGCTGCCGTCGAGGTGGCCATCGCCCCCGCCGGACGCCACCGAGGCGTTCGACGTGTCGTGCCGGTCGTCTCCGAGGGCGCGGCGGATGCCCGGCACCGCCGCTGACAGCTGCCCGCCAGGCAGCCCCGTGAGACCCGTCTGATGCTGTGCCGGTGCTGGGAACGAGTCGCCCCGGACCCCGCCGCCGGCGGCGGGGTCCGGGGCGTCAGCACGGAGGCTGTCCGCCGGTCCAGCCAATCTCGCTGTCGATGAAGCCACCGGTGAGCCCGCCCGGGCCGGCCATCACCGCGCCGGTGAAGTAGGAGGCGCCATCCGGGCCGAACTCGGCCTCGGTGAGGTGTACGGCCGCCCCGCCCGGGCCGACGGTGAAGTCGCCCTGCCCGAACTCGACGATCGGTACGTCGTGGGCGCTGGCCGCAGCGGCGGTGCCGAGCGCGAGAGGCAGGGACAAGGCGCCGGCCACGAGGGCACCGTTTCCACGGTGACCGCCCTCCCGCCGCCCGTGACTGCGCCGCTGTAGGCGGGGTGTTGGCGTTTGTGTGAAGGTGCACAACCTGGTACAGGCGAACGTGCACCGCGCGGTGCACCACAGGGTCGCCGCACGACAGTCAGCCTCGATCGGCCACGTCGGCCCGGCCGCGTCGAGGGGGTCGCTCACGGGTGGCCGTGCAGTCAGGGTCGGAGGTGCGGAAGGGTGAACTCGGGCAGGGCGTAGGGGCCGGCCTGGGGTGCTGCCGGGTCGGTCGGGAGGTCGGCTCCGGGAATGTCGACGGCGTGGGGTTCGGCGTTGTCGACGGGTGTGTAGTCCAGTACCGCCGGATCCGGGATCTCCCAGAAACGGCGGGTGTTGGCGGAGACGGCGTACACGGTGGCGAAGCGGGTGGAGGGTGGGGCGGTCAGCGCGGCCCGAATGTATCCGACGGCGTCGCGCGGGCTGAGCCAGGTCGCCAGATGCCGGGGCTCGGTTGGGACGGGCTCGAAGCTGCCGATGCGCAGGCAGATGACGGACAGGCCGAACTTGTCGGCGTAGAGCTGTCCGAGGGCCTCGATTGCCGCCTTACTCACCCCGTACAGGCCGTCAGGCCGTACGGGCTCCTGGGGCCTCGTGAGATGCCCGACGGGGTAGAAGCCGGTCACGCGGTTGCTGCTAGCCAGCACTACCCGCTCGGTGCCTGTTCGTCGTGCCGCCTCCAGGACGTGGTGGGTGCCGAGCACGTTGGCGTCGAGGAGATCCGTGAGCTGCGCTTCGTCCGGCACACCGCCCAGATGGAGCACCTGATCAGCGTCTGCGAGTGCCGATTCCACGGCGGCCGCGTCGCGCAGGTCGACGGTGCGCACGTCTTCGTTGTCGGCCTCCGGCCGCAGCGGCACCCGGTCGAGCAGGATCACACGCGCCGCTTCACCTCGAAGTGCCTGGCGCACGACGGACCCGATGTTCCCCGCCGCGCCCGTTACCGCCACTGTCCCCAGACGCACTACGCCTCCCCAGATGATCTCGCCTTCTGCATCCTCGTCGCTGAACTTCCACCGATCAAGCGACGGCCCGCGAAAACAACCGGCCACCCGGCGATCACCATGGCCAGGTACGAGGAGCAGCCCGAAGAGGCTCCGGGGCTTTGTGCACGTTGAGCCGTACCTACCGGAGCACGTTCAGGTGTACGCCGACACGGGGAGGGCTGATGGCGCGTCAGCCGCCGGGTTGACTTTCCTGCGCCCCGCCCGGGCGGCGATTCGAGGCTTGCCCGGCCGCTACTCCGTCCCGGCTCGGCGGGGCGGAGCCGGGGGCGTTCTGGACGGCAATCACGACTGGGCCGGCGCACGGGCAGTCGGCGCGGCAGCGCGGGTCAGGTGGGGAGGCTGCCGCCTTCGCCGAGGTAGCGAAGGCGGCGGATGCACGCCTGCGCGCCGAACCGGGCGAAGTACAGGGCGACCTCCCCGCCGGCGGATGCCACCCACGGTCTCAGACCGCCCAGGAGCACCGACCCAGACTGTCGGCGGGCAGCCGCACCGCGACCCGCGGGGCCGCCGGTTCGTCCTGCAGCTCCGCCCCCGCCTTCCTCGCCCGGCCCGACCCTACGTGCGTCGCCCGTCGTGCACACCGACAACGCGCACAGCGGGCAGGCGCACCGGGCGGCCCGCGCCACCGGGGCGGCGCGCCCGGTGGTGTTCGGGAGCGCGCTCGGCGGCGGAACTCAGCGGGCCACCCTCCTTCTCGGGAGGGCGGCTGCCGGGATGCTGGTGCGATGACGAACAGACGACGAGGCCGCCGCCTGTCCCGGCTCAAGGAACTGGGTGCCATCCCGGCCCCCGCCAACGGGAACAGCCCCGGCACGGACAGTCGCCCCTCGGGCACTGGCTGGCCCGCCGGGAGCGGGACCGAGGGCCCGGGGCGGCCGGGAGAAGCCGCTGTAGGTTCGCCGGACCACCGGCTTTCACGAAAACTCCACCCGAATGGCGCGAATGGATCCGCGATCCGGGGGTATCCGGGGGCCGACTATTCACAGCGCGAGGGAAGGGAACGACATGGCCGTGACCAGTGAACTCCTCCAGGAGACCTGCCCCCTGACCGGCACGGAGGCCGCTCTCCCGTCCCGCTCGGCCGACATCGCCCCCGAGCTGGCCGACGTGGAGGACCTGGCGGAGGTCGCCCCCACAGATGCGCGGGACATGTCCCGGGTCCTGCTGGTGCGGCTGGCCTCACTGGAGGAGGGCACCCGCGAGTACTCCTACGTCCGCTCCTCCCTGGTCGAGCTCAACCTCTCCCTGGTGCGCTTCGTACTGCGCCGCTTCGGCGCGCACCGCGAGAGCATGGAGGACCTGATGCAGGTCGGCTCGGTCGGCCTGATCAAGGCCATCGACCGCTTCGACCCCGACCGAGGGGCGGAGTTCACCACTTTCGCGATCCCCACGATCCTGGGCGAGATCCGCCGCCACTTCCGGGACACCACCTGGGCCGTCCACGTCCCCCGCCGCCTGCAGGAGCTGCGCCTGACGCTGGCCAAGGCCCAGGACGCGCTCGCGCACGACCTGGACCGGTCGCCGACGGTCGCCGAACTCGCCTCCTACCTGGAGATGTCGCAGGAGGAGGTCGTCGAGGGCCTCACCGCGGCCAACGCGCACAGCGTCGACTCCCTCGACGTGCCGGCCGGCGACGGCGAAGGCCCGGGCGCGCTCGCTGCCCGGCTCGGTGGCACCGACGACCGCTTCACACTGGTCGAGGACCTCGTCTCCCTCCAGCCGCTGGTCGCAGCGCTGCCCGAGCGCGACCGGTTGATCCTGTCGATGCGCTTCACCCAGGAGATGACCCAGTCCCAGATCGGCGAGCGGCTCGGGGTGTCCCAGATGCACGTCTCCCGTCTGCTGTCCCGCATCCTCACCCAGCTCCGCAAGGGCCTGGAAGCAGCCTGACCCGCAGCTTCTCTGGGCGGGGCGGCCAGTGCGGTGGCCGCCCCGCCCCGGGCGTGCGGAACGACACGACGCAGTTCCAGGAGAGGACGAGGATGTCGGCACGCCATGACCCGCCCGCGCTCGGAGCAGCGGATCTCGACGAGGAGGGTGTGCACGTCGAGATCCAATTGGCGCCCGGTCACACCGTGGTCGCCATCTCCGGCGACCTGGACATCGAGACCCTGCTACCGGCCCAGGAGGCTCTGGAGCGCGCCTTCTGGGACAACCAGGTCGTGATCGCCGACCTTGAGCAGGTCACCTTCTGCGACTCCTCCGCCCTCAACCTCCTCCTGAAGGTCCGTGCGAACGCGATCGCGGCCGGGGCGCAGCTGAGGCTGGCCGCGGTGTCGGAGCCGGTGCGGCGGCTGCTGGAGATTACCGGCTGCGCTGCGGTCTTCGATGTCCGCCCCACGGTGGGGGCTGCTCTCCCGGAGGCCTCGTGAGCACCGGCTTCGCACCGCCAGGCGGGCGGTATGAGCAGATTTGTGGTCTGGGTCGCGGCGCAGCGGGCAGTCGCAGCTCAAGACCACTGATACGAAGGGCTGACCGAATGAGCGCACCCGGGCCGACCCTCAACGGCCACCGGCCCACCGCGGCACTGACGATGCCGCCTGGCGGGCAGCGCCGCCGCCTGCCGCTCGCCGGGCAGCACAGGCCCGTCGCTGCGGCGCGCGTCTTCGTCCAGACCGCGCTGGACGACTGGTCGTGGCCCGGCCAGGGCGACATCGTGCTCCTGGTGGCGGAGCTGGTCGCCAACACGCTGCTGCACGCCGACGGCCCGCTGGAGCTGGTCCTGGACGCGACCGGGCAAAGGCTGCGGATCGAGGTCAGTGACGGCTCCCCGGTCCTGCCCGTCGCCCGCGAGCCGCACCTTCCCGCCCGGCCGGGCGGCCACGGCCTCCACATCATCGCCTGCACCAGCGACCGCTGGGGCGTCGCACTCCAGTCCTGGGGCAAGACGGTCTGGGCCGAGATCGACGCCCCGGCAACGCCTCGTCCCTGACGGTCCCCCACCACGGGCCCTGCCAGGGAGCCCACCACGCAGCCCACCCCGCCCGGCCGGGGCCGATTGTCGCAGTGCGGCGGCAAGGAGGTGGGCGAGGGGGGCAACCGGCTCGGGTGGCGGCGCGCGGGCCAGGCGCCGGATCCGGGCGAACGCGTCCGCCAGGGCGAGTTGGGCGGAGTACTCGTCCGGGCTGTGGGCGAGCACGGCGCGCCACACCGCCGGGGCGAGCGCCACTCTCAGGGCGACTCCGGCTGCCAGGGCGGCAAGCCCAAACCTCTCGCCTGCACCCGGCTCGACACCCTCGGTGCGTTGGCCATGAGCATGCCGACAGCCATGGCTCGGCCGGCCGACGAGAGCGAGCGGCAGGTCCGGAACGGGGCGTTGCAGGTCACCGCAGTTGTCGCACCACGTGCCGACTCAGCGGCTATCCGGCCGCCGAGTCCACTGGAGGTGGAGGACGGCGAGGTCGTCGGTGTGGCGGCCGGCGCTGAGCTCGTGGGTGCGTTTGATGAGCAGGTCGACGTGGGTGGCCGGGTCGGCGGGCGCCGCGGTGTTGATGAGGTCGAGCAGCCCTTCGACGCTCAGGCGGTCGCCGGTGGCGCCGTTGTGTCCTTCGGTGAGTCCGTCGGTGTAGAGGGTCAGCGCCGGCCTCCGGAAGGGACACGGCCGTGCTGGGCCAGGTCCGCAGGCCGGGCAGGATGCCGAGCGCGATGCCGTGGGCAGCGACCACCTCCCCGGTGCCGGCCGGATCGGTGAGCAGGGGTTCGTGGTGGCCGGCCAGGTGGATGGTGGCGGTTCCTCGCTGCTGGTCGAGGGTGAGCAGGGTGCAGGTGGCGAAGTGCGAGTCGCTGCCGCGTTCGGCGACCAGGACCCGTTCCATCAGGTGGAGCAGGTCCTCGCCGCGGTGGCCGCCCAGGATGAGTGCGCGCCAGGCCGCGCGCAGGAGGACGCCGAGGGCGGCGGCGTCGCGGCCGTGGCCGCTGACGTCGCGGCGCCGGCCGCCGCTCGATGCCGATCGTGGGATCGCCTTCGATCCAACCCTGGCGCTGCCACCAGCTGATCGCCTTACGTGCGATGGACAGCTCCCGGTTAACGGTGTCGGCGTCCACCGTGCGCCAGTGTCGGGAGGCGATCTGCCGCGATCCGGTAGTTCGGTCAACAGGTCCTCCATACCTTCCTGGTAGTGCTGGGAGAGCTGCCCGGACCGGCCGTGGAAGATCTTCCGGGCGAGCGCGTGACGGCCCTCCTGCAGGTTGGCCTGCGCCTTGATCTGGCGGCGGCAGGACGGCTCGTCGGCCAGGCGCAGGATGTGCAGGGTCTTGGCGATCCGGGCGTAGTGCGCGCAACGACGGCCCGCGCGATCCGGGAGGTCGGATGGGTGCCGTCCGTCGCGCAGGCGCTCCACGGCCCCGACAGGGCCTTCGACAACAGGTCCACCTGCAGCGCCCGGCCGTTCTTCTCGGACCCCCACACCCGCAAGCGGATGCCCCGGTGACAGTCGCTCCCGCCCTGCACATGGCAGATTTGGGTCGTCCATGCGCATCTGCGGTCACCGGCACGCAATACACGCAGTCTCGTCTTCACGCTGTCCACCCTGCCTCGTCATACCCAGGGACGAACGATGCAGGCCGTGACTCGGGCGACGCCAGCGAATTACCCGCTGACACCAGCGTCCGCCCATGACATTGAAGCCACTAGCTATATGCCACTAGGGTTGGCCGGAACCCTTAAAGGACCAGTCCTCTGGAAGTCTCCATGCCTCGCCGATCACCGGGCGAGATCAGGTCGCAACTACCTCCACGCGCCACACGCGCCCGACCTGCAGCTATCCATCGGCGACCTCCCGTCATACGACGACTCTCGCCTGCCGCGAATCGCCAGATCGCTGACTTCGAACGCGCCCATGGTCTGCACCCCGGTTCCATCGCCCACGCATTCCGGCGATGGGCATACACAGGGCGGCGTCCGCATCAAGACCTGGCGCCCGACTACGGACACGACGACTCGAACCTGCGCAGCGGCTACTACCACGTGAGGACGCTGCTGGAGCGGGCCATCCATTCCCTCCGGCCCCGGGCCCGGCGAGAGCTGCGGAGGGAGATCCGGCCTCTCGACGATCGCGTCATCGCCCGGACGGTCAACGACCCGTTCGCACCGCACAACCTCCCGTGGTGGAAACGGCGGATCGAGATCTGATGCCCGAGTGACTCGCGTCATACTAGAAGCCCGGCAATGAAACGCACGCGGCGACGAACAGGGCGAAGCTGCCGACGGGATTCCCACCGTTCAATGGCGACACGCGCTCGTCCGCACACGGCCTCTGCGGACACGAGCAGCGGCGCCGCGAGGCACAACGTTGTCCACCTTGGCCTGCCAGCCGTCCGCCGACCACTCGTCGACTTCCGACCGGACAGGACCCCGTGACCACCACCTCCATGGCCGCCGGCCGCCGCGCCGACTCGGCCCGGCGCCGCCAGCGCGTCATCAAGGCCGTCACCACCGCCGTCAAAGCCGGCACACCCATCACCGTCTCCGGCATCGCCTGCCAGGCCGGTGTCGACCGCGTCTTCCTCTACCGCCACAAGGACCTGCTCGCCCAGGTCCACGCCGCCGATACCGAGCCGAGGGCCGACAGCACCGGCCCCCCGTCACCCGCGCCTCACTCCAAGCCGACCTGGCCAACGCCCAAGAACGCGCCGGCCGTCTCACCGCGAGGATCCGGACCCTGGAGGGCAAGCTCTCCGAGCTCCTCGGCGAGCAGATGTGGAGAGACTCCGGACTCGGCGGACCCGATGACATCGACCAGCTCAAGCGCCCCATCACCGCCCTCGAACAGCAAGCAGGTCGATCTCACCGGTCAACTGGAAGAGCGCACCGACGAGCTCCAGGCCGCCCGAGCTGCCAACCGCCAGCTGATCAGTCGGCTCCACACGAGCCACTGACCTCGGACGCGGGGGCGGCGGGACAGTGATCACTTCGCCACCGCCCCCGCGGCGACGATCTGGAGCACCTGCATGCCATCCATGGGGGTGCCATCGGGATGCAGCCCGAATGCGGCCGCAAGGACGGCAGGGAGATCGGACTCGGGGACAGCGACGCGCAGCTCCGCGAGGACGGCGGGAAAGTCGACGTCCTCGATAAAGCTTAGATACTCCTGGCGCAAGCGGTGGATGACCTCCACCAGTCGATAGGCGGTGTGGTGTGGACTTCGGCGTCCGGGACCAGCTTCAAGCCGGCCGTGGCGAGGAAGTCGGTGAGGTCGATCCAGCCGCCGTTGGTTCCGTCGTCCCAGCTGGTCCAGAGCCTCGACTCCTCGCCGTCCCAGGTGTCGACGTCCTCGCTCGGATGCTGCTCGACCGTCCCCTCGCCGTGCCGGTACCGCAGGTACAGGTACTGACCCGTAGTCGTCCAGGCGTCCCACTGCGACGGACAGCCCCCGGAGGTCTGCACCACCCGCGCGAGGGTCACGTCCTCGTGCAGGTGGGCCTCGACAGCGCCCAGATGCTGGTCGTGGGCGATGAGGAGGTCGTCCACGAGACCGAGCAGACGGACGGTTCCGCTGGGGAACTGGAGCATGAGGCCGGCCGTGAAGCCGACACGGCCGTCGTTGTAGTCGATCTGCCGAACCGACCGGATCGCCTGTCCGACGAACCGGGTCACCGGCACATCTGGCGAATCGTCGATCACGGAGACGCTTCCGTACTCATCCATCGAGTACGGTCCGTGCGGCTGATCGGCTCGCAGAGCCACGCCGGTCGAGGGCGTGTGGAACAGCACCGGGCCCAGGCCCTCCAGGTGAATCCACAGGTGCACCAGCGACGGATCGTCGTCAGCGTAGTGATGCCAAGCCGTGGTCACCTTCAGCAGCCGCCGCCCGATCAGGTCGGCGGCAGACAACTCCTCATCGTCGATCACCCGCCGATGCTCGCACGGCCTCACCCACAGGACACGCGAATTCCCGACCGGCTGCCGTCGCCAGGACCCCTCTGTCAGCGGCCACGCTCTTCCCACGATGTGCATGATCAGCGTAACTCCCCACCCTCACCGTCATGCTTCCCCAAGAAGAGTGGCGGTCACGAGTGGATGCCCCTCGGCAGGCGAAGGCCCATCCCCGCCTCTCCCTGCGATTCACACGAACAACGGGTCGACCGGCGGCCATGGGTAGCCCAGCTGCTCGGCATCATGCGAACCTCCCCCCTCGGCGGTGGCACGGGGATCGTCTGCAGTCAGCCGTGCTTCAAGGCACTCGGCCTGGTCCGATGGGGCGTCCGCGGAGATCGGGAGAATCATCCCGAACTGCAGCCAAGGCAGATCTGTATCGGCGCGGTCAGGGAGATGCCTCAGGATGACGTGGATTCGATCGGGTTTCTTGCGGGAAGCCCAGACACCTTCCAACTCGCACTCCCACCTGGCCAGCCTGTCCCCGCGTCCCGTCAGCCCCGCCTCAAGCAGCCGCGCAACCGCTCCCGCCGGCCACTCCCAACTACGGTCCTCTCCGGCTCGCAGGACCTCGGCCTCGTACTGACCTGCGGTGAACCGAAGCTCCGGCAGGTCGAAGTCCTGATGGGCCAGGTCGCGCCACCCCGCCCAGACAACAAGCTCCCCGTCACGCCTGACGGTCACGTACAGGGCACAACGGCACTCCTCCACGCCGCACCCGGACCACGCGAGACGGACCTCATGAGCCCTCGCCGTGGCATGCAACGGCCCGTCCTGGCCCAACAGATACCGAGGGCCTACTCCCAGATACCGGGAGCCTCCCACCCCACCGGGGACCACCTCGGCCAGAAGGTCCCGACCATTGACGATCGGGCGGACCTCCACACCGCCCTCGTCGGGCGGTGGGCACACGATGCTCAGACTCAGTAGGTCCGGTCCCATGGTCATCGACCAATGATCGCGGAGCCGGCTCATACCTGTCATGTGAATTCGCATGGTCTCCGCACAGGGGAGTAGTTCGGGCCATCTCCAGGCGCGCTGGCCCCTGAGTAGGGACGGGACGACAGCTTGGGGAATGACGTGACCGTGGCCCTGGGAAATCGCGGACTCTGTCGCTGATCCTGTGATGGCCCCCGCCCGGAGAGCTTCGCTCTGGTCCGCCCTGTGGTCAGTAGGTGTAGCCGGGCCAGTGTGGATCGTGCCGGCGGGCGGGCCCGGTGAGGCCGATCAGCCTCAGGCGTTGGAGCAGGTCGTCCGGGGCGTTGTGCGCTCTGAGCCGAGCGGGGGCATGACGGGTGAGCCACGCGGTGAGGACCGCCAACTTCTCGTCCTTGTCGTACCAGGTGCTCCAGGGGAGTTCGTCGGCGAGCAGGTCGTAGTCCCACGTGTCGATTGCCTCCGCGAGGTTCCGGTCGGCCATCGGGTGCTCCAGCGCCTCCCAGACGTCGAGCCATGGGCCCAGTTCACCGCCCGCCTCGACGCACAGGGCGAGCGTCGGGGAGACGTGCCCGACGGGGCCGGCGGTGACGAGGCTATGGGCCCAGAACGCGTGCAGGAACTCCCGCACGGCCGCGGCCTGCTCCCGAGGCCATTCCTGCCAGTTCCCGCGGGCGAGGGAGAGGCCGATGTCGTCCCGGTACCCGAACGACTCCGATCGGCTGTCGACGAGGGCGCCCGCGAGCTGCGGCAGGATACGGCGAAGCACCGAGCCGTGGTCACGCCAGTCCGAAGGCTGCCAAGTCCGACGCAGGAGGTCGGGGTCGAGCCTCACATCCGGCACCTTGAGGAGCGCGAGCTCCTCCGCACTGCCCCAATGGCACTCACAGTTGGCCTCCTCCGGGTGAGCCGTCGCCCCGCGGAAGACTGCGAGGTCCTCCAGGGCCGCGTCGAGGCGAACCTTCGCACGTTGAACGTGCACGTCGGTCATCGGCGTCTGCCTTCAAGGACTCCGCGGGAGCGCGCCCAGCGAAGATCCCTACGCTACCGGCCGCAGGGCCGGTGTGATCCAGCAGGGCCGCCCTCATCTGCAGCTGGCTCACCAGCGGCGGTTGCGGCAGACCGCGTCACGGGATCAGCGACAGCGCCAAATTGCGTGACCGTCCACACCGTCCCGCCGACGTTGCTGGCGACCACTGACGCGTGAAGCCCACCACCTGCTCCAGAGCGAGGGTTTCGACCTCGTCCGCGTCCACCGACCGTCCGGACGCTGACGCCGCAGAACGACTACGACCGGGCCCTTCGAGTCGTCGCCGAAATCGATGCGGCAACCCTCACCGCAGCCCAGCGCACCGAGAACGAGAACCGCATCCGAGCCGCCATGGACAGGCTCCTACGCGGAGGAATCCCGCCCGGAAGCAAGTGCGACATCAAGACCCTCGCCCACGAGGCCGCTGTCGACCGCACCGCCTTCTACGGCACCCGGCCCTATGCTCACCTCCGCACCGAGTTCGAGCACCGCCTCCAGACTCTGCAGGAAGCGGGCCAGATCCCCGACCCGCGCGAAGCCCAGATCGAGCGGCTCAAAGCCGAGATCACCACTCTCAAAGAACGACTGGCCCGCGCCGAAAACGTGAATGAAGAGCTGAGCGACTTCCGCGCCCAGGCCCTCGCCCGGCTCGCCGCCCAGCATGAAGAGATCCTGCACCTCCGCAGGTCAGCGACGGCAGCCACTGGGGTGACTCGCCTTCCGACGGCCCGAAGCAGAATCCCCGACGCGGGGTCGCTCCAGGGCGAAGGCCGCCGAGCGGCCACAGCCCTGCAACCGGCTGCAACCAAGCAGGTCGCGGCGGTGCGCTTCCATCGAGCCTCCCCGCCTGAGTAGACGGCAGAGACCGAGTTGCACGCAACCGCCTCATGGAACCTTCTGGTCGCGTTCGACCAGATCTGGCACGACCACCCGGAGTTCCCCGCCGGCGCCGCCATTGAGAGCTTCGAGTTTGACTCCGAGTCGCCTCTTACGACGACCGCGCACCGCAACCAGCTGCGTGAGCGATAAGCCCCACAGGACTTGGTGCAGAGACGGTCGAAGCTGTGCGCGCCGGTCCCCATGGTTCGGGCGTACGATCCGTCCGCAGCGGTCGGACGACCGGGGTCGTCGGGGTCGGCGAGGTCGTGGAAGTCCGTCCCGGGAGCATTGCAGGGTAGGACCCGGAGTCTCCGGGACGACGGCCATTGAGGCGCCGGTAGCTTTGTAGGGCGGGCCCTCGGTTGCCTCCCTGACACGAAGCGGCCGGGGCCCGCACCTTTGTGCGGTGCCGGTGTGTCACGGTACTGCCTCGTGAGGCGTGTTGATGGGCTCGTTCGTCAGCGGAAGTCGAGCAAGGTGTGGGCGATGGCCGCCTGCTCCGGCTGGAGCGTGCTGGCGCCGCCCTCGATGTCCCACAGAGCGTTCTGCAGGACGCGCCCGAGCGTCCACGCGGTGGCTTGCTGGCGGTCCAGCCCGATGACCTCGGTCATGAGATGGAACCGGTAGCTGACGGCGCGGGGGACGTTGCCGGTGGCCACGACGTCGTCCCATCGGTTGCGCAGGGCGGGTAGTAGTTCGAAGCCGGGGTGTCCGGCGAGCGGCTTCGGGTCGATGGCGAGCCACCGTGTCCGTCCCACGGGCTGGGACGAGGGGTGCTTGGCGAGGACGTTGTCGTAGTGGAGGTCCCAGTGCAGGAGCCGGTCGCCGGGTTCGGGGAGCACTTCCCGCGTCGCGGCCGCGCAGGAGGCGAGGAGGCGGCGGTCGGCCGGGGCGTCCAGCAGCGGAAGCGAGTGGGGTAGGCGGTCGAGCATCGCGGTGGCGGTGTCCGCCAGGAGCGGCAGGCCCTGGGGTGCCGGGGAGGCCACCAGGCGGGACAGGAGCTCGCTGAGGATCTGCAGTGCGGCGGTGTCATCCGCCACGCCGGCGAGTGAGCGGCTGGCGTCCAGGCGTTCGAGGAGCATCGTCCCGGTGTCGGGGTCGCTGTCCAGGAGGCGGACCGCGTCGCGGCCGGACCACACGCGCAGGGCGAGCGGTTCGCCTCGGGTCTCCTCGTCCACCGGCTGAAGCTTGAGCACCGCCAAGGTGCCGTCGGCCCGGATGACCGGAAGGACCAGCGCGACGACCCCGTGGGCCGGCGGACCGTCCAGTCGCAGGTCCCAGCGGCCCAGGAAGCTCCCCGCCAGGGCGGGCAGGGCGGTGACCCATGCCCGCCCGAGGTCACCGCGGTGGGAGGCGGCCAGCGCCTCGGGGACGCGGATTCGATGGTGTGGTGAGCCGACGGTCATGGCACTCCTGCTTTCGGCACCTGATGATGTCCCAGAATGCCTGGTGCGAGAGCACGGGCGGGCGTCAGGCCGGGCCGCTCGGTCGAACCACGGTCAGTTCCGCGGGGTCAACCTCCGGGAGTGCACTTTAGGGGGCCGGTGCCTGACCAGGGCCGACCGGGGTTCATCACGCGCCGAAGCCGTCATCTGGAGCATGGGTTGGCTGGAGTGTGCACTCGTGGGTGTTGATCCAGTGGCTGGCACGGTCCAGGAGGGGCTCGGAGCCAGCCGCGGTCCGGAAGGTGAAAGTGACACCCGTCGCCGCGACCTGCAGAGCCATCTGTCCAGGCGGCTGGCGGAGTGTCACCGGATCGACGCGGCAGCCCATCGTGTTGAGCTCCGCCGTGATGTGCGCGTGTGTGAGGGGCCCGGCGAACGCCGCGAGTCTCTCCGGTCCGGGGACGGGAAGCTCGACGGCCTCTCGCCAGGTCTGGACGCTGATCATCGTGACGAGGCGGCAGCGACAGACGCAGAGCTCAGCGTCCCCGTAGGAGAACAGATGAGGCCAGCGCCGCCGCTTGCTCACCCGACCGATGTCCCACGGCGGGCCCAGGGTCGCCGCGATGTCGTTGAGAATCGCGCCGCAGTGCAGCGGGCCGATGGCTGCGGAGGAGCCGAACTCGGCCAGGATTCGAATCGCGGTCACGCAGTGGAGCGTGCCACCTGACCTGGTCGGACGTCCATCGAGTTGATCCGCTGCATCGGAGGAGGTCAGGACGCTTCGCCGTCGAGTCGGAAGTCCTCGACGGTCGCCTCGCTCGCCGGGCACAGGGAGGAGAGGTAGAGCCGCGCCGCGGGGTCAGCGGTCGCGGCGTCGTCGGGGTCGGCGTCGTCGTCATCGTCGGTGCCATCCCGGGTCACGGCGAGGTTCAGACCGGCGACCGGTCCGGCGTAGGCCTCGTACTGGCCGAACTCGGGCCCTTCCACGGGGCCGTGGCCCCGGCCGAGGGCGGTGAGCTGGTCGAGGGACGGCGTTCAGGTAGTCGACGGCTCCGGTGGGAACGGTGCTCGCGGCGGCCGCAGGGTGGCGTACGTGCCGCAACGCGGTGGTGTAGTTCTCGCCGGCGGCGGCCATGCGGGCCTTGGCCTCGGCTTCGCGGCGTTCGGAATGGAAGGCATGACGGTCCTGTCAGCGGCCGTCGGCCCGCATCCGCCGGCCGGCAGGAGAGGCAGCTGCGCCAGGGGCCGATCAAGATCGAGGTGCGCATGGCCCGCAGAGCCTTGTCTTCTGCGCCTGCGCCCTTGCGGGCGGCGCAGGCTCGGAGAGTGGAGGGTGCGAAGCCCCCGAGGCCAGGATTCTCCCGCCGCCCCGGGGAGAGGAAGGCGCTGCCCTGACGGTGTCGGTGCGCGGTCTCGTCCCGTCCCGCCGCGTCGGGCTTCGCGGGCCGCGGCGACCGGCCGGGGGCCGCTTGGGCTGGCCACCGGCCGGCTGCCGTGGCCGTGGTCCGCAACGCTCGGACGCGCCGTGTGGTCGAGCGGCGTCGGTGCTGCCGATGCTCCTCACGGTGGGCGAAGGCCCCGCGTACGCGGTTGTCAGGGCGTTGCCTTCTGGTTCGTACAGCCGTCGCACGGCGCTTCGGTGGGGAATGGGAGCCGGAAGTACTCCGCGCACGCGCAGCCTTCGCACGCGGGGCAGGGGCGGCAGGAGCGGCGGAGGTCTGCCAGGGACAGGGGCCTGCCGTGCACGCGCACCCAGGGCTGTGCGGCGCCGAGGTGGGTGAGGCGGCTGACGATGCCGGAGTCGAAGAGCTCGTTCAGGAGTTCTTCCAGGCCGTTCCCATCGGCGAGGCCGACGCGTTCGGGGGATCCGTCATCAGGTCGTGCTCGCGCCGGCTGGAGTAGTGGCGGGCATGCCCGCCTGGGACCGGGCCGCGAGGGCGCTTTGCGGCCGGCCGCGCCCCCAGCGCAACGACGCGCCGGCTGAGCTGAACACCAGTCCAGCGATGCGGAGCCGGGACCGGGCCTGGATGTGCGGTAGACGGCCGAACAGTCCGTGGGCCTGTCCAGTCCCGGGACAGGCCCACTTGGCCGTCCGCCCCCGCGGGCGGATCGACGGGGAACACGCGCTGAGCTTGTCGTTCAACACCCGGCGTCGAACAGGTGGGCCCCGGAGCGGCAGGCTGTGGTCGTGGAAATCGCGAGGGACGACCAGCCAAGGCCGCTGTCGACGTGCTGGCTCTACTGGATCGCCGTACCGACCGGGGACCAAGCGGGAGTCCTCGCCTCCCTGGGCCTCACCCGACCCGTACCCGTGACGTTCGCCGAGGCCGAGGCTGTCATCGACGAGGACGGACACGGAGAGGCCGAGGACAATCCGGATGGAATGGCCCGGGTGTACGTGAGTCCTGAGATTGAGGGATGGACTTTGGTGATCGGCCCGTGGTGCGATCCGTGCAACAGCGACAGAAGTGACGAAGTCCTGCACCTGTGTATTGACCTCAGCTCCCGCTACGGAGCCGCGCAGGCGTATTACTTCGGTACACAAAACGACGGCTCGGCCTGGCTGATCGCGGAGCACGGGGTCGTGATGCGGCGGTACTGCGAGACCGGCGAGGCCGAGGACGGACTCCTCACGCTGGGACAACCCCTTGTACAGGAACAGGCCGAGCGGGAACGGATCGGCCTGCCCCCCGCCCGCGGCAACGGGGAGGCCGAGGAGGAGTGGAAGTGGCGGGCATTCGACATGGCCCCCGAGATCGCCTCAGCTCTGGGCATCAGTCCGCTCGCTCTGACCGCGGCGATGCGAGTACGCGGCGTCGGCGTCCTCGCGGAGACACCTGTTCCGGTGCACTGAGCAGTGCATTCAGCTCTCCGTAGCGGTCCTTCTCTCGGTTTGGCGCCCTTCTTGTGATGGGTGGGCCGGGGTTGTATGCCTCGCCGGTGGCCAGGACTCCGGGGGCAAATGCCCCCAAACTCAGCCGGCCACCCGGGCCACCCGGGCCACCTCGAAGTACCACACCTCGCCAACAGGCCGAGCCGACCCGAGGCAACGGGCTCGCGGACTTCGTCGTGTCCTACCAGTCGACTTCGCCCTCGTCGGTCAGCATTGGACGCGAGACTGCGCCAGCGTGTTCCCGCCGCTCGAAGTGCTCCATCGCGTCGGCGACGTGGTGGAGCCAGGTGCCGAGGGTCGGCCAACCGAGGAAGTAGCCCTGGTCGTCATGAGCCGCGTACCCCAGGTGGTTGTGCCACATCCCGGGCTGAGCGTCGATGAAGTGGTCATCGCCATCACCTCCGGCAAACGGGATCCACGACATTGCCCACCAAGGTGTCTCAAGCTGGTCGGGATCATCGGGCTCCCAGATCGCCATCCGCATGAGGCGGATCGCGACGACCTCCTCGACCGGATACAGGGCTCCGCACGGCAGCGCTCCAGGGAAGCTGTCTCCGTTGTGGCAGAGCAACGACTCACGCAAGTCGGACGGCAGCGACATGCCGATGAGCGATTCCGCTCGGGCGATGGCCTCGGGCGTCGCCGGCGGCTGGAGCGCAGCGAAGCTGGTCGGAGCGTGCTGGGCGAGCCAGGCGTCGATGCGCTTCCATGAGGCGGTTACCGACGGAATCACTGGCTCGATGACGTTCTTCGGCGGATCGATCACAGCCGGATCCTTCCACGCCGCTGTGACGAGAGTGGGTCGAGGATGACTTCCGCTGGCGCCTCCCCTGTCCAGCTGAAGGGGAGGCGCCAGCACCCGTTAGAGCAACGGCATTGCGCGTAGAGGGCGCCGTGCCCGCACCGGTCCTCTGGCGCCAACGCCAGGTCCACCAGCATCCTGACCGGCCCGTCGCTGCACAGCACCGCGCCGGTCAGCTCGAACAGCGCGTCGCGCCGCCCGGTCAGGCAGTCGTAGAAGACCCCCCGGAAGCGTGACAGTTCCGCGAACGGCTCGCCCTGAACACCCTGTTCCACCACCATCCCCAGCACGGCCTTCGCGTCAAGTCCTGCAACCCTTAGTCGAGTTCAGGATCACGCGAAGGCCGTGCCCACGTCCCGGAGACACCCGAACGAGTGATCACCGGGCCCGCTTGTTCGAGGCCGGACGTTAAGCGACAAGCTGAACCCGGAACTGGAGCTGCCACCCCGGCCCCGCCTCGCCCCTTGATGCGCACCGCGTCTCCGGCCAGCCGGTGGGCGCCGAAGCCCGGCAACTGTTCCCCCGGGCCGGGCGATGCGTCGACGTGGCCGCCACGCCGCACGGTGAGCCGGTCACGTGCGCGACCCCACCGGACAGCGGTGCTGGCGACAGTTACGGCCGGTCCAACAGTCCTGCGGCCGCCGCTGGCACGGAGCGGCCTGCTCCCGTGGACAACAACGCCAGGTCGACGGTCCGGTTCTCACCCCGCCGATCCTCGGTACCGCACGCGGATGAAGTGATCTTGACCGGTTGAAGGTGCGCTACGCCGGTGCCGTCGTGTGAGCGTGGAAGCCGCCGAGTGGCTGCTCGGCATGCGGGCGCACTGGCTCCGATCACCATCTCGCGATGTCGGGGCTGACCCTGGGCAGGGCCCAGGGCTCCACCGTGCCCGTGACCAGGTCGGCAAGGAACTGGACGGCTCCGCCGGTGTAGTGCCACCAGGCGGAGCTTCGCGAGGCGACCGTGACCGTCCACTCCTGCGGTCCGACAGGACTGGTGGCCCACAGGAGGAGATCGCCCTGGTTCGAACCGGCCCAGGGAAGCAGCCCGCCCGGCGCGGGGAAGGGGTGGAACGGCGCGGCGAGGTTCGCCTCTGAGCACAACTCCTCCAGATCCTCGAGCGATTCGCGCGCACCATCCACCCAGAGCTGCTCGTGGCCGCGCTCCGGCCCGCCGAAGCCGAGGAAGTCTCCCAGGCCGAAGGTCGGATAGAGCTCGCGAAGGAGCTTGAAGTCCTCCGGCAGAGCAGTACCCAGCCCGACCTCGACGAGCCGCCAGTCAACGTTCCTGGGCTCCGGTAGACGCAGAGCCACCAGGCCCGGAACTGCACTCTCCAATGCGGCGACTGCCTCCGCAGAATCGGTCAGTCGGCGAATCGGGGCCTGCGTACCAAGGAAGTCGTCCATGCGAGCAGGATGTCAGGACAGCAACCAGCATGCGCACCGCCCCAGTGGTCAAGATCGCTTGGCAATCGGTCAAGGTCGCCTGTCAGAGGAGTGCGGCCGTGCCCGGGCAGCGCCATGCCCCACCCGGCGGCCGCAGCGTGCCGCGCACCTCGGCGCGGATCCCGTCGAGGGCGCGCGGCAGCAGGCGCGCGGCGGTGGTCTTGGCGGTGCCGCGTTCACCGGTGAACTGCCAATGGGGCGCGGCATGTCCGGGCGCAGCGCGGCGAGGGGCCAGGCGACGGTCAGTGGCTAGGGCGTCGATTGCGGCGATCGCGTCCGCCAGGGCGGACTGGGAGGGGACCCGGCCGGTGCGCGGGACGTAGGCGCGGGAGAGAAGAGTTGGCGCAGGCTGCCGGTTCCGCCGAAGTCGCCCTTGGCCCGTAGCGGGCGGGCGATCGGCGGGCCGTCGATGGGTACGGCGTAGGCGCTCTGGTGGTGGCGCACCAGGAGGTTCCTCGACGCCGCGCCGCATCAGCGTATCCGCCTGGGACGGTTCCGCCTCCCGTGATGAGGATCGGCGAATTTGGCTCTGACCGCGCTTGCGTGAGTACCGCTGATGGTGGTGCCCCGGTCCTTGATCTGTCGGATGCATCGGAGAAGATGCGGCCGTGAACGACTTCGAAGAGTTGATCAGCCGAGTTGTGGCTGCGTCGGCCGCGAGTGACCTGCTCCAATCTCCGGTTTCCACCGCAGAGCTGGCCGAGGCCGAGCGGAAGCTGGGCTTTCGCCTGCATCCCCTGCTCGCCGCGCTCTACCGGAGGGTGGGCAACGGCGGTTTCGGACCCTCGGACTCCGTTCTGCCGCTCTCTGATGGGCCGAACGCGGACTGGGAGACTTCGGTGGTGCAGGGGTACTTGGACAGGATCCCTCCGGAAGGATCGGACACGTGGTGGTCATGGCCCGAAGGGGTTGTGCCAGTGCTGGACTGGGGCTGCGCGATGTTCGCGTGCGTGGACTGCCGCAGCGATGACGGAACCGTTTTGCTCTTCGAGCCCAACGCGATCAGCGGCCAGGACGTATCCAGGGCGTGGTTCGTCGACGCAGGCAGCCTCGCTGAGTGGCTTGGGAGGTGGCTGGACGGCCGAGGCTGGTACGAAGAAGACGCCGTCAATGGAGGCTTCCCCCGGGTCCGCTGGGCAGACGCGGCCTCGCGACTGTAGTCGGCTCGACTCAGGGTCGGGTGAGGATCCGGATCCTCAATAGCCGGAACGAAGCCCGGCCATACATGGCTCGCTTGAGCGTCTTGACGCGGTTGACGTGGCCTTCGACGACGCCGGAGCTCCATTCGAGGGTGAGGCCGGCGGTTACCGCGTCGAGGCCCTGGCGGAGGAAGCCGGCGAAGCTGCGGATCGGAGTGGGGGCATCCTGCTCGGCCTGGCGGATCCAGTCGAGCAGGAGCTGGCCGCGGCGGTTGCGGACCAGGTCACGGAAGACGCGGGCGAGGTCGCAGGCCCGCGCGATGTCTGGGCAGGCGAGCCGGACCTGGTCGAGTTGCTCGACCTCGTCGGCGGTGAGGCGGTCTCGATTGCGCATGATCCAAGAGGCGATCTTGCGCGGGCTCGGGGCCGCCGTGCGGTCAGGCTCGGCGGTGCCGGCTCGCAGCACGGCGAGGTGCTTGCGGACGACCTGGACACTGCCGCGGTAGCCGCGTTCGGCGATCTCGCGGAACAGTCGGGTTCCGCTCGTGCACCCGGCTGCGAAGCGGGAGTCGAGGTACGGCTTGAAGGGCTCCAGGACACCGTTCGGGCGGCGGTCGCGGGCCGAGACGAGCAGGAGGTCCAGGTCGGTGGTCTTGAACTTGCGCACGGACTTGCGGTCCAGACCCAGAGGGCGAGCGATCGCGCTGATCGTCCAGCCCTGGTCCAGCAGCCGGTGCACATCGGCGTACCGGTGGCGGGTGCGTTCGACCATCGCCGTCTTCGGAAACGCGGGCGGCGGCTCGACCAGGACGGGCTTCGGCGGACCCCCCGCCTCGACCCAAGGCCCCGCTTGGTATTGATAGTATGTCAATTACATAGTCGTGCAATGCTGTTAACCACCAAGGGCTGGTACGCAACAGCGCGAATCCGGTCGGTACGACGACGAAGGGACAGTCCGGTGAGCAGTCTCAACAAGGGTCTGGAACGGATCGAAGTAGGCCTGTTGTGGGATCCGAGTCCCGCAGGCTCGGCCCGTCACGATCTGGACCTCGTCGCCGCGACGTACACCACCGCCGCCCCGTCCGGCGCCCCCGCCTACCTGGTTCATTTCGACAGCCGCGCTCCCGACGGCACGATCACCCTCACCCGGGACAGCCTTGACGGCAAGGGCCTCGGCGTCGACGAACGCCTCGTCCTGGAGCTCGACCGTCTGGCCGACCGCTACGTCCGGGTGGTCGTGGGCGTCGCCATCCAACAGAACGCCGGCCGACTGACGTTCGGGGACATAGCGAACCCCGTGGTGAAGATCCGGAACGGGCGCGATGAGTTCGCGGCTGTGGACTTCGCCGGCGCCGGCGAGGCAACAGCGGCGAGGGTCGCGGAGTTCGTCCGGGACAGCTCGGGGGCCTGGGGATTCCAGCCCGGCGTCTACGGCTTCGATGCCGATCCGGCGACTTTCGCGAGGATCATGGGCACCTGAAACCTGTTACAGGAGGTCGGGTACGAGTAGGCCGGGATGCCTTGAGCAACTCCTGCCGACACCATGCGGTGCGGGCCGTCTCCCCCGTGGTTCGGATCTTGTCACGGTGCGACGGTGAGCTGGTCTCTCTGGTCGGCCCCGGGGCTGTGGAGCGTTCTGACGTGACGGATGCCGACCGATGCTGGAACTGTCCGGGTTCCCCGAACTCTCGGTCCGTGGCACAGGTCTCCCCGCGCAGCCTGACGATCACCGACAGCGCCGTGCTGGCGCCCCGGGCTCCGGACTCCGGTAGAGCCGGCTGATCGCGTGGTCCCGTTCGGTGGCGCGGTGCATCGGCTGCCTCCAGTTGCCGCCGTGACCAGTCGGGATCAGACGGGATCAGTCGGTCAGGCGTCCCAACAGGGCGCCCTGCCAGGACTGGAGGATGTGCACGGCCTCCAGCGGAATCCAGAAGCACTCGAAGTGGGTGGGCTCGCCCTGGCCGTCGTGGTCCTCCTGGCTCAGCCACCGCTCCGGGGGGCTCGGTGAGCTCCAGGTGGAAGACGTGCCGGTGCTGAATCCCGAACCGGTACGGGCTGACGTCGTATTCGGTCTCGCCGAACTTGCGCACGATCTTGAAACCGTGCAGTCCCGTCTCCTCCTGGGCCTCCCGCAGCGCGGCGGCCCCGGGAGTCTCCCTGCGGCGGATGCGGCCGGCCGGGTGTGCTGCTGCTCCCCGCTGCCGAGCGGGGGGGCGGAACGGGACGCCGGGGCAGGCGGCGGCGTGCGGGGGTGGCTGGCGCGGTAGCCGTACTCGGCCCAGCCGGCCAGGTCGGAGCGCTTGGCGGTCTCGCGGGAGCGCCAAGCGCTCCACGGGTGTGGAGTCGACGACCCACACGGTGTCGGTCCACAGCGAGGTGTCGGCCGCGAGGAGGCGGTTGATCCGAGCGATCAGGTCGGCGGCCTTGCGCAGGCGCCAGTTGTAGCCCGACTGCCCGGGCAGGTACGGGAACAGGTGACGCAGGTGCGCCTGCGCGTGGCGGATCCAGCGGCGTTCCGAGGTGAAGCCGAGCAGGGCCTGCATCACGGCCAGCCGACCAGCTCGGCGTCGCTGAGCCGGGGCGCGATCCCGACTTCGGGACACCACGGCGCCAGATGCGGCGATTCCTTCAGCAGGTCGTCGGTCTTCACGCAGAGTGCGGTCGCGAGGGAGTCCAGGTCAGCCGGCCCCGGGTCAGAAGGTGGACGCCCGCCGCTCCCGCCGCGACCACGAGGACCAGCATGCCGGCCAGCGTGAGCAGGACCCGTCGCCGCGTCATGACCGGGCCTCCCGCGTGATGAGCCGCAGGGCGAGCACGGCGGCGACGGCCTCCAGCCAGCGGGCGACCAGCAGATCCCCCGAAGGGTCCCGGACGACGAGGGCGGCCGCCTCCAGCCACCCCCGGGAGACCGGCGCCGCCGGGCCGGGCAGCGGTTCGGGCAGGGCCGCCGCGAACCGGGTGCCGCCGGCCGTGACCACCTCGCCGAGGAAGACCAGGGCGCGCGGCAGGACGCCGAGCCGGTCGCAGGCGATGGCTGCGGCCACCGCGCCGTCCCCGAACAGGGCCGAGCGGTGCGCGCCGTCCGCCGGCAGGCCGAAGCACAGCAGGACTTCGACGTCGAGCGCGGCCAACAGGCTGTCGCTCATGGAGCTTCGCGGACCGTCCCCACGTCGTTGCCCGCGGCGGTCAGCTCGTCCGCCGCCGAGTCCATCTCCTCCGGGTGGGCGGTGAAGCCCGGCCCCGCTGTGTCACCCATGGTCTGCTGCCCCCCGTTCCGCACGGCCCGTCAAAGGCCACCGCACAGCATAGCCACAGCTCGGAGGCATCCGACCGTCTCACGGCGCGCGCACAACACCGACCCGGGACCAGCACGAAGCGATGGGAACCGGCCGGTTGCGGTCAAGCTGCGGCAAGGACCGGGGCAACCTGTTGGGGCGGGTCCGGGACGGCCGCCGCCGTCGCCCGGAGTTCCGGGCGACGGCGGCGACGCGAGGTCAGGGAAGGGCGACGTACGCGGCGTGGATCACGTTGGCGCCGAGGTCGCACCAGACAGTGGAGGTGCCACCGCCCGGCCAGGCCCACTCGGGCGGGCCGTCGTGGCGGTACTCGTAGCCGTTGTCGAGACGCTTGCAGGTGATCGCGGCCTGGAACCGCGACCTGCCGTCACCCTTGCAGGTGATGGCGGCACCGCGGTGTCCGCCGCTGCCCGTGACGTACTTCTGGGTGCAGCCGGTGATGGTGGCGGAGGCGGGAGGCGCGAGGGTGATCGCGCCTCCGACGACGATGGTCGAGGCGGTGACCGCCGTGATGAGGCGTTGCCGCATGCGCACAGGGTGCTCCTGTTCGTCGGGACGAAATGCCTTGACGAAAGCATGACATATCAGTGTCGGCGGCGCACTCGAACACGGCGAGCGAACGCGTCGCCCCGCCCAGGCCGGGGTACGTCGGCGCGAGCGGGACGACGCGCTACGCGAGGACGATGATCGCGATGGCGAGCAGGCCGTCGCGCTCCCCCGCCCCGCGAGAAGGGTGCCGGTGGTGGCACGGCACCGAATCTCCGGGCGTGTCCGCCGTTCAGGCGGCCCGCGCATCCGCGAGGAAGCGGCCGTAGCGACCTCGCCCTGACCACCGGCCATACGTGGCCGGTGCTTTGACCTGTGCGGTTGTCCGGCGACGCGTCAGCATCGACAGCGGATGGCAGGTTCCGCGACCCCCGCCTCCCCGTGCGCGGCCGAGCCGGGCTGCCCCGTTCGTGACGCCCGTGCGCGTACGTGCGGGAGGGGGGCCGACGGCGGAGGCGAAGGGGTCTCCGGCTGGCGGCCGGCGTGGTGGCCGACGAGTCGGGCTCACGCCGTACCGGCGACAGCTGGGCGGACAAGGTGGCGTCGCTGGGCCAGGAACCGCGGGGGGAGCCGATGGCCGCGGCCGAGCTCCGGCCGGCCGTGCCGGGCATCCGGCCCGACCTCCACCGCCGTGATGGTCGCGGTGTTCCTCCTCCCCGTCCCGTGCCACCGATGAACAGCACCGACCCGAACCCCGTGACGAAAAGGACGCCATGACGGACCACTACGGGAACCAGGACCCAGCCACGCCCACACCGCCCGCCTGGCAGCAGACGCCGCACGCGGTGGCGCCCCGGCCCGGCGACAGCGGCTTCCCGCCATCAGCCCCGGTCGGGTCGGCGTCCGCCGCGTCGTCTGCCGCGGCACCGTCCGCCCTCGCGCCGCCGGCGCAACCGCCGGGCCGAGGCACACCGCAACCCGCGTCGGCTGCCGCGCAACCGGTCGCGGGGCCGGGGGCGGAGCCTTCGTCGGAGGCGGCGGTACCGCCCGGGGTGCGGGCGACGCGGCGGGGAGCCAGGGTGCTGCGCCACTGGCCGCTGCTCGTGGCCGCTCTCCTCCCCTGCCTGGTGCTGGCCGGTATCGGGTGGTGGGTGTGGCCTCAGCAGCCCACGGGACGTGCGCCGCACGTGGCCGCGGGGACGGTCCAGGCGCAGCTCCTCGGCGCTGACAGCGTCAGCCGGCTGGCCGGGACGACGGTGGTCGCCGGCCCGCAGTCGGATCGGCCCCACGCGCCGCTCGACGTGGCGCCGTCGGAGTGCGCCGTCGCGGCGGGGCCGACGACAGAGGCGGTCTACGGGCAGGCGTGGAAGGCGTTCCTGTCGGCGACCTACCAGGACTCCGCGGGCACCGGCGGCTACACCGTGAACCAGGTGTTCGGCGTCTTCCCGGAGGCCGAGAAGGCCGGCGCCGCTTTCCGGACGCTCACCGAGGGCCTGGCCAAGTGCCCGTCGGCCACGGTCGCCGGTCAGGCCGGCCGCAGCTCGAAGTGGGTCTACACGGTGCGCCCCAGCACTGAGGTCGCGGTGGCGTGGACGGCGGCGCAGGAGGGTAGCGCGGGCTGGGCCTGCTATCACCAGGCGTGGGTGAAGGGCACGAGCCTGGTGCAGGTCTCCGTGTGCCAGGCGGGTGACGGCGAGGCGACCAGTTGGAAGGTGGCCGACGAGCTCACCAAGAAGGTGACCGGATGACCCCGAACCCGCTCGGGCCGGCCGGCCGCCCCCGGCGGGCTGTGGGGCGGGCCGTCGCCCTGGTGCTGGCGCTCCTGCTGCCGCTCGTCGGCACGACGGCAGTGACGAGGGCTGCCGCCGACACGCCGGTCATGGCCCCGCCCGACACCGTGGCCGCCCTGGCCCAACCCAGGGACGTCGCGGCCGTCGCCCCGGCGCTCGCCCAGAAGGTCGAGGCGCAGAAGCGGACGGAGGCCGAAATCGAGCAGATGGTCAGGGAGGTGATCGCCGAGGCCGAGCGGATCACCAAGGAAGCCGCGGAGGTGGAGAGCGCCGACACCGCGCTGTCCGCCAGGGCCGCCGCGGTGAACAGCGAGATCGACGCCCACAACACGCGCGCGAGGGCGCTGAGCGGCAAGATCGACGCCCACAACGCGGCCAAGCCTCCCGCGGATCAGGCCGCCGCGGTCGGCCGCTACAACGCCGAAGCGGCCCAGCTGCAGACCGAACAGAGCCAGGTCAAGGCCGAGGAGGCCAAGCTCCAGGGCGAGGAGGGCGCGGTCAGGCAGCAGGAGGCGCAGCTCAACTCGCGGAAATCCCAGCTCAACGCCGCTTCCAGGACCAATGCGGAGAAGTCCTCCACGGCAAGGGCCAGGTCCCAGCAGCTCCAGGTCCAGACCCAGCAGCTGCTCCAGGAGATGGCCGAGGTCCTCCAGAGCCTGGCCCGGACCCCGCCCGATCCGGCGGTGACGATGGATCAGGGCGGCGACGCTCCCGCGCCGCCGGAGCGCGACCACGAGGCCGGGGGCCGGGAAGCCGACACGGCGGACAGCCCCTACCGGCAGCCGCAGACCTCCGCCATGAAGCAGTACGGGCAGCAGAGCGGTACGACCGTCGACACGCGGCCGGGGACGGCGTACCTGACGCCCGAAGCCGTCCGGCGGCTGCCGGCCGCGCAAGCGGCCGTGCTCACGAGCCCTGCCTTCCCGTATGACGGGTTGGCCCGCAAGCCCAACGGGCACTACACGGCACTACGGGTCCAGGCGCCCACCACTACCGCATCCCCGGCTCCAGCACCGGCACCGGCACCGGCCACCACCGCATCCCCGGGCCCGGCCCCCACCGCTACCGCACCCCCGGCTCCAGCTCCCGCCCCGGCTCCCGCCCCCGCCCCGGCCCCGGCTCCCGTGCTGGCCCCGGAGGTCTTCGAATCCGGCGGGGTCGTCGCGTACCGCGACGGTGAACCGCTCCCCCTCGACGGGATCACGACGGTTCAGGAAGTACCCGCCTCCCCGGAGCCCGCTCCGGCACCCAGCAACCCCGGCTCCGAGGAGAACGCCGACCGGCGCGTCCCCACCTGCAAGGATCTGGAGCCGACGGGGGCGGTACCCCTGAACGGCGGCGGGTGGGTCAGCTACCTGCCGCCGGACGGTCAGAACCGCAACCAGGGCGTCAATGCCTGTCTCGAAGGCACGCCCGGCTCCAGCAGGGGGCAGGCCGCGGACGGCGACATCCGGGGCTGGACCGATGCCAAGGCGCGGGCGGCCACCCTGGGGTTCACTTCGGATTCCGACATCGCTCGCTGTCACTCCGTACCGCGCATGGCCGGCGGAACAGCGGACGAGCGGAACCTGACGCCGTGCTTCCAGCGGGGGGCCAACACCAACCAGCGAACCGGCGGCACGATCACCAACAGCATGCGGACCTTCGAGATCAGAGCCGGGAACGTCATGGGCCGGGGCCCTGTGCTGTACAACGTGTTTCCGCAGTACAACAGCCTCAGCAGCACCGTTCCGAACGGGTGGGCGATGTCGCTCCACGCCTGGGACGCCACCACCGGGGCGACCACGGACTCCGCCCGGACATTCGTGGACAACCGCACGTACGGCCCGAACGGCCTGGTATCCCTGGGCAACTAGCCCCGGGCGAGAACGGACGACTGATGGGAGTGGACGTGAGCATCGAGAAGATGCTGGAGCGGCTCGGCTCGGTGATCGGGCCGCCTCTGGACGGGGTGGTCCCCGTCCCGTGGGAGTTGGGGCCGGAGGTGCTCGGTTTCCAACTGCCGGCGGACTACCGGGCGTTCGCCGACCGGTACGGGATGGTCAGCATCAGCGACGAACTCCACCTCTACACACCATCGGCAGCGCCCAGTCCCAAGATCGGGGAGCCGCCCGGCTTCGCCGGATTCCTGTACGGCACGACGAACCCCTACGGATACTGTGCCTGGCTGGCCCAGGCCTACCGGGACGGGGACTACGACGAGTGCCCGTATCCGTTGTTCCCGGCCGAGGGCGGCCTCTTGAAGTGGGGGAACAACTGGAACTCCGACCACTTCTTCTGGCTGATGCGGGGCCCCGACCCGGACCGATGGCCGGTCGCCGCCAGGTTCGACTCGATGCGGGAGTGGGATCTCTTCGAGGGCGGATTCCTCGAGTTCCTGCTGGCGGCGGTGACGGAACAGTACCCGTACCACGGGGACGTCCTCCCCGGTGGGATGAAGCAGATCGGTGACGGCCGTGCCTACCGCTCCCGGGGAGACTGGTCGAAGAACCTTCGAGCGTGAACCCGCGCAGGTGATGGACCACCGACTCGGGGCGGCGTCCGCACAGGGACCTCAGGGCCCTGCGCGCCCGCCCCGGGGATGGAGGCGTTGCCCGTTCTTCAGTCGCTGAGGCCGGCCGGGCCGGGCGGTAGGGGCCGCCCCTACCACCCGGCCCGGGCGGTCTACTCGAACGCGGCCGCCGCCTCCCGCAGCGCCCGGACGACCGTCTCGGGGTCGTACGGCGCCGGCTCACCGGGCAGGTAGGTGACGGCGTGCAGCCCGCCGGTGTAGCGGAAGGAGCGGTGCCGTTCGTGCACCGGCCAGGAGACCGGGGACTTGCGGTCGATCCCGACGCTGATGCCCTGGAACGGCGCCATGCCGATCAGTTGGTGCACCGGGCCGAGCCGGCCGCCCTCCGCGCCGTCCACCAGGATGCGGAACTCCCACTTGAGGTCGGCCACGGCCGTGGCCTCCAGGGCGATCCGGCGGGCGCCCGGCGCGAGCGGGCCGCCGTCGGCCTCGAAGAGCTCGCCGTACTGGTTGTAGGCGAAGTGCAGCCGGCCGTCCTCGACGTAGAGGCTGTAGCCGCCGCCCTGGTCGCCGTGCGAGACCAGGACGCCCCGGTCGTCCGCGCCGTGGGCGGTCAGCTCGACCTCGACGGCGAAGGAGCGGAAGGAGATCAGGCGGGAGGAGCGGTAGCGCTCCAGCTCGGGGGTGCCGGCCAGTAGGGTGACCGGCCGGCGGAGACGGTCGGCCTCGGGGCCGCGCAGGGCGAGGGCGCCGCTGCCGTCGGCCAGCGGGAACACGCCGTTGCGCCAGGCGGCGGCCTCCCAGGCGGCGGCCAACTCCTCGACCAGTTCCGGGTGGTCGGCGGCGACGTCGTGGATCTCGGTCGGGTCGGTGCGCAGGTCGTACAGGGCCCACTCGCTGTCGTCGTACGGCGCGCCGAACCGGTGCAGGGTGACCAGCTTCCAGCCGTCGCGGTAGTAGCTGCGGTTGCCGGTCATCTCGCAGTACTGCTCGGGGTGGGTGGACGGCGCGCCGGGCCTGCGCAGCACGGGGGCGAAGCTGATGCCGTCGAGCGACTGCACCGGTTGCCCGCCGCGCTCCGACGGACGTTCGACACCGGCGAGTTCGAGCAGGGTGGGCAGGATGTCGGTGACGTACTGGTACTGCGCGCGGACCCCGCCGTCGGCTTCGGCGCGGGGCAGCCCGGCCGGCCAGGAGAGCACGAACGGCACCCGGACGCCGCCCGCGTAGGTCTGGCCCTTGTAGAGGCGGAACGGCGTGTTGGAGGCCATGCCCCAGCCGCGCGGGTAGTGGACGAGGGACTGCGGGCCGCCGATCAGCTCGATCTCCCGCTCCACGTCGGGGTTCCAGTCCTCGGGCAGGTTCGGGTGGTGGACGAAGCGGCTGAAGTAGCTGCGGGTGCCCTCCGCGCCGCCCTCGCCGGTGCCGCCGTTGTCGGAGGTGAACACGATGATGGTGTTGTCGAGTTCGCCGAGCGCGGCGAGGGTGTCGGTGAGCCGGCCGAGGTTCTGGTCGACGTTGTCGACCATGGCGGCGTACACCTCCATGTAGCGGGCGTACACCTTCTTCTGGACGTCGGTGAGTTCGTCCCACGGGCCGACGTCGTGACCGGCTTCGCCGTTGCGCTCGGGCAGCTCGGTGCCGGGCGGGAAGTGACCGGCGGCGAGCTGGCGGGCGAACCGGGCGGCGCGCAGCTCGTCCCAGCCGCCGTCGTACCGGCCCTTGTGCCGGGCGAGGTCGGCCGGCTTGGCCTGGAGCGGGCCGTGCACCGCGTTGTGCGCCAGGTAGAGCAGGAACGGCTTCTCGGCGTCGTGCGCCCGCAGCGACTTCACCATGGCGATCGCCTGGTCGGTGATGTCGTCGGTGTAGTAGTAGCCCTCGGGGAACTCGTCGATGTCCAGCGGGCTGTTGTCGCGGACGAGTTGGTGCGGGTGGAACAGGCTGGTGAGGCCCTCCAGCACGCCGTAGTACTGGTCGAAGCCTTTCTGCAGCGGCCAGTTGGCACGGTTGTCGGCCGCGTTGGAGGCGGAGTCCCGGGTGAGGTGCCACTTGCCGACGGCGTAGGTGGCGTAGCCCCGGTCGTGCAGCAGCTCGGCGAGGGTGGGGATGTCCCCGGCGACCTCCATGCCGTAGCCGGGGAACCCGGGGTCGGCGTTGGCGACGAAGGAGTAGCCGACCCGGTGCGGGTTGAGGCCGGTGAGGAGGGCGGCGCGGGCGGGAGAGCAGAGCGGCATGGTGTGGTAGTTGGCCAGCTTGACGCCGGTCGCCGCGAGCCCGTCCAGGGTGGGCGTGGGGATCTCGGAGCCGAACGGGCCGATGTCGCTGTACCCCATGTCGTCGATCAGGACGACGACGATGTTGGGCGCGCCCTCGCGCGGGCGGACCGGCTCCGGCCAGGCGGGGGTGGAGGCGCCGAAGGTGCGGCCGACGGTGCCGCGGAACCCGGCGTAGGGGTCGCGGCGGTGCGGGTCGGCGGCGGTGCCGGGGGCGGTGCCGGTGCCGTCCTCGGCGGGGCGAGCGTCCGCGGCGGGGCGGTGCGGGTCCGGGGTGCTGGTCATACGGGGCTCCGGGTGGTGAGGTGCGGGGCGAGCTGCGGGGCGGACTCCAGCCGGGGGACGGCGGCCAGGAGTTCGGCGGTGTACGGGTGTTCGGGGGCGGTGACGACGCGGTCGGCCGGGCCGGTCTCGACGATCCGGCCGCGGTGCATCACCGCGATCCGGTGGCTGACCTGCCGGACCACCGCGAGGTCGTGGGCGATGAAGAGGATGGCGAGACCGAGGTCGCGCTGGAGCCGGGCGAGCAGCTCGATCACCTGCGCCTGCACCGAGACGTCCAGCGCGGAGACCGGCTCGTCGCAGATCAGCACGCTCGGCTCGGGCGCCAGCGCCCGGGCGATGCCGATCCGCTGGCGCTGGCCGCCGGAGAAGGCGCGCGGGTGCCGGTCGGCCGTGGCCGGATCCAGCCCGACCTGCCGGAGCAGTTCGGCGACCCGCCTCTCCCGGGTCGCCCGGTCGCCGAGCCCGTGGGCGATCAGCGGTTCGACGATGATCTGCCCGACCGTCATCCGGGGGTTGAGCGAGGCGTACGGGTCCTGGAAGACCATCTGCACCTCGCGGCGGGCGGCGGCACCGCCGCCGCGGCCGAACTCCTGGCCGCGGAACCGGATGGTGCCGGCCGAGGGGGCGTGCACCTGGACCAGCGCGCGGGCCAGCGTCGACTTGCCGGAGCCGGACTCGCCGACCAGCCCGAGCGTCTCGCCGGAGTGCAGGACGAGGTCGACGCCGTCCAGCGCGGTGACGGCCCGTCGGCGCGGCCCGTACGTCTTGCCCACCCCGCTGACGGTGAGCAGCGGTTCGGGGCCCGGGGTGCTGTTGGCGGCGGCCTCGGAGGGGGCGTCCAGCCGTGGCACGGCGGCCAGCAGCTCCTTGGTGTACGGGTGCCGGGGCGCCGCGAGCACCTCGGCCGTCCGGCCCTGCTCGACCACCCGGCCTTCCCGCATCACCAGGATCCGGCGGCACGTCCGGGCGATCACGCCGAGGTCGTGGCTGATCACCACGAGGGCGGTGCCGGTCTCCCGGTTGATCCGGGCCAGCAGCCGGAGGATCTGCTGCTGGACGGTCGGGTCGAGTGCGGTGGTCGGTTCGTCGGCGACGAGCACCTCGGCGTCGTGGGCGAGGGCGAGCGCGATCATGATCCGCTGGCGCTGGCCGCCGGAGAACTGGTGCGGGTGGTCGCGCAGCCGGCCGGCGGCGTCGGGGATGCCGACCAGGCCGAGCAGCTCGACCGCCCGGGCGGCCCGCGCGGTGCGGTCCGCCGTGCCGTGCGCCCGCAGGGCCTCGTCCAGCTGCTTGCCCACGGTGAGCACCGGGTTCAGCGAGGACATCGGATCCTGGAAGATCATCGCGATCCGCCGTCCGCGCAGCTGGCGCAGGGCCGGCTCGGGCAGCGCGGCGAGGTCCTGGCCGTCGAGCTCGACCGAACCACCGGTGATCCGGCCGCCCGGCGGCAGCATCCGCAGCAGGGCCAGCGCGGTGGTCGACTTGCCGGAGCCGGACTCGCCGACCAGCCCGAGCGTGTCGCCGGCCGCCAGCTCGAAGCCGACCCCGTCGACCGCGCGGACCTCGTGGACGGCGCCGACCTCGGGGACGGCGCCGACCCCCCGGCCGGTGGCGGCTCCGGCTCCCTCCCCCGCGCCGCCGAACTCGACGATGAGGTCGCGGACCCGGAGCACCGGGCCCCTCTCGGGACTGCTCCCCGGGTGGCTGTCGGGGCCGTGCTCCGGGTGGCTCGCCGGGCGGCTCATCGGCGCACTCCCTTGTTCAGCGCCTCGGCGATCAAGGTGAAGCCGAGGACCAGGGCGGTGGTGGCGGCCAGTGGGGCGGCCGCGAACGTGGGCTGGGTGGAGAGGTAGGCGACGGACTGGCTGAGGATCGAGCCGAGGGTGGGCTCCGGCGGCCGGACGCCGAGGCCGAGGAAGCTCATCGCGCCCTCGATGAAGACGCCGATGGAGAGCGCGACGGCGGTCTGCACGATCAGCGGGTCGGCCGCGTTGGGGACGACGTGGCGCAGCAGCACCCGGAGCCGGGAGGCTCCGCCGACCCGGGCGGCCAGGGCGTACTCGCGCTCCCGCTGGACGAGGATGCCGGCCCGCAGCTGGCGGCCGAAGCCCGGGATCTCGGCGAGCGCGATGACGATCAGGACCGGCCAGCGGCCGGGGCCGAGGACGGCCGTGACGGCCAGGGCCAGGATGATCCCGGGGAAGGCGAGCAGCAGGTCGAAGACGCGCTGGACGGCGAGGTCGGCCACCCGGGACGAGGCCGCGAGCAGGGCGAAGGAGCAGCCCAGCAGGGCGCCGACCGGCACCGCGGCGAAGGTGATCGCGAGGTCGGTGCCGGTGCCGTGCAGCACCCGGCTGAAGAGGTCGCGGCCCAGGTCGTCGGTGCCGAAGGGGTGTGCGGCGCTCGGCCCGGCCAGGGCCAGCGCGCTCTGGGCGTTCGGGTCGAGGTCGGTGAGCAGCGGCGCGGCGAGGGCGGCCAGGGCGATCACGCCGACCAGGGCCAGGCCGGTGAGGCCGCGGCCGGTCAGCAGCCCGGCCAGGTAGCGGTTGTGGCGGCGGGCGCCGGGGGACTTCGGCCGGTCGGCCGTGAGGACGGTCATCGGTTCACTCCCACCGGATCCGGGGGTCCAGCCACGCGTACACCAGGTCGGTGAGCAGCTGGACGGTGACGTAGACGGCGACGATCAGCAGCAGGAGGTCCTGCACGACGGGGTAGTCGCGGCGGATCACGCCCTGTTCGATCAGCTGGCCGAGGCCGGGCCAGGCGAAGATCCGCTCCACCAGGACGGCGCCGGCGATGAGTTGGCCGATCTGCAGGCCGAGCACGGTGATCGCGGGCGGCAGCGCGTTGGGCAGGGCGTGCTGCCAGACGATCCGCCGGCGGGAGACGCCGAGCGCGGTGGCGGTGCGGACGTAGTCCTCGGCGAGCGCGCGCTCCATGCCGTCCTTGAGGTAGCGGGCGAGCACGGCGGCGCTCGGCAGGGCAAGGCAGACGGCCGGCATCAGCAGGTACTGGACGGCGAGGTCGGGCTGGTCGAGCAGCGACTCGTGGCCGCCGGCCGGCAGCAGCCCGAGGGTGACCGCGAAGAGCAGCACCAGCAGGACGCCGGTGACGAACGGGGGCACGGCGAGGACGGCGGTGGTGAAGGCACGGACGGCGGCGGCGACCGGCCGGCGCCGGGTGGTCGCGCCGAGCACCCCCAGCGGGAGGGCGATCAGGATCACCAGCAGCAGGGCGCCGAGGGTGAGTTGGACGGTGGCGCCGAGGCCGTTGCCGATCAGGTCGGCGACCTGCCCGCCGATCGCGTAGCTGGGCCCGAGATCCCCGGTGACGAGGTGGCCGAGCCAGCTGACGTACTGGGTGAGCAGCGGTCGGTCGAGGCCGAGCCGGCCGCGGACGGCGGCGACGGCCTCCGGGCCGGCGTCGGGCCCGGCCAGCGAGGTGGCCGGGTCGCCGGGGATCAGCCGGAGGATGAGGAAGACCAGGAAGGAGGCGAGGACGAGGACGAGCAGCCCCGAGGGCAGCCGTTTGACGAGGAAGGTGCGCATCGGTCAGGCCGTCAGGTAGGCGTCGTCGAGGTTGAGGTAGCCGAACTTGTTGAGGTCGGCGCCGCGGGCCTTGCCGCCGGCCACCTCGACCAGGCCGGCGATGGCGAGGTCGATGACGAACTCCTCGTCCAGCAGCACGTCGGTGATCTGCTGGTAGAGCGCCTTGGCCTCGGCGCCGTCGCTGTCCGGCCGGTTCCAGGCCTTCTGGACGACGTCCGTGTAGGCGGGCGAGCTGAAGCGCGAGCTGTTCTTCGCCTCGTTGAACGGGTAGGCGCTGACCGCCAGGGTGGCCGGGTGCAGCTGGGCGAAGCCGTGGCTGAGCGTCCAGAGGGCGGGCATGGTCTGGGAGATGAGCTGCTTCTGCATGGTGGGGGAATCGGTGGGCTGGAGCACCGTCTCGATGCCGACCTGCTTGAGGTCGTACTGCAGGATCTGGGCGACGGCGGTGGAGCCGGGCTCGTTGGAGTGCGCGAACGGCAGGGTGATGCTGTCGAGGCCCGCCTCCTTGAGCAGCGCCCGCGCCTTGTCCGGGTTGTGGCTGTAGCGGGTGGCGTTGGCCTCGCTGTAAGCGGGCGAGGACTTGGGCCAGGGGGCGGAGGAGACGGTGCCGTACCCGCCGAGGGCCTGCTGGACGAGCCGTTCGCGGTCCACCGCCCAGGCGATGGCCTGCCGGACGCGCTTGTCCCCCACGTGCTCGCCGGTGAGGTTGGCGCCGATGTAGTAGGCGCCGGCGCCGGTGTCGTACTGCTTGATGTGGAACTGCGGGTCGTCCTTGAGGGTGGCCACGTCCTTGCCGCGCACGGAGTAGGACAGCTGGGTCTGGCCGGTCCTGAGCGAGGACAGCAGGGACTCCGCCTGCGGGACGATCCGGATCTCGACGCCGTCCAGGTAGGGGCGGCCGGGGTTCCAGTACTTCTCGTTGCGGGCGAAGGTGATGGAGCTGCCGGGCTTGCGGTCGGTGAGCGTGAACGGACCGGTGCCGATCAGTTTGGTGCCGGCGACGGCCTCCTCGACGCTGGCCGAATCCGGGATGATCATGAACTCGAAGAGGTCGAAGAGGTTGCTCACCGGGTGGGCGAGGACGAGGGTCAGCTCGAAGTCGCCGTTCTTCCGGAAGTCCGTGACGGCCGCGGCGGTGGACCGCAACTGGGCGGACCGGGCCGGGTTCTGGAGGTTCTTGACGGCGAACACCACGTCGTCCGCGGTGAACTTGCGGCCGCTGTGGAAGAGCACGTCCTCGCGCAGCTTCAGCGTGACCCCGGTGCCGTCCGCCGCCACCTGCCAGGAGGTGGCCAGCTCGGGCTGCGGCTGGAGCCGGTCGTCGTACCTGGTCAGGGTGTTGAAGACCAGGCGCTGGACGAGGGTGTTGGCGCTCTGGGCGAAGAGCAGGCTCGGGGTGAAGTCGACACCGGCGCCCACCGTGAGGACGCCGCCCCGGCGCGGGGCCGCCGATCCGCTCGCGGCGGAGGTGGCGGTGTCCGCGGCCGAACGGCAGGCCGCCAGCGTCAGCAGGCCGGCGCCGGCGAGGCCTCCGCGGAGCAGGGCCCGGCGGGAGACGCCGGGGGCGGAGGAAGTGGTGAACGCGGTCATAACGGGTCCTTCGACGGGGTGGTCGGGCGGGCGAGTAGGAGGGGGTGGGCGCTGGGATGCTGGGGTGCTGGGCGGCGGGCGAGTGGGAGGGGGTGGGGTTGGGGTGCTGGGCGGCGGGGGTCCGGGTCGGGGGGTGGCGGGGTCGGCCGGTCAGAGCAGCCGGCCGGGGCCGGCGGGCGGCGCCGGGGCGGACGCCGTCGCCTGGAGCGGCCGGGCGTACAGCACGCCCAGGACGGCGGCGCCGGCCGCCACGGCGAGCACGTCGGCCCCGCGCCGCTGGGCGATCAGCAGGTCCGCGTCCCGGTGCAGGTGCGAGCGGAGCGCGAACTCGGCCCGGACCACGTCCAGGTAGACCGGATCGAGTACCGCGAAGGTCTCGGTGAGCACCAGCAGGTCGGGGTTGACCACGTCCGCCAGCAGGGCGAGGGCCCGGCCGACGATCGCGGCCCGGCGGCGGACCAGGAGGTCGGCCCGCCGGTCCCCGGCCTGCACGGCGGCGATCAGCTCGGCCCGGTCGGGCCGGGAGGTGATCCCGTCCGCGGCCGCCGCCTCGAAGAGCGTGGTGTCCGAGGCGGCGGCCGCCAGACAGCCGGTCCGGCCGCAGTGGCAGAGCGTGTCGTCGCCCGGCACCGGCAGGTGGGCGACGTCGCCGGTGGCCGAGGCGGGGCCCAGGTGCACCACGCCGGCCACCGCGAGCGCCGCGTCCACCACGTGCCCGACGAAGAGGTGCACCATGGAGCGGCGGGCGGCCGGGTGGCCGAAGAGGATCTCCGCCTGGGTGAGCGCCCGGGCGTGGTTGTCCACCCGCACCGGCAGTCCGGAGGCCCGGGAGAGCAGCTCGCCGAGCGGCATGTCCTTCCATTGGAGCGGATCATGACGGACAGTCATGCCGCGGTCCGGATCGACCGTGCCACCGGTGACGGCGCCCAGCCCGACCACCGTCCGGCCGCCCGGCACCTGGGCGAGCAGCCGGGGCAGCCGCTCCAGCAGTGGCCCCAGCACGGCGTGCCCGGTACGGCCGCGGTTGCTCAACTCCTGCCGGTGGAGCACGTTTCCGCGTAGGTCCAGCAGGGAGAAGGTGGTGTACGGCACCCCGATGTGCAGCCCCGCCACCGCCAGTCGGCCGGTGTCGACGTCCACCGGCAGCTGCGGCCGCCCGACCGTACCCGCCCCGCCCCCGGTCAACTCGGGCCGCTCGCAGAGCAGTCCGATCCGGGTGAGGTCCACCACCTGCCGGGACACCGCGGAGGCGCTCAGCCCGGTGAGTGCGGCGACCCGGCTGCGGGCGATCGGCCCGCGGTCGAGCACGGTCCGCAGCACGGTGGCGGCGTTGACATCCCGCCGATCGTCCCCGATACGGCGGTCGTCCCCGATACGGCGGTCGTCGCCGGTCCGCCGGTCGTCCGCGGGGCGGAGGGCGGGGTGCGGGAGCGTGTCGGACATCGCGGGTGCCTTTCGGGCTGCGGGGCTACGGGGTTGCGGGGCGCCGGCCTGCGGGTGGTGGCCCGGGCCCGGGCCGTTCGGCTCACGCCGGGAGGGAGGCCTCCAGCTCCTCGGCGGGGACGAGACCGGCCACCTTGGGCGGCTCGGTCGGCTCCAGCAGACGGCTCGGGGTGCCGTCCACGCCCACCGGCAGGTCGCCGTCCAGGGTGATCCGGCGGACCAGGCGCGGCTCGTCGCCGTAGTCGTTGACGGCGTAGTGCTGGGTGGCGCGGTTGTCCCAGACCGCCACGTCGCCGACCTGCCACTCCCAGCGCACGGTGTTCTCCAGCCGCTCGACGTACCGCTGGAAGAGGTCGATCAGGGCGCGGCTGTCGGCCCCCGACACGCCCACGATGCGCTGCGCGAACGCGCCGAGCAGCAGCGTCTTCTCGCCGGTCGCCGGGTGCACGCGGACCAGCGGGTGCTCGGTCTTGAACGCGGTCGAGACGAACACCTGGCGGAACAGCTTGGCGATCTCCGCGTTGTCGGCCAGCTCGGGCCGCAGGGCCAGGCTCGCCGCGTAGTCGTAGTCGTTGGTGTGAACCGCCCGCAGGCTCTCCGCCAGCACCTTCAGCGGCTCCGGCAGGTCCTGGTAGGCGGCGACGGTGTTGGCCCAGACGGTGGAGCCGCCGGCCGGCGGGAGTTCCAGCGAGCGCAGGATCGAGGCCTTCGGGTAGGACGGGACGAAGGTGACGTCGGTGTGCCAGTTGTTGGCGCGCACCCCCTTGGTGGCGTCCAGCTCGAAGATGTACCGGCCGTCCGCGCTGGGCACCGTCGGGTGGCCGACCGGCTGGCCCAACAGGCGGGCGAACGCCTCGTGTTCGGCGTCGTCCAGGTGGTTCTGGCCGCGGAAGAACAGCACCTTGTGTTCGTACAGCGCGGCCTCGACGGCAGCGACGGTCTCGGCGGCCAGGTCGCCGCCGAGCCGTACGTCGTGCACGATCGCGCCGATCCGGCCGGCGGCCGGGGTGATGCGGAGCTCGGTGCGGGCGGTGGTCATGGCGGAACCTCGGCTTTCGCGGGGAGGGGGGACGGGACGGCGAAGGAACGAACCGGCAAGGAGATGCCGGCCGGCCGCGCCGGTGTGGGGCAGGGCGGGCGTGCGGCAGGACCGGCCGGCGTGGCGCGGACCGGATACGGAACGCGGCGCAGGGAGGGCGGCACAGGGCGGCGCGGCGCACGCAGGTGCAGCCCGGTGCCGTGCGGTGCCGTGCGGTGCCGTGCAGGGAGTGCGGGCGGCGCCGGGTGTGCGGCCGTGGCGGACGGGTGTCCGACGGGCGCAGGGTCGGTGGGCGCCTTGCCCGGGGGCGGGCGCCGGGCTCTACCGGATCAGCGGTACGGGCTCAGCACGGCCCCGGGCGGGAGCGGGCGTTCAGCGACAACAGCGGCTGCGGCCGTGGCCACGGCAGGGGCGGGGACAGGCAGGGCACGGGACCCCGAGTACGTCGGTCATCGGCCCTCCTTTCCGGCGTGCTGCGAGTGGGCTCGGCGCTCATCGTGCTGAACGCCGAGGCCTGCTGTCAATCGCCGTTCTGCCTGCTGGTCAGCGGAGTTGCGGCGGTGTTGCGTCCCGTTGCGGCCGGTGTCCGAGCGATGGCGGGTGTGCGTCACGGGGGCATTCGGCCTTGTCGGGGGGCCTGGCGGAGTTATTAGCTCTCGGAGCGGAAGAAACTCCGACGGCCTCCGCAGGCCCGCTGCGGCCGCTCGCGGGCGCTGTTCGGTGCCGCCGCGCAGGCCTGCGGGCGCGGCGGCGTCGGCCCGATCGGGTTGGTGTCCGCATGCGCCTTCGTCTTCGTCGTGGTGCTCGTGATTCCGTCCCTGTCCCTGTCCCTGTCCCTGTCCCTGGTCCCGTTCCCGAGGGGAGAAGCCCGGTGCTCGACCTGGCACGTGAGGGGTGGCGCGGCTCTCCTGACCCTGGCGCGCCAGAGGCAGCGTCGGCGGCAGTCGAGGGCGACGTAGATCGCCGCAGGCCACCGGGGCAGGGACCGGACGGCCCAGGACCAGTCGCCGGCGCGCAGCGGGTAGACGCAGGCCTCAAGGTTCTCGGCGCGGACGGCGAGGCGGGATCCTGGGATGGCGGCGATGTCGGCGCGGGATCCTGGGACGGCGGCGATGTCGGCGGCAAGGAGGGGGCTGAGAGTCCATCCGGCACTCATCAGGTGGAGAAGATCGCGAGGATCCCCAGGAGCTTCCCCGGGAAGGCCTCACCCGTGGCGTCGAGGTGATGTCTCTCCGATCACCAGCGGAGCCACATGACGACGGCTGCGAGGGCAACGGTGCCGAGGAAGACGTGGCCGCGCCTGTCGTAGCGCGTGGACACGGCCCGGAAGCCCTTGAGCTTGTTGACCGCCCGCTCGACAACCTTGCGCTCCTTGTACTGCCCCTTGTCGAAGCCGGGAGGTCGACCACCGGAGCCGCGTTGGACGCGGTTGGCCGCCCGGTCCGCCTTCTCCGGATCGACCTGACGGACACCTCGTCCACGCGGGTGGGCCCGCGTGCGTCGATTGCTGGAGGCCTTGTCGGCGCTCAGGCCGTCAGGCCGTGTGCGGGGCCGCCCGGCGCCGACCCGGGGGACACGGATCTTCTCCACGACCGGCCCGAAGCGGGCGCAGTCCGCCCGCTGCCCGGGTGTGACCACCAGGGACAGCGGGCGGCACCGGCCGTCGGCGCTCGGGACATGGCCTAGATCGGCAAGGCCGGCGAGTCCACGCCCACGACCCGGTCACCGCAGAAGACGCGCACCGACTCGGCCGGTCCGTGGCCACCGATGCCCGCTGCGCCCCAGAAGCTCTGGGCCGAGTCGTCGCCGAGATCGGCGAGCTTCGCCCCGTTGACCCGCACCTCACCGGACTGGATTCGAGAACCGATGTCGATCGCGTGGTCGGTGTCGGTGCCGAAGACGTACGCATCCAGTCCCGACGGGTTCTGGTTGGCGATCCGCAGGGCTTCTTCGTCCGAGTCAACCGAATGCAGCGAGACGACGGGACCGAACAACTCGGCGGTGGCGACGGCGGCATCGATCCCCGAAGCCACCATCGGCGAGAGGAAGAAGCCGGGCAGGTCTGGGAGCCGGGCCGGCTGGGAGATCCGCGCGCCCGAGCCGCGCAGATCCTCGATCCGGCTCAGCAGGGTCGCGTAGTGGGGCTCGTTGGAGATGGGTCCGAGGTCGGCGTTCTCATCGAGCGAGTGGCCGATCCGCAGTGCGGCGACGCGGTGCTCCAGGGCGGCCAGCAGCGGCTGGGTCAGCTGTCGGTGGGCGAGCACCTTCCCGGGTCCTTCACACCACTGCCCGTTCAGCTTGGTCAGTCCCTCGATGATTCCGTCGGCCGCGACGTCGATGTCGGCATCCTCCAGGACGAGCACCGGGTTGTTGCCGCCGAGCTCCAGCTGCAGGACCTTGAGGTCCTCGGCCGCGGCCCTCGCGATCGCCCGGCCGGCCCCGGGCCCACCGGTGAACGACACCACCTTGACCCGCCGGTCCGAGGTCAAGGAAGCACCCACCTCGCCGGTCCCGTGCACCAGTTGGAGGGCGCCGGTCGGCAGGCCGGCCGCAACGAAGCACTCGACGATGAGCTGAGCGCTGCCGGGCGCGTGCTCCGACGGCTTCAGGAGGACCGGACAGCCGGCGGCCACCGCGCTGACGACCTTCGCAGCCGGAATGAAACTGGGCCCGTTCCAGGGCGTCAGGATGGCCGCCGGCCCCCACGGCAGGCGGTAGAGCCGCACGTCGCGACCGCCCGCCGCCAGCTGCCTCATCCGGGGAAGGGCGACGACGTCGGCAGCCGTCGACCGTACGCGGGCGGGAAGGAACGCCGCGACCCGGCGGGTGATGCTGATCGGCACGCCGCTGGTCATCGAGTCCGCGCGGGCGATCTCCTCGATGCGGGCCTCGATGTTCGCGGCCACCCGCTCCAGCATTCCGGCGCGTTCCCGGCGCGCGTCGTCGCCCCAGGTCCCGACGTCATAGGCCTTCTCGGCGTGGAGCAGGGCCCGCTCGATGTCAGCGGCCGCGGTTGTCACCATCGGGTGCACCGGTTGCCGGGTGTTGGGATCCAAGTTCCAGGCGGCGGGGATCGTCTCGGGCTCGCACCACTCGTCGGCGATGTAGTTGAGGGGTCGGGGCAGCGGGATGTCGGACATGGGCATGGGGATCACCTTCTGGCTCGGTCGTCCGTCAGGACTGGAGGTCGACGACGATGCGCGTCACGTCGCCCGACGTCATGGCGTCGAAGCCCGCATTCAGGTCGTGGAACCCGATCACCCGCGTGACCATCTCGTCGAGCAGGAGTCGACCCTGTCGGTAGAGCTGGGCGAGCTGGCGGATGTCCTCGCGGGCCTGCCCCGAGCCCATGTAGGAGCCGATGATCCGCTTCTCCTGGAAGAAGAAGTCCTCGGCCGGCAGGCTCAGTCGGGCGCCCTCAGGGGCGATGCCGACCAGGCACGCCGTGCCCGTCGGTCGCAGCACCGCCAGCGCCGTCTCGGCCGTGCGAGCCGAGCCGACCGCCTCGAAGGAGTAGTCGACGCCCTGCCCCAGCCGCTCCCGTACGGCCGCGGCGACATCACCCGCTCCACCGTTGACGACGTGGGTCGCCCCGTACACGCGGGCCGCTTCCAGGCGCTGTTCGTCGAGGTCGACGGCGACGATCGCGGATGCTCCCGCGAGCCGTGCGCCCTGGATGATCGCCGAGCCGACACCACCACAGCCGATCACGGCGACCGTACTGCCCGGGCGGACCTCGGCGCCCCGGAACACCGCTCCGACTCCGGTGATCACGCAGCAGGAGAGCAGGCAGCCGACGTGCGTGTCGACGTCGTCGGGCAGCTTGGACACCGCGTTCTCGCGCAGGAGGATGTGCTGCGAGAAGGCGCCGACGTCCCCGAGCCGCCCGATCGGCCAACCGTCGGCGTACTGGAAGGCAGGCCGTGGGCGGCGGCGGATCTCGTCGACCCGTCGGCACTGGGTGGAGCGGCCCGCTTCGCAAGGTGCGCACCTGCCGCAGGAGGGCGTCAGCACTCCGACGACCCTGTCTCCCGGTACGAGGCCGGTGACGGCAGAACCGACCGACTCGACGACGCCGGCCACCTCGTGCCCCAGGACCACGGGGGTCTCGATCGGCACGCTTCCGGCCAGGTAGTGCAGGTCGCTGTGGCACAACCCCACGTGGAGGACCGTGATCCGCACCTCGTGCGGCTCGGGGTCGTCCACCTGGATTTCCGTCATGACCAGGGGCTCGTTCACCGCGACCATGACCGCGGCTCGGGTTCGTATCATGTCAGTTCTCCTCTGTGCTCCGTGTCTGCCTCATGCCTGCTCGGCCCCCACGCGGCGCCGCGGGCCGCGCGCGTCCCTCGTCTCCCAGAAGCCCTCGATCCCGGCGCGGAAGACACCGCCGTCCCACGCCTGCTTGGCCGCGACGTCCTCTCGCGCGAAAGCCGCCTCGACCTCTGCCATCTGGGGCCGCAACAGTTCGAGGTGCTGCGCCGTGGTGTTGTTCGGCGGGGTCCACCGCACGATGGTGTCGATCGCTCGTTCCACGAGCTGATCCGGATCCACGATCTCGCTGAGGAGCCCGATCTCCAGGGCCTCCTGAGCATCGAGCCGGCCGGCCCCGAGCACCATGCGCAGCGCGTGGCTGCGGACCAGTCGCGGTAGCAGCACGCTCGAAGCGTTCGAGATCGTGATTCCGCGGGCGTTCTCCGGCTGGTAGAACTCCGTCGCCGGCGTCCCGATCCGTGCGTCGCAGCACAGGGTGATCTCGGAGGCGCCACCGACGGCCAGCCCGTTGACCGCGGCGATCACCGGGACCCGGGTCTCCAGGATCGCCCGGGTGATGTCGTGGAAGGTCTCGAAGGCGACCCGGAGGTCGTCGTACGAGCTCGGGATCGCGGTGAGATCCTCACCTGCCGAGAACGCACGGCCGGCGCCGGTCAGCACGATTCCGCGCACCGTCGCGCCGGTCCCGTTCTCGCGGATGGCGCTCGCGAGACGCCTGCGGGTGGCCACGTCGAGGGCGTTGAGCTTCTCGGGCCGGCACAGCGTGAGGACCGCGACCTCGCGCTCGACGGAGACGTTGACGAAGCCCGGCGGGGCCGGGTGCGGCGCGGGCCGGGACCGGGCACCGGGCCGCAGGTCGTGGACGGTGCCCGGGGTGGCTGCCGCCCGCTCCCTCAGGGCCGGCTTGGACACCCGTTCGGACGGGGTGCGCGGGAAGTCGTCCACGAACTCGACATAGCGGGGCACCTTGAACCGGGCCAGCTGGGTCCGGGCCCGCTCGACGATGGCCTCGGCCGTGGTCCGGTCCGCGGACACGCCGTCGGCCAGCTGGACGAAGACCTTCACCTCCTCGCCGAGCACCTCATCGGGCTCGGGCACGACCGCGGCACCGACGACGTCAGGGTCACGCTCCAGCGCTGCCTCGACCTCGACGCTGGCGACGTTCTCCCCACCGCGCCGGACCATGTCCTTCATCCGGCCGACGATCCTGATGCTCCCGTCGGGTCCGCGCACCACGACGTCGCCCGTGTGGAACCAGCCGTCGCGCAGGACCCGTGCCGTCTCCTCCGCGCGATTCCAGTAGCCCCGCATCATCGGCCTGCCGCGGACCGTCAGCTCGCCCGGCTCACCGTCGGGCACCTCGCCGCCGTCCCCGTCGACCACGCGCACCTGCTTGGTGGGAACCGGTGTGCCGACCGAGCCGGTGCCGACGGTGGCGGCGTCATCGCGCGGGGAGACCATGTCGACACCGGACTCGGTCATGCCGTAGACCTCGCGCCAGGGCGCGCCCCACCGCTCCTCCAGTTCCGCGTGCAGGGCCGGGGGGACGGCGGAGCACCACACCAGTCGGAGGGCGTTGTCGCGGTCGCGCGGATCCGGCGGCTGCTTGAGAAGCAGGGTCGGCATGGAACCGAGGACGTAGAGGAACGTGGCGCGGTGACGTCGTACGTCGGCGAAGAAGCCGGAGGCCGAGAACCGTGGCAGCACCACCAGGGGTGCTCCGGCAGTCAGCGCGGCTGCCACGTTCCACAGCGGGTCCATGTAGGAGAACGGCTGGGCCGTGAGGAGCACGTCCTCGGCGTGCAGGCCGGCGGCTGCGGCGCACAGCCATCCGTTGCGCACCCAGTAGTCGTGGGTCAGCATGCAGGCCTTGGGGAAGCCGGTGGTGCCGGAGGTGTACTGCAGGTTGGCGAGGGTCCCGGCGCCGATCTCGGTGTCCGGGGCGACGAGGGGGAACGAGGCGGCACCGTCCTCCGCCACGTCGATGACTCGCACGCCGGCCAGGGCCGCGTTGCCGTCCAGGACGGCGCGCACCAAGGGCAGGTGGTCGCCGTCGGTGACCACGACGCGAGCGCCGGAGTCGGTCAGCACGAACTCGAGATCGGCCCGCTGGTAGGCGGAATTGATCGGCACGGTGACCGCCCCGGCCTTGAGAGCGGCCAGCCAGAACACCGGCCACTGCACGACGTTGGGCAGCATCACCGCGACCCTGTCGCCGGGCTCGACACCGTCGACCCGGATCAGCCGGTGCGCCAGCCGGGACGTCCAGGCGTCGATATCGGCGAAGGTCCAGGACCGGTCCTCGAACCGGAGGAACTCGGCGTCGCCGGAGTCGGCAGCACGGTCGGCCAGCAGCGCGGTCAGCGTCGCGGGGAAGGGGTCGTGACCCATCTGGTCAGCCGTCACGGTCATGTCCGCGCCTTTCTCGGGTTGGTTGGTGCGCACGCGGCTCACCTGATGTCCGCGGCGCGTGGGCGGAGGCGCTCGGCCGCTTCGGCGACGAGCCACTCCAGGGTCGGGTCCGGGCCGGCCATCCATTCGGGATGCCACTGGACGGCCAGCAACGACTCCCCGCTCAGCTCCACCGCCTCGACCACCCCGTCGCTCGTGCGGCCGGTGACCACGAGGCCCTCGCCCGTACGGTCGACCGCCTGGTGGTGCCACGAGTTCGTGACCGCCCGGTCTCCGAACAGGCGGGCCACGGTCGACCCGGGCTCGAAGGTCACCGTGTGATCCGGGGTGCCGTCGGTCGGCGCGCTCTCCGGCGACCGGTGCCGCACCGGGCCGCCGGGCAGGTCGGGGACGAGCGTCCCACCGAGTGCGACGTTGATGACTTGCAGCCCGCGACACACGCCCAGCACGGGCACGTGGTGCTCGAGTGCGTGATGGACGAGGCCGATCTCGTAGGCGTCGCGCTCGACGTCGTGCACGGCCGGGTCGGTCCGGGGGTCCACCTCCCGAACGACCGCGAGGTCACCGCCCCACCGGCCGGGGTGGACGTCCTGTCCACCGCTGATCACCACGCCTGACAGCCAGGCGACGACGTCCTCCGCGGCCGCGTCGTAGGGCAGGTGCACCGGTACTCCGCCCGCCCGGGCGATCCTGGTCGCGAAGGCGGACATGAAGCTGTCCGTCCACATCGCGCCGCTGCGATGGTCCGTGCCCGTGACCAGGCCGAGCTGGTAGCGACGTCCGGTGATGCCGATCAGTGGCTTGCTCATGCGAACTCGAAGTAGCGCAGGGACTCCCACTCCGACAGCGGCGAGAACGGGTCACCGCCCTTCGTGTGGAACTCCATCCACTCCCAACGTCGCGAGGCCACCCAGAAGTCGACGAACTCGTCGCCGAGGTACTCGCGCAGCAACGGGTCGGCGTCCAGTGCCCGCCAGGCCTTCGACATGGTGTCGGGGATGCGGGCCACCCCGGCCCGGTCAGGCAGGCCCCAGGCCATGTCGGTCACTTCGGCGGGGGGCTCGATCTTGCCGTCGATGCCCGCCAGAACCCCGGCGAGCAGCCCTGCCGCGGCGTAGTACGGATTCACGTCGGCGCCGGGGAGACGGTACTCGAGCCGGGAGTACTTCGGGTGATGGGTGATCGCCCGGACCGCCGCGGTCTTGTTGTTGACGCCCCAGCTGATGGTGGTCGGCGGACCGCTGAAGTCCTCCAGGCGCCGGTAGGAGGTGATCTGCGGCAGGGCGATCGACGTGTTGCCGGCCATCGTCGCCATCAGGCCGCCCACGGAGTGCCGCAGCAGCCGGGAGATGTCGCCGCCGGCGTAGAACTGGTTCGCCCCGTCCCGCTGCAGGGACAGGTTGAGGTGAGCGCCCTGCCCGAACCCGGTTGTGGGCTTGGCCATGAAGGTGACCGTGTGGCCCAGGGCGTTCGCGACCTCCCGCATGACCTGCTTGGTACGCACCCAGTTGTCGGTGATGGTCATCGGGTCGGTCGGGGCCAGGTTCAGCTCGGTCTGCCCGGGCGCGGCCTCGTCGGTCCACGCCTCCCACACGATGCCGAGGGTGTCCAGCCGGGCCGTGACCGTCTCCATGTAGGCGACCCAGTCGCCGGACCGGGCGATCTGGTAGGTGGATCCCGTGCTGCCTCCGAGCGGGGTCAGCTCGCGGTAGCCCTTGGCCCGGGCCTCCTGGATCGACTCCTCGAACAGAGTCGCTTCGATCTCGACGGCGATCGTCGCGGCGAGTCCCTTGTCGGCGAGGCGGGCGACGAGGCCGCGGACCAGGTTGCGGGGGCAGAGCGGCACCGGGGTGCCGTCCTTCTTGTAGAAGTCCCCGATGACCGAATCCAGACCCGGCTTCCACTCGATGAGTGTGCTCAGGTCGGGGAGCATCGCGATGTCGTAGAGATTCCCGCGCCAGTCCTCGTAGGCGTCGCCGAGCACGAGCTGGGTGCCCAGGTCGATCGCGAACAGCACGTCCGCGAAGGCGAAGCCGGTGGTTCTGCCCGAGGCGAACTTCGCCGGCGCGACGATCTTGCCGATCAGGGTGCCGTCGTGGTTGGTGGCCTCGAGACGGACGTTGTTGGGCAGTTCAGACATCGAACCGGACCTTCCAGGAAGCGGAGGACATGACGGACAGCTGGGCCCACGTGCCCTGGATCCGCAGACCGGAGGAGAGGGCGGGGATGAGCTCGTCCGCCCCGGTGAAGAGGCCGACGAGGACGTCGGACGTGCCGGCCACGACGAACTCGGTGTCACCGGAGCCGAACCGGGCCTGCGTCGAACCGGCCTCGTCCTCGTGCACGACGACGAGGACGTCGGGAATGCCGGGGACGCTGCGCGCGGCCTCCCAGAACCGCTGGGCAGCCTCCCGCCAGTCGGGGAACGGCGGCGTCAGCGCGTTGAGCAGCGCTTCGGCCAACTCGGCGTCACCGGTCGGCTGCTGGGTGGGCCGGTAGCGGGCCCCGAGGTCCACGACCACGGTCGCGTCGGGTTCCGCAACGGCTCCACTGCTGACCGACACCTCCCCGGCTCTGAGGGTGACGCCGGCGCGCTGCGGAGTGTCGTGCGATCGGACGACCGCTGTTCCGGCGGCTCGGGAGAAGAAGTCCCCCGCGTGGCCGAGCCGCGTCGACTCACGCAGCGCTCGACCGATCATGCGCACGAGCGGCGGCGCGTCGTACTCGATGGTGATCAAGGCCGCAGCGTGTGCCGTCCGCGGCCTCGTGTGGTCACTCATGGCGAGGTTCCCTTTCTCAGAGTTGGCGAAGCTCGTCGTCGGCCGGTCGGCCTGGGGGCCGGGGCGCCCACGCCACCGCCCCGGCGACGAAGGCGACGACCAGGAACGCGACGAACGCGTAGGCGACCTCGCGCGATCCGATCAGCAGCTCGAAGTTGCTCAGCACCAGGAAGAGCGTGGCCAGCAGGCATGCTGCCGCGATGGCGGGCGCCACGGACGCCTTCCAGAGGGACACCCGACTCGGCGTGCGCCGGAAGTGCGCGACCACGGCCACCGAGGTGAGGCAGAGCAGCAGGATCAGCCCGAGCGTGCCCGCACCGCCGAACCAGGCGTAGATCTGCACGACCGGGTCGAGCCCCAGCAGAGCCAGCACGGCCAGCGCGACGAAGACGAGGATCGAGGTGACGACCGAGGCGAAGTACGGCGAGTGGTGGCGGGGGTGCACGGCCGCGAACCGCCGCGGGAGCACGCTCTTGCGCCCCAGGGCGAACGTGTAACGCGACACGACGTTGTGCACGGTCAGCACGCAGGCGAAGAAGCTCGTGGTGAGCAGGACCTGCACCAGGTCGTGCGCGACGACGGACACGTAGGTGGCCGCGAGGTCGGGAGTCAGTGCCACGGGATCGCTCGAAGCCATCGCCACGACCTTGTCGGCGCCCGCGCCGACGACCACGGCCCAGGCCGACACCGCGTAGACGACAGCGATGATGAGAACCGCGGAATAGGTCGCCCTGGGGATGGTCCTGTCGGGGTCCTTGGCCTCGGAGCGGAAGACCGCGGTGGCCTCGAAGCCGACGAATCCGAAGATCGCGAACATGACGCCGGTGCCCACGGCCCCGTGACTGAACGCATCCCAGGTGAACGACTGCGTGGTGAGCCCGTGGTCGCCCCCGCGCAGGATGACCGCGGAATCGAGGACGACGACGATGAGGATCTCGGCGACCAGCAGGACCCCGAGGGCGCGAGCACTCATCTCGATGCTGTGGTAGCCCAGGAAGCCGACGGCCAGCAGGCAGACCGCGGACAGCGCCCACCACGGGATCGAGACGCCGGCGAGCGTGACCAGCACCGCGTGTGCGGCGGCCCCGAGGTAGGCGGCCACGGACACCAGGAGCACGGCGTACGTCGCGATCGCCAACGCGGCCGCGCCCAGGCCCGCGATCCTGCCCAGCCCCTTCTCCACGTAGGAGTAGAAGGCACCCGCGTCCTTGACCTCGGGGGTCACGGCCGAGAAGCCCACCGTGAAGAGCATGAGCACCGCGCCCATCACCACGAAGTCGAGCGGTGCGCCGACGCCGTTGCCCCGCGCGATCATCAGCGAAATCAGACCGGAAACCACGGTGAGCGGCGCGGCCATCGCCACCACCATGAAGACGATCTGGGGGACGCCGAGCATTCGGACCAGCTGGTCCTCCTGCTCCGACGGTTCCTGCTCCTGGGCCATGGCGATCTACTCACGTCTCTGCTGGATCGGACACGACGGCTACCGAACGTCCGGTAAGGGTCAAGGCTTGCGACGGAATTCGGCCGAGCGACGTCTGCTCGCCACCGCTCGCTCATGACGGTCCCTCGACGGCCCTTCGGAGAGGGTGTGCCGAGCAGTGTGCGGACGAGGGGGTGCTGCGATCCACGTCATTCTGCGGCGCTTTCCGCTCGCGACTGACGCACGTTGCTGCAGGACCGATTCCTCGGGCGATCACGGCGAGCCTCCCGATACGCCCGGCGCGCGCGACTGGAAAGGACGGTCAGTGCCGAATCCCGACGGGGCCCAGGGACGCCCACTCCTTCCCAGGTCACGCCGATCAGGCTTGAGTCCGTCCTGCGCGTCGCCCGGGAGCCGGCCGGCACGGCACGGGATCCCACCACCTACCAACGCCGCAACCTGCGTCACGAAGGGCCGGAAGACGCCGCAGAATGACGTAGATCACAGCATCGCCCCGTCCCCACACTGCTCAGCACACCATCTCCGCGAGCCGTCGAGGGAACGTGATGAACCAGCAGGAACAGGCCGACGGCGTCGTGGTCGGTGCCGACGTGTCCGGCCTGACCGCAGCGCGGCGCCGACCCAGGACGGCCATCGTCAACCAGGGCTACATCGACGGCGCTGTGAGCGCCGGCGAGCGCGCCGCCGACGAGGTCGGCCGCGTCCTCGCGCCCACCCCCCTCATCAGCGCCAGGAGAACGTCATGACGAAGACGCAAGCCCACCCCCACCCGGTCGTCGAGGAGCTCGACATCGTGATCATCGGCGCGGGCGTCACCGGCATCGGAGCCGCGCACTACATCACGCAGGCCTTCCCGGAGCGGAGGGTGACGATCCTCGAAGGCCGGTCCGACATCGGCGGCACCTGGGATCTGTTCCGCTACCCCGGCATCCGCTCGGACTCGGACCTGCACACGTTCGGCTACGAGTTCAAGCCGTGGAAGGACCGGTCCGCGATCGCCGATGGGCCGCTGATCCGCGACTATCTCCGCGAGACCGTCGCGGAGCACAACTTCGACCGGTTGATCCGCCTGCGCCACCGGGTCGTCGCCGCTTCCTGGTCCAGCGCCGAGGCCGCGTGGACGCTGGACATCGAGGTGGACGGACCTGACGGCGCAGTCGTCGAGCGACGTCAGCTGAAGGCGAACTGGGTCTTCGCCGGCACCGGCTACTACCGGTACGACGAGGGCTACACCCCCCGCTTCACGGGCCGCGAGGACTTCACCGGCGACATCATCCACCCGCAGCACTGGCCCGAGGGCTACGACTACTCCGGCAAGAAGGTGGTCGTGATCGGCAGCGGTGCCACTGCGGTCACCCTCCTTCCGTCCATGGCGACGGGCCCCGGCGCAGCCGCCCACGTGACGATGCTGCAGCGCACGCCGACGTACGTCCTGTCGTTCCCACGGGTTGACTCCCTGGCGCTTCTCTTCACGCGGCTGTTCGGCGAGCGACGGGGTTACGCGCTGACCCGGTTCAAGAACATCTGGCTCGACCGCGGGGTCGTCGTGGGCCTGCGGAAGTTCCCTCGTCTCGCACGCGCGCTCATTCGCTGGGTCAACAAGCGACTGCTGCCCAAGGGCTTCGACGTCGACACGCACTTCAACCCGCCCTACAACCCGTGGGACCAGCGGCTGTGCCTGTCACCGGACGGCGACTTCTTCCAGGCGATCCGCGACGGTCGCGCCTCCGTGGTCACCGACAGGATCGAGCGCTTCACCGAGGGCGGGATCCTGCTCGAGTCCGGGCGGGAGCTGGAGGCGGACGTGATCGTCACCGCGACCGGACTCAACATGCGCCTGTTCGGCGGCATCCAGCTCAGCGTCGACGGCCGGCCGGTCGACCTGGCGGACACCGTCTGCTACCGCGGGATGCTGCTGTCCGGCGTCCCCAACTGGGCGATGGCCGTCGGCTACACCACCTCGTCGTGGACGCTGAAGATCGGCCTGATCTGTCGTTACTTCACGCGCCTCGTCCAGCACATGGACGCCCTCGGGTACGACGCGGCCGTCGCCGTGGCCGAGCCCGGAATGCGGACCCGGCCGGTCATGGACCTCAGCGCCGGCTACGCCCAGCGCGCGGCCGGGATCATCCCGCGTCAGGGCACCGAGACACCGTGGCGGATGGCGCTGGCCTACCCCGAGGACGCCAAGCTGCTCCGTGGACCACTCGTCGACGAGAGCGTCCACTTCACCTCGCGCGCCGCCCGGGCCGTCGACGCGCCGACGACGGCGCACACCGGTGCGTAGCCCGGTGTCGAGGGACCTGCCGAGCGGTGACCAGGACCGGTTCGTCGAGCTTCCCCACGGCACGCGCATCTGCTACCGCCTCGACGGCGACCCCGACGCCACGGCGATCCTCCTCATCGGCGGTCTGGCTGAGGACATCACCAGCTGGTCACCGGCCTTCGTGGCGGGCCTGGTCGAGCGCGGTATGCGCGTGATCCGGATGGACAACCGGGACTGCGGGCGGTCGTCGTACGGCACGACGCCGCCACCGAGCCTGCTGCGCCAGCTCACCGGCCGCCCCCGCTCCGACGCCTACACCCTGGGCGACATGGCGACCGACTGCGCCGGGTTGCTCGACCACTTGGGCATCGGAGCCGCCCATGTGGTCGGCCGATCGATGGGCGGGATGATCGCGCAGGCGCTCGCCGCGTCGTGGCCGAACCGCGTGCGCACGCTGACCTCGCTCTACTCCACGACCGGCGGCAAGGACGTCGGCCAGCCGGCGCTCTCCACGCTGCTGCTTCTGGCGAGTCCGCCGCCCCGGTCGCGGGGCCGGGCGGTCCGCGCGCACCTGCGGATCACCCGCCACCTGGCCGGCACCGGCCACCTCCCCGACGATGTCGCCGAGACGGCCCACGCCGAGCGCACCTGGGACCGCAGCACCGGCGACCAGGCGGCCGGCAGTGCTCGTCAGATCCAGGCCATCCAGGCCTCGGGCGACCGGACCGAACAGCTGCGAACCATCACGACGCCCACCCTGGTGATCCACGGCGACCGCGACCTACTCGTCGCGCCGACGGGCGGCGACGCCACCGCGGCCGCCATCCCCGGAGCCCGACTGGTCGTCGTCCCCGGCATGGGACACCACCTGCCCGACTCGCTGGCCGACCGAATCATCCGCGAGGTCGTCGACCACATCGCGAGCGTGGGCTGAGCTGGCGCCGCACACCTGCTACCGCTCGGCTTCCTGCGCCGGACCGTGGGTGAGCGCGGCATCACGGTGGGCGTCGCCGTGCTCGTCATCGCCACCGGGGCCCGGCATCGTGGCCGGGCTGATCGGCGGCAGCCCTGTCGTGGAGCACCTGTCACTGCCGGCCTTCTTCGTCGACCTCACCCGCGGCCTTCGGCGCGACGGCGTTCGCGCGCGTTCGCGCGCACGCAGCCGGCCCATCCGCCCGGCCGCGTCGACAGCGCCCCGGTGCTCACGGCCCGGGCACTGGCCCGCGCCGCAGGTCTCGCCCGGTTGGCCCCGGCCCACGACCGGCCGTAGCACTACGTCCTCGGCCCGCCCGTTCCCCCGTCCCACCGATCGCCCGCGCCACGCCACGCGGGCCCGAACCTCCACGGAGCACACGATGAAAGAGCTGCTCTTCCTCCTTGCCGACGCCTGGATGATCTACGCCGGCTTCACCTGTGGCTGGAAGTTCATCCGCCGTTACGGCAACTACCTGCTCGGGCTGGAATGGACGGTGGTCGGCACGTCCGGCTCGAACTTCCTGCTGTGGGCACTGCTCGGAGGGGACGAGGACAGCCCGTTCTACCGGCTGGCCTACTTCTTCGACGCCTTCTCCCGCTCGTTCGGCGTCACCATGATCGTCGTGCTGGGACTCCTCCACGTGACGAACCGCTATCACCCGTCCCGGACTGTCGACATCAGCGCCTTCGCACTGGCCGCTGTGGCGGGGCTCTACCTCCAGCAGTACCACCATGGGTTCCACGCCGGACCGGCGACGTTCTACGTCATGACGAGTGCGCTGACGGCGGCCTTCGTGTTCTGGTTCGCGATACGGCTGTGGTGGGCCGGTGCGCGTGGCCATGCGATCGCCACGGCACTGGTCACCGCTGCCGGCCTGGCCATCGCCATCGTGTACGACTTCTTCCCGATCCCGGGCGATGACGAGCACCGCACGATCTTCTACACCGCAGCGTTGGCCACGTGGGGCACCCAGATGTTCGTCATCTTCCGCGCCTACCGCGCCCTGCACGAGCACAACGTGGCCTCGGGCGTCGAGCCTTCCGTCAACCGTCGCGCAGATGCACGAGCGTGAGGGCGGCCGCGATGTTGGTCGCGTTGTCGGCCAGCGGTCGTGGGAGCAGGGCATCGGCACGGGCCAGGCGTCGCTCGACCGTGCTGCGGTGGGTGAACAGCCGCTCCGCGGCAGCCGACGCGTTGAACCGCTCCTCGACGTACGCGAGCACCGTGGCACGGACCCGCGGGTCGGCGCTCGCCAACTCGCCCAGCGTGTCGGCGACGAAGTGCTCGGCCTGGGCCAGGTCGGCGGTGAGCACGGCGACGAGTTGCACGTCCTGGTAACGGACGGCGGCGCGCGCGGAACCGAGGCGGGCCAGCACGCGCTGCGCGGCCACGGCGTCGAGGTGGCTGCGCCGAAACCCCTCCAGGTCCGGCGCCGGCCTGCCCAGCGCCACCCGGGCCCCGGGCAGCTCGGCCACGGCCCGCTCCAGGTCGGCGACCGACGGCAGGCGACCGGACGGCAGCCACAGCCACTGCGCCGCGGTGCTCGCCACGAGGGTGAGCCGGCGTGCGGCGCCGCAGGCGTGCATCACCTGCTCCGCCGCAGGCTCCAGGCTGGGCGTCGCGTCGAGCGAGTCCACCCACACAACGGCTGCGAGGTGGTCTCCGGTCAGGGCGTATCCGAGCTTGGCCTCCGCCCGCGCACGGCTGATCGGCGCGCCTTCGAGAAGCAGCTGGACCGTGGCCTGCCGCTCGGCCTGGGCGCCTCGGACGAGCTCCTGCCGTTCCGCGTCGATGTGGTCCGACAGGGCGGCGATGGAGTCGTCGACGAAGGTGGTGATCGAGGCCGCCGAGAGGTCCAGGAGATCGCGCAGGTCGGCCGGGTCGTCGGTCGCCTCGAAGCAGGTGTCGAGCCAGGCCCGCCACGCCGCCCGCTGCGCGCTGCGCCACGATCCGAGATCGTCGATGCCCATACCGCGCCGTACGAGATCGCGGGCGAACATGAGCGTCTCGTCGTCGACACAGGGCGGCACCCGCCGTCCGGGGTTGTGCATGTTGGCGGTCAGCCAGTGCACGAGGTGGGTCCGGCTCATCCGGCGATCGCTCTCGGACAACACCGGATCCTCGGCCAGAGCGGGGTAGCGGGTGCCCCGTCCCGAGGCGGATACCAGCCCTTCGACAAGGGCGGGGGTCGACTGCAGCACCCGTTCGGCCACGACGCGCATCAACACGGCTACCTTGCCGCGCGGCTCAGGCCACAGCTGCTCGGGCTCCTTGTCCATGCGTGCATCATGCCCCACCACGCCGTCCCACGTCCCACCACAGCCGCAACAAGAGAAGGGAAAGAGTCGTGACGACGGAAGACGTGGAATACAGCACGTTCACCGGCTGGATCGATCCGCCCGTGGACATCCTGCCGGCACTGCAGGAGGACGTCACATGCGAGGTAGCGGTGATCGGTGGCGGCTTGGCAGGGATGTCCACGGCCTTGCGTCTTGCCGAGCGCGGCCATGACGTCGTCCTGCTCGAGGCCGAGTTCTGCGGTCACGGTTCCAGCTCTCGCAATGCCGGCCAGCTGGCGAGCGCGCCCGGCGGGGACATCCAGCTGCTCAACCTTCTCTTCCGCAGGAAGATGCCCGCGATGGCGCGTCTGACCGCGAACGCCGCGCATCACGTGGAGGACCTGATGGAGCGGCTCGCCATCGACTGTGACTACGAACCCACCGGCAACACCTTCGCCGCGGTCTCACGGGGACAGATGGGGCGAGTGCGACGCGTGGCGAAGATCCTGCGACGGGCGGGTACGAAGGTCGAGCTCGGCACGAGCGAGGACCTCGGCATTCCGCGCGGCTTCGTCGGTGGGATGCGCGAGTCCGAGGGCGGGACCATGAACCCGGGCAAGTTCACCCGGGGCGTGCGGCGCGCGCTGCTGGCGACCCCCGCGCGCGTCTTCGAGCGAACGGAAGTGACCGATGTCGTCCGCGACGGCGGCCGGGTCGTCCTGTCGACCCCCGGCGGCCAGGTGGAGGCGAACCGCGTCGTGCTCGCGACCAACGCCTTCGGCGGCGAGTGGGACATCACGCCCCGGCACCTCTCCGTACCGCTCTGGGTGATCGAGGTCGAGACGGAGCCGATCGCCCCTGACCGACTGGCCGCCCTCGGCTGGACCAGCAGGTCCGGTCTGATCACCCAGCACACCATCATGGAGAACTACCGGCTGACCGCGCGCAACACGATCGTGTTCGGCGTCCGCCGGATCGAGCGCGGTCGGCGGTACCCACTCCCCCGTTCGGAGAAGAGCCCGGACCCGGCGCTCGTCAACGAACTCGCCGGCGCGTTCGCCAGGCGCTTCCCCAGTTTGGCCGATGTCCGTGTTGCTCGATCGTGGGGCGGGTGGATCGCGATCACCCCGTCGTGGCTTCCGGTCGCAGGTCAGATCGGCGATGACGTCGTGTACTCCATCGCCTGCAACGGCCACGGCCTGGCACAGGCGCCGTACGTCGGGACTCTCATCGCGGACCTGATCGTCGACGGTGAGCGGCCCGCGGACCTCGATGTCCTCTGGGCGGAGAGCCCCAGGTTCCCCCGCCCGTTCATGATGAACCGGATCGGACTGCGCACCGTCTGGTACGTCGACCGCTTCAACGACCTGATCAACGGAAGCCGACGGAACGCCCGCAGGGGCTCATGGCCGGTGGCCTGAGCAGTTCTCCTCATGGGGTCAGGCCTGCTCATCGGCCTGACCCCGACCGCCAAGCCGCGCAACGTGTCACAGCTGCTCGCTCGGCGGCCTGTCTGTCACCAGCCCGACCGTAGGTGTACGGCTCGGCCCGCGCACCACCGTCGAACTGGCCCGTCCCCCGGCCCTGGCAGGTGGACCAGGGCGTCGTCCTCTCACGCCGCGACCGCCTCGCCGCCGTCCAGGCAGCGGAGCACACCGGAGGCACCACCCTGACGGTTGCCCGCGTCATCGGCGTCGTGGTGCGCTTGAGCCTGGGTGGACGACGAGCGGGGCCATCCGGGATCCGGACGGCCCCGCTCGTCGTCGTCCGGTCAGTGCGAGCCGGTCCATTCGTCGTAGAACGGCGGCATGGCCGAGGCTCGGCGGGTGAAGGCGGGCGACCGCTTCTCGCGGAAGGCCCGCACTCCCTCGTAGCCGTCGCCGGTGCTCGTGTAGAACATGGAGAGGGATTCCACTCGGTGTGCGTCCTCGGGATCGTCCAAGGACGCGTGACGGTACGTCATCTGCCGGATGAGCGCGGTCGACACGGGAGAACGGCCGAGCGTCCAGCGGTCCGCCAGTTCGCGCGCCCGCTTCAGGAGCTCGTCCGGGGCGTGAAGCGCGGTCGCCAGGCCCGCCTCCCTGGCGGCTTCCGCGTCGAGGATCTCGGCGGAGTACAGCAGGTCCAGTGCCCTGGGCATGCCGACGAGGCGGGGCAGGAACCAGGTCGAGACGGCTTCGGGCGTGATGCCCAGGCGGCCGAAGACGAGGCCGAACCGCGCGTTCGTGGACATCAGCCGGGCGTCCATGGCCAGGGTCATGGTCGCGCCGATCCCGATCGCGGCGCCGTTGATCGCGGCGATCACGGGCTTGCGGCAGGCGCGGATCGCCAGGGTGACCCTGCCTCCGGTGTCCCGGACCCCGGCGATGTCGGGGCTGCTCAGGTCGGCCATGTCGGCGAGCGTGGGCGTGCGCGACTCGTCGAGTCCGAACACGTTGCCGTCCGCGCTCAGGTCCATGCCGGCGCAGAAGGCCTTGTCGCCCGAGCCGGTGACGACGATCGCTCGTATGTCGTCGTCGTCGTTGACCTCGGTGAAGGTCCGTTCCAGTTCTCCGGCCATCGTCGGGGTGAAGGCATTGAGGTGCTCCGGCCGGTCGAGGGTGACGGTGAGGACGCCGTCGTCGACGCTGTGGCTGAGAGTGGTCCAGGTCATGGGCGCGTACTCCTGTTTTCCATCATCCTGTTGTTCCTGGGTCCTGGGTCCTGGGTCGCGTCAGCCGCGGAGCTCGGCGAGCCGGCCGATGGTCTTCTCGGCGTCGGCCACGATGCCGGTGACGATCTCCTGGCAGGTGGCCACCGAGGCGATGAGCCCCTGGGCCTGGCCGGCCCACCACAGGCCGTCGTCCATCTGCCCCTGTTCGAGCACACGGGTGCGGCCCCGGACGCCGGAGGCCAGCTCGGCGATGTCCTCGAAGGCCGCGCCGGGACGCTTCGAGCGGGCGACGATCTCCTCGGAGATCGCGTTGCGCGCGACGCGGCCGGTGTTCCCGAACTCGCGGAAGACCAGCTGGGTGGCCCGTTCGTCGTTGGCCACGATCTGGTCCTTGACGTTCTGGTGCACCGGGGCCTCGGCACTGGCGACGAAGCGGGTGCCCATGTTCACGGCACAGGCGCCGAGCGCGAGGGCGGCGGCGAGGCCGCTGCCGGTGGCGATGCCGCCGCTGGCGATGACCGGGATGTCGAGGCTTCGTACGGCGGCGGGGATGAGGACGAGGCCGGGGATGTCCTCCTCTCCGGGGTGTCCGGCGCACTCGAAGCCGTCGATGCTGACCGCGTCGACGCCGAGGCTCTGTGCCTTGAGGGCGTGCCGCACGGCCACCGCCTTGTGGATCACCTTGACCCCGGAGGCCTTGAAGTCGGCCACGTGCTCCGCGGGGTTGCTGCCGGCAGTCTCGACGACCCGTATGCCGCTCTCGATGATCGCCGCCCGGTATTCCGCGTAGGGCACGGGCTTGAGGGTCGGCAGCACGGTCAGGTTGACGCCGAAGGGCCGGTCGGTCATGTCACGGCACCGCGCGATCTCCCGCGCCAGGGCCTCAGGGGTGGGCTGGGTCAGCGCAGTCAGGAATCCGAGCGCGCCTGCCTCGGCCACGGCGGAGATGAGTTCCGCGGTTCCGACGCCGGTCATGCCGCCACAGACGATCGGGTGGTCCACGCCGAAGAGATCGGTGAAAGGGGTCGAAATCATGAGCGGGGCCGGCCAAGGCCCTCTCCGTTCTTACCGGTGCCGCGCACGCGGCGACTTCCGAGGCGCGGACGGCTTGGCGGGCCGAGGGCCTTAGTCAAACTCGAATCGTCTTTGAGTTTAGTGGGTGTCGACGCAGGGCTGTCAATCCTGTCCCGGGACTCGCACGCGATCCGCGTCAGGAGCGCGGCGGCGCCGGCCAGATCCGCCTACCTCGTCAACCCCCGGCTGCCGGTCGGCCCATGCCCGCGTGACGCGGTCCTTGACCTGGTCCGCGGGTCTGCATGCTTTCGCGCGGGCGTCACCCGGCGCGGAACCGTCCTTCCTCGACCTCCGCGACCGGTCCCGCGCCGATCAGCCGCTCCAGGTGCTGCACCGCGGTCCTGCGCTCGACCGGTTCCACGTGCGGACCTTCGATGTGAGGGCGGTAGACGAGACGGTGTGTGGCGACCTCCTCGACCGAGCGCGGCTCGACAAGGAACGACAGCAGCCTCGCGTCCCGCTTCCCGCTTCCCGCTGTCACAGCTCCGCATGGAGCAGCCGCGCCCCGTCGGAGCGGAGGGGCTGCTCGGCCCAGATGACCTTGCCTTCGCGGATGTGCCGTGTCCCCCAGCGCTCGGCGAGCTGGGCGACGAGCAGCAGCCCGCGACCCCCCTCGTCGAAGGTTCGGGCTCGGCGCAGGTGCGGGGCAGTGCTGCTGGCGTCGAAGACCTCACACGTCAGCGTGGACTGAAGGATGAGCCGCAGCCGGACGGGGGCTTTCCCGTAGCGGATCGCGTTCGTCACCAGTTCGCTGACCATGAGTTCTGTGGCGAAGGACAGTTCCTCCAGATCCCAGGTGGTCAGCGTGGCGGACGCGAAGCGGCGGGCATCAGCGACGGCCGCGGGGTCGGAGGGAAGGTCCAGTGTCGCGACGTGACCGGGGTCGAGTGCCCGAGTGCGCGCCACCAGGAGGGCGACGTCGTCGGAGGAACGGCTGGGCAGTAGAGCGGCAAGGATCCGGTCACAGATCTCGTCGGGCGGATCCTGTGGTTCCGCTGAGCCCACCGACTCGGGCGGCTCCGATGCTCTGGCGAGGATGTCACCCAGCAGTGCCCGGGCGGTGTCCACGTCGCGCGCGCGGCTCCGGATGAGGCCGTCGGTGAACAGAGCGAGCAGGCTGCCCTCCGGCAGCTTCAATCGGGTTGTTTCGAAGGGGAGGCCGCCCAGCCCCAAGGGGGGCCCGATCGGCGCCTCCAGGAGTTCGACCGGCCGGAAACCCCCCGGTTCGTCCTCGGCGCCCGGAGGAGCGACGACCGCCGGAAGGACATGCCCCGCGCTGGCGAAGGAGCAGACGCGGGACACGGGATCGTAGATCGCGTACAGGCAGGTGGCGCTGGTCTCGCCCACCTTCGACTCCTCCTCGTTCTGGAGCCGGATGACCACGTCGTCCAGGTGTGTGAGCAGTTCGTCGGGCATCAGGTCGATGTCGGCGAAGGCGCGGACGGCGGTCCGCAGGCGGCCCATGGTGGCGGCGGCGCGCAAGCCGCGCCCCACGACGTCGCCCACGACGAGGGCCACGCGTGCCCCGGACAGGGGGATCACGTCGTACCAGTCACCGCCGACTCCCGCCCGGGCCCCGCTGGGCAGGTAGCGGGCGGCCGCGACGACGGCCCCCTGTTCCACCATGCGCTGCGGCAACAGGCTGCGCTGGAGGGTGAGCGCGGTGGAACGTTCCTGGGTGTACCGGCGAGCGTGGTCGATGGACACGGCTGCTCTCGCCACGATCTCCCGGGCAAGGAAGAGGTCGTCCTCGTCGAAGGGGGCGGTGGTTTCAGCACGGAAGAACTGGACGAGGCCCAGGACCTCTCCGCCGGCCGGCAGAGGCAGCAGCAGGATCGAGTGGAAGCCGTCGTGGCCGTACGTCCCGTTTCCGCGCTCAGGGGCCGACGGCCACCATTCCCGCGTGGCGAGGTCTGGGCCGCGGAGCAGCGAGGCCCGGCCGGTGACCAGGGCCCTGGCCGGTTCGGATTCCGCAGGGTAGGTGTGCGTCCGGTCGGGCGTCGTGGGCGACTCCACCGTCTCCGTGTCCGACACGAGCCGATGGGCCACGCGGCGGAGCGGCGGCGGACCCGATGACGGCCGCGCGTCCTCGTCATCGAGAACGGTGGCGAGAAGGTCGACGACAACGAGGTCGGCGAAGTCGTCGGTTCCGACGTCCGCCAGTTCTCGGGCGGTGCGGCCGATGTCGAGGGTGCTGCCGATCCGCATGCTCGCCTCGGTGGTCAGGAGGAGCCGGCGCTGCAACCGCCGGTCGCGTTCCTCCTGGTAGGCCTCGACGACGCGCACGGAGCTGCGGTCCACGTACGCAAACCCCTGTGCCGAGAGCCGCATCGCCGCGGCGCTGATCAGTTCCGGATCGTCGGTGAGACGGGGCACCTCCGCCTGAAACAGCTGGAACAGCCCTACGTGGCCGAGGCGGTAGGCGCGGAGGAGCGTGCTGAGGGGAACGCCGCTGCGGGCGAACCTCCGGGCGATCTCGAGGGACTGGGGAGGCGCGTTCACCTCGGCCGCGTCGAGACCGTGCTCCAGGACGTCCAGGAGGGCGGTGAGGTGTCCGAGCGTCTCTTCTGAAATGAGGGAGGCGATGTCTTCGTGCCGCCACGGCTCGGGAAGCTCCCTACGCATGCGCACGAGCAGAGCGTCGACCGAATCCTTCGTCCGCGGTCTGAGTTCTCGGGCAAGGCGGCGGAGGAAATCATCCACATCGACCCTCATGGGAGCAATTCTCCGCAACGCCTCCGATGCCCGCCACCTCACGGAACGTGTCCCCGCCTGTCGGCGGAGACGGTGGGAGGTGCGCGATCATCCATGCGTACCCGACGACACGGTTGCCGGCCTCGTCCGCGCCCCGGACAACATCTGATGGACGCGGAAGTGAGCTGTCTTCGGAGGGTCCGTGGGGACCCGGGCCACCGCGCCGTCCGGCCGTGTGGAACTCCGCCCTCATGACGCGATGGCCCGTCCGTGACCGGCCGCTCAGGGCCCGAGAGCCACTGAGGAGACCGCCACGGAGTCGAGGTCAGCGCCCCAGACTCGTGAGAACGGCCCGTGCCGCGTTCTCGCCCGAGGTCGCCGCGTCAGCGAGCGAAGGCATGTGGAGCTGGTAGTCACCGGCCAGGTGGATAGGCCCGAGAGGGGCACGCAGCCGCGGCAGCGATGCGCGCCTTCCGGGGGCCCAGAAAGGCACCACACGGCGGTGCCGCCGCACGATTCCTTCTCCGATCTTTCCCCGGAGCTGGGGATAGACGGAGAGCAGGTCCCTTTCGAACCGGGTGGCGATCTCCTTGTCGGAGAGCTCGAACAGGCGGTCGGCCTGGGCGCCGCCGGCGAAGCACGCCAGCGCGCCGCCGGGCTTTCGCGTGCCTTGCTTGCGCATGGCGGCGGCATGGTTGAACACCGCCTGGAAGGAGTGCTGGGGCGTGGACACGGCGTAGAAGTCGTCCCAGGGCTGCGGCCCTTCCTCATCGGTGAAGAACCCGACGACCACGTAGCGGCCGTAGCGAATGTCCGCGAACGCGTCGTGGTACGCCTGCGGAAGCCCCGGAAGGAGCCGCGACGCGACATCGGTGGGGACCGCGACAACGGCCCGCTTCGCCCGCACCCGCACCGGGCCTCCCGCGTCGGCATAGTCGACGACGACCCCGTCCCCCTCCGCCTCCACGGACCGGACGGCGGCCCGGAGCCGGAGGCGTTCGCCGAGATCGGTGGCCAGAATGTCGGTCAGCGTCTGGTTGCCACCCACCGGAAGCGCGAAATTGGACTCCTTGTCCGGGTCCGTCACCATGACGGCGAGCGACATCATGAGCTGGGTCGCGGCCGTCTCGCCGGGTTCGCATCCCATCCACTGGCCGGTCAGTGACCTGAGGACGTCACGGGCCAGATCGGATCGGATGCCGCGAAGAAGATCCGACGCCAGACGGCTGTCCAGCCTGGCACGTACCCGCTTCGCCAGGCCGCTGTCCGACTCCATGAACGGGACGGACGAGACGATACGGGCGCCGACCACCGCCAGGCTGATCCGGTCCAGGAGACTCATTCGCGTACGGAACAGGAGCTCGGACAGTTTGGACGTGTCCACGAGCACGCCGTTGAGGACCAGCGCCGCGCTCTTGTCGGCCAGGGACCCCATCTCGATGCCGTGGTGGTGGAGAGCGTCGATCAGCGCCCCGGTGCCCTCGGTGAACTGCGTCCCGACATTGATCCAGTAGTCGCCCTTCCGGACGGTCTCGACACGTCCGCCCGCCCGCTCCGACGCCTCGAGCACGATGACATCGGCCCTGTCGGCAAGCACGGTGGCCGCCATCAGCCCCGCCATTCCCGCACCGACGACGACGACCTCGCAATTCTCCTCGCGCACAGGTCGCGCCGCGTTCGTCGCGTTGAGCTCGGGCTCCGCGTTCGCCATGTTCTTCCTCACTTCGTCATTCAGGACGGCTTCCACGTCGGCCTCTGTGCGAACAGCCGGCGTCGCAGCCGCGCGGTCTGTCGAATCGACGGTGGTCACGGTCTGCTCTGGGCGGACAAGCGGGCCCCGCACGTGGCCGGCGGCGACGCGCCGACCGGCAACGCATCTCACTCCCATGCCGTGCCCCGGACAGGTCGAGCTCGTCGACAGCCGACGAGAGCGCCACCGGTGGACCCTCTCGCGCCGTACGTCCAAGGCAGCCCGGACGACCCCGATCGAATCTCGATTCGAGTTCGACTTTACTCTTGGTTCGCGCTCCTGGACACCCCCATCCAGACCCCGACGCCACTGCGGCATGGCCCGACGGCGTCAGCACGTCGTGCGCGGCTTGCGCCGGTTCGGCTCGTCACCGTAGGCGGTGAACAGACCGTCCCCGCCGATCGGCCGGAACGCGCTCAGGTCCTTGCCGATCGCCTTGCGGAGCCGTGTCTCGTCGGAGAGTTCTGTGACCAGATCCAGGGTGGGCGACGAGGAGACCCCCGCCCGACTGACCGGCATGATCGAGTCCGGCCGCTACAACGAAGACGTCTGGGCCGGCTGACCTCGGCCACCGCACCCCTTCAAGCCCAGCGGCCACGGATACGCCGATGCGTCCGTGGCCGTGGATGCGGGTGTTGCCTACTGTCAAGGCCGCCGAATCTTGCCCCTGCCATCGATCCTACGAAGAGGCTGGCGCGTACGTTCGCAGGTAGGACGTGAGTAGGCGACGGTGCTCCGCGAGAACGGCATCGGCACCGGTCACCGGAGTGACGCGGAAGGCGACGTCGAGGAGCCGGTTTCCAGCCTCGAAGGACAGCTGAATGACCAGTAGCGGGGTGTCGGGGCGCAGGAGTCCCCGGCTCCGCGCGAAGTGCCAGAGCTGTTCGGCCATGGCCTCATCAAAAGCCTGGACCAGTTCCCTGAGAGGGTCACTGCGCCGCGCGAACCACAACTCGACACAGCTCGGATGCTCGCGGAAGTAGTCCAGCATGAGGTCGACGAGCGTGCCCACGGCATCGTCCAGCGTGGCCGGAGGGTTGTTGCCGCCGAAAACCTCGTTGATCAGGGTTTCGAGGTGGTCGATGTGGCGGCGCATGATCTCGGTATCGACCTGGTGACGGTCGGAGAAGTAGTGGTAGACCGAGGCGGTGGGAATGCCGGCGCGTTCTGCCGCACTCTTGAGAGTCGCCGCTTCGTAGCCGTCGGTCGCCAGGATCTGCTCAGCGGCGTCGAGTATCGCGTTGACCCGTTCGGCCCCTCGCCGCTGCAGCTGGGCATTCGGCCGAGCCGGTGCGTGAAGCGGCTTCTGGCCTGTTGTCGGGGCGGCAGTACGACGCCGCGACCGGCTCGCCTCAGACACGGAAGAGAGGGGGGATGATGGGGGACACGCGCCCATTCTAGCTGAGCGCGCGAAAGTGGATCGCGATCTGGTCACCTCAAGCACGCCGCCCCGGCTGCCCGAAATCCCCGAACCACGATCCGGCCCACGCGGATCCAGATCGGTTCGCGGCTCCCGCCGGCAGTTCTGCTACTGCACCGGCACTTCCGGCCCATCTGCCACGCACGATCGTGCGGTGACCGAGCAGCAGATGACACCCCGTCAGGGAACCGGGCCCGTGGGCCGCTATTGAGGACGCTCCGCAGCGCAGCGCCGGACGATGTTCCCGTGCCCGTCCGGATCGCACTGGACAGCCGGAATGATCAACACATAACCTCCCGACGATCATCACGTCGAGAGGACCCGTCCGTGGCACACGTCCAACCGGCCGACCCCCGGGAACCGGCCGGCAACCTCAAGGCGCTCGCCGTCCTGACGAATGCCGGTCTCGCCCTGATCAGTACAGCCTTCCTCTACTCCCCCTCGAACACCGTGATGGGCCTCCTCGTCCTGGTCACGCTCCTCGCCCTGGCGGCCGAAGCCATCGTGCGCAGCGTCTGGATCCGGCGGTGCTGGAGCAACGCGGAGGTGCTCGTTCCGGGCAGCCAGCGCAGCGGGCGCGGGTGGGCGGTCGGTGTGTGGTTCGTTCCGCTGGTCCAGCTCTGGCTGCCGCGGCGGGTCACTCTGGATATCCGGCGCGCGAGCGGTCTGCCGGACAGCGGGGTGGTGAACCTCTGGTGGGGCCTCAGCATCGCCGTCTACGTCAGCTACGTGCTGGCGGCCTTCCGGGACCTGCACGAGGTCGCCGTCCTGGCCGAGTGCGCTCTGGCGCTGGTCAGGATGGTGGCCTTCATCCGGATCATCGGCCAGATCACTTCCCGTCAGACCGAGGCGCTCGGCCTCCCCCCTGTCACGCAACTCGGCAGGCGGGCCTCCCAGCACGCGTGAGCCCGCTGACCCGGCCGGACACCGGAGCGCAGCCGTGGAGATCCACGCCCGACGGTGACGTGGTCGCGGACGACCGCGAGGTGCGCGACGCGGGCCGAGCAGGTGAGCAGCGGCCCGGGCCCGCTCGGGGGTTCGGGCGCCGGGCCGCTCCTCCTACGGTGACGCGGCCGACGGGCGGCCGCAGACGGGGTGACGCCGTGGCGGTGACCACCGGCGCGGTCGCACTCACCACGACGTCATGGCGTTGCGGGGGGTGTCAGGAAGTCGACGGCTGGGGAAAGAAGCCGGCGGCTGATGTGCGAGGCGGGCTGCTGGAACGGGGCTGCTCCGGGGTGCGGCGGATGACAGAGCCGTCTTCGCCGGGGCGGTGAGCACCGGTCGTTCGGTGAGGTCACCCGCCGGTGGTCCCGTAGTGGATGACACGGGTGGGGACCACCGTTCTGACGGCCGGCCGGGGCGCGCCCGTGCCACGGCTGTCGATACGGTCCAGCAGGATCCGGGCCGCGCGGCGGCCGATCTCGTCGGCGTCGTAGGAGACGATCGTCAGCGGCAGCCCGAGGACGTCGGAGAGTTCGAAGTCGTCGAAGCCGGACAGCGCGACCGGGCGGCCCAGCTCGTGCACGGCGCGAATGGCACCGTGGCTCATGCGGTTGTTGGTGCAGAACAGCGCCGTGGGTGCGCCGGGGCCGGACAGCAGGGCCAGCGCCGCACCCCGGGCGGCGGCCACGTCGGCCAGTCCGCGCCGGATGTGCCGCTCGTCCGGTGGGAGGCCGGCGGCTTCGAGCGCCGCCCAGTAGCCGCGGAACCGCTCCGCCCCGGTGTAGTCGACGTGGGAGTCGCCCAGGAAGCCGATGCGCCGGTGGCCGTCGGCGACGAGCTGCCGGACACCGTCCTGCGCTCCGCCGAAGTCGTCGACCAGGACGCAGTCGGCGTCGATCCCGGCGGGCGGTCGGGTGGCCAGCACGATCGGTGTGTCGTACAGGACGGCCGGCGCCAGGTGCCGGTGGCTGCTGCCCGCGGGTACCACGATCAGCCCGTCGACCCGGTGAGCGGCCAGGTCGGTGACGAGTTCGTGCTCGCGCTCCAGGTTCTCGCCGGTGTTGCTGAGCAGCACTCGCATGCCCCGCGCGGCGACGACCTCCTGGACGCCCAGGGCCAGGCGCGAGTAGAAGGGGTTGGCGAGGTCGGTGACGACCAGTCCGACCAGGCCGCTGCCGCTGCCCAGCCGGAGGCTGCGGGCGTTCTCGTTGCGCCGGTAGCCGAGCGCGTCCACGGCGGCCAGCACCCGGTCGCGGGCGCCCGGGCTGACTCCCGGGTCCGTCTTCAGGACGCGTGAGACGGTCATCGCGCTGACCCCGGCGTGCGCCGCCACGTCGCGCATCGTCGGTGCGCCGCGTTCGCCGGACCGGCCGCGCGCCATGGTGATCCCTCCACTCGCGGAACGGTCCGTCGGTGGTCTGCCCACCGGCCGCGGCCGCCCCTCTGTGCCCGGTGACGCCGGTCCGTTCCCCGCCGTCGGCGTCTTCGCCTGCTCGCGGCGCGGCGCCGGTCCACGCCCTTCGGCGCCCTATTCTAGAGGCGCTCGCGCACCCGGCCCGCTGTGGACCGGCCGGCCCAGTGGGCGGCACCGATGAGCGGTGCGCCCGGTCGTGCGGCCAACCGCAGTTCCATCCGTGCGGGCAGCCCGCGTCGGCGGGATAGCGGGGTTCGAGTTCGTAGGGGCGGGGCTGGTGCACGGGAGCTCCCGATCGTGGAGGGGTGAGGCGGCGACGGTATCGTTAACATTCCCTGCCCGACAAGCCTCTCCCCGGACCGGGCCCTCGATATGCTCGATGAGCGGTGAGTATCCGGAAGAGTGGAGACGACTCTTGTCCTCGCTGGAATGGTGTCGTTAACATTCTGCTCTCCGGCCCACCACGCAGTGGTCCGCAGGAGCTCCCCGTCCGGCCGGAAGGCGGGCCGCGACGCGGGTGTGACCCTTCCCGCCCCTCCCCCGCCCCACCGCGCGCTCGGGCACCGCGCGAGTGGCTTACCGGATCCGTCACCGTGGACACCATCACCGCCGGTCGGTGCCCCCACCGCAGCACCGCCGCACCAAGATCCCGAATCCCACCGATCGAAGGACCGTCATGCTCCGGCCCCACCGCGTCGCACCGATCCCCGTTCCCGCCTCCCGTGCCGCCGCCGGGCCGACCCGGGTTCACGTGGTCTACAAGACCCATCTCGATCTCGGGTTCACCGACCTCGCGGTCAACGTCCTCAGCCGGTACCGGGACGATTTCATCCCCGCCGCGATCCGGCTCGGACGTGATCTGCTCGACGCGACCGGGAGGCGCGAGTTCATCTGGACCACCGGGTCCTGGCTCATCGCGCACGCGCTGGAGCACGGGACGGCGGCCCAGCGCCACGACCTCGACGCGGCCGTCCGGGACGGGATCGTCGCGTGGCACGCGCTGCCGTTCACCTCGCAGACCGAACTGATGACCCGGGCCACGATCGAGCACGGCCTCGAAGTGTCGAGGCGACTGGACGCGGAGTACGGCCGCGAGACCTGTGCGGGCAAGCTGACCGATGTCCCGGGCCACACGGTCGGACTCGTGCCACCGATGGCGGCGGCGGGCGTGCGGTACCTCCACATCGGTGCGAACCCGGCCTCGCCCGTGCCGGACGTCCCGGGCCACTTCGTCTGGCGCGCACCGGACGGCAGCGAGATCGTGGTGTCGTTCGACCCCGAGTACGGGTCGGACCCGGAGGCGGCGCAGGTGCGGCGACTGCCCGGATCGGACGAGGCGCTGTTCCTCGCGTTCACGAACGACAACCACGGTCCGCCCACCCGCGAGGGCGTGGAGCGCCTGCTCGCCGTGCTGCGCGAGCAGTACCCCGATGCCGAGGTCGGCGGATCGACCTTGGACGCCTTCGGCCGGGCGGCCTGGGCCGCCCGCGCACACCTGCCGGTGGTGGACCAGGAGATCGGCGACACCTGGATCTACGGGGCTTCGGCCGACCCGGTCCTCACCTCCCGGCTGACCCGCCTCCAGCGGTTGCGCGACCAGTGGCTCGCCGACGGCCGACTGGAGCGCCACGGCCCGGTGGACTGGGTGCTCGCCGACGAGCTCGCCATCGCCGCCGAGCACACCTGGGGCTACGACGTGAAGAGCTACCTGCCCGACTACACGGTCTACACCAAGGCCGACTTCCGGGCCGCTCGTGAGCGGGACGAGATCGACCTCGACCGGAGCGTCCCGTCGAGCCTCGGTCACCTGCGAAAGTTCGCGCAAGGGTCGTTCGGATACGCGGCGACCCTCGCGTCGTTCGACGAGAAGCGCGCGCACACGCAGACCGCGCTGGACGTCCTCCCGGCCCGCCTCCGGGCCGAGGCGGACGCCGAGCTCGCGGTGGTGCCCGCCGCACCGCCGGCCGACGCCACCGAGGCGCACGGCCGCGTGGCGCTCGACGGAGTCGAGCTGGAGATCGACGCGCACGGCGCCCTGATCGCCCTGACGGTGGCCGGGCACCGCGTTCTCGCGGCCGGTCCGACCGGTGCCGACCCGCGCGGCCACGGCGAGCTGGGCGCGTACTCGTACGTCGCGTACGGCGCGAGCGACGAGCAGCGCTGGTTGCGCGAGTACGTGCGCGACCCGGAGCGGAACGCGGACTGGGCGTTCCCCGACCTGGGGAAGCCGGGGCTGGACCTGGTGCGTCCCGAGCGGGTGACCGAGGTGTTCCGGCCCAATGTGCGGACGGCACACAGCTGGACCGACGCCGACGGTTCGACAGTGCTCCGGGTCACGGCCGGAATGCCCGCGCGGGCCACCGAGGAGTTCGGGGCGCCCCGGTCGATCACGATCGAGTACCGGGTGTCGCGGGGAGATGTACTGCGACTGGGGGTCACGGCGTTCCTGCGTGACAAGGACGCGTTCTACGGTCCCGAGGCCTCCTGGCTGCACCTGCGCCCGATCGTGGCGACACCGTCCCGCTGGCGGCTGCTGAAGTCGGGTGTGCCGGTGAACCCGCTCGACGTGGTGCGCGACGGTGGCCGGGCGTTGCACGCGGCCCACGAACTCGTGTACGCCGAGGCTCGGGGGTCGGTGCGGATCACCCCGCTCGACACGCCGGTGCTGGCCGTCGGAGGGCCGCGGATGTTCTCCCACGACAACACTTTCGGGGACCCGGGCGAAGGCTTCGGCTTCTGCCTCCACAACAACGTATGGGGTACCAACTACCGGCAGTGGTTCGAAGAGGACCAGCGCGCCGAGTTCGTCCTGGAATTCGGAGGGCTCCCCCGGTGAACCCCCGGCAGGGCGGGGTTAACCGGCCCGTTGTCCCAGCCGCGTGCGCAGGAGGCGGTTCTCCTCCTCCAACGCGGCCAGCCCGTCCTGCAACTGGTCCGGGCGGGGCCCGAGTTCGGACGCGATGACCGCAGCAGATCAATCACCGAACAGCTGGGGCGGGGCGGGTTAGCCGCCGCACGCGCAGCCTGCGGCGGTCTTCGCCTCGGCCGGGCTCTGGGTGGGGTCGACGGCCTGTTCGTCGGGGGTGCAGCAGGCGGTGGTGCCGCAGCAAGCCTCCGGCGCACTGTCGGCGCTCTTGCCAAGGGTGTCCGCGTCGGCCTTCACGACGTAGACCTCCCACGGCTCCTTGCCGGGGCCGTGCACCCACGTCTTGTCCTGGAGCGCGTAGCAGCAGGAGGTGTCGTTCTCCTCGAAGGTGGCCAGGCCCGCGTCCTTGAGCCGGCCGGTCGCCGCGGCCACCTGCTCGGTGGACTCGACCTCGACGCCGAGGTGGTCCAGGCGGGTGTCCTCGCCGGCCTCACCCTCGATGAGGACGAGCTTGAGCGGGGGCTCGGTGATGGCGAAGTTCGCGTAGCCGGGGCGGCGCTTGGCCGGCTCGGTGCCGAAGAGTTTGGCGTAGAAGGCGACGGAGCCTTCGAGGTCGGCGACGCGCAGGGCGAGCTGAACACGGGACATGGCGGTTCCCCTCTGAGGTCTTGTTTCGACGTCTGTCGATACAGTGAGCTTGCCTCTCCGGATAGATGGCTGTCAACATAGACGTATGTCGAATCTGGAACTGCCGGTGCTCGGCCAGGACGACGCGGCGGCGTGCTGCTCGCCGATGGTCCGCGAGCCCTTGGGCGAGGAAGCCGCCACGGACCTGGCGAAGATGTTCAAGGCCCTGTCGGACCCGGTGCGGCTGCGGCTGCTGTCCCTGATCGCCTCGCACGAGGGCGGAGAGGCCTGCGTCTGCGACCTGACCGGCCCCTTCGAGGTCTCCCAGCCGACCATCTCCCACCACCTGAAGGTGCTGCGCGAGGCCGGGCTGGTCGGCTCCGAGCGGCGTGGGACCTGGGTCTACTACTGGGTGCTGCCCGCCGCGCTGGCCAAGCTGTCCGCCCTGCTCCAGACTCCGGCAGGCACGGCCGCCCAGACGGCAGGAGGCGCGAGATGACCGAGGTGGCTCCGCTCGGGCGCCGGGCCGCGGTCGAGTTCGTCGGCACCGGCGCCCTGGTCGCGGTCGTGGTCGGCTCCGGCATCCAGGCCACCCAGCTGTCCCAGGACGTGGGCGTGCGGCTGCTGGCCAACTCGCTGGCCACCGTGTTCGGTCTCGGCGTGCTGATCGCCCTGCTCGGCCCCGTCTCCGGGGCGCACTTCAACCCTGCTGTCACCCTGGCCGCCTGGTGGACCGGACGCCGCGGCGGGGAGGGCCCGGGCCTGCGCGAGGTCGCCGCCTACCTGCCCGCGCAGATCGCCGGGGCGATCGGCGGAGCGGTACTGGCGGACGCGATGTTCGCGCAGCCGCTGGTGCGCTGGTCCACCCACGACCGCTGGGCCCCGCATCTGTGGCTGGGCGAGGTCGTGGCGACCGCCGGCCTCATCCTGCTGATCTTCGGTCTGGCCCGGGCCGGCCGGGCGCACTTCGCCCCGGTCGCGGTCGCCTCCTACATCGGCGCCGCGTACTGGTTCACCTCCAGCACGTCGTTCGCCAACCCGGCCGTCACGGTCGGCCGGGCGTTCACCGAGACCTTCGCCGGGATCGCCCCGCCCTCGGTGCTGCCGTTCGTCGCCGCCCAGCTCGTCGGCCTGGTGGTCGGCGTCGCCTTGGTCGCCGTGCTGTTCGGCCGCCCCGTCGCGGCTGCCGCCGAGGACGTCGTGGTCCCGTACGACGTGCACCACCCGGCCGCCGCCGGCCGCTGAACCCCGCCCCACCGTTCCTGCCCGAAGGAAGAACCCGTGAACTCTCCTGCCGTCCCGTCCGTGCTGTTCGTCTGCGTCCACAACGCCGGCCGCTCGCAGATGGCCGCCGCGTTCCTCACCCGCCTCGGCGGCGAGCGCGTCGAGGTCCGCTCCGCCGGATCCGCCCCTGCCGACACGGTGAACCCGGCCGTGGTCGAGGCGCTGGCGGAGGTCGGCATCGACATCTCCGCCGAAGTGCCGAAGGTGCTGACCGCCGAGGCGGTGCAGGCCTCCGACGTGGTGATCACCATGGGCTGCGGCGACGCCTGCCCGTACTTCCCCGGCACCCGGTACCTGGACTGGAAGCTGGATGACCCGGCAGGCCAGGGCGTCGACGCCGTGCGCCCGATCCGCGATCAGATCGAGCAGCGCATCCGAGGCCTGCTCACCGAGCTCGGCATCGAGGCCACAGCATGAACGCCGCCGTGGCCCTCACGGCGATGCTGCCCGGGCACGCCGATCAGGTGCTGACGATCTACCAGCACGGGATCGACGGCGGCGACGCCACCTTCGAGAACGACGGCGCCTTCAGGGACACCCCGGTCGGGCTGCCCGTGATCCGTCGCCCCTGGCTGCACAGGTGTCACGACGCGCGCTGGAAGTCCTGGGAATCGGGGCGCGGAGTGGCGCGCCCCTGAGCCTCGCCCCCGTCGTTGGGCTGCCCCGTCTGCGCACGCTCTGCGCCTACCCCGGCACGCTTGCCGACCCGCTGGAGATCGCGGCGCTGACCGGGCTGGAGTTCCTCGATTTCGGGCCCGGGGATTGGGGAGTCCTGCTCGACGCCGGAGCAGTCCCACGCAGCCTTTCGGCTGCCTCCATCCAGACGTTCGGGAGAGAGGACCCGCGGCCCATCGTGGCCCTGGCCGCCGAGATCCTTGCCCTTGGGAACCGTCCCCTGGTCACCGAGGCCGTTGTCAACGGTGACCTCGGCCCCTCGTCATAGCCCCGCCTGACCGGCGAACGCCATCGGCCCCTCACGTTCGTGTGGGGGACCGATGGCGTTCCTGCACAGCAATGGCCGGTCAGTTGGCCGGCCGCACTGGGTCGGTTGACCACGTCCTACGAGGGGCTGATGTGGGACGACCGTGCCAGAGTCCTCCCCCTGTCGTCGGCGCCCGCGCGACCAAGGCGACAGCGAAGTGCATGCGAACCCGTAGCAGCCTCTGGCGCCGGTCATGCGGTACAGGGTCCGGCAGGCCATGCCGCCCGTCAGCGTTTACCCGTGACACCCACCAGCTCGTTCTGCACCTCGCAGCTCCTGACGAGGCTGACCGACGCGCCGCCGAAGACGCTCTGGCCTCGCTCGGCCCGGCAGCCTTTGCCAGCCCTGATGGACCACCTCGGTGACGCTGCTTCACTGGCAAGGAGGCTGTCACCACCCCGCTGCACTCCCACTCCCAGGCCGCTGGCCAGCGGTAATGGAGAAGTCCTGCTGGAGTATCAGGTGTGCTTCGTTCCACCGGCCAGCCTCGGGGACAGGTCCCTGGCGAAGGCGACCGCGCCGGAACAGCCGGTGGTGCCGCCCGGCTCGTCCTGGATGACCGCGGCGTAGCCGTCGGGGGCGCGCCAGCTGACCTCACACTGTCGGTCGTACTCGTCCGCGTAGGCCGAGCCGGACTCCAGGACGGTCAGGTCGATCCTGCTCAAGTCCTGCGGCGCCTTGCGGTCGGAGATCAGCTGGAACGGGGCCTTGGAGTAGGCGAGAGTCATCGAGCTGGTGTTGCCCGCCGTCGCCGCCCCCAGCCTCCAGGTGCAGGTCTGCACCGCCGCGGAGCCGTCGGTGAAGTCGTCGTGCTGCCCCACGCTGGTGAGCTGGTTGCGCTGGAGGAGGTCGTAGGTGCTCAGGTCGCACGGGTCGCCGCTCCAGGCCGCCGCCGTGCTGGTCGGCCCCGCTCCCGCTGTCCCCGCCTCGCCCTCGCCGAAGGGGTGCGGGAACGACAGCGCGGCCCAGACGGCGCCGCCGACGGCCAGCGACGCCGCCGCGGCCACCCGTGCCCGACGGCGCACCGGCCGGGGCGCGGTGCGCACTCTGACGCTCGCGCGCTCCCGCAGCACGAGCGTCTCGCTGCGCCGCTCGCTGATCATCGCGGCCACCCCGACAGGCAGCCACTGGATGTCCTCGGCCGAGGTCGCCAGGTGGCGCAGCACATCCGACACCAGCGGACGCCTCCCCGGCTCCGCGGCCAGGCAGATCCGGACGAAGGCGGCCAGCTCCTCGGGTACCCCGTCGAGGTCGGGGGCCTGGTGGACCGTCCGGTAGAGGATGACGTCCGGGCGGCCCTGTCCGTAGGGGCTGTGCCCGGTGGCCGCGAAGGCGAGGACGCAGCCGAGCGCGAAGACGTCGGAGGCCGGCCCGGTCGGCTCGCCCCGTGCCTGCTCCGGCGACATGAAGCCGGGTGTGCCGATCACTGCTCCGGTGTGCTGGCCGCCGTCGAGGGCCCGGGCGATGCCGAAGTCGATGACGCGGGGGCCGTCGTCGGCGACGATGACGTTGCCGGGCTTCAGGTCGCGGTGGACCAGGTCGGCGGCGTGGATCGCGGCCAGTCCTTCGGCCAGGCCGGAGCCGAGCACCCGGAGGGCCCGTTCGGGCAGCGGTCCGATGTCCCGGACCACCTGGTGCAGCGAAGGTCCGGGGATGTAGGCGGTGACCAGCCAGGGCCGTACCGCGTCGGTGTCCGCGTCCACCACCTGCGCCGTGTAGAAGCCGCCCACCTTCCGCGCCGCGCTGACCTCCAGGGCGAACCGGCGGCGGAATTCGGCGTCGTGCGCGAGCTCGGCGGCCACCACCTTGACCGCCACCAGCCGCCCGCCCGGCGAACGTCCGAGGAACACCTCGCCCATCCCACCCCGGCCGAGTCGCCGCACCAGCTCGTACGGCCCGACGTGACGGGGATCCGTCCCGTCCGGTTGCTCGATCACGCGAGCGACCGGATCTGGACCGCTGCCAGCAGTTCGGCGGTGTCGGTGCACGCGGCGATCGTCCTGCTGTCGGGGCCGAACGCCACGAGACGGTTGCCGGTGCGCCCGGTCGGCACCGGTGTCTGCCGACCGGAGGGGAGGGCCCAGAGCACCAGCCCGTCGCCCGTGGAGCCGGCCCCGGCCAGCATCTTCCCGTCGGGGCTGAGGGACAACGACTGGTAGCGCGACCCGACCTCGGCGAGGGTGGTGGTCAGCTTCCTGGCGGCGGTGTCCCAGGCGGCGATGCCGCCGAACGCCCCGTAGAGCGTCCGGCCGTCCGGGGCGAAGGCGAGGGCGGTGACACCGAAGGCGTCCGTCCGGGCCAGGGAGAGCGTGGCGATCGGGGCGAAGGAGGCGGTGTCGAAGAGGTCGACCGCCCCCTTCAGATCGCTCCCGTACCCGACGGCCAGTACCTTGCCGTCCGGACTGAACGCGACGCTGCCCGCCCGGCCGAAGGTCCCGTTCGAGCCGGGGCCTACCGGAAGGGAGGCGACCTGCTTGCCCGAACTCACCTCCCACACCAGGGCCTTGCCGATGCTGTCGCGCCCGTCCCGGCCGAGCGCCACCAGCCGTCCGTCCGGGCTGAACGCCAAGGTGTGAGCCTGCGCCATCAGGTTCTCCTCGGAAGGGCAGGACAGCATCACCACCTCACGGCGGGAGGCGATGTCCCACAGCGTGACGGCCACCCTCCCGTGCTCACGGGCCTCCGGGTCCTGGCTCCGCAGGTCGGGCGGCAGGGTGTAGGCGGCTGCCAGCAGGCCGCTGGTGGGGCTGAACGCCAGCGCGGACACGTAGTCCAGGGCTCGTTCGAACGAGATCTCCCCGGTCTTGCTCAGCGCGACCGCGTCGATCAGGACCACCTTGTTCCGCGCCCCGGCTGCCAGCAGCCGACCGTCCGCGCTGTAGGCGAGGCTCCGGGCGTCGGTGTCGTTGCGGCCGAGCTCGATCGTGGTGGCCGGGCCGAGCCGCACGGCTCCGGGCGCGGAAGCTCCGTCCGTGGCCGGTGGTGCGGCCGTCGGCTTCGGCGTCCCGGCGGCGTCGCGCGCGCCGAGCCGGATCCCGACCGGTACGCCCACCAGGCCGACGACGCCGGCCCCCGCGGCCAGCAGGAGCGTCCGCCGGCCCGGCCGCCGCGCCGCGCCGTGGACCCCGGCCTGTGCCTCGCGCTCCCCGACCATCCCCGCGACGGCCGACGGCAGCCAGGCGTCCGGGGGGTTCCCCGCCAGGCTCCGGAGGACCTCGCCCACGGCCGGCCGCCGGACCGGGTCCTTGGCCAGACAGGCCCGGACCAGGTCGAGCAGCTCGGCGGGCACCCCGTCGAGGTCCGGTTCCCCGTCGACCACCCGGATCAGCGCGTCCGAACCGGACACGGAGCCGAACGCGTTTCGCCCCGTGGCGGCGAAGACCAGCACCCCGCCGAGCGCGAACACGTCCGAGGCCGGAAGTGTCGTGCCGGCCCGCACCTGCTCCGGCGCCAGGAAGGTGCCGCCCGGTGCGGCGGCGACCGTGCGGGAGGGGTGCGCGGCGTCCCACAGGCGGGCGAGGGCGAAGTCGGTGAGGCGCGGGCCGTCGTCGGCCAGGATCACGTCGCCCGGGGTGAGGCCGCCGTGGACCAGGCCGACCGCGTGCACCCCCGCCAGCGCCTCCGCCAGACCGGATCCCAGGGACCGGACCGGCTCCGCCGGCAGGGGCCCGTGCACCGTCACCGCTTCCCGCAGCGACGGACCCGCGATGTACTCGCTGGCCAGCCAGAACACGCCACCGTCCGCGCCACCCGCCACCACCTGCGCGGTGTGGAAGCTGCTCACGGCGCGCGCTGAGGCCACCGTCTCCTCGAACCGGCGCCGGAACTCGCCGTCGGCGGCCAACTCCGGAGCGACCACCCGCACCGCGAGCAGCCGTCCACTGCGCGAGCGGCCGAGGAACACCGTCCCCAGCGCACCGCCCCCCAGCCTCCCCACCAGCCGATGGCCGCCCACCTCGCGTGGGTCACCCGCGCGCAACGGCGCCGTCATCGCAGCCCCTCCCCGGTCGTCCCGTGGCGCCCGGGCCCTCCGGACGCCACACCCCCGCGGTGGCGTCACGTCGCGCGCCCCCGTCACGTCGCGCGCTTCCGTCGCCCCCGTCGCCCCACGTCGCGCCTCGTCGCGCCTCCGGACACGACCGACGTGGTGACGACCGGCACCGCACATGGGAGCGTAGGCGGGTACGGAGGGACCTGGCTTGGACGAATGTGACCTCATGTCAGGAGGGCGAGCGCGTCCTCGACCGGCCGGGTGGCCGTGGTCATCCGCCCAGGGGTGATCCCGGCCAGGGCCTGGAACTCACGGCTGAGGTGGGCCTGGTCGTAGTAGCCGCAGGCGGCCGAGAGCCCGGCAAGGCCGGCGGTCCCGCCGGCGAGCATCTCCGCGGCGCGACGGAACCGCAGCACCCGGGCCGCGGTCTTCGGCGACAGCCCCACCTGCTCGGTGAACCGGCGGACCAGGTAGCTGCGGCTCCAGCCCACCTCCTCGGCGAGGCCCGCGATGGGGATCGAGCCGGCCGAGGCCGCGAGCAGGCGCCATGCGTGGTCGACCTCGGGCGCGGGCGCCGGCCCCCGGTCGAGGCGGCCCAGCAGGAACCCGTCGAGCAGGTCGAACCGGCCGTCCCAGTCGGGGGTGGCCGCCAGCCGTTCCACCAGGATGTCGGCCTCCGGGCCGAACAAGCTGTCCAGCCGTACCACCAGGTTGGTCAACTCCCTCATGGGCAGGGCGAACAGCCGGTAGGCACCGAGCGGCGTGAACTCGAGACGGATCACCTCCTGCCGGCCCCCGGGGTGTTCGCACAGCGCGGGCCGGTCCTCCATCCCGACCACCAGCGAGTCGATCCGCCCGGTGCCCGGTCCGGGTGTCCCCAGACGGCGGACCTGGCTGAACGGTTCCCCCAGACTTACCGTCAGGACGACGTGCCCGGTCGGGACCATCCGCACCTGGTAGGGCGGGGCCAGGTGCGAGTATCCGATGCGGCCGCGCATGTACGGCCGTAACCCGGGGTGCAGCGGGCGGGTGACCTGCCGCAGCCCACCGGCCGCCGGGGCGCCGACGCCCTGACCTGTCGTGCTGCCGCGTCCGACGCGATGGTTCACGAGACGACCCCCAAAGATCAGCGGCCCGCCGGGTGCGGGGCGCCTTGCCACCGCCGGTGGCCGCACCCACAGGGTCCGGCGCGGGCAGCCGCCGTCCGACCGTGGAGCCGGTCAGTGCCACTCCACTCGATGCTACGGCGTCCCACCCGCGACCGACCGGGGTCAGGGCGGTGGCGTGGTGCTCTCCCTTGCCGACGTCCGGACCGAGACGGACGTCGATGTCGCCCGTGTCGATCACGTGCCTCGCCGCAATGTCTGTACTCCCCCGGCCTCACCTGCGGCATCAGCGTGCGGGCGAGGTGATCTGCGCGTGGTGGCGGCGATCCGCCAGGTGATCGGTGGGAGCGTCAGTGAGGATGTTCATGAACGGTCTCCGGGCAGGGCTGACCTACTGCCCGGCCCGCAGCGGGTCGGCGGTGCGGCCGCGGCGCGGGCTCGGCGGCCGGGCGGGCTCACGTGCGTGGACGGCGTCCCGGGTGACCCGGTGGCGTCACGTCGGTTCCTCCGTGGAGACGGCCAGGAGCTTCGTCACCGAGCCGTCCTCGCCGACCACGTCGCGCAGGTGCCGGAAGCCCAGACGGCGGCACATCTCCAGACTCGCGGTGTTCTCCGCACCCACCATCCCGTAGGCCTCCTTGAGCCCGAGGTGGTCCGCGGCGTGGCGCAGCAGGCCGCGGACGGCCTCGCTGCCCAGTCCCCGGCCCCAGAACTCGGGGGCGAGCGCGGTGATCAGTTCGTGGCCGTCGACGTTGCCGGTCTTCTTCAGCTCCGCGTGGCCCGCGTATCTCCCGTCGTGCCACAGGCCCCACACGTCGAACAGGTCCTTGGGGTACACGTCCGTCTGGATCGCGCGGAACAGCACGCGCAGCTCCGACTCGGGGGCGCGTTCCTGGCCCATCCAGTGGCACACCTCCTCGATGCGCAGCAGTGCGACGAAGGCGTCCTCGTCCTCGGGCCGGTAGGGGATGAAGTCGAGGCGCTCGGTGCGCAGGGCGGGGGTCATGGCGGGCTCCGATCGGGGTGGGCACCGTGGCGGTGGCAGGGAGCGGGGGAAGAGGGGCGGGGGCGCCGGGCCGGCGTTGTGCGGCCGGCGCCCCCGGTCGGGTGGCCGGTCAGGACTCGCTGTTGGCCATGCGCTCGCGCAGGCTGCGCGGGCGCATGTCGGTCCAGACCTCGTCGACGTAGGCCATGCACTCGGCTTCGGTGCCCTCCTTGCCGACGCTCTGCCAGCCCGCGGGTACCTCGATGTCGGCCGGCCAGAGCGAGTACTGCTCCTCGTCGTTGCGCAGCACCTGGTAGCGGGTGTTCTCGTCCATGTCACGTTCCTCGGTGGTAGCTGGGGTGCGGTCGGCGGTGATGGTCGGGCGGGCGCGCGGGGGGCCGCGGCCCGCCGGCGGGTACGGCGCGGTCATCGGCTTCCTCGGGCGTGCCGGGCGATGTGGCGCAGGGCCTCGCCGAACTCCTCGGCGACCCCGCGCACACTGGCCGTGTCGTGGACGGCGGGGCGGTGGTGCCAGGTGAAGGCGAGGCGGCCGTCCTGGACCGCGCCCACCACCTCCAGCGGGTGGGAGCCGCCGTCGCGGGGGTCGTGGTCCTGCCCGAACGAGCCGCGCTCGACGCGCACCAGGCCGCGGCCGGCGTTCTCGGGGCGGGAGTCCCACTGGCCGAGGTAGTTGAAGACCACCTCGCCCCGGGCGCCGGCGGCGAGCCGCTCGCGGACCTCGGGCGGGCCGAAGGTGCGCAGCGCGCCGAAGCCGAGCCCGTTGCCCGGCACCGCGCGCAGTTGGCGGCGCACCGACTTCACCAGGGACCGCCAGTCGCGGTCGGGTCCGAACTCGCCGGGTGCGGGCACCTGGAAGGCGACCGGGTAGACGGTGGTGAACCAGCCGACCGTCCGGGAGAGGTCGACGCCGTCGAGCACGTCCTCGCGGCCGTGCCCCTCCAGGTCCAGCCGGACCTGTTCGCTTCCGGTCCAGCGGGCCAGCGCCAGGGCGAGCGCGGCCAGCAGGACGTCGTTGACACGGGTGCGGTAGGCGGTCGGCGCGGCCCGCAGCAGGGCCGTGGTGTCCGCCTCGTCCAGTTCCACGCTCACCGTCGCCTGCTCACCCGCCCCGGCGTCGGCGTCCGGGTCGGCGGGGCCGGCCGCCCGGGCGGGCCCGGCGGACACCGCCTGTTCCCAGTGGGGCAGTTCGTCGTCCAGGGCGCCCGCGGCGACGTGGGCGGCGAGTCCGAGCGCCCAGTCCCGGAAGGACGTGCCGCGTTCGCCGAGGGTGACCGGTTCGCCCTGCTCGGCCTGTCGGTAGGCGCTCTCCAGGTCGTCGCGCAGGATGCGCCAGGAGACGGCGTCGACGACCAGGTGGTGGGCGACCAGGAGCAGCAGGACCGGTTGGCCGGGGTCACCGGTGAACAGCGTCGCCCGCAGGAGCGGGCCGCGGGCCAGGTCGAATCCGGCGTGCAGGGCGTCGGCGGCCCGTGCGACGGCGGCGGCGGCCTGTTCGGAGGTCTGCCCGGTCAGGTCGTGGTGCTCCAGAACGTCGTCGGCGGGGGCCGGCGGCGGGTTGAACTGGTGCCAGCCCGCCTCGTCCCGGGTGAAGCGCATGCGCAGCGCGTCGTGGTGCTCCAGCAGGGCGTGCAGGGCCGTGCGCAGCGCCCGCGGGTCGGGGGCGGCGCCGAGTTCGAGGAGCGTCGACTGGTTGAAGTGGTGGTGGGCGGCGCGCGGGGTGCCGAGGAACCATTCCTGGATGGGCGTGAGCGGCACCTCGCCGGTCACCGGTGCGTCGTCGGCGCGCTGCGGGGCGTCGCGCACGACGGTCGCCAGCTGTGCGACGGTCTGGTGGCTGAACAGGTCCCGGGTCGCCAGGTGCAGGCCGTCCCGGCGCAGCCGCGAGACCACCTGCATGCTCAGGATGGAGTCGCCGCCGAGGACGAAGAAGTTGTCGTCGGCGCCGATCTCCTCGATGCCCAGTACGTCGGACCAGATCCGGGCGATCCGGCGTTCGGTGTCGGTGCGCGGGGCGACCCGTGGCCCGGCGGCTGCCTGGGCGGGTCCGGGGTCGGGCAGCGCCCGGCGGTCGGTCTTGCCGCTCGGGGTGAGCGGCAGCCGCTCCAGTGGCACGAAGAGGGAGGGGACCATGTGCGGGGGCAGCAGCTCGGCCAGGTGGGCGCGCAGCTCGGCGACGGGCACCTGGTCCGCCAGGGGACCGGCGGGACCGGCGTAGGTCTCGGCGAGGACGAGGTAGGCCACCAGCCTGGCGGGCCCGGCGCCCGGGCCGTCCCCGGCTGCGCCGGTGCGCACGGTGACGACCGCGTCCCGCACCAGGGCGCTGCGGCGCAGCGCACTCTCCACCTCGCCGGGCTCGATCCGGAAGCCGCGCAGCTTGACCTGGTCGTCCATCCGGCCCACGAAACGCAGTTCTCCGTCGCCGTGGCGGCGCGCGAGGTCGCCGGTGCGGTACATCCGCTCCCCCGGCGCGCCGAACGGGTCGGCCACGAAGCGGGCGGCGGTCAGGCCCGGGCGGTTCAGGTAGCCGCGGGCCAGAGCGGGCCCGGCGACGTACAGCTCCCCGGTCACGCCGGGCGGGACCGGCCGCAGGGCGGCGTCCAGCAGGTGGACGCTGGTGGGTCCGGCGGGCCGGCCGATCGGTGGGGTGCCCGCGCCCGCCGCCAGCGGGCCGGTCCAGCTGGCGACCACGGTGGCCTCGGTGGGGCCGTAGGAGTTGACCATCCGCCGTCCGGGGGCCCAGGTGTCGACCAGGTCGGCCGGGCAGGCCTCGGCACCGACGATGAGGGTGCGCAGCGCGGGCAGCGCGCCGGCCGCGGCCGGGTCCACGGTGGCCAGGGCCGCCGGCGGGATCAGCGTGTGGCTGATCCGCCGGTCGGCGAGCACCTCGGCCAGCCGCTCGCCGACCAGCGGGCCCTGTTCGCCGGTGACCAGGGTGGCCCCGCTGAGCAGCGAGACGCACAGCTCCAGCACCGAGGCGTCGAAGCTGGGCGAGGCGAACTGGAGTACCCGGTCGCCGGGGCCGGCCGCGTACCGCTCGGCGGCGGCCGCGGCGAAGCCGGCCAGTCCGCGGTGGGTGACCACCACGCCCTTGGGTGTCCCGGTCGATCCCGAGGTGTAGATGACGTAGGCGGGGTGGCCGGTGCTGAGCGCGGTGGCGCGGTCGGCGTCGGTGGGCGGTGTCGGCGCTCCGTCGGCGGTCCACACCGCGGCCGGGTCGTCGAGCACCAGGAAGGCGCCCGCGTCGCGCACCATGAACTCCCGTCGCCGGGCCGGGTAGCCGGGGTCGACCGGGAGGAAGGCGCCGCCGGCCTTGCTCACGGCGAGCTGCGCCACCACCGTCTCGGCCGCGCGCGGTAGCGCCAGGGCCACCACCCGCTCCGGCCCCACGCCCTGGCGGATCAGCCGGTGGGCCAGCCGGTTGGCCGCCCGGTCCAGCTGCGCGTAGGTCAGTTCGCGTTCGCCGTCCAGCAGCGCCACCGCGTGGGGAGTGCGGGCCGCCTGCTGTTCGAACAGCTCGGGCAGCGTCGCCTCGGGCACCGGCCGGAACGTCCCCCGGGCCTGGTCGAGCAGGGCCTTCAGCTCGTCGTCGGAGGCCAGCGGCAGGGCGCCGATGGGGCGTTCGGGGCCTTCGGCGACGGCGGCGAGCAGGGTGGCGAGCTGGTCGGCGATGCGCTCGGCGGTGACCGCGTCGAACAGGTCGGTGTTGTAGCTGATCAGGGCGCGCAGCGCTCCGGAGTCCGTCTCGGCGAACTCCAGGGTGAGGTCGAACGGCGCCTGTTCCAGCTCGGTCTCGACGTCGGTGACGGCGAGGCCGGGAAGCTCCAGGTCGGCGGCCGGGGTGTTCTGCAGGACGACCATGACCTGGAAGAGCGGGCTGCGGCTGGTGTCGCGGACCGGCTGCACCTCGTCGACCACCCGTTCGAACGGCACCTCCTGGTGCGCGAAGGCGTCCAGCACCGTGTGCCGCACGCCGCCGAGGAACTCGGTGAAGGGCTGCCCCGCCTCGACCCGGGAGCGCAGGACCAGGGTGTTGACGAAGAACCCGACGAGGTTCCGCGTCTCGGCCCGGTCGCGGCCGGAGGTGACGGTGCCGACCGCGATGTCCGCGTCCCCGCTGAGCCGGGCGAGGTAGGCCTGGGTGGCGGCGACCAGCGTGGTGAACAGGGTGGCGCCCTGTTCCCGGCCGACCCGGGCCAGCCGGCGGGCGATCGGGGCGGGCACCTCCAGGCGGGCGGTGGCTCCGTTGCTGGTGCGCACCGCGGGCCGGGGCCGGTCGGTGGGCAGGTGGAGCGGCTCGGCGTCCGCCAGCTGCTTCCTCCAGTAGTCGAGCTGATCGTCGGCGGCGGCGGCGCCGGCCGTGCGCTGCCAGTGCGCGTAGTCGGCGTACTGCACCGGCAGGGGCGGCAACTGGGCTTCGTCGGAGCCCAGTTCGGCGCGGTAGAGGTGGGCCAGGTCGGTGAGCAGGACGGAGGTCGACCAGCCGTCGGTGACGATGTGGTGCAGGGTGAGGGCCAGCACGTGGTCACCGTCGGCCAGCCGGACCAGGGTGACCCGCAGCAGCGGGCCCCGACGCAGGTCGAAGGGTCGGCCCCGCTCGTCGGCGAGCAGCCCGCGCAGCACCGACTGCCTTTCCTGCTCGGGCAGTTCGGACAGGTCGTGGAGCGCGAGCGGCACCTCCCCCGGCTGATGGACGAGCTGGACGCCCCGCCCGTCGACGCTGTCGAAGGTGGTGCGCAGCGACTCGTGGCGGGCCACCAGCGCGTCCAGGGCCGCGCCGAGCGCGCCGAGGTCCAGGGCGCCGTGCAGGCGAAGCGCGAGCGCGGTGACGTACTCGGTGCCGCCGGGCGCGAACTCCTCCAGGAACCAGAGGCGTTGCTGGGCGTAGGACATCGGCGGCGCCGCCTTGCGGGCGACCGGGACGACGGCGGGGGCCGCGCCGCAGGGTTGCCGCTCCTGCGTGAGCAGCCGGGCCAGTGCGGCCGGGGTGGGGTGGAGGAAGACCGCGCGGGGCGTCAGGTCGGTGCCGAACGCCTCGGCCAGCCGGGCGGCGAGCCGGATGCTGAGGATGGAGTCCCCGCCCAGCTCGAAGAACCCGTCTTCCACTCCGGGCGGGGCTGTGCCCAGCACCTCGCCGAAGACCTCGGCCGTGCGGCGTTCGGCCTCGGTGCGCGGCGCGAGGCGCTCGCGGGGCCCGGCGTCGCGGTCGGCGTCCGGCGCCGGAAGTGCCGCGCGGTCGAGCTTGCCGTTGCGGCTCAGCGGAAGGGCGGCGAGCGGGACGAAGGCGGTGGGGACGAGGTAGTCGGGCAGCAGGCGGGCGGCGAAGTCCCGCAGCTGCGCCAGGTCGGCGCCCGCGGGGCCGACGACGTACGCCACCAGCCGTCGGGCGCCGGGGCGGTCCTCGCGGACGACCACGGCGATGTCGGCGACCCCCGGGTGCGCGGCCAGCGCGGCCGCCACCTCGCCGGGCTCGACCCGGAAGCCGCGGATCTTCACCTGGTCGTCGGTGCGGCCCAGGAACTCCACGGCGCCGTCCGGCCGCCGCCTGGCCAGGTCACCGGTGCGGTACATCCGCTCCCCCGGCGCGCCGAACGGATCGGCCAGGAAGCGTGCCGCACTCTCGCCGGGCCGGCCCAGGTAGCCGCGCGCCAGGCCCCCACCGGCGACGAACAGCTCGCCCGCGCAGCCGGGCGGCACGGGCCGCAGGCGGCGGTCGAGGACGTACACCCGCTTGTCGTCCAGGGGGTGGCCGACGGGCACGGTGTCGGGCACCGCCGCCGGGTCCGTGAGGGCGAAGGACGTCGCGAAGACGGTGGTCTCGGTGGGTCCGTAGCCGTCCACCACGCACAGGCCGGGGCAGGCGGCGAGGACCCGGCGCACGGCGGCGGCGGGCACCACGTCGCCGCCGGTCCACAGCCGGCGCAGGCCCGTGAAGCAGTCCGGCGCGTCCTGGGCCAGCAGGCGGAAGAGCCCGGCAGTGAGCCACAGCGCCGTCAGCCCGCCGGACGTCAGCCGCCGCAGCAGTGCCGCGTCCACCGGCCCGTCGGGGGCGACGACCACCCGGCCGCCGTTGAGCAGCGGTGCCCAGACCTCGAAGGTGCTCGCGTCGAAGGCCACCGGGGAGTGCAACAGCACCTGTTCGCAACTGCCGTCGGTGAAGCGGCTGTCGGTGGCCAGCGAGGCCACGTCGCGGTGCCGGACCGCCACCGCCTTGGGCTCGCCGGTGGATCCGGAGGTGAACATCACGTAGGCCAGCCGGTCGGGGTCGGCCGGCGGCGCGGACAGCACGGGCTGCCCGGCCGCCTCGGTACGGACGGCGGCGACCTGGTCGGTGGTGAGCCGGACGGTGGCGCCGGCCCGGGCGAGCAGCGCGCGGCGGCGGTCCTCGGACGCCCGGACGTCCACCGGGACGTAGGCACCGCCCGCCTTGAGGACGGCGAGCTGGGCGACGACGAGCTCGACCGAGCGGTCCATCGCCAGCGCCACCCGCCCCTCGACGGCCAGGCCGTCGGCCAGCAGCCGGGCGGCCAGCCGGTCCGACCACCGGTCGAGCCGGCGGTAGGTCAGGTCGTCCTCGCCGTGGCGCACCGCGACCGCCTCGGGTGTGCGGCGGGCCTGCTCGGCGAAGAGCGCCACCGGGCTCTGCGCCGCCGCCGGGCGGGCGGTGCCCTGCCAGGACGCCAGCAGCTCGCGGTCGGCCGCGGTCAGCGGCTCCAGCTCGCCCAGCTCACCGTCCAGACCGTCGGCGAGGGCGGTGAGCAGCACGGCCAGGCGCTGGGCCGCGCGCTCCACCGTGGACCGGTCGAACAGCGCGGGGTCGTAGGCCAGGTCGAGGCCGAGCCGCTCGGTCAGGTAGGCACGCAGGCACCACGGGAAGGTGGTGGCGTCGTCGGCCCGTACCTCCGTCACCCGCACACCGGTCCTGGCCGCGACGGACTCGTCGACGGGGTAGTTCTCGAACACCACCATGCTGTCGAAGAGTGCCTCGCCGGCCGGTACCTCGCTCAGCGCCTGGATCCGGGTCAGGGCCAGGTGGTCGAAGGGGCGCCCGTCGCTCTGGCGCGCCTGGAGCTCGCGCAGCCAGGGCAGCACGCCGCCGGTGGCGGGTATCCGGACCCGGGTCGGCACGGTGTTGATGAACATGCCGATCATCGACTCGACGCCGGGCAGCTCCGCCGGCCGGCCCGAGACCGTGGTGCCGAAGACCACGTCGTCGCTGCCGCCGTAGCGCGCCAGCAGCAGGGCCCAGGCCCCCTCGACCACGGTGTTGACGGTCAGTCCGGCGTGCGCGGCCCGCTCCCGCAGCCGCTGGGAGAGGTCCTGGTCCAGCTCGTGGTGGACGGTGGCGGCGGAGCGGGCGCGGTGCGCCTGGCCGGGCACCCGGTCGTACGGCAGCGGGTTGCGCGCGGTGAAGCCGGCCAGGGCGTCGGCCCAGTAGTGCTCGGCCGCCTGCCCGTCCTGCTCGGCCAGCCAGCGCAGGAAGTCCGCGAACGGACGCCTCGACGGGCGGGGCCCCCGCGCGGCGCCGCCGGTCAGCGCGGCGTACTGGTCGCAGACCTCGGTCAGCAACTGCCCGCTGCTCCAGCCGTCCAGGATCAGGTGGTGGGTGGACCAGAGCAGCAGCACCTCGTCACCGGGGAGCGCGGCCAGCGTGAGGCGGGTGAGCGGCGCGGCGGTGAGGTCCATGCCCGCCGCGCGATCCGCGGCGAGCAGCCGCTCGGTCTCGGCCTCCTGCCGGTCCGCCGGCAGCTGCCGCCAGTCCAGCAGGGTGACGGGCACCTCGGCTCGCTGGAGCACCAGTTGAACGGGATGCGGCAGGCCCCGCCAGTGCACGCCGGTGCGCAGCGCGGGCGTGCGGTCGGCCAGCAGCTGCCAGGCCTCGGCGAACACGCGCGGGTCGGCCACGCCGGCCAGCCGCACCACGATCCGGTCGAAGTAGGCGCCCTCGGTGTCGACCAGCCCGTGGAAGAGCATCCCGGACTGGAGCGGCGTCAGCGGCAGCACGTCGGCGACCTGGCGCCCGTCGCCGACGAGCCGGTCCAGCTGCTCCTGGGTCAGGCCGGCGAGCGGGAAGTCGGAGGGGGTGCGGCCGCCGGCCCCGGGGCGGGCGCAGTGCGCCGCGATCTCGCGCAGGGCGGTGCGCATCTCCTCGGCCAGTGCGCGGACCTCGGCCTCGCCGTAGACGGCCGCCGGGTAGGTCCAGCCCAGTTCCAGGCGCCCGTGCTGGACCACCCCCGTGACGTCCAGGAGGTAGGGGCGGGCTTCGTCCGGGTCGGTGTCGCGGCCGGCCGGGGGCAGCGACGCGCGGTAGAGACCGTCGGCGCCGGCGCTCTCGGCGTCCCACCGGCCGTGGTAGTTGAAGCCGATCCGCGGAGCCGGCGCACCCGCCGGCGCACCGCCCGGCAGCAGGTGGCGCAGCGCACCGTGGCTCAGCCCGCGCAGCGGAACGGCGCGCAGCTGCTCCTTGACCGAGCGCAGCGTCTCGTGCCATCCGGCGTCGGGGTCGACGCTCAGGGCGAGCGGGAACTCGGCGGTGAACCAGCCCACCGTCCGGGACAGGTCCAGGTCGTCGAAGAGGTCCTCCCGGCCGTGCCCCTCCACGCCCACCAGCACGCTCTCGCGACCGCACCAGCGCGCCAGGGTGCGCCCCAGGGCGCTGAGCAGCACGTCGTTGACCTGGGTGCGGTAGACCTCGGGGACCTGGCGCAGCAGGGCCTCGGTCGTCTCCGCGTCCAGCGTCACGGTGACGGTGGCGGCGCCGCCGTGGGTGTTGGGACCGGGCCGGCCGGCGGGCAGGTCGGCCGGGGCTGTGGCGGTCCGCGCCCAGTAAGCGGCGTCGCCGGCCAGCGCTCCGGAGCGGGTGTGCTGCTCCAGCCGGGTCGCCCAGTGGCCGTAGGAGGTGCCCGCCGGGGGCAGTTCGGCGCCGCGGCCGGCACCGACCGCCCGGTAGGCCGCTTCTAGGTCGGCCAACAGGATGCGCCAGGAGACGCCGTCCACGGCCAGGTGGTGCACGGTGACGACGAGCTGGCCCGGCTGCCGGGCGCCGCGGTCGAAGAAGAGCACGCGGACCATCCGGCCCTCGGTCGGATCCAGTTCGGCCTGGGCCGAGGCCGTGGTGTCCTGCACCGCCGCCTCCAGGGCCGCGGGGTCGAGGCCGGCCGCCTCGTACCGGGTGAAGACGCTCCGGGGCGCCTCGGCGAGCACCTCCTGGCGCCAGCCGGTGCCGGTGTGGCGCAGCCGGGTGCGCAGGGCGGCATGGCAGTGCACCAGGGCCGCGGCTGCCCGGTCCAGGGCCGACGGGTCCGCGCCGGGGGCCAGTTCCACCCGCTGGGTCATCGTGAAGCGCATCGGGTCGCCGGGGCGGCGGCCGTCGAGGTACCAGTGCTGGATCGGGGTGAGCGGCGCCTCGGTGGGCGAGGGGTCGCCCCCGGTGTCCGGGCGCGCGCCCGCAGCACCGACCACCAGTGCGAGTTCGGCGACGCTCTGGTGCCGGAAGACGTCCTTGGTGGTCAGCGCGAGCCCGCCGGCCCGGGCCCGGGAGACGATCTGGATGCTGAGGATGGAGTCCCCGCCGAGCGCGAAGAAGTTGTCGTTCGCGCCCACCCGGGCCACACCCAGTACCTCGGCCCAGATCGCGGCCAGCCGCTCCTCGGTGCCGGGCCGCGGCGCCACGAACGCGTTGCCGCTGTCGGGCTGGGCGGGCGGCGCGGGCAGGGCGCGGCGGTCGGTCTTGCCGCTGGAGTTGCGCGGGATCCGCTCCAGCGGGACGAAGGCGGCGGGCACCATGTGGTCGGGCAGCGTCCGCCGCAGCCGGACCCGCAGTTCCTCGGCGGGCGGGATCCGGCTTCCGGCAGGCACCAGGTAGCCGACGAGCATCAGCCGACCGGCGTGCTCGCGGGCGGTGACCACCGCCTCGGCGACGTCCGGGTGGTCGACCAGGGCGGCCTCCACCTCGCCGGGCTCGATCCGGAACCCCCGGATCTTGACCTGCTCGTCGGCCCGGCCGAGGAACTCCAGCAGGCCCTGGGCGTCCCAGCGGGCCCGGTCGCCGGTGCGGTACATGCGCTCCCCCGGCGCGCCGAACGGGTCGGCCACGAAGCGGGCGGCGGTCAGGCCCGGGCGGTTCAGATAGCCGCGGGCCACCTGCGCCCCGGCCAGGTACAGCTCCCCCGCCATGCCCGGCGGTACCGGCCGCAGGGCCTCGTCGAGCACGTAGGCCCGCAGGTTGCGGCCGGGGCGGCCGACGACCGGGCGCTCGGGGCGGTCCGCGCACCGGCCGTAGAGGGCGTCGACGGTGCACTCGGTGGGCCCGTAGACGTTGTAGGCGGTGACGCCGAGGTCGTGCTGCGCCGCGCACAGCTCCTGCCAGGCGGCGGGCGAGATCGCCTCGCCGCCGACCAGCAGCAGGCCCGGGTGGTGGCGGCCCGCCGCGAACAGCCCGGCGGCCGAGAGTTCACGCAGGTAGGAGGGGGTGACGTTGACCACGTCCAAGCGGCGTTCGGCGATCTGGGCGCAGAAGGCCTCCGGGTCGAGCCGGACGTCCTCGTCGATGAGGTGCACCTCCTGGCCCAACGTGAGCAGCAGCGGGCCCTCCCAGCTGGTGTCGAAGGAGAACGAGGCGCTGAGCGCCATCCGCAGGGGACGCCCGTCCGTCAGGTGCGGCGCGAACAGCCCCGCGCGGTGGTCCTGGCACAGGTTGACCAGCTGGCGGTGCTCCACGGCGACGCCCTTGGGCCGGCCGGTGGAGCCGGAGGTGTAGATGAGGTAGGCCGTGTGCCGCGGCAGCAGCGGATGGCGCCGGTCGGCGTCGGTGAGGTCGTGGGCGGGCAGCCGGTCCCACGGCACCTCGTGCAGCTCCCGCTCCGTCAGCAGCGTCCGCGGACGGGCGTCGGCGAGCAGGAAGGCGGCCCGCTCCTCGGGGAGTTCGGGGTCCAGGCAGAGGAGGGTGGCACCCGCCTTGAGCACCGCTAGCAGGGCCACCAGCAGGTCCGAGGTGCGCGGCAGCCGGACCGCGACCACCTGCTCCGGGCCGGCGCCACGGGAGACGAGGTAGCGGGCGAGCCGGTTGGCCCGCCCGTTGAGGGCGGCGTAGTCGAGGGTGGCGTCCCCGGCCACCAGGGCGGTGGCGTGCGGGGTACGGGCGGCCTGCGCCTCGAACAGGGCGGGAAAGGTGGTGTCCGGCACTGCCATCGGCTCGCCCTGCCCCGTCCGGAGCACCCGGCGGCGTTCGTCGGGGGTCATCAGCGGCAGGGTGGCGACGGCGCTGCCCGGGTCCTCGGCCACCGCCTCCAGCAGGGTCCGCAGCCAGCCGGCCAGCCGCTCGGCGGTGGCCTCGTCGAACAGGCCGGTGCTGTACTCCAGGTAGCCGGTCAGACCGCCGTCGCGCTCGACGAAGTCGAAGGCGAGGTCGAAGGTGGCGCTGCGGACCGGCGGTGCCAGCGGTGCCACCTCCAGGCCCGGCAGACGGGGTGCCTCGGTGCCCAGGTTGTGCAGGGCCACCATCACCTGGAACAGCGGCGTGCGGCTGGTGTCGCGCTCCGGCTGGAGGGTGTCCACCAGCCGCTCGAACGGCACCTCCTGGTGGGCGAACGCCGCCAGGACGGTGTCCCGCGACCGGCCCAGCAGCTCGTGGAACGACAGCTCCGGACGCACCTGGGCACGCAGCACCAGGGTGTTGACGAAGATACCCACCACGTCGTGCAGTTCGGGCCGCTCCCGGCCCGAGGCGACGGTGCCCACGGCGACGTCCTGCTGGCCGGCCCAGCGGGCGAGCAGCACCTGGCACGCCGTCAGCAGGGTCATGTAGAGGGTGGCGTCGGCCTCCCGCCCGCGCTCGCGCAGCCGTCCGGTCAGCGCGGCGGGCAGGGTGAAGGTCAGCAGGGCGCCGTCCCGGGTGCGGACGGCGGGGCGCGGACGGTCGGTGGGCAGGTCCAGCGGCTCCAGGCCGTCCAGGGCCTGGCGCCAGTGGGCGAGGTCCGCCTCGGCGCGGTCGGTGCGGGCGCGCTGCCAGACGGCGTAGTCGGTGTACCGCACGGGCAGCTCGGGCAGCTCGGGGCGGCGCCGTTCGAGGGCGGCCGCGTACAGCTCGCCCAGGTCGCGGCCGAGGACGGCCACCGACCAGCCGTCGGTGGCGATGTGGTGCACGGCCAGCACGAGCACGTGCTCGTCCTCGGCCGTCCGCACCAGCCGGGCCCGCAGCAACGGCCCGGCGGCCAGGTCGAACGGGGTGGCGGCGACGCGTTCCAGCAGTGCCTCCAGGAGCCCCGGGGGCTGCCCGCGGAGGTCGTCCACCGGCAGCTCGACCGGCTGCGCCGGGCGCACGCTCTGCCGGGCGCGCCCGTCCTGTTCGGTGAACGTGGTGCGCAGCGCCTCGTGCCGGGCCACCAGGGCGTCCAGCGCGGTGCGCAGGGCGCTCTCGTCGAGCGCTCCGCGCAGGCGCAGCACGGACAGGGTGGTGTACTCGGTGCCGTCCGGCTCGAAGCGGTCGAGGAACCAGAGCCGCTGCTGGGCGTAGGACAGCGGCGGCTCGACGGCCGGGTCGGCGGCGGGGATCGCGTCGGCCGACGGGCTCCCCCCGGCGGCCGGCTCGCCGAGGGCGGCGGCCAGGTCGGCCAGTCTGCCGTGGCTGAACAGCAGCCGGGGCGAGACGTCCGTGCCGAACGCCGCGCGCAGCCGGGAGGTGACCCGGATCGCGAGGATGGAGTCGCCGCCGAGGGCGAAGAAGTCGTCGTCCACGCCGACCTCGTCGGTGTCCAGGACGTCCGCCCAGGCCTCGGCGACCAGCCGTTCGGCGCGGGTGCGGGGGGCGGTGCGGTCGTGGCCGGCCGCGAAACCGTCCGGGCCCGGCGCGGGCAGCGCCCGCCGGTCGAGCTTGCCGTTGACGGTGAGCGGCAGGGCCGCCATCGGGACGTAGGCGGCGGGCACCATGTAGGGGGGCAGCAGCCGCTCCAGGTGCGCGCGCAGCTCGGCGGCGGACGGCGGGGATTCGGCGCGCGCACCGCCGCCGACCACGTGGGCCACCAGGCGGCGGGTGCCGGCGGTGTCCTCGTACACGCCCACGGCGGCGGCGCCCACACCCGGATGGGCGTGCAGGGCGGCCTCGATCTCGCCGGGCTCGATCCGGTAGCCGCGGATCTTCACCTGCTGGTCGGCGCGGCCCAGGTACTCCAGGGTGGCGTCGGCCCGCCGGCGGGCCCGGTCGCCGGTGCGGTACATCCGGGCGCCGGGTCGCCCGAACGGGTCGGCGACGAAGCGGGCGGCGGTCAGGCCCGGCCGGTTCAGGTAGCCGCGGGCCAGGCCCTCCCCCGCGACGAACAGCTCGCCCACCGCACCCGGGGGGACCGGCGCCAGGTCGGCGTCCAGCACGTACACCCGCAGGTCGGGGATGCCGGTGCCGATCGGTCCGGGGCCGCCGGCGCGGGCCGTGGCGCGGTCCAGCGGGGCATGGGTGACGTGCACGGTCGTCTCGGTGATGCCGTACATGTTGACCAGGCGCGGGGCGCCGTCCGGGTGGCGGTCGTACCAGTCGGCCAGCCTCGTCACGTCCAGCGCCTCGCCGCCGAAGACCACCGTGCGCAGCGCCAACCGGTCCGCCAGGGCCGGGTTCTCGGCGTCGGCGCGGATCAACGGGTAGAACGCGGACGGGGTCTGGTTGAGGACGGTGACCCGCTCGTCGGCCAGCAGGCGCAGGAAGTCCTCCGGGGAGCGGGCGGTGTCCTCGGGAACCACGACGAGCCGGCCGCCGTGCAGCAGCGGGCCCCAGAACTCCCACACCGAGAAGTCGAAGGTGTAGGAGTGGAAGAGCGTCCAGACGTCCTCGGCGCCGAAGCCGAACCACTCGGCGGTGCGGTCGAAAAGCCGCACCACGTTGGCGTGCGGGATCACGACTCCCTTCGGGCGCCCGGTGGACCCCGACGTGAAGATGGCGTAGGCCGGGCTCTCGGGCAGCGGGCGGCGGCGCGGGGCGAGCTTGCCGGCCGGGCGCCCCGCGAGGTCGGCGCGCACGGCGGCGTCGCCCAGCGCCAGCACGGGCACGTCGGTGGGCCCCGGCGCGGCAGCGTCCCCGGTGAGCGTCACCAGCGCCACCGGCCGGACGTCGCGCAGCAGCTGGGCCAGGCGCTCGGGCGGCAGCGCCGGGTCGAGCGGCAGGTAGGCCGCGCCGGTCTTGAGGACGGCGAGGACCGCCACCACCAGGTCGGTCGAGCGGGGCAGCGCGAGGGCCACGAACTGCTCGGTCGAGGCGTGGAGTTCGGCCAGTCGGTGGGCGAGCCGGTCGGCCCGCGCGTCCAGCGTGGCGTAGTCGAGGCGCTCGTCGCCGAAGCTCACGGCTTCGGCGTGCGGGGTCCGGGCGGCCTGCGCCTCGAAGAGGTCCACCAGGGTCCGGTCCGGCCGGCCCTGCGCGGCGCCGTTCCAGTCGACCAGCATCCGCCGCCGCTCCTCGGCGGTGGTCCAGGCCAGGGCGCGCAGCGGGCGGTCCAGGCCGCCGGCCAGCTCGGTGAGCAGCAGGCAGAGGCGGTCGGCCAGGGTGCGCGCGGTCCCGGCGTCGAACAGCTCCGGGTCGTAGGCGAGGTCGAAACCGAACCGCTCGCCCTGGTAGGCCCGCAGCACCAGCGGGAAGTTGGTGGCGTCCCGGGAGGAGACGCCGGCCAGTCGCACGCCGGAGCCCGCCGAGCGGGCCTCGTCGAAGGGATAGTTCTCGAAGGCGACCATGCTGTCGAAGAGCGGGCTGCCGGAGGGCACCTCACTCATGCCGGTCAGCTCGGCCAGCGAGACCGCGGCGAAGCGCCGGGCCTCGGCCTGCGCCTCCTGGAGGTCCCGGAGCCACGCCGCGGCGGTGCGCCCGCCGTCCACCCGGACCCGGGTGGGCAGGGTGTTGATGAACATCCCGATCATCGACTCGACACCGGGCAGGTCGTCGGGGCGTCCGGAGACGGTGGTCCCGAACAGCACGTCCCGCTCGGCGCTGTAGCGCGACAGCAGCAGCGCCCAGGCGCCCTGGACCACGGTGCCCATGGTCAGCCCGGCCTGCCGGGCGGTCCGGGCCAGCCGCCGCGACACCTCCTCGGACAGCCCGGCCGGGTGCACGCCCGCCGACCGGGCCTGGTGGAGCCCGCGCCGGACCCGGTCGACGGGCAGCGGGGTCGGGGTGGCGAACCCCTCCAGGACGCCCCGCCAGTGGGCCTTGGCGGCCTCGGCGTCCTGCCCCGCCAGCCAGCGCACGTAGTCGCCGAAGGGCCGGCGTGCGGCCGGTCGCGGTTCGGCGCCGGTGCTGAGCGCCGCGTACTCCTCGAACACGTCGGTGAGCACCTGGGCCAGGCTCCAGCCGTCCAGGATCAGGTGGTGGGAGGTCCAGAGCAGGTGCAGGCGCGCGTCGGGCAGCCGGATCAGGGTGAGCCGCATCAGCGGCGCCGCGGCGATGTCCACGCCGCGCGCGAGGTCCTCCGCGCGCACGGCGGCCACCCGCTCGGCCCGCTCCTGCGGGCCTGCCGCGCGCAGGTCCAGCTGGGTGACCGGTATCCGGGCGCGGCGGTGCACGACCTGGAGCGGGACGGGGACGCCCTCCCACACCACCGAGGTGCGCAGGGCGGGCGTGCGGTCGGCCACCCGCTGCCAGGCGGCGGCGAAGGTGTCGGGGTCGCTCACGCCGTCCAGGAGCAGCGCGGCCTGGTCGACGTACACGTCGTCGGGCCCGCCGACCAGGCGGTGGAAGAGCATGCCCTCCTGGAGCGGGGTGAGGGGCAGCAGGTCCTCCACCGCCCGGCCGTCGCCGACCAGCCGGTCCACGCCGGCCTGGTCCAGCCGGGCGAACGGGAAGTCGGACGGGGTGCGGCCGCCGGCGCCGGGGCGGGCGCAGTGCGCGGCGACGGCGGCCAGCGCGGCGGTCAGCGCGGCCGCCAGGTGCTGGACGGTGGCCGCCTCGTGCACCTGGTCGCTGTAGTGCCAGGTGATCTCCAGCTCGCCGTCGGCCACCACGGCGGAGATGTCGAGCAGGTGGTCCAGCGGCGCGTCGGGGGCGATGTCCCGGCCGGGCGCCTCGCCGGCCGGGGCGAAGTCGCCGCCCTCGGCGGCCGCCCACTGGCCGTGGTAGTTGAAGGACACCTGGGGCAGCGGCACCGCCCGCAGGGCGGCCGCGGCCGGGTCGGGCGAGCCGAGGCGGGCCAGCGCCTCGTAGCTCAGGCCCCGCCGGGGGACGGCCCGCAGCCGCTCCTTGACCGCCTTCAGGGTGGCTGCCCAGTCCGGGGCGCCGGCCGTTCCGACCGGGGTGAGGGTGACGGGGTACTGGGTGGTGAACCAGCCGACCGTGCGGTTGAGGTCGGGCTCGTGGCCGGCCGGCCCGCCGAGTTCCTCGCGGCCGTGCCCCTCCAGGGCGACGGCCACCCGCCCGGCGCCCGTCCAGTCGGCGAGCACCCGGCCCAGCGCGCTGAGCAGCACGTCGTTGACCTGGGTGCGGTAGACCGCGGGGACCTGGCGCAGCAGCGCCTCGGTGGTGGCCCGGTCCACCCTGGTCCGAACGGTGCGGACGGAGCCGGCCAGCGGGCTGCCGGGAAGGTCGACGGGCAGCGGGGCGGGCGCGGCCGAGACCTCGTCCAGCCAGTACGGCAGGTCACCGTCGAGGTCCCCGGCCCGAACGCGCTCGGCGACGTGGTGCGCCCAGTCGGTGAACGGGGTCTGCTCGGGGTCCAGCCGAACCGGCTCGCCGGCGGCCGCCTGCCGATAGGCCAGGGCGAGGTCGGCCAGCAGCACCCGCCAGGAGACGCTGTCCACGGCCAGGTGGTGGGCCGTCACGAACAGCTGGGGCCGGGCGCCGCCGGCGGCCCGCAGCAGGGCCGCGCGCAGCAGCGCGCCGGTGGCCGGGTCGAGGGCCGCGCGGGCCGCGTCGGCCGCGCGGCGCCGGGCGGCGTCCTCGGCCTCGGCGTCGGCGTCGGCGTCGGCGGCGAGGGCGGCCGGGTCGTGGCAGGTCAGCAACGCACCGACCGGACCGGCTCCGGGGCTCTGGCGCCAGCCGTCGCCGGTGCGGGTGAACCGGGTGCGCAGCGCCGGGTGCGCGGCCGCCACCGCTTCGAGCGCCAGCTCCAGCGCCCGTTCGTCCAGGTCGCGCGGCAGGTCGAGCAGCATCGACATGCTGAAGTGGCGCAGCGGGCCGTGGGTGGCGAAGAACCACTCCTGCACCGGGGTCAGCGGCGCGGGGCCGTCGTCCCGCGGTCGCCCCGCCGTCGCCGCCGGGGCGAGCCGGCGGCGGGCCGCCGCGGCGGCGAGGTCGGCGACGCTCTGGTGGCGGAAGACGTCGCTCGAACCGAGCCGCAGGCCTGCGGCGCGGGCCCGGGAGACGGCCTGGATGCTGAGGATCGAATCGCCGCCCAGCTCGAAGAAGTTGTCCGTGACGCCCACCCTGGTGACGCCGAGCACCTCGGCCCAGATGCCGGCCAGCACCTCCTCGTCCGGGGTCCGCGGGGCGACGAACTCCTTCTGCTGCCGGTCTACTTCGAGGTCGGGGGCGGGCAGGGCGCGGCGGTCGAGCTTGCCGCTGGTGGTGAGCGGCAGCGCGTCGAGCGCGGTGAAGGAGGACGGCACCAGGTGGTCGGGCAGCACCTGCCGCAGCGCCGCCCGCAGGTCGGCGGCGGGCGGCACGGCGTATCCGGTGGCGGGCACCAGATAGGCCGCCAGCCGGGCGCGGCCGTGTGCGTCGGGCACGGCCACCACCGCGGCCGCGCCGACGGCGGGCAGCTCCAGCAGCGCCGCCTCGACCTCGCCCGGTTCGACGCGGTGGCCGCGCACCTTGACCTGGTCGTCGGCCCGCCCGAGGTAGTCCAGGCGCCCGTCGGCGGTCCAGCGGGCCAGGTCTCCGGTGCGGTACATCCGGGCACCGGGCGGCCCGAACGGGTCGGCCGTGAACCGCGCCGCGGTCAGCCCGGGACGGTCGGCGTAGCCGCGGGCGAGCTGCTCGCCCGCCAGGTACAGCTCGCCGCCGACGCCGGGCGGCACCGGCCGGCGCCGGTCGTCCAGCACGTAGGCCCGCACGTTCGGCAGCGGGCGGCCCACCAGCGCCCGGTCGCCGTCCGCGATCCGGCAGGCCAGTGCGTCGACCGTGCACTCCGTCGGGCCGTAGAAGTTGTAGGCGGCCACCCCGGGGTGCGCGGCCAGCTCGCGCCACAGGGCCGCGCCGACCGCCTCGCCGCCGAGCATCAGCACCCGCGGGCGGTGCCGCGGATCGGTGAGCAGCCCGGCGGGCAGCAGCTGACCGAGGTAGGAGGGGGTCACGTCGAGGAAGTCGACGCGGTGCTGGACCACGTACTCGACCAGCGCCGCCGGATCCATCCGGGTGACCTCGTCGACCACGTGCAGCGGGTGGCCGTCGGCCATCAGCAGCACGCCCTCCAAGGAGGTGTCGAAGGAGAACGAGGCGGTGAGCGCCACCCGCAGCGGGCCGCCGCCCGCGTCGGCGACGAAGCCCGCCCGGTGGGCGGCCAGCAGGTGCGTCACCGCGCGGTGCGCCACCACGACGCCCTTGGGGCGGCCGGTGGAGCCCGAGGTGTAGATGACGTAGGCGGTGTTCGCCGGGCGCAGCGGGGCGAGCCGGTCGGCGTCGACGGGGTCGGTGTCCCGGCCGGTGGCCGGGGCGGCCCGCAACGCGTCCTCGTCCAGGACCAGCGCGGGCCGGGCGTCCTCCAGCAGGTAGCGCACGCGCTCCGCGGGCAGAGCGGGGTCGATCGGCAGGTATCCGGCGCCGGACTTCCAGACGGCGAGGATCGCCACGATCATGTCGGCGGTGCGCGGCAGCGTCAGCGCGACCAGCCGTTCGGGGCCGGCTCCGAGGGATATCAGGTGGTGGGCGAGCCGGTTGGCCCGGCGGTTGAGCGTCGCGTAGTCCAGCCGCTCGCCGCCGGCGACCAGGGCAGGGGCCGCCGGGGTCAGGGCGGCCCGGCGCTCCAGGAGTTCGGGGTAGCAGGCGTCGTCGACGGGCAGGCGGTCCCCGTTCCACTCCCGGGTCACCCGGCGGACCTCCTCGGCGGAGAGCAGCGCCACGGTGCCCAGCGGCCGGTCCGGTTCGGCGGCGACGCCCTCCAGGAGCCGCAGCAGCTGGTCGGCCATCCGCCGCGCGGTGGACTCGTCGAGCAGGTCGCTGCGGTACTCCAGCAGGCCGGTCAGCCCCTCCCCGTCCGGGACGAACTCCACGCTGAGGTCGAAGGTGGCCGCTTGCCGGGGCACGTCGACCAGGGAGACGTCCAGTCCGTGCGCGGCGGCGGGCGCGGGCGGGGCGGGGTGCAGCAGGACCATCACGTCGAAGAGCGGGTTGCGGCCCGCCTCGCGGGGGGCGCCGACCGTCTCCACCAGGCGCTCGAAGGGCGTGTCACCGTGCACGAAGGAGTCGTTGACGGTGGTGGTGGCGGCCGACAGCAGGTCGCGGAAGGACCAGGACCGCTCCACCGGGGTGCGCAGCACCACCGTGTTGACGAAGCAGCCGACGGCCCGTTCCAGGTCGGTGCGGGAGCGCCCGGAGGTCAGGGAGCCCACGGTGATGTCGTCCTGGCCGGACCAGCGGGCCAGCAGCGCCTGGGTGGCGGCGACCAGGGCGGTGTAGAGCGTGCTGTGCTGCTCGGTCACCAGGTCGCGCAGCCGGGCCGTCAGCCGAGGGGAGACGGTGAAGGTGTGGATCGCGCCCGCGCCGGCCTCCTCGCCGCGCCGGGGCCGGTCCAGCGGCAGCTCGGGGGCGACCGCGCCGGCCAGCTGCCCCTTCCAGTAGGCGAGGTGCTTCTCGAGTCGGGTGCCGGAGAGCTGCTCGCGCTGCCACACCGCGAAGTCGGGGTACTGCGTGGCCACCGGGGGCAGCTGGGGGGCCGCGCCCCGGACCAGGGCGGCGTAGGCGGTGCACAGCTCGTCCAGGACCACGCCCATGGACCAGCCGTCGGTGACGATGTGGTGCGCGGTCAGCAGCAGGACGTGCGCGGCATCCGACTCGCGCACCAGCAGGGCCCGCAGCGGTGGGCCCTGGCGCAGGTCGAACGGGCGGGAGTACTCCGCCAGCAGGATCGCGTCGAGGGTATCCGCCGGGGTCGGCTCGCGGACCGGCAGCGGTACCGGCTCGGCCGGCCGCACGGTCTGCGCCAGGTGGCCGTCGGTCTCCTCGAAGGTGGTCCGCAGTCCCTCGTGGCGTGCCACCACGGCGGTCAGCGCCCGGGCCAGCGCCTCGCGCTCCAGCGGCCCGGTGAAGCGCACGGCGAGCGCGCTGTTGTAGCGGTGGTCGCCGGGCCGCAGCCGGTCCAGGAACCACAGTCGCTGCTGGACGAAGGAGAGGGGCAGCGGGCGGCCGCGGTCGGCCCGCGGGACGGTCCGCCCGGCGCCGGGCCCCTCGCCGCCGGCCTGTCCGGCCAGCCTGCGGCGCAGCGCTTCCCGCAGGTCCGCGGGCAGGGCGGCGGCGCGGTCTCGCTTCGAAGGCGTCATGGTCGTCGGGTCCTCACCGTTCGTCATCGTCGGGGCCGCCGTACGCGGCGTCTTCGAGCTCGCTCAGCACCTGCTCCTCCACCAGCTCCGCCAGGGCGGCCACGGTGCGGGAGACCAGGATGTCGCGGGGGGTGAGCGTGACGCCGAAGGCGTCGTTGGCGCGGGAGGCGATCAGCAGGGCGCGCATCGAGTCGCCGCCCAGCAGGAAGAAGTCGTCCTCCACGCCCACGGCCGTCCGCAGGCTCTCCTCCCAGATGGCCGCCACCGCCTCCTCGGTGGGCGTGCGGGGCGGCACGTGGCCGGCCTGCCCCCACTCGACGGGGGCGGGCACGGGCAGCGCCGTCCGGTCGGTCTTGCCGCTCTCGGTGAGCGGGAAGGCGTCCAGGACCGCGAACGCCGAGGGGACCATGTGGCCCGGCAGGGAGCGGGCGGCCAGGGCGCGCAGCTCGGCGCCGGACGGCGCGTCGCCGCCGGGGCCCGCGAGCAGGTGGGCGACCAGGCGAGGCTGCCCCGGCTCGTCCTCCCGCACGCTCACCACGGCGTCCAGGACGGACGGGTGGCGCACCAGGACCGCCTCGACCTCGCCCGCCTCGATCCGGTGTCCGCGCAGCTTGAGCTGGTGGTCCGTGCGGCCCAGGTAGTGCAGCTCGCCTCGGGAGTCGCGGCGCACCCGGTCGCCGGTGCGGTACATCCGGGTGCCGGGCGGACCGAACGGGTCGGCCGTGAACCGCGCCGCGGTCAGCCCCGGCCGGCCCAGGTAGCCGCGGGCCAGGGCCGGTCCGCTCAGCCACAGTTCGCCCGGCACGCCGTCGGCCACCGGCCGCAGCCGGGCGTCCAGGACGTAGGCCCCGGTGGCGGGCAGCGGGCGGCCGATGGGCGGCGCGGCGCCGTCCGGCTCCAGCGGCGCGGACCAGGTGGCGACGACGGTGGCCTCGGTGGGCCCGTAGGAGTTGACCATGCGGTGCCGCGGGGCCCACCGGGCCACCAGGTCGGCGCTGCACGCGTCGGCGCCGACCACCAGCGTCTTGAGGTCCGGCAGCGTGCCGGGGGTGCCGGGCGGCAGGGTGGCCAGGGCGGCCGGGGGCAGCAGGGTGTGGGTGATCCGCTCCTCCCGGAGCACCTGGGCCAGCGGGGCGCCGAGCAGCGGACCGGGAGCGGGGACCACCAGTCGGGCTCCGTGCGGGAGGGACATGCACAGTTCCAGCACGGAGGCGTCGAAGCTGGGGGTGGCGAAGGCCAGCACCCGGTCGCCCGGGGCCACTTGGTAGTGCTCGGCCTCGGCCGCGGCGAACACCGCGAGCCCGCGGTGGGTGAGGACGACGCCCTTGGGGGTACCGGTGGAGCCGGAGGTGTAGATCACGTAGGCCGGGTCGTCCAGGTCCAGCGGGCGGCTGCGGTCGGCGTCGGTGGGCCGGCGGTCGGGCGTGCCGTCCGCCGGTGCGGCCAGCAGGCCGGCCACCTCCTTGGCATCGAGGGTGAGCGCGGGAGCCGCGTCGCGCAGCATCAGCTCGACCCGTTCGTCCGGATAGGTGGGGTCGACCGGCAGGAACGCGGCGCCGGTCTTCGCCACCGCCAGCTGGGCCAGCACCATGTCCGCCGAGCGCGGCAGCAGCAGCGCCACCAGCTCGCCGGGACCGGCGCCGCGCGCGATGAGCCGGTGCGCCAGCCGGTTGGCGTGCGCCTCGACCTCGGCGAAGGACAGCTCCAGTCCCGGGGCGGCCAGCGCCGGTGCGTCCGGCCGACGGTCCACGGCGGCCTCCACCAGGGCGGGCAGCGTGGCCAGGGGCGCCGGGTCGAGCGGCGGTCGCACCGGCCCGTGCAGCAGCCGGGTCCGCTCCCCGGCCGGCAGCACGTCGATGTCGTCCAGCCGGCCGGCGCCGTCCGAGGCGGCCAGCGCGGACAGCGTGTGCAGCAGTTGGGCGGCCAGCGAGCCGGCCGTGCCGTGATCGAAGTACCGCGGGTCGTAGCCGAGTTCCACACTGAGCCGGTCACCGGGTGAAACCACCACGGTGAGCGGGTAGTTGGTGGCCTCCCGGGCCTCCAGGTCGCGGATCAGCAGGCCGTGCGCGCCGGCCGTCGCCTCGCCCACCGGGTAGTTCTCGAAGACGATCAGACTGTCGAACATCGCCGTGCCGGGCGGCAGTTCGCTCAGGGCCTGGATCTCGCTCAGCGGCAGGTGGTCGAACCGGCGGTCCTCGGCCCGGGCCTCCTGCACCGCGCGCAGCCACCCGTCGCAGCTCGCGCCGCCGTCGACGGTGACGCGGGCGGGCAGCGTGGTGATGAAGAGGCCGATGATGGTGTCCGCGCCGACCAGGTCGGCCGGCCGACCGGAGACGGTGGTGCCGAAGCACACCTGCGACTGGCCGCTCCAGCGCGAGAGCAGCAACGCCCAGGCCCCCTGGACCAGGGTGTTCAGGGTGAGGCGGTGGCGACGGGCGAACTCCTGGAGGCGGTGGGTCTCGGCCGCCCCGAGCCGCTGCGACAGCCAGACCCCGGAGCAGGCCGTGGCGTCCTGACCGGGCCTGCGGTCGTAGGGCAGCGCGGTGGGCGTGGCGAGGTCCGCCAGGGCGCCCCGCCAGTGGTCCGCCGCCCGGCCGGTGTCGCGGGTGGCCAGCCAGCCCGCGTAGTCCACGAAGGGCCGGCGCTCGGGCAGGCTCGGCCGCTCGCCGCGGGCGAGCGCCGCGTGGGCGGCCAGCACGTCCGACAGGACCTGGAAGACGCTCCACCCGTCCAGCAGGACGTGGTGGAAGGTCCACACCACGCGCACCGCGTCCGGGCCGAGCCGGACCAGGTCGAGCCGCAGCAGCGGGGCCCGGTCCAGGCCCAGCGGGCGGCCCCGCCGCTCGGCGAGGAACAGTTCCAGTTCCGTCCCGAGCCGCTCGGGCGCCACGGCGCTCCAGTCGTGCTCGGTGACGGGCAGGGTCGCCTGCCGGTGCACCACCTGAAGGGGTACGGGCACGTCGTGCAGCACCACGGAGGTGCGCAGCACCGGTGTGCGGTCGACCACGTGCTGCCAGGCGGCGGCCAGCAGGCGCGGGTCGCGGGCGCCGTCCAGCACGAAGGTGAGCTGCTCGACGTAGAGGCCGCTCCCCGCCTCGTCGAGGCCGTGCACGACCATGCCGGTCTGGGTCGGCGTGAGCGGGTAGATCTCCACCACCTCCCGCCCGGTGCCCGCCAGCCGGTCGACGGCCGGCTGGTCCAGCGGAGCGAGCGGGAAGTCGGAGGGCGTGCGGCCCCCGGCGCCGGGCTCGGCGCAGTGGCGGATGATCGCCCGCAGCTCGTCGGCGAGTTCGGCCGCCAGCCGGGCGACGGTCTCCCGCCGGTGCACCTCCCGGGAGTACGACCAGGTGAACCCCAGCCGTCCCTCGCTCACCTGCCCGAGGACGTCGAGGAGGTGCGGCCGCTCGGCCGAGGGGTCCATACCGCCGCCGAGCGGGCCGGACGGCGCGTGCAGCAGACCGCCCGGTGGGTGGTTCCGGTCCTGGCGCCCCAGGTAGTTGAAGCCGATCCGCGGCAGCTCCGGCAGCGGTGGTCCCCCGGCGGGCCGCAGGTGGCGAAGCGCGCCGTAGCCGAGTCCGCCGCGCGGCACCGTGCGCAGGCTCTCCTTGACCGCCTTCAGCGCGCCGCCGGTGTCCGCGTCCCGGGGCACCTCCAGGGCGACGGGGTACATCGTGGTGAACCAGCCGACGGTGCGGGCGAGGTCGACGTCGTCGAACAGCTCCTCCCGGCCGTGGCCCTCCAGGGTCACCGCCACCCGGTCCCGGCCGGTCCAGCGGGACAGCACGCGGCCCAGGGCGCAGAGCAGGACGTCGTTGACCCGGGTCCGGTAGACCTCCGGCACGTCCTGGAGCAGCCGGCGGGTCTCCTCGGCGTCCAGGCCGACGGTCAGCGCCTCCTCGACGGCCGCCGTGTTGGCGCCGTCGAGGTCCCTCGGCAGCACGCTCGCGCCGTCCCCGTCGTCGAGGCCCTGCCAGTGGACGAGTTCGTCGTCGAAGCCGCCGGCCGCGGTGTGCGCGGCGAGCCGGCGGGCCCAGGCCTGGAACGAGGTGCTCTTGGCCCCGAGGTCGGGCGTCCGACCTTCGCCCAGGGCGCGATAGGCGCGCTCCAGATCCTCCAGGATCAGCCGCCAGGAGACCGCGTCCACCACCAGGTGGTGCGCGGCCAGCAGCAGGACCGGGTGCGCCGCGCCGTCGAAGCGGCACAGCGCGGCGCGCAGCAGGGGCCCGCTGCCCAGGTCGAAGCCGTCCGCCAGGTCGGCGGCGGCCTCGCGCAGCGCCGCCGCGAGGACCCGCGGCTCACCGCCGGGCAGGTCGTGCACCCGCAGGCTGGCCGGCGCGCCGCCGGGGGCGGCTCCGTACTGGCGCCACTGACCGGGGCCGGTCGGCTCGAACCGGAGGCTCAGGGCGTCGTGGTGGGCCAGCACGGCGGTCAGGGCCGCGCGCAGCAGGGTCTCGTCGGCGTCCGCCGCGAGCTGGTAGGAGACCCCCTGGGTGAAGCGGGCGTCACCGCCCAGGGTGTCGAACAGCCAGTGCTGGACGGGGGTGAGCGGAACCTCGCCCACCACCGCGCCCTGCTCGGCGACGACCGCCGCGGCCGGCGCCTCCTCGGCGGCCAGGGCGAGTTCGGCCAGTGTCTGGTGCGAGAACAGGTGCCGGGGGGTCAGCGCGAGCCCGGCCCGGCGGGCGGCCGAGACGATCTGGATCCCCAGGATCGAGTCGCCGCCGAGCGCGAAGTAGTTGTCGTCCGGGCCCACGTCGGGCACACCGAGGACCTCGGACCAGATCGCGGCGAGCAGCCGCTCGGTGCCGGTGCGCGAGGGCCGGTCGCCGACCGCGGCCGGGGTGGCCTGCGGCGGCTCGGACCGGGTGCCCCCCGGCGCCGGGGCCACCGCCGCCGTGCGCCGTTCGAGGGCCGCGCGTCCGCGCGGCGGGTCCGGCAACGGCACGTCGGCCGGCGACTGTTCGAGGTCCGCCGCGATCGCCGCGAGCAGCGTCGCCAGGCCCGCCCCGAGCGCCTCGACGGTCGCCGCGTCGAAGGCGGCCGGGTCGTACTCGAGGCTGACCGACAGCGCCTCGCCGGGCACCACCACCACGCACAGCGGGTAGTTGGTGGGCTCCACGTCGCGTTCGGCCTCGACGGCCAGGCCGTAACGGTTCACCGCGTCCTCGTCGAACGGGTAGTTCTCGAAGACCACGATGCTGTCGAACAGGCTGGTCCCGCCGGGCACCTCGCTCCAGGTCTGCAACTGCGCCAGCGAGACGAAGCCGTGGCGCCGGTCCTCCGACTGGGCGGCCTGCAGAGCACGCAGCCACTCCCGCAGCGGGCGCTGTCCCTCGATCCGCACCCGGGTGGGCAGCGTGTTGATGAACAGCCCCACCATCGAGGTCACGCCGGGCAGTTCGGCAGGCCGACCGGAGACGATGGTGCCGAACACCACGTCGTCGCCGCCGCCGCAGCGCGCGAGCAGCAGCGCCCAGGCGCCCTGCAGCACGGTGTTGACGGTCAGCCCCGCCTGCTGCGCCGTCTCGCGCAGCCGCGGCGACAGGTCGTTGTCGAGCGCCACGCGCACCGACGCGCCGGAGGAGGCGCGGTGGGCCCCGACGGGCCACCGGTCCCGGGGCAGCGGGGTGGCGGCCGGGAATCCGGCGAGGACCTCGCGCCAGTGCCGCTCGGCCCGGGCGGGGTCCTGCCCGGCCAGCCAGCCCAGGTAGTGGCCGAAGGGAGCCCGCTCGGGCGCCGCCGGCGGGCGCCCGGTGGTGAGGGCGTCGTACCGCTCGCACACCTCGTCGAAGACCTGGGCCGCGCTCCACCCGTCCAGCAGGACGTGGTGGAAGGTCCACACCATCCGCACCCGGGTCGGTGACAGCCGGATCAGGGCGAGCCGCATCAGCGGCGCCGTGCGCAGGTCGAGGCCGGCCTGCCGGTCCTCGGCGACCAGACGGGCCGTCTCGCGCTCGATCCGGTCGGTCGGCCACTGCGTCCAGTCGTGGTGGGCCACCGGCACGGCGGCCCGCTGCTGGACGACCTGGTGCGGCTCGGCGCTCTCCTCCCAGGTCAGCCGGGTGCGCAGGACCGGGTTGGCGTCCGCGGTCCGCTGCCACGCCTCGGCCAGGGCGTGCGGGTCGGTGACCCCGGACAGCACCAGCTGCACCTGGTTGAGGTAGGTGCGGCCGTCCGGTTCGAGCAGGCTGTGGAAGAGCATGCCGGCCTGCATCGGCGTCAGCGGGTAGACGTCCGCCACGTCGCGCCCGTCCCCCACGATCCGGTCGACGGCCGCCTGGTCCAGGCGGGCCAGCGGGAAGTCCGCGGGGGTGCGGCCGCCGGCGTCCGGGTCGGCGCAGTGGGCGACGATGCCTTCCAGCGCGCTCACCATGCCGTCCGCCAGCGCGGCCACGGTCCGCTCGTGGTGGCGGCCGGCGCTGTAGTACCAGCTGATCTCCAGGTGGTCGTCCTGGACGCGGGCCACGACGTCGAGCAGGTGCGGGCGCGCCGCGCCGGGCGCCTGCGCGCCGTCGAGCCCGCCCGGGACCGCGCGCACCAGGGCGGCGCCCTCGTCCGACCAGTCGAACCGGCCCAGGTAGTTGAAGCTGATGCCGGGCGTCGCCGCACCGACCAGCTGGGCGTCCCGGGCGAGGTGGCGCAGCGCGCCGTAGCCCAGGCCCCGGTCGGGCACCGCGCGCAGCTGCTCCTTCACGGACTTGAGCGCGGTGCCCCAGTCCCCCTCGGGCACCCGGAGGGCGACGGGGAAGAGCGTGGTGAACCAGCCGACCGTGCGGGACAGATCGATGTCCTCGAAGAACTGGTCCTCGCGCCCGTGCCCCTCCAGCCCGACGGCGACGGTGTCCCGCCCGGTCCATCGGGCGACGACCCGGCCGAGCGCGGTGAGCAGGACGTCGTCGATCCGGGTCCGGTAGACCCCGGGGACCTTGCGCAGCAGTTCGTCGGTGCGTTCCCGGTCCAGCCGGACCGTCACCGCGCGCACGTCGGCCGCGGTGTTGCCGCCCTCGCCGTCCACCGGCAGCGGTGCCGCGCTGTGCCGGGCGACCGCCGTCCAGTGGGCACGCCGGCCGGCGAACCCGCCGCTCGCCGTGTGCTCGCGCAACCGGCGCGTCCATTCCTGGAACGAGCTCGTCCGGGCGGGCAGGCGCAGCGGCTTGCCGGCCGCGGCCTGCCGGTAGGCGGTCTCCAGGTCCTCCAGCAGCACCCGCCAGGAGACCCCGTCGACCACCAGGTGGTGCACGGCCAGCAGCAGCCGGGCGGGCCCGGTGCCGCCGGTGGTGAACAGGCGGGCGGTGAGCAGCGGGCCGGTCTCCAGCCGGAACCCCTCGTGCGCCGCCGCGGTGGCCAGGGCCTCGGCCCGCTCGGCCGCGCCCGGCTCCAGGCCGGCCAGGTCGCAGACTTCGAGCAGCTCGGGCGCGGGGGTGTCCGCCGGGGCGCAGTGCTGGCGGACGCCGCCGTCCGGCTCGGCGGTGAAGCGTGACCGCAGCGCGTCGTGGTGCGCCCACAGGGCCGTCAGGGCGCGGCGCAGCACGTCCGGGTCGACCTCGCCGGGGGTCTCCACGACCACGCTCTGGTTGAAGAAGCCGGCCTGCGGCGGGCGGGGGTCGAGGTACCAGTGCTGGATCGGCGCGAGGGCGACCTCGCCGCTCACCGGCTCGGTGCCGGCGACGGAGCCCGCCGTGCCGGTGATGACGGCCAGTGCGGCGACGGTGGGGTGCCGGAACAGGTCGCGGGGGGTCAGCGCGAGCCCCGCTGCCCGGGCCCGCGAGACGACCTGGATGCTCAGGATCGAGTCGCCGCCCAGCATGAAGAAGTCGTCGTCGACGCCGACCCGGTCCACGCCGAGCAGCTCCGCCCAGATCGCGGCGAGCACCTGTTCGGTCCCGGTGGCCGGAGCCCGGTAGGCACTGTCTCCGGACGCCGCCCAGTCGGGGGCGGGCAGCCGGCGCCGGTCGACCTTGCCGTTGGCCGTCAGGGGCAGCTCGGGCACCGTGACGAACGCGGCGGGCAGCATGTAGTCGGGCAGGTCGGCCGCCAGGTGGCCGCGCAGGGCGGTCGCGGACGGCGCCGCGGCGCCTTCGGCCGGCACCAGGTGGGCGGCCAGCCGCTTGCGGCCGCCGTCCTGGTGGAGCGAGACGACCGCCTCGGCGACGTCCGGGTGGTCGGTGAGTCGCGCCTCGATCTCGGCGGGTTCGATGCGGAACCCGCGGATCTTGATCTGGTCGTCCGCCCGGCCCACGAAGTGCAGTTCGCCGTCGTCGCTCCAGCGCGCGGTGTCACCGGTGCGGTACATCCGCTCCCCCGGCGGCCCGAACGGGTCGGCCAGGTAACGGGTGGCGGTCTCGCCGGGCCGGCCGGCGTAGCCCCGGGCGAGCCCGGCGCCGGCGATGTACAGCTCTCCCACGATGCCGGGCGGTTGCGGCTGGAGCGCGTCGTCGAGCAGGTAGACGCGGGTGTTGTCCAGCGGGCGTCCGATGGGCAGCACCGCGGACAGCGGCTCGCCGGCGCGGAAGACCCGGCGGGTGGCGAAGGTGGTCGTCTCGGTCGGACCGTAGCCGTCGACCACGGTGAGGTCGGGGCACGCCTCCAGGACCCGGCGGACCACCGCGCCCGGCACGGCCTCGCCACCGGTCCACACTTCCCGGGCGCCGCGCAGGCAGCCGGGGTCCTCCTGGGCGAGGAGGCGGAAGAGGCCGGCGGTCAGCCAGAGGTGGCGCACGCCCTGCTCGGTGACGGCGCGCCGGACCACGGCCGCGTCCAGTTCCACCGGAGGGGCCAGCACGGCCGTGCCGCCGCGCAGCAGGGGCACCCACACCTCGTAGGTGGAGGCGTCGAACGCGTGCGGGGAGTGCACGAGCACCCGGTCGTGGCCGGTGAAGGCACGGCCCAGGGCGAGCGCGGCGACATCGCGCTGGCGCACCGCGACGCCCTTGGGCGTGCCCGTCGAGCCGGAGGTGAACATCAGGTACTGGAGGTTGTCGGGGTGGACCGCCGGACCGTCCTGCTCGGGCCGGGCCTCGGCGGCCGCGTCGTGCGTCGGCTCGTCCGGGCGCAGGACGCCGTCGCCGGGGCACAGGTCGCGCGCCGTCGGCTCCCAGTCGGCGTCGGTGAGCACCAGCTCGGCGCCGGCCTCGGCCAGCGTCCGGCGCAGCCGCTCGCGCGGCGCCCGCCCGTCCAGCGGCACGTACACCCCGCCGGTGCGGACCAGCGCCAGTTGGGCGACGATCAGCCACACCGAACGGTTCATCAGCACGCCGACCGGGCGTTCGACCCGGACGCCGAGCGCGGTCAGCCGGCGCGCCAGGGCGGCGGCGCGGGCGTCGAGCTCCCGGTAGCTGAGCCGCTCGTCGCCGGCTTCCAGCGCGACGGCGTCGGGCGTGCGGCGCACCTGTTCGGCGAACAGCTCGGCGACGCTGCGCTCGGGCAGGTCGGTGGCGGTGTCGTTCCAGGCGTGGAGCACCTGGGCGCGGCGCTCCGCGCTCAGCAGCGGCAGCCGGGCGGGCGGGCGCTGGGCGCCGTCGGGCATGCCCGCCAGCAGGACGGTGAGGTACTCGGCCATCCGCCGAGCCGTGGCGGCGTCGAACAGCTCCGGGTCGTAGCAGAGCCGCAGCGCCAGCTCAGGGCCCGGGTAGGCGACCAGGCTCAAGGGGTAGTTGGTGGTCTCGACACCCTCCAGGCCGCTCAGGCGCAGGCCGTGGGCGGCGGCGAGTTCGTCGTCCACCGGGTAGTTCTCGAAGACGACGATGCTGTCGAACAGGGCGGTCCGCTCGGGAAGGCCGGTGAACGTCCGCATCCGGGTCAGTGGCACGAAGTCGAAGCGCCGGTCCTCGTTCTGCTCCCACTGGAGCCGGCGCAGCCAGTCGACCAGCGTGCCGACGGCCGGCACCGCGGCGCGGGTGGGCAGCGTCGCGATGAAGAGGCCGGTGATCGCCTCGGCGCCGGGCAGCTCGGCCGGCCGGCCGGACACCGTGGTGCCGAACACCACCTCGTCACGGCCTGACTGACGCCCCAGCAGCAGCGCCCAAGCGCCCTGGACCAGGGTGTTCAGGGTGAGGCCGGTGGTCTTCGCGAAGTCCTCCAGGGCCCGGGTGGCGGACGCGGGCACGCTCACCCGCACGGCCTGGCCGGACTCCGCGTGGTGGCTCTCGCGCGGCTCGCGGTCCCAGGGCAGCGGCGTCGCCTCGGTCAGGCCGCCGAGGCGCTCCCGCCAGTGCTGCTCGGCCTGGTCCCAGTCGCGCTCGCGCAGCCAGGCCAGGTAGTCGCGGTAGGGAGGGCGCTGCGCCGTCCCGTCCGGGATGTCGAGGCCGTCGAGGACGTCCGGAGCGTCCGGCCCCGCCGCGCAGAGCGCCGCGTGGCAGGCGAAGACGTCCGACAGCACCTGGAACAGGCTCCAGCCGTCCAGGATCAGGTGGTGAAAGGACCAGACCACGCGCACACCGGTCTCCGAGACCCGTGCGAGCACCAGGCGCTGGAGCGGCGCCTGGGCAAGGTCGATGCCGGTCGCGCGGTCGCGGTCCAGCAGGTCGGCCAGCCGCTCGCGGCGCTCCTCCTCGGTCAGCTCGCGCCAGTCCAGGCCGGTGACCGGTACGGGGGCACGGCGCTCGACCACCAGCAACGGCTCGGGCACGTCCTGCCACCGGACGCGGCCGCGCAGCACCGCGCTCCGCCCGGTCACCCGCTGCCAGGCCGCGGCCAGCCGGTCCGGGTCGGGTACGCCCTCCAGGACGAAGGTCAGCTGCTGGAAGTAGGCGGCGCTGTCGGCCTGGGAGAGGGCGTGGAAGAGCATGCCGGTCTGGGTCGGCGTCAGCGGCAGGACGTCCTCCACGGCGCCCGGCTCGGCTCCCACGACGCGGTCCACGGCGGCCTGGTCGAGCCGGACGAGCGGGAAGTCGGACGGCGTGCGGCCGCCCGCGCCCGGCCGGGCCGCGTGCCGGGCGAGGTCGGCCAGCGTGTCGGCGAACCGTCCGGCCAGCGCCTCGACGGTGGCGGGCAGGTACCGCTGGTCGGAGTAGAACCAGCTGAACTCCAGCGCGTCACCGTCGAGGCGTCCGACGACCTCCAGGGCGTGCGGGCGCTCGACCAGGGGGTCGGCGTCCAGCTCCAGCGGACGGAAGGTGCCCCGGTACAGGCCGTCCGGGCCGTCCGGGAACGCGATGCGCCCCAGGTAGTTGAAGCTGACCTGCGCCGTCCTGCCCTGCGCCGTCCTGCCCTGCGCCGCCGCGCCCCGCGCCGTCCCGATCCGGCCCAGCCGGTGCAGCACGTCGTGGCCCAGGCCGTGCCGGGGAACGGCCCGCAGCTGCTCCTTGACCTGCTTGAGGACCGCGTCCCAGTCCGCCTGCGCCGGGACGGCGAGGGCGACGGGGTGCCGGGTGGTGAACCAGCCGACGGTACGGCTGAGGTCGAGGTCGGGGAAGAGTTCCTCCCGCCCGTGCCCCTCGACGTCGACCACCACCCGGTCCTGCCCGCTCCACCCGCACAGGACCCGGCCGAGAGCGCTCAGCAGCACGTCGTTGACCTGGGTGCGGTAGGTCTCGGGCAGGGTGCGCAGCAGGACGGCGGTGTCGGCGGCGCTCAGGCGCACGGTCACCGAGCGGGCCGAGGCGTAGGTGTCGGCGCCCGCCAGGTCGGCCGGGAGCGGGTCCGCGCGGTCCGGGAGGGCCCGCGCCCAGTAGCCCCGCTCGTAATCGAAGCCGCCGTCGGCGGCGTGCGCGTGCAGCCGCTGGGCCCACTGCCGCAGCGGCGAGGACTTGGCGGGCAGCGCCGCCGCTCCGTCGCCGCCGTCGCGGCGGGCCCGGTAGGCCCGGTCGAGGTCCTCCAGCAGCACCCGCCAGGAGACGCCGTCCACCACCAGGTGGTGCACGGCCAGGTGCAGGACGGGCGGGCGGCCGGCCCCGCGCTCGTGCAGCACGGCGCGCAGCTGCGGCCCGTGGCGCAGGTCGAAGGGACCGAAGTGCGGGGTGTCGGTGTCCGGGCCGCGGTGGCGGGCCAGGGCGACCCGGCGGGTCTGCTCGTCGATCCGCCAGCGCGGGTCCGCGCCGTCGGCGGCCCCGAACGATGAGCGCAGGGCGTCGTGGTGAGCGACCAGGTCGTTCAGCGCGTCCTCCAGCGCCGCCGGGTCCAGGTCCTCGGGCAGCCGGACGGACAGCGCCTGGGCGAAGTGGCCGACGCGTTCGGCGCCCTCGTCGAACCACCAGTGCTGGATGGGCGTCAGGGGGCTCTCGCCGGTGGCGGCGACCACGGCGGCGGCGGTCGGCCGCGACCGGTCGGCGGCGTCCGCGCAGCGGGCGAGCGCGGCGACCGTCTGGTGCTGGTAGACGTCCCGGGAGGTCACCGACAGGCCCGACTGCCGGGCGCGGGCGACCACCTGGATGCTCAGGATGGAGTCGCCGCCGAGCTGGAAGAAGTTGTCCTCCGCGCCGACCCGCTCCACCTGGAGGACGTCCGCCCAGATGGCGGCGAAGGCCCGCTCGCTGGGAGAGCGGGGCTCGACGTGGCCCACGGCGCGCGGGGCCGGTCCCGGAGCGGGCAGCCGGCCGCGGTCGAGCTTGCCGTTGGGGTTGAGCGGCAGGGCCGGCAGCACCAGGACCGCCGAGGGGACGAGGTAGTCGGGCAGCGTGAGAGCGAGCTCCCGGCGTACGGCTTCGGGCTCCGTGCGGCCTCCCGGGACGGGGACGACGTAGCCCACCAGGCGCCGGGTGCCCTCGCTCTCGCGGACGGTGGCGGCTGCCTGCGCCACGCCCTCGCAGCCGCGCAGCGCCTCCTCCACCTCCCCCAGTTCGATCCGGAAGCCGCGGACCTTGACCTGCTGGTCGATCCGGCCGACGTACTCCAGCTCACCCTCGGGGCTCCAGCGGGCCAGGTCCCCCGTGCGGTACATCCGCTGCCCCGGAGCGCCGTACGGGTCGGCCACGAACCGGGCGGCGGTCAGGCCCGGGCGGCCGAGGTAGCCGCGCGCCAGGCCGCCGCCACCGAGGTACAACTCGCCGACCACGCCCGGAGGCTGCGGGCGCAGCGCGTCGTCGAGGACGTAGCCGCGGGTCAGCGCGAGCGGCCTGCCGATCGGCGGTGCCTGCTCCGGCAGCCCGTCGCCCGCGAACCAGGCGGTGGCGTACACGGTGGCCTCGGTGGGGCCGTAGAGGTTGGCGATCTCGCACCCGGGCATGACCTCCCGCAGGTCGCGCACCACCTGGGCCGGGAGGGCCTCACCGGCCAGCACGACGGTCCGCGCCTCCACCGGGGCCCCGCCGCCGGCGAGCAGGCGGGAGATCACCGAGGGCACGCCGCTGACCAGCCCGACCTGCCGCCGGCCGGGCGTGTCGGCGAGGGCGGGCAGGTCGGCGACCACCTCGACGCTCCCGCCCACCAGCAGGGGGCAGAGCAGTTCGAAGACCGACACGTCGAAGTTGAGCGAGGTGGCGGCGATCACGTGGTCCAGGCCGCCCGGACCGAACCGCTCCCCCGCCCAGCCGGCGAGCGCGACGACCGTGCGGTGGGTGACCACCACGCCCTTGGGGCGGCCGGTGGACCCGGAGGTGTAGATGACGTAGGCCGGGTGGTCCGGCGCCAGCGGCCCGAGCCGGTCGGCATCCGTCAGATCGGCTTCGTCCGTGCCCGGGGCGTCGGCGAACTCGTCGAGGATCAGGGGCTCGCAGCCCTCCGGCAGCGCGGCGGCCGTCTGCCGGGTGGCGACGACGAGCACCGGCTCGGCGTCGTCCAGCATCAGCCGGATGCGCTCGGCGGGATAGCCCGGGTCCAGCGGGAGGTACCCCGCGCCCGACTTCAGCACCGCCCAGAGCGCCGAGGGCAGCTCGGCGGAGCGGGGCAGGCAGAGCGCGACCAGCTTCTCCGGGCCCGCGCCCCGGGACACCAGCAGCCGGGCGAGGCGGTTGGCACGCCGGTTCACCTGGGCGTAGTCCAGTCGCACCGCGTCGCAGACCACGGCGGTCCGCTCGGGGGTGCGGGCCGCCTGCGCCTCGAACAGCTCGGGCAGGGCGACCTCCGGGGCGGTGTGCCCGGTGCGCGCGGGCGGGTTCCACGAGTCGATCAGGGTGCGCCGCTCCTGCTCCGAGAGCATCGGCAGTTCGGCCAGCCGCAGCTGCGGGCCGTCCGCCATCGCCGCCAGCAGCCGGTGCAGGTGACGGGACATCCGGGCCACGGTCGGGGCCTCGAAGAGGTCCGTGTTGTACTCGACGGTCAGGACGCAGCCGCCCCCGGCGTCCGGGGAGAACTCCAGGACCAGGTCGAAGCGTGCGGCGGGCCGCGGCAGCGGGTGTTCCTCGAGGCGCAGGCCGCCGGCGCTCGGCAGGTCGAGGGGGGCCTGCTGGACGACGAGCACCTGCACCAGCGGGGTGCGGCTGGGGTCCCGGGGCGGGGCCAGCTCCTCGACCACCCGGTCGAAGGGCACCCCGGCGTGGACGAAGGCGTCCAGCACGGTCGTGCGCATGTTCTCGACGAACCGGTCGACGGTGACCGTCTCGTCCACGTCACCGCGCAGCACGACCGTGTTCGCGAAGAAGCCCGTCACGTCCTCCAGCTCGCGGCGCTCCCGCCCGTTGGTGACGGTGCCGAAGGCCACGTCCCGCTGGCCCGAGTAGCGGGAGAACAGCAGCGCGGACGCCCCCGCGAACAGGGTGAACACCGTGGTGCCGCGTCCGGTGGCGAGGTGCCGCAGCCGGGCCACCAGGTCCGCGGGCAGGTGGTGGCGGTGTGCGGCGCCGGAGGTGGTGCGCACCGCGGGCCGCGGCCGGTCGGTGGGCAGGTGCAGGTGCTGCAGCCCGGACAGGTGGCGCTTCCAGTACCCGAGGCTCCCCGCGTCCTCCGCGACCTGCGCGTTCGAGGCTTGACGCCGCTGCTCCCAGACGGCGAAGTCGGGGTACTGGAGGGCCGGCACGGGCAGCGCGTCCGGTTCGCCGGAGACCTCCGCGTGGTAGAGCGCGGCCAGTTCGCGGACCAGGACGCCCACCGACCACCCGTCGGTGATGACGTGGTGCTGCCCCAGCAGCAGCAGGTGCTCGTCGGGGGCCAGGCGCACCAGCAGCGCCCGGGCCAGCGGGCCGCCCGTCAGGTCGTAGGGGCGGCTCAGCTCGTCGGTCAGCAGCCGCTCGGCGGCCTCGGCGCGCCGCACCGCGGGCAGCCCGCCGAGGTCGGCCGTGCGCAGCGGCAGGGCGGCCTGCTGCGCGATCCGCTGCACGCCCTGCCCGTCGACCGTGTCGAACGTGGTGCGCAGCGAGGCGTGCCGGGCGACCAGGCGCCGCAGGGCCCGGCTCAGCGCCTCGGGGTCCGGTGCGCCGTGCAGCCGCAGGGCCACGCCGGTGTTGTACTCCGTCCCGCCGGCCGTGAGGTCGTCGAGGAACCAGAGCCGTCGCTGGGCGTTGGACAGCGGCAGCGGCACCCCGTGCGGGGCGGCCGGGATCGGCTCGGGCGGCGCGGCGGCGCGGTGCCCGCCCAGCAGCGGGGCCAGGGCCGCGACGGATCGCGCGGTGAAGACGTCCCGCAGGGTGAGCCGGACGCCCAGTTCGTCCCTGATCCGGGCCAGGGTGCGGGCGGCGAGGATCGAGTCGCCGCCCAGCTCGAAGAAGTCGTCCGTCGCCCCGACCGTGTCGGCGCCCAGCACGTCCGCCCAGATGGCGGCCAGGGTGCGCTCCGGCGCGGTGAGCGGCGCCGTCCGGTCGGCGGCCGCCGGGCGGACGGGCGCGGGCAGCGCTCGCCGGTCGATCTTGTTCTGCGAGGTGAGCGGCATCGCCGCCAGCACGACGACGACGGACGGCACCAGCTGGGCCGGCAGCGCGGCGGCCAGGTTCGTGCGCAGCTCCGCCGGGTCGGGCGCCCGCTCCGGGTCGGCCGGGGTGACGTAGCCGACCAGGCGTTCGCGGCCCGGCTCGTCCTCGCGGACCACGACGACGGCCTCGCCGACGGCGGTGTCCCGCCGCAGGGCGGCCTCGATCTCGCCCGGTTCGATCCGGAAGCCTCGGAGCTTCACCTGCCGGTCGAGCCGGCCGAGGAACTCCAGTTCTCCCTCGGCGTTCCAGCGCGCCCGGTCGCCGGTGCGGTAGAGCCGGGCGCCCGGTTCTCCGAACGGGTCGGCGACGAAGCGGGCGGCGGTCAGCCCGGCGCGGTTCAGGTAGCCGCGCGCCACCGCTTCGCCACCGATGTACAACTCGCCTTCCATGGACCCCGGTTGCGGACGCATCGCCGCGTCCAGCACATACACCCGGGTGTGCGGCAGGGCCACGCCGATCGTCGGTGTACCGGCACCGGCGGAGAGCGGCCCGGTCCAGGTGGCCACGATGGTGGCCTCGGTCGGACCATAGGAGTTGATCATGCGTCGGCCCGGCGCCCAGCGGTCGACGAGCGCGGGCGGGCAGGCCTCGGCCCCGACGATCAGGGTGCGCAGCCGGTGGGCGGTGCCCGCCGCGGGGGCGGGCAGCGTCGCCAGCGCGGCCGGCGGGATCAGGGCGTGCGTGATGCCGTGCTCGTCCAGGACGGCGGCGAGTTCGTCGCCCAGCCAGGGGCCGCCCGGGGGCACCACGAGCGTGGCCCCGGACAGCACCGAGATGAAGAGCTCCAGGACGGAGGCGTCGAAGCTGGGCGAGGAGAACTGCAGCACCCGGTCACCGGCCCGCACCGCGTACCGCTCGATGGCGGCCGCGGTGAACCCGCCGATGCCGCGATGGGTGACCGCCACGCCCTTCGGCGTCCCGGTGGAGCCCGACGTGTAGATCACGTACGCGACGTGGTCGGCGCCGACCGCCGGCCGGGGAAGGCCGCCCCCTCCCCCGTCCGCCGCGTCCAGCACGGCGCGCACGAAGCCCGGGTCGTCCAGGGTCACCGCGGGCGCCGCGTCGGCGAGCATGAGAGCGCGCCGCTCGGCGGGGTGGTCGGGATCGACCGGCAGGAAGGCGGCGCCCGCCCTCGCGGTGGCCAGCTCCGCCGCGATCAGCTCCATCGAGCGCGGCAGGACCAGTGCCACCGTCCGCTCCGGCCCGGCCCCGCGCCGCACGAGGTACCCGGCCAGCAGGTCGACCCGTGCCGCCAGCTCCCGGTAGCTCCAGGTGCGCCGGCCGTCGGTCACCGCGGGCGCGTCGGGCGTGCGGGCCACCCAGGTGGCGAACAGCTCGCCGAGCGTCGCGCCCCCGTCCACCGGGGACGCCTCGTGCTCGGGCACCCCGAAGGCTTCACCGTCCTGCTGCGAGGGAGGCGCGGGGACGAGGTGGTCGGGCTGGTCGGCCATGGAGATGAGGTCCTTCCGGGCGGGGAGGAGGCGGCGCGAGCGGTTGCGGGCAGCGGAGTGCGACCGGGCACGCCCGACGCGTACTCCGGCACCAAGGGCTGAACGGACTGACGAGCTGACAGGCGGACGAGCTTCGGGCTCAGGCGTGGCCGGTGCGACGCGCGGTGCGCCCCGCTATCTGCACGCGGTCGATCGCGCCGGTGCGCGGGTCGCGGTGGAACCGCCCCCCGGCCTCCCGACGGCCCGTCCCCGGGTCGACCAGGTCGAACGACAGGTCGGGGTAGCAACGCAGCGGTATCGGCACGTCGCCGTCCACCGACAGCACCGGCGAGCCACCGGGCCCCGGCGCGACGCGGTACCGGGTGCCGCCGTTGGCGTAGGCGCCCGCGCACTCGGGCAGCGCCACCGGCTCGCCCGCTGCGACGGGCTCGACCACGGTGGGCACCCGCACCCCCGCGATCCGCTCCAGGTCCTCGGCGAGGTCCCGCCAGAGCGCCGTCGCCGCACCGGCGTTGCCCGTGAAGGCGACCACCGTGCCGGTGTCCGGTTCGACCCGCAGGTGGCACGAGGTGCCCTGGGCGTTGCCGTCGTGGCCGCACCACAGCTTCTCGTCCTGCCGGAACAGGGCCAGTCCCAGCCCCCAGCCGTCGGCGAGCGCCCCCGGGTCGGCGGCGAGTTCCGCGTGCCGCAACTCCTTGGCGACCACGGGCGGCAGCGCCGCGGTCCGGCCGACCAGGGCGCCGCCGAGCGCGGCGAGGTCTTCGGCGCTCGCCAGCAGGGCGCCGGCCGGCGCCTCCAGCGGGGCCAGGTTCTGCCGGACGGGGCGGACCTGGCCCGTCGCGGTGTTGAGGGCGTGACCGGCCGCGACGGGGCGGGCGGGGGCGGACGGGCCCAGGAACGCGGGCGCGGTGCCCAGGGGTTCGAGGAGCAGGGCGTCCATCGCCTCGTTCCACGGCATGCCGGTCACCGTCTCCACCAGCCGCCCGGCGGCGACGTACCCGGCGTTGGAGTAGGAGAAGTCGGTCCCGGGCGGGAACAGCGCGCCCTGGGCGGTGCAGACCGACGACAGGTAGTGCGCCGCGGTGGTCCGCGCCGCCGCGTCGGAGTCGGGCCCGGTGGACAGACCGCCGGTGTGGCTGAGTAGGTGACGGACCGTCACGTGTGGCAGCTCGCGGAGCTCGGGGAGGTACTCGGCGACCGGGTCGTCCGGGTCGAGGTCGCCGTCCTCGGCGAGGAGCAGCACGAGCGCGGCCGTGTAGGGCTTGGTGAGAGACCCCAGCGGGACGGCGGTGTCCTCGGCGAAGGGGGCGCCGGTGCCGACGTCGGCCGTACCGGTGTGCACGGAGACGACCTCCGAGCCGGTGTCCAGCACCAGTTGGGCCCCGGGCACCCGGTGCAGGCGGGCGAGGGTGTCGAGTCGGTGCTGCAGCTCCCGTCGCTCCGGGAACGGCGCGCGTCTGCGGGTCGGGGCAGTGTTGTACACCATGAGAAGGGACTCCCGTTGATGGCTCTCATGTGCAGGTCCGAACAGCCGGCCGCGGGTGAGCGCGGGCCGACCGGGGTACGGGCGAGGGTGCGGGCGGGTCCGACCTACGGCCTGACGACCTCGACGGGCAGATGCCGCACGCCGAGGATCACGGCCGGGTTCTGGTACACGATGTCCTCGTAGGAGGGGACCGCCACGGAGCGGAATCGTTCCTGCAGCAGGCGCAGAGCGATCACCGCCTCCAACCGGGCCAGCGGCGCACCGAAACAGAAGTGGATGCCGTGGCCGAAGGTCAGGTGAGGATTGGGGTGGCGGGTCACATCGAAGACGTCGGGGGCGTGGAAGCGGGCGGGGTCGCGGTTGGCGGCACCGAGATGGGCGATCAGCATGGACTCGGCCGGAAGTTCGTGACCGCCGAGCACCACGGGCCGGGCCACGCGGCGACCCAACTCGGCGAACGGGGGCAGCCAGCGCAGCACCTCCTCGATGGCCGACGGGAGCAGTCCGGGGTCGGCGCGCAGCGCGGCGTCCGTGCCGGGGTGCCGGTCGAAGGTCAGCACGGCGTTGCCCAGCAGCGCGGTCGTGGTGACATGCCCGGCGACCAGCAGCAGGGCGACGAACCCGACCATCTGCTGGTCCTCCAGGCGGACGCCGTCCACCTCGGCGGCGATCAGCCTGCTGGTGAGGTCGTCCCCCGGGTGCGCCCGGCGGGCACGGATGTGCTCCAGCATGTACCCGTTCATCTCACGGACGGTGGGGGCGATGGCCTCCAACGCCCGTGACAGGTCCGCCATGTCGGGTGATTCGCCGAGCTGGTCTCCGCTGAACAGGACGCTCGCCCAGTCCTGGAAGAGCCGGTGCTCGTCGGCCGGCACACCGAGCAGTTCCGCGATGACGATGATGGGCAGCGGATACGCCAACGCGTCGACCAGGTCGAACCGGTCCTGGTCCGCGACGGCGTCCAGCAGTCGCGCGCACAGCGCCTCGATCCGCGGCGCCAGCCCCTGGACGACCCGCGGGGTGAACGCCTGGCTCACCAGCGCGCGCAGTCTTCGGTGGTGCGGCGGGTCCATGCCAACGAAGTTGCCCTGCCGGAAGACCTCGAAGTCCTCCTGAGTGGGGGCGAGGGAGGAGAGATCCGAGGAGTAGGTCAGCGGATCGGCGAGCACAGCGGCCACCGTCGCGTAGTCCAGGACCTGCCACAGGCCCTGACTCTCCTCGTACCGAACCGCTCCGGCCTCGCGATCGTCCGACCAGCGGTTGGATATCTCCTCCAACAGTAATTCCGGGCTGCCTAACTGACGAGCGGTCACCAGTTCTCCTTGGGTCGGGACTCGCGAGCATCACAGGGTCTGGAACGGGATACGCCGGGTCGGGCCCAGCGGACATGCGCCATCGGGCCGCACCGCGGCGCCCGGCGGGGCACAGCTCTCCCCGGGCACGCCGCTGGGAACGGCCCGGACGGCGGGGCCTGGCCGACCCCCTACCGGGGTTCCGGCGTCCGGGCGAAGCGGGGCGACCGAGACGCCCGTCGCAGCCCGGTGCGCCTCAGCGGTCGGCTGTCATCGCGCGCCCCGACCCGCACGGCGAACCAGCCTGACATCGCATTCCCCTCACCCTTCTCCTCTGTGCAACGGCTGCACAGCACCAGCACGCCCCGAGCCGATCGGCCCCCCACGGCGAACCCGCCATAGTCTTCACGGTGAGTCACACCATGGCAACCCCCCGAGGTCGAACCGGAAGGAATTCTCAGGTGCGTCTCGGGCAGGACACCGATCCGCCGTTCGTCACCCCCGTCTGCCCCGTCAGCGCGCCGTAAACCAGGTCTGCGCCGTCTTCGGCTCCGCCTCCCGCGCGGGCGGCTCGACCGGCGGTGCGGGCAGTCGTCGATCGGACTCGCGCCCTCGGCCCCCGCCTCTGCAAGCGCGGCACCATCCGCGTCCGCCGGACCGGCGCCGGGGTCCCCCGGCGTGGCACCCGGCCGCACGAGCAGGAGAACGGAACCTCACTGAGGGGTGCCCCGCCGGACGGGAGCGGGTGGCCGCCGGAACAGCACGGCCAGGGGGCCGTTCGACCGCCGGTCACCAATGGCCGGTGGCTTGGCCTGTTGCCCGGGCGGTTCGGCCCACCACCATCAGGGCGTCCGGCTCGCGGCAGCGTTCACCTCTCCGTCCCGGCTCGGCGGAGGGCATCCGGACATCAGGATCTCTGCAGCAGGCCCAGTGAGCAATCGCGCAAAAGCAGTTGCACCACATGGTGGACATATCGAAGAAGGAGGGTGAGTTCAGCGTGACGTCCGATATCGGTCTCCGCCTCGCCATCGACGGATCCGCACAGAAGGTGAAGGGGGGCCAATACGAACTCCCCTGGTCCAAGGTCCGGGAACTGGCGTCCGGCAAGGACAAGCCGGCCGGCACGGCCCACGCCGCACGCGCCTGGAACAGCTTCTGCGCCGCGTCCGGGTCGAACACCGCCGCTCGGCAGGCTGCTCGGCGGCCGTGGACCCCTACCCACCGGGGACGGTGCACATGAGTGACGACCAGCCCGGCCCGTACGGCCCCCAGCCACACCACCAGCCCAGCCCCTACGGACCCCAGCCACCCGGCCAACCCGGCCCCTACGGACCCCAGCCACCCGGCCAGCCCGGAGGGTTCGGACCGGCGGCGGTCTCCGGGCCGCAGCCGCTCGGCCAGCAGGGCTGGGGCCCGCCCCAGCAACCGCACCCCTTCGTACAGCAGTTCCCGTACGGCGGCACACCGGGTGGCTACCCGCCGCCGAAGCCGGCCGCGGGGAAGAGGACGGGCCTGACCATCGCCGGAGTGGTCGTCGCCCTCGCGGTGATCGCGGGAGGCGCGTACGTCGTGGTCGGCGACGACAGCGGGGGCGCGGGCCACGGTGACGTCGCCGCGGACAGCAAGGGCTACACGCTCGTGGCTCCGGAGTCGGTCGATGCCTATACGAAATCGGGTCCGGCCAGTGCGCCCGGAGAGTTGAACGCCGAGCAGAAGAAGGAGGCGGCGGGCGTCGGTGTGAACAACGCGCAGGCGGTGTCCGGGATCTACAACGTGGCAAGTACCGACCCCGGCGATCCGGCGAAGGTGGGAGGCAAGCGCCTGATCTTCGATGGCCTCTACGGCGACATCCCCGACCCCGCCACGGCGCTGGACAACTATTTCGCCAACATCACCAAGAAAGGCTTGAAGGGTGACGGCAAAGCGCGTGGCCTCAAGCTGGAGCGCCTCGGAAAACCCAGAGCCGTGAAGCCCGACGGTTTCGAGGGCGCGCTCATGAAGTGCCAGGACGTGAAAGTCACCCCTGACAAGAACGCCGACGCCCCGAAGGGCGGTCCTGCGGAGTTCCAGTTCCCGGTCTGCGCCTGGTCCGACTACTCCACGCTGGGAGGCGCCAACGTCGTCGAGTTGGCGCAGGCGATGAATGGCGGCGAGGGCGTCTCGCAGGAGGAGGTGGCCGCGTTGACCGCCGAGCTCTACAAGACGGCGCGCAGAAAGGCCTGACGCACAGGGGGAGGGGCCCGGCCGAAGCGATCGGCCGGACCCCTCCCCCGCGCACCCTGCCGCTCGCCCTCCGAGGCCTGCGACCTCCTCGTACGCCTCACCCAGCAGCTCGCACGGCACCGCCGACAGCAGTACCCCCGGGGATCCCTCTGCCCGGAGTCATCCCTCGTAGCGGGTGGCCAGGGTCCGTACCGTCTCGGCGATGCGGTCGCGGAGCTCGGCCGGTGCCAAGACCTCGATGTCGGTGCCCAGCCGGAGGAACTCTCCGTGGGCGTGGTCGATGGACTCGATGGGCACCCGGGCTTCCGTCCATCCGTCACCTGTTGGTGTCACGCCGAGCCGGCGGGCTCCCGCCGGGGTGAGCCGTACCAGAGCCTCCCCGGTGTGCAGCCGGGCTCGGAAGTCGGCGAGGTAGGTGTTCCAGTGCACGGCCAGGTCGAACCCGTCCGGGACGACGAACTCCTCCTCCAGGGGGCGGAGCCGAGCGATCTGGTCGACCCGGTAGGTGCGGATTCCGGCCGGCCCGCTTGCGACCAGGTACCAGCGGCCGGCCTTGAGTACGAGTCCGTACGGCTGCACTCGCCGCTCGATCTCCTGCGGTGCCCGCCAGCGCCGGTACCGCAGGACCACCGCGCGTCGGGCCCACACCGCGGCGGCGATCGCGGCCAGGTGAGGCGTGCGGTCGGCGTCGCCGTACCAGCCCGGGGCGTCGAGCAGGAAGCGTTCCTGGATCCGCCCGGCGTGCTCGCGCAACTCGGCGGGAAGGGCGGCCCGCAGCTTGAGCTGGGCACTGGTGAGTGCCTCGCCGAGGCCGAGCTCGGCGGCGGTGCCGGGGAGTGCGGCGAGGAAGGCGGCCTGCGCCTCGTCCGCGGTCAGCCCGGTGAGGCGGGTTCGGTAGCCCTCGACCAGCCGGTAGCCGCCCGCGTGCCCGGCGTCGCCGTACAGGGGTATACCGGCGGCCCCGAGCGCCTCCACGTCGCGGTAGACCGTACGGACGGAGACCTCGAGTTCCGCGGCCAGCTGCTGGGCCGTCATCCGGCCCCGGTTCTGGAGCAGCAGGAGAAGGGTGACCAGCCGGCTCGCACGCATGCTCTCCATTATCCACTGACAGCGGATGTCAGTGGAGTGCCCCTAACCTGCGGCGCATGAACGACTTCGACTTCTTGCACGGCTCCTGGCACGTGGCCAACCGGCGCCTCACCACCCCGCTCGGCGGCGCGGGCGCGGGCGCCGGCACCTGGGAGGAGTTCCCGGGCCACTCGGTGATCCAGCCGTTGTTCGGGGGCGCCGGGAACATCGACGAGATCACCTTCCCCACCCTCGGCCGCCAGGGCGTGACCCTGCGGCTGTTCGACCACGGGACGAAACTGTGGTCGATCTACTGGTCCGACAGCCGGACGGGCCGGCTGGATCCCCCGGTGGTCGGCGCATTCACGGGCGACCGCGGTGACTTCCACGGCGAGGACACCTACGACGGCCGCCCGATCCAGGTGCACTTCACCTGGTACCGCCTCGACCCGGACGCCGCCCGCTGGGAGCAGGAGTTCTCCGGCGACGGCGGCCTCACCTGGGAGCTCAACTGGATCATGGACTTCACCCGCACCGGGCCGGCCGGCGTATGAGCATCGTCGAACTCCGGCAGTACACCCTGCGCCCCGGCACCCGGGAGACGCTGATCGAACTGTTCGAGCGCGAGTTCGTGACCGGCCAGCAGGCGGCCGGCATCACGATGGGGGGCCGGTTCCGCGACCTCGACGACCCGGACCGCTTCGTCTGGTTGCGCGCGTTCCCCGACATGACGCACCGCCGGCACGCGCTGGAGGCGTTCTACACCGGCACGATCTGGCGCGAGCACCGCGACGCGGCCAACGCCACCATGGTCGACAGCGACGACGTCCTCCTGCTACGCGGTCCGGGGTTCGCCCCGGAGCCGTCCACCCGCGAGGTGGTCGCGACGCTCTGCCGGCCGTCGGACGCGGCGGCCTTCGACGCGTACGCCGCCCGGCACCTGGACCCGCGCCATGCGCTGCACCGCACCGAGCACGCCGAGAACGACTTCCCCCTCCTGCCTGTTCGCACCGGGGTGGACGTGCGGGTCTGGTTCGGCCCGGCCGAGCCACCGCCTTGGCCGGTCCGGCGGCTGCGGCTGGAGCCCGTGACGAGTTGACCTCGTGCTGCCACGAGGCGGGGAGCCGCCCGGCCAGGACTACCGCGGTGACCTGACCACCGGCCGCGCGCTCCGGGTCACGCCCATGGGCTGTCCCGGAGCGGCAGCCGCCCGCACCGGCCAACCGGCGTCGGGGGCCTGCCCGACCGATCACCCGGCTCCAGCGCATGCGAGTGCCCCGCCGACCGAACAGGGCGACGGGGCACCGCGAGCGGCGGGCGCCGGTCAGGCGTGTCGGCGGCCCCACAGGGGTGTGACGACCATGATGAGGACGGCGGCGGCCGCGATCTGGAAGATGTGACGGATCCAGTCGATGCCGCCGGTGTCCGCGACACCGAAGGCGCCGGCGAGCGCGTTGCCGATGAGACCGCCCACGACACCCAGGATGACGGTGAGCCACAGGGGAATCGGCTGGCGGCCGGGGATGACCAGCTTGGCCAGTACGCCGATGATGAGACCCGCGACAACGGCCCAGATGAACGACATGATCTTCTCCTTGTGCGCGTACGGCATGACCGTCCGGTGATGCGCCCCGCCTTCCCCGTCAGGGCCGCCGCACACCCGTTCCTGACGGATCTCCCACCCCGTCCACCCGGCCTGGGCCGCCGAGGCGTCCCACCGCTCGGCGTCGCCGGCCGACCCGCCGGCGGCCGGCACCGGCCTTCCCTTCCTCCATCGCGGCCCTTTCTGCCCGGCCCGTGGCCGACCCGGGGCCCCGTCCAGGCGGTGCGGGTCGGCAGGAGGCTCGCTTCTCGCGGGGGTGTGACGGCAACGGCGGGGAAGGAGGCTCCCGGTGCGGCGCGTCCCGGCCTGCCCCCCCCGGTTCGGGACGGTTGCCGGGTAGCGCATACTCACCTGGCCACGGCGACTGCCGCGGTGTGCTGAGCATCGAAGGGTGATGGGGGAATGAAGGAGGGTCCGGCCGATCTGGCCGTTCCGGAAGTGGTGGAGAGCGCTGCTCCGCGGGCGCAGCCGACCGGAGGTGTCGGGCGGTGGCTGCTGCGCCACCGGGTGCAGCCGGTGGGTCCGGCGGCCGCCGAGGGGCACACCGAGCCGCAGGCGTGGTGGAAGGTGATGTGCCTGACCGGGGTGGACTACTTCTCCAGCCTCGCCTACGTGCCGGCCATCGCCGCGCTGGCCGCTGGAGCGGTCTCGCCGCTGGCGACGTTGCTGATCGTGCTGCTGACGCTGGTGGGGATGCTACCGATGTACCGGCGGGTCGCGCGGGAGAGCCCCAACGGCGCGGGGTCGGTGGCGATGCTGGAGGACCTGCTGCCGTTCTGGCGGGGCAAACTGTTCGTTCTGGTGCTGCTCGGTTTCGTCGCCACGTCGTGGATCATCACCATCACGCTGTCGTCGGCGGATGCCTCCGTGCACCTGGTGGAGAACCCCTACCTGTCCGATGCCCTGCACGGCCACGAGGTCGCCCTCACCATCGGGTTGCTGCTCCTGCTGGGCGGGGTCTTCCTGCTCGGGTTCAGTGAGGCGGTCACCGTCGCCATTCCCCTCGTCGCGGTCTTCCTCGTCCTCAACGCGGTGACCGTCACCGTCGGCCTGGTGGACGTGTTCACCACGCCGGGGGCCTGGTCGGCGTGGACGGACGCGCTGGCCGAAGGCGGCGGCGGTTTCAGCGGCCTGGCCGAACCGGCGCTGCTGGCGTTTCCGCTGCTGGTGCTGGGCCTGTCCGGTTTCGAGACGGGCGTGAGCATGATGCCCCTGGTGGCCGCCGAGGGCGCGAACGCAGCCGAGCGGCTTGAAGCGCGCATCCACAACGCCCGCAAGTTGCTGACCACCGCCGCGGTCGTCATGAGCGTCTACCTGCTGGCCGCGAGTTTCGTCACCACGGTCCTCATCCCCCACAAGGAGTTCGAGCCCGGCGGCGCGGCCGGCGGACGCGCGCTGGCGTGGCTGGCCCACGAGAAGGTCGGCGAGGCGTTCGGCACCGTCTACGACGTCAGCACCATCCTGATCCTGTGGTTCGCCGGTGCCTCCGCCATGGCGGGCCTGGTCAACATCGTCCCCCGTTACCTGCCCGACTACGGGATGGCTCCCGAATGGGGACGCGCGGTACGCCCGGTCGTCCTCGTCTACACGGCGCTGTGCATCCTCATCACGATCGCCTTCGACGCGGACGTCAACGCGCAGGCCGGCGCCTACGCCACCGGCATCCTCGCCATGATGGTCTCCGGCGCGTTCGCCGTCACCGTCTCCGCCCTGCGCCGGCGCCGCCGTGCCGCCACCGCGGGCTTCGCCCTCCTGACCGCGGTGCTGTTCTACGCCCTGGTGTCCAACATCGTCGACAAGCCCGACGGCATCGCCATCTCCGGCCTGTTCATCCTCGGCATCATCACCGTCTCGCTGATCTCCCGCGTCTCGCGCACCACCGAGCTGCGGGCGGACCGCATCGTCCTCGACCCGGCGGCCCGCCGGTTCGTCACCGACACCCTCGCCCACGACCAGGCCATCAACATCATCGCCAACCGCCGCCAGGCCGGCGACCGCGCGGAGTACGAGGACAAGGAACGCGAGCAGCGCGGCATCAACCCGGTGCCCGGCCCCGCCGACGTGCTGTTCCTGGAGATCGACGTCGTCGACCCCTCCGACTTCAGCGAAACCCTCACCGTCCACGGCGTGGAGGTCGACGGTTACCGCGTCCTGCGCACCGAAGCCCCCGCCGCGCCCAACGCCATCGCCGCGATCCTGCTCGCTCTGCGCGATTCCACCGGCGTCCAACCGCACTGCTACTTCGCCTGGGCCGAAGGCAGCCCCCTCAAGCACATGTTCCGCTACTTCCTCCTCGGCCGCGGCGACACGGCCCCCGTCACCCGGGAGATCATCCGCAAGCACGAACCCGACCCCGCCCGTCGACCCGGCATCCACGTCGGCGGCTGACCCCGAAGCCCGGTCACCCGCCCCGAGCCGGCACCTCCCAGGCGCTCCCCGGCTGCTCCGGCGCCGGCGGCCACCGGCCCAGCCGGAGTTGCGAGTCCGCACGGGTTCTCCATCCGCCCGAAGAAGCCCTCACCGTCACACCGGCGAAGGGCCGCCACCGAATCGGTGGCGGCCCTTCGCTGTCCGCTCTGCCGACGGCAGAGGGTTGTTCCCCACGTGTCGTATTCCGCGCAAGCGCGGGTGGAGTCACCCGCAGGTGCGCTCCGCCTCGACCACTGCTGTGCGGCTGCTCCCAGGGCATCACCGGTCAGGCATCCCGGGGCGGTGGTTCGCTTGCCCGCAGGCTCATGCAGCACCTCGAAGCGCGGGCACACCGCCAGGACGACCCGCCGGACGGTGTGGCCAGATCCGCTCCGGATCGGGGCGAAGGGCCACGGTCGGGGCCGGGTCGGTGTCCTTCCGGGGCGGGGTCGACCCGGAGGGCCGCACGGTCAGCGGCGGCGGCCGCCGACGTGGCGGTCGTCGGCCAGTGCGGTCAGTGGGCCGTACTCACAGGAGAGCTCGCTCCACGTCAGGACCTCGCCACAGCGGGCCGGGAACGTCTTCGGGTCGAATTCGGGCATGGTCCAGGTGCCAGTTCCCCGGTCCCTCAGCCACAGGTCCCCGTCGCCGTCGACCACCGTCGGCGGAGCCGGTACGGGCTCGGCCTGATCGGTGGGATCCCAGGTGACCCGGCCGGGGTGGGAGGCGCGGCGCAGCTCGGTGGTGGCCAGCCGTGCGGCCAGGTCGCGCTCGGACTCCTCGGTGTCCTTGACCGACGCGAGCCGGTAGGCGTCGTCGAGAGTGGGCAGGGCTGGATTCTGGCTGCGCTTGGAACTCATACGCTGGCTACCTCCGTAGGGGGCGCCACATCCGTTATGGCACCCCGTGTAGGAGAACGGTATCCGAGGCGGGAGCCGGGCCGGGCACTATCACCGTCCAGGTGGAGGGTGGAGGACACCCGGACGGTGGGGCCGGGTGGTGAGCTGGTCCCGGGCATGGCGCGGCCGCGGCGGTTCGGGGAGCGCGGTGTCGTGAAGGCCGAACTCTTCGAGGGCCCTTCGGGGTCCGATCGGGCACGTGAGTGCCACCTTCGACGGATGTTCGAACAGTCCGTGAGGTTCGCTGCTGTCCCCGGCTCCCTGCAGGGTTGCCCGGGTGCAGAGCGGGCAGGCGCGTCATGAAGGCGATCATCCGTACGGCGGTCGCCGTTCCCACATGTGAGTGAGGTCACCCCTTGGCACCTTCCGTCGAAACGAACTCCGGCGTCGCGGCCGCCATCACGCTCGTCGAGGGCCAGCTCTCCCAGCTCGAGGAGCAGAAGGCCGCGCTCGAAAGCGAGTTGGAGCGAGTCGCCGCGTACGTCACCTCGCTGCGGGTCGCCCTCGACGGCCTGCTCGCAGCGGAAGCGGCCCTGCGGCCCTCCGTCGGCACGACAGCCGAGCCTGCCACTCCCCCACCCGTGTCCGCCGAGGAAGCTCCGGCGGCAGCGGAGCCGGAGCCGGCCGGGGCCGCCGCGGGGCCGCTCCCCGCAGCCGGCGAACCGGAACCGAAGAAGGCAACCCGACGCCGGGCGCCCGCCACCAAGGCAGCGCCCGCCAAGCGAACCGCGCGCAAGCCCCGCGGGGCCACCCCTGCGGCCGCCGAAGCCGGCGCCGGCCCGGCCGACAGCAAGCCCAAGGCACGGATCGCGAAGAAGGCCCCGGCGAAGAAGTCGGCCTCGCCGGCTCCGGCAGCCCCGACGGCGCCGAAGCGATCCCGTGGGATCGCCGACGATGTCCTGAACGCCCTCGCCGCGGCCGGCAAGCCGGTGCGGGCGGGCGAGGTCTCCGCGACCCTCAGCCCCGGCAGCACGGACGACAACGTCCGTACGACCCTGGAACGGCTCGTCAAGGCCGGCCGGGCACAGCGTGCGGGCCGCGGCCTGTTCGAGGCACTGCCGACGAGCTGACCCCGCGTACCTGCCGGGTGGCGAACGCCGCTGGGGTGGTGGATTCTTCGGGGCCGGTCGGATTCGTTCCGACCGGCCCCGGGACCCGCCCCGGTCGTCCGGCCGCCTTGATCCGAAGGTCGCCTACGTCCCCGGCCTTCGTACCGCCGCGCGGAGCGAGCGGACGTCTGCGGGAGCGGCCCACCAACCTTGTCGTGCCCAGTCGCGGCCGGCCCGGTCGTGCGTGCGGGTGCGTGCGCGGGGTGCGTCTGCAGCTGCGGGAGCCGGCCACGGCGCGCCGAACGCCGCTTCTCACGACCGGGATTGGGCGACCTCTCAGCGGGCAAGTGATCTCCACACCACACCGGACCAGCGCGCGGAGGCGGCTATGACTGTCATGACTCGGCTGATCGCGCCACCCCTTCCGGGCTCGACGCCGGCCAGGCCGGCTCCTTGTGCCACTCTCCGCTTCGCTGCCGGATCAGCCGATGCAGTGGCCCATCCTGGCCGCCATCGAGCCCGGACAGTGCAGGCCTGAACCCTGCCGCCGCCGTACGAGCGCCCGGCGACCGTGGCTGTCTCTCGTGCACAGACCGGATATGTGCTCGACCACTTGTGTGAGGAGTCCGATGATGCCCGTCCTCGTCCTTCTGTCAGCGCCTTTGCTTCTCGCCATGATCTTCGTCATCGCCGGGCTGCGCCCCGCGCGCGGCAGGAGCAGTCTGCCGCAAGCGGCCATCGCCCGACGTCGGCTCACCCAGCGCCATACTCAGCATCTCCGCCGGGCAAGCCAGGCGCTGTGAAATGAGTGTCGATCACCCGCCGACGATGCGCCGGGCCGCACCATCCAGCCCCCGGAGGCCCTGCTCAGGTGGCCAGGACCCGGTGACTCCTGGGAGCCGCTGAGCGGCACGGGGCCGTCGGAATGATCACGCCGCCGAACGCGCGCGGGTCCGTGAGACCGATGGCGACGACGGCAGACGACTGCTGCGGACCGTCCGCCGGGGGCACCGGGTCGGCGGTGACGTGGAGGCGGGGCCTCCTCGGCCGATCGCGGAGAGCGGGTCCACCCGCGCCGGTGTCCTGCGCTCGTCGTGAAGGCGGCCGTGGGCGGCGGCACTCGCCGCCCCGTTCCGCTCCTGGCGACCTGCGCGACGGCCCAGGCCCCGACACTGCCCGAATAGCCCAATCCGTCCTTCCGGGCCCGCGCACCGGTCACCGCCCCGGCGCCGCGGTCCCCCCGGAGGATCGGACGGTGAGCGAGGCGGTGCGGTGTGACGAGGCCGCGCGTGCCGCTGTCAGCTGAGAGGGGTGCCGCGCAGCAGGAGCAGGGCGATGTCCAGGGCGGCCAGCGCGAGGCTGGCGAGGAAGGGCAGGCGGCTGCGCGGGTCGCGGGTGGGGAGGGCGACCGTGAGTGCGAGCGCGCCGGTGGCGGCGAGGCAGGCCCGGTCGGTGGTGGTGAGGGGCCCGGGCGGTCCCAGGACGAGGGCGGCCGCCCCGGCCAGCAGCAGGGTCGCGGCCAGGGCGCGGGTGAGGTGCGGGCCGAGGCGGTGGGGCAGACCACGCACGCCGGTGGCCAGGTCGCCGGGGATGTCGGGAAGCGCGTTGGTGAGGTGAGCGCCCGTGCCGAGCAGGGCGCCGGCCGCCGTCACCCACACCGGGGGCCACGGGTGGCCGGGCAGCGCGAGGGTGACGAAGGCGGGCAGCAGCGCGAAGGCCCCGGCGTAGGGCAGCCAGGACAGCGCCGTGCGCTTGACGCCCAGGTTGTAGGACCAGGCCGCCGCGACCCCGACGAGGTGGGCGGCGCCCGCCGCCAGTCCGCCCGCCAGCGAGAGCGGGACGCACAGCGCGAGTGCGCCCCCGGCGGCGGCGGCCACGCTCCGCGGCCGGGCGACGCCGGCCACCAGCGGCTTGTCGGTGCGGCCGGTGGCGAGATCGCGGTGAAGATCGATCCGGTCGTTGCACCAGCCCACCGACAGCTGCCCGGTCAGGACCGCCGAGGCCACCAGCGCGCTTCCCCCGGTGCCCCGCCCCCAGGCCACGGCGAGAGCGGTGACGACGGCGGTGACGGCGAGCGCGGGGGCGGCGTGGGAGGCGGCCAGCAGCCCCCGTGCCGCTGCGCCCCTCCTGGACTGCGGTTGAACGGTCGGGGTTTCCGCGGGCCGGACTCCGGTGGTGTGCACGTCCTCATGCTAGATCGGGCAAATCGCCGACTGGCGGTCATTTCATGATGACGTATCAGATCACGTCTAGGGTGAGCCGGTGACCACAATCGCGGCTGTCCACGGCGTGCTCGCGCCGCACCGGTACGAGCAGGGCGAGATCACCGAGGCCCTGACGGCGATGTGCGCGGCGTCCGACGCCCAGCGCGGCGTCCTTCAACGGCTGCACGCCACCGCCGCGGTCGGCACCCGCCACCTGGCTCTGCCGCTGGAGCGTTACCGCGAGTTGGGCGGGTTCGGTCGGGCCAACGACCTGTTCATCGACGTGGGGCTGCGGCTGGCGGAGGAAGCCCTGAGCGGCGCCCTGGCGGCGGCCGGTCTGGCGCCCGAGGAGGTGGACCTGGTGGTCTCCACCTCGGTGACGGGTATCGCCGCGCCCTCGCTGGAGGCCCGGCTGGCCGGGCGGGTGGGCCTGCGGCCGGACGTGAAGCGGGTGCCGATCTTCGGCCTGGGCTGCGTGGGCGGCGCCGCGGGCCTGGCCCGGTTGCACGACTACCTCCAGGGCCATCCCGGGCACGTCGCGGTCCTGCTCTCGGTCGAGCTGTGCTCGCTCACCTTGCAGCGCGCCGACACCTCCGTGCCGAACATGGTGGCCGGTGCCCTGTTCGGCGACGGCGCTGCCGCCCTGGTGGCCGTCGGACGCCACCACCCGCGGTCCGGGGACTTCGCGGGGCCGCGGGTGGCGGCGACCCGCAGCCGCCTGTACCCGGGCACCGAGCGTGCGCTGGGCTGGGACATCGGAGACAGCGGCTTCACCATCGTCCTCGGCGCCGAACTGCCCGAACTGGTGCGCCTGCACGTCGGCGAAGACGTCCGGTCCTTCCTCGCCGAGCACGACCTGAAGCCGCCGGACGTCACCGGTTGGGTCGCCCACCCGGGCGGACCCAAGGTCCTGGACGCCTTGCAGGAGAGCCTCGGGCTCGACGCCCGCGCGCTGGAACTGACGCGGCGTTCACTGGCCGAGGTCGGCAACCTCTCCTCCGCCTCCGTCCTGCACATCCTGCGCGACACCCTCGCCCACGACCCGCCACCACCCCCCGGCGGCCCCGGTCTGCTCCTCGCCATGGGACCGGGCTTCTGCTCCGAACTCGTCCTCCTGCGCTGGTAGGCCCGGATGCCCCTGTACACGCTGCTGGTCCTCCTGGTCGCCGTCGAGCGCCTGGCCGAACTCGCCGTCGCGCGCCGCAACGCCGCCTGGAGCCGGGCACGCGGCGGTGTCGAACACGGCTCCGGCCACTACCCCGTCATGGTCCTGCTCCACACCGCACTGCTGGCCGGCTGTCTGGCCGAGGTCCACCTCGCGCACCGTCCCTTCCTGCCGGCCCTGGGCCTGCCCATGCTGATCCTCGTACTCGCCGCCCAGGCGCTGCGCTGGTGGTGCATCCACTCCCTGGGGCCGCGCTGGAACACCCGGGTCATCGTGGTGCCCCACCTGCCGCTGGTCAGCACCGGCCCCTACCGGCTGTTCAGCCACCCGAACTACCTCGCCGTCGTCGCCGAAGGCGCCGCCCTGCCCCTCGTCCACGGGGCCTGGCTCACCGCGACCGCCTTCACCCTGCTCAACCTCCCCCTGCTCGCCACCCGGCTGCGCTGCGAGAACGCCGCCCTGGCCGGCTGCGCCACGGCGTCGACGTGATCGACCTCCTCGTCGCCGGCGGCGGCCCCGCCGGCCTCGCCACCGCGATCCACGCCGCCCTGGCCGGGCTGGACGTGGTGGTCCTCGAACCACGTCCCGCCCCGATCGACAAGGCGTGCGGCGAGGGACTGATGCCCGGGGCCGTCCGCGCCCTGGCCGCCCTGGACGTGCCGGTGGTCGGCCACCCGATCCGCGGCATCCGCTACCTGGACGACCGCCACCGCGCCGAGGGCAGGTTCCGCCACGAGGCGGGGATGGGCGTGCGGCGCACCGTCCTGCACGCCGCGCTGTCCCGCCGGGCGGCCGAACTCGGCGTGCCGGTGCTGGCGGGGAAGGTCACCTCCGTCCACCAGGACGGCGACAGCATCAGCGCCGCCGGACTCACCGCCCGCTACCTGGCCGCCGCGGACGGCCTGCACTCGCCCCTGCGCCGGCAGTTCGGCCTGGAACGCCCCGACCCGCGACCCCCGCGCTACGGACTGCGACGGCACTTCGCGGTGGCGCCCTGGACCGACTGTGTGGAGGTCCACTGGTCCGCACTCGGCGAGGCCTACGTCACCCCGCTCGGCCCGGACCGGATCGGCGTCGCCGTCCTGACCGGCGAGCGACTGCCGTTCGACGCACTGCTGCCCGCGTTCCCCGCACTCCTTCACCGCCTCACCGCCCACAGTGGCTCGGCGGTGCGCGGCGCCGGACCGATGCGCCGGCGGGTACGGGCCAGGGTGGCGGGACGCGTCCTGCTGGTCGGGGACGCCGCCGGCTACATCGACGCGCTCACCGGCGAGGGCATCTCGCTCGCCCTCACCGGCGCGGCCCACCTGGTGCGCTGCGTACGCGCCGGCCGGCCGCTGGACTACGAGCGGGCCTGGCGCCGCGCCACCCGCGACCACCGCCTGCTCACCGGAGCACTGGTACGCGCCCGCGTCAACCCGCTCCTGGCCCCACGGATCGTCCCCCTGGCCACCCGCGCCCCCGCGCTCTTCACCGCCCTGGTCAACCGCCTCACCTGACGGTGATGACGTCCGTGGGGATGGTGCCGGCGAGTCGGTTCCCTCACCTCGTGGCCCCGAACGCGCTGCGCACGAGCACCCCCGGGCGGCCAGTTCCGGGTCTGTTCGCATCCTCCCCCTGGCAGCCGGGGTCGGCCGGCCCTGCCGGGATCCGTCGGCGATCGGAGCCGGCCGCGGCCGCCTGGATCACGGAGGCAGCCGCCCAGAGCGCCCGGTGGAACGTCACAGCCGTCGTGCCCACCCTCGCCGACCCGACGCCCTGGTCGGCCTCCTCCTTGGTGGCGTACTTCCCGCGTCCTGGATCCGCGCGCCGCGCACGCCCGGGCGAGCCGGGTCCGGGGGGATGAGGCGCTCGCCGCCCACCGAGCCGCCGGCCCCGGCCGGTGCATCGCGCCGACGCCGGACAGCGGCTCGGCCACGCCCGGCGGGCGCTCGGACGCGGTGTCGAGCGGGTGCCGACCGACACCGTCCGCGCGCCGCGCGCCCCGCGTCCGTGGTCACCGGCCGCGTCGACGCCGCGCTGGAGGAGTACGGGCAGCGGGCCGAGCCGTGGCCGCATGATCACCGGCCCCCTCGGCCTCCGGTGAGCCGCCGGACGGGCCTGCTCGCCGATGTCCGCAGGTGTGAGGCCGTGCGGCCTGGGCAGCCGCACCCGTAGACGATCACCGCCCCGGGACGGACCGGGGCGCGGACACAGCGGAGAGGGCACAGCGACATGGGCGAGCAGGCGAAGAACACCTCGGTGAGCGGCGAGGGCGACGTCGACGACGCGGTCGGCTCCGCCGCCGAGCGCATCCGGCGCGCGCTGGAGAGTGAGGACGCGGGCCGGGTGGCGGGGCCGGGCGCCAAGACGGACGACCGCCCGCAGGGCCGCCCCGAAGGGCAGGGGTCCGAGGACGAGCCGCCCGCCGCGCCGGCCGCGGACGCGGTGGCGCCCTGAGCGGGCCGCAGAAGGCGCCGACCATCCTACGAAAGGACCGGAATCCGATGAGCACCGAGCGCGACGCGAAGCAGGAGCACGACCCGGAGCGCGAACCGGATGGCCCGACTGCCGCGCAGGGCGACGAAAGCACACAGGGCGAAGCACAGGACCTGGACGAGCGACAGGGAGACGCCACCACGGCCGACCCGACGCCCACCCGCCACCTGGGCCCCGACGACAAACCGGCCCCGGAGGAGTCGAGCCGCTGACCTTCCCGTCCTGACCGGAAGGAAGTCCAGTGGCCCCACCTGAGCGGTGAGAGTTGGCGCCACCCAGTGACCGAAGGTGCCCCGCCTGCCGGGCCGGCACCCGGACATCGCCAGAAGGACCACGGTCCACCGCCGGCACCTGCGCCGCCGCTCCTGGCAGCAGGAAGCGGCCGGGAGCGGCGGTCGGGAAGCGGCAGCGGGACCCGCAGGGAACCGGGGACCGATCCGGGCCCCCGGGACAGGCGCCCGGCAAGCACAGCCCCAGCCCCACGAAAGGACGGACATGATGACCGCAACGGACGACGCCAGGGGCGACGACGTCTACCAGCCCGATGCCACAACCGATGTCGGCGACGACACCGGCCTCCTGGACCCGGAGGACACCCTGCTCGACCGCGCCGCCGGTCCCTACGAGGAGGGCTGGTCCCCGCCGGAACGGCCACTCGCCGTCGAACACCAGGGCACCACGGCGGCGGAGCAGAACGAGGGCGAGAGCCTGGACCAACGGCTGGCCGAGGAGGTCCCGGACCCAACGCTGGCCGTCCCCGCCCAGACCCCCACAGACGGCACCGACGAGACCGCCGATACGAGCGACGAGCCTCGCGACGAGGAGGTAGGGGCCGCCCGCGCGGGCCGGCTGCGCCCCCGGGCCACCGGACCGAGTACCTTCGCGACGGATGTCGGTGTCGACGGAGGCGCGGCGTCTGCCGAGGAAGCCGCCGTCCACATCGTCCCGGACGAGGAGCCCTGACCATCGCTTGAGCCCGCCCCAGGTAGACACCCTCAGTTCCGGGCCCTGGATCCGGCGACTGGGGGCTGGCCATGGGGACGGTCAGCGGTGAGGGACCGGGCAGCACCTGCTGCCCGGTCCCTCCGGGTTCGCTCCCGCTCGCACATGACCTCGCCCCCGCCACATCCGTGGACGTGGCGGGGGCGGCTGACGGCGTGGTCCGGGTCAGAGGGTGTCGCGGTAGCCGCCGGAGGCGGTGCCGCGCTTCTCGATGAAGTGCTTGAACCGCTTGAGGTCGCCCTTGACCTGCCGGTCGAGCATGCCGGTCATGTCGGCGGCCTTCTCGGCCATGCCGCCGGGCTGGAAGTCCATCTCCATCATCACCCGGGTATGGGTCGCATCGATCGGCTCGAACCGCACCATGCCCGTCTGCCGCACATCACCACTGGTGGTACGCCACGCCACGTGGTCGTCCGGGACCTGGTCGACGATCTCGGTGTCGAACTCCCGGGACACACCGGCGATCTTCGTCTTCCAGTGGTTGTGCCGCTCGTCGAGCTGGGTGATCTCCTCGACGCCCTCCATGAACATCGGGAACTGCTCGAACTGCGTCCACTGGTTGTACGCCGTGCTGACCGGCACATCGACGTCGATCTGCTCCTGCACCTTGCTCATCGCTGCTCACTCGCCTTCGCATCGCTTCGCGGTCGGGCAAGCACCTGCCCCGACCGCCGGCCGGTATGCCCGGCCCCTACCGATTTCGCCGCATTCCGGACGAACCGGCAACAGCCGCCACCCATCCGAGTACCGATATCCCCAGGCCACCGCTCTCCGCCCACCACCCGGCGCACGCGGATCGACCGAGGAAGACCTGGTCGGCGCCGGTGACCTCCACGACGCGGGCGACCCGGGCCGAGGGCCGGGCGAGGTGGACCAGGACGCCCCGGCATCCGGCTCCGATCCAGGCACCGGGGCAGGGCATCGAGTCGGCAGCATTCATGAAGGTCACAGCGCCGCGCACCAGCCGACCTGGCTCTCGGCCGTCACGAGCCTCCCGGTATCTCGGCGGTGCTCCCCCACCCGCCCGACACAACCGCCCCGGCTCGGTTCCGCCGGCTGCGGCCGTCCTCCCTCTCCCCGGGGGTCCCCCCCTGCGGGGGAGCCGCCGGACGAAGATCATCCTCGCGCCTGATCCCGCCACGCCACGGCCGTGCCAGGCTCACCGCATGCACTACGTCGTACACCGGATAGCCGCCGAGGAATGGCGGGAGCTCCGCGAGATCACCCTGGAGGCACTGCGGGACTCCCCCGGCGCATTCAACCTCTCCTACGCCGACACCGCCGCCCACCCCGCCGCCTACTGGCAGCAACAGGCCGCCGCGGAGGCCGCCGGGCAACGTGCCACCCTCACGGCCCGCGACGCGAGCGGGAACTGCGTGGGAACGGCCGGCATCGAACCCGTCCCCGACGTCCCGGACACCTTGTGCGTCCGCTCCGTCTACGTCACCCCGGCCCACCGCGGCGCCACCGGCCCCGCCACCGACCTCGTGCGGGCCGCCATCCGCCACGCACAGGACCACACCGACGCACGGTGGCTGACCCTCGGCGTCAACGAGAGCAACGCACGCGCCCTGGCCTTCTACCGACGACTCGGCTTCGAGGACACCGGAAAGGTGATCCCCTACGTCCGAAACCCGAGTGAGAAGGTCCTCATCCTGGGCTACCCGGGCTTCCGCAGCGACCCCCGGTAGCCAACCCTCTAGCCGGACGGGCCGGCGAAACGCCCCGCGTCGGCCCCTCCGCTCACCCCGCGAACTGGCTCGTCCCCCCAGCCCGACCTCCGGTGGGCCTGTACGGCGACAGGCCCACCGGATACAGCGACGGCGCCCCGGCGCAGCCGTAGGCGCGACGGGTCACGGCCCGATGCGTGGCGCGGCCGCCGCAGCGGCCGGCACCCCTCCTGCCCGACCTGCCGCCTCCCCGGGAGTGCGAGGCTCCGCCGGCCCGGCTCGCCGGCGAGGTCGTGCCCGGCTCGCCCGGACGCCGGCGCCGTCGGTGAGGCGGAGCCCTGCGGGGCGGGCGCTCTCGTGACGCTCCGTCGAGCCACTCGTTCGGTCGTGTGGCGGCCCCGCGTCGCCCGGGTGGGCGGCCGGTCGTGGTCGACTGCCCCGCATGGTCTCAGGGCGGAGCAGGATGTGGGCGGGCCTTCAGGTCGGGCTTGCCCTGGCGGTGCTGTGCGGCTGTTCGTCGCTGTCGGACCGGGAGGACGCGGTCGCGGCCGCGGCACGCGCCTTCGAGGCCGACCTCGCCCGCCAGGACAACGCGGCGCTGTGCGGCGCACTCGCCCCGGGCACCCGCGAGGAACTCGAGGACAGCAACAAGACGGGCTGCCAGCAGGCGATCGGCGACAGCGACCTACCCGCAGCCGCGGACGTCCGCCGAGTCGACGTCTACGGCCGGCAGGCCCGCGCCGTGCTGGACAGCGACACCCTCTTCCTGTCCGCCTTCCCGGACGGATGGAAGATCACCGCCGCCGGGTGCGACCCGCAGCCCCGCAAGCCCTACAAGTGCGTGGTCAAGGGAGCGTGAGACCGGTGCGCAGCCTGTTCGCCCTGTGCGTGCTGATCGTCGTCGGCGGTCTGGTCTACTTCACGACGATCGGGGCGCTGCACCGATGAGCCGCACGGACCGCGCGGGGCGATTCCTGCGCGACAACAGCCTCACCCTGGCCTTCGGTGCCGCCTTTCTGCTCACCCTGATCGGGCAGGCCGCCGCGGGGCTGGCGGAGGTGAACAACGAGCTCGTCGCGGCCGATCTCCAGCCCGTCGGTGTCGCCGGCTATCTGACCGGCTCCGACTTCGCGGTGGACGTCACCGAGAACTGGCAGTCGGAGTACCTGCAGTTCTTCCTGTACATCTTCGGCACCGTCTGGCTGCTGCAACGGGGGTCCCCGGAGTCCAAGAGCCTGGACCGGCCCGGTACCGAGTCCGACCGCGAACAGAAGGTCGGCGCGCACGCCACCGCCGACTCGCCCTCCTGGGCCCGCGCGGCCGGACTGCGCCGCACCCTGTACTCGCGCTCCCTCGGCACGGTCATGGCGCTGTTCTTCGTCGGCTCCTGGTTCGCCCAGTCGATCACCGGTGCGGCCTCGTTCAACGCCGGGCGGCTGCGCGACCTCCAGGCGCCGTTCACCTGGTGGGACTACGTGCTGTCCGCGGACTTCTGGAACCGCACCCTGCAGAACTGGCAGTCCGAACTCCTCGCGGTCGCCTCCATGGCGATCCTCTCCGTCTACCTGCGCCAACGCGGATCACCCGAGTCGAAGCCGGTCGGCGCGGCCCACACCTCCACCGGCGTCGAAGGCTGATGCCCACCGGCGGCCCCCCGGCGGCCCCGATCCGGGCCGGGCGGAGGACGCCACGGAGACGCTCCAGCCGGTGGGATCCGCCGGGCGCGCGGAGGTACACGAGTGCGGGCGGGGACATGACCCCGTCACGCCCTGCCCGACCGAGCGGGGCGTGTGCCCGGTCGGGCAAGGCGTGACAGGGAACCGCCGGGGTTCGGTCGGCGCGGTCGGGGCCTACTTGCCGCGGCCGGTCACGAAGTCCCGGGCCCGGTCCACGAGGCCGACACCGGGGCCGAGGAGCTTGCTGGCCATCGGGCTGTCCGGGGCCGCCGGGTGCGGGCGGGTCGGGGCCATGGCCTTCGCCCGGCGGATCTTGTCCCCGAGGTCGTCCAGCTGCTCCGGGGTACAGGCCGTGCGCAGCATCGGGAAGAGGTTTGTCTCCTCGTCCTCGACGTGGGCGGACACCTCGTCCATCAGCTGCCGGAGCACCGAGCCCATCGTGGGATCGTCGGTGCGCAGGTCCTCCAGCTGCTTGAGGAGGTCCTCGACCTGGCGGTGGTCCTCGATCTCCCTGTCCGCGAGGGCGTCGCCGCCGTCGAGGTGCTCGCGGACCGCGGGGTAGAGGTACTGCTCCTCGGCGACCGAGTGCCGCACCAGCTCGATGGTGACGTGGTCGATCACGTCCCGCAGTGCCTGGCCGCCGCCGTTCATGGCCCGGATGCGGCCGAACATGTCCTCCACCTCGCGGTGGTCCGCCATCAGTTCCTCGATCACGTTTCCGCCGTGTCCCATTGTCCTGCCTCTCGTCGTCCGCGGGCGAGTCGGTCCGCGCCCAGCCGAAGGGCGTTCCCGCTCCCTCGCGGGCCTTCGCCGGTGGCCCGCTCCTCACCGGATCGGGCGGCCGCAAACTCCCCCGGTCCGGTCCGGGCCGGTCCGGGCCGGACCGAGCGGGCTACGGGCCGAGCGGGCTACGGGCCGGTGTCGTGGTGGGTGGCGGGTTTCAGCTTGTCTTGGCCGCCTCGTCGAAGAACCTGATGATCCGGGGCAGGGCCTGCAGCACCGATCCGTTGTGGTCGACACCGCCGACCTCGGTCAGCCGGGGGGCGGCGCCTTGCTTCCTCAACTGGTCCGCGCAGTAGGTCGAGTGACTGGGATCGACGTCTCGGTCGCCCCGGCTGTAGAAGATCTCCACCGCCACGTTCGGCCGCCAGTCGCAGGTGTTGTCCATCGGGCGCAGCTTCTCGCTCAGGACACCGTCGGGCTTGCGGATCCTGTTCAGGAAGGCCTCGGTGAACAGGGCCTCGGAGGTCGCCGGGAGGGCGTGGGCGATCTCCTCCGTGGTGTGGTAGCCGTCGAAGAGGTCCTCCACGTCACCGGCGTAGGGGGGCTTGAAGGCATCGCCGGGTGTGGGGTAGAGGCCGTACATCCTGTTCCAGGCGGTGGCGAAGTAGGCCAGGTAGAGGCCGGCGTTCCTGATCCTGTCGTCGGCTGCGGCGGCCTCGAAGGCGGAGAGGTTGTAGGGGCCGCTGACCGGGGCGAGGGCCCCCAGCCGGAAGTAGCGGTCGGTGTCCTTCCGTTGGAGCGCGCGGCCCACCAGCATGGTCGCGGGGCCGCCCTGCGAGAAGCCGCTGACCTGGACGTTGCGCTGCAGTTCCCGGCCGTTGCGGTGGGCGAGGGTTCGGGCCGCACGCAGGCCGTCCACCGAGGCCGCGACGGTGGCCCGGGGGTCGCCGTAGGGGTGGAAGCCCTCACCCGAGCCGAGGCCGACGTAGTCGGGTGCCGAAACGGCTCGTCCGGTCGAGGCCAACAGCAGGGCGACGAGCCGGTCGTTCGACTCGGGATTCTCCGAGGCGACGTCCTTGCGGTAGACGGTGGTGCCGTGCAGCCAGGAGACGACGGGCAGGTCACGCGCCCCACTCCTGGGCAGGACGACGAGCTGGCTCGCGGTCGTGGGGGAACCCGCGCTGTCGGCGGTGCGGTAGGTGACCCGGTAGGCGGTCACGCCGTAGCGGACCTGGGTGGAGTCGATCTCGCCCCGGAGTTGTCCGGCCACTTCCTCCGCCGTGAGGTCTGCCGCTTGCTCGACCGAGACGACGGCCCCTCCCTGGGCCCGCTCCCCGGGGAAGTCGGCCGCCGCCGAGACCGGTACCGCGAGGGCCGACACGCTGCCGAGGACAGCCGCGCCCGCCAGGATCCGAGTACTTGTTCGCCGTGAAGTCATGTAAGGATCCTGCCGCTTGGCCGCTGCGCCGGGACATGGAGCCACCCCCCGGCCGTCACGGGGGGAAGACCCCCTCAGGGTCCGTCAGGGATGCTGGGCGCCCATCCCTTAGGGGACAGGTCGGATGCCACGGCGCAGGGTGCGGATCGGCGGCTTTCGACCTGGAGTTGGCGATGGCGGTCCTCTCCGGGGCATCACCCCGGCCCAGGCGAGTCCTCACCGCGGGCCGGGCCGCCGTCCACACCACCGACCGCGACATCCCGCGCTGCCACGCCCCTGCCGCCGGTCCCGGCCAGGCGGCCCGAGCCGTGTCGGAACCAGCTGATGACACCGTTCCCGGGAGCGGCCCGGTATACCCCGGAACCCCGCTGTATCGGTGAGGATCCGACCGGACCACCGTCGGTCAGTCGATGCCTTCGACGATGCGGAAGTCGCGCTCGGCGCCGTCGCCGAGGGCGGCCAGCGCCTCCTGGTAGGCCGCGCTCTCGCGGGCCGCGACGGCCTGCTCGAAGCTGTCGAACTCGATCAGGATGGTGCGCGCGGCGATTCCGGCCTCGTGTGCCACGACCCGACCGTCACGGGCGAGGAGCCGTCCGCCCCCGGCCCGGACGGCCGGACCGGCCAGCTCGTTGTAGGCAGCCAGCTTCTCAGGGTCCGAAATGGTGCGGTAGACGCTGACCCAGTAGCCCTTGGGCATGGAACCTCCAGTGTGGGGATGAGTGCATTCGATGGACGGGTTGGTCTCGGACGAGCGTCGGCGGCCGGCCCGGTCGGCCTGCTGGCCACCGCGAGTCGCTTTCGTGTCAGTCGAGCCGGGGAAGGCCGACGGCGCGCGCGATCTGCGCGGCGCCGCCCACACGGATCCGGGTGCCGGACGCGCCGCGCCGAGCGTCGGCGATGATCGTGGACGGATGGCCGAGGTGATCGCCCATGTCGACCGCGATTGCGGTGACGCCCTGATCCGCGAGATACGCGGCCAGACACGCGGTGCTGTTGGCGTTGGCGACGTCCTCGGGGACGCCGATCGACGGGGCGAACATTCGGGCCGCCGCCCGGCCGTCCGCGTCGGGGACCGAGTAGGCGTAGCAGCCCAGCAGTCCGTAGCGGTCACAGGCATCGCGCAGAGCCCTGAAGTCCGGGCAGAGTTCGGCCAGCGCGGTGCGCGATCGTACGGGCAACAGGAGCCGTGGCCGGCCGGGTGAGGCCACGTGGGCAGCGTCGGGAAGGGTTTCGCTGTTCAGGCCGAGGGCGGTCGCGATCGCCCGGAGTCCGGGTCCCCCGGCCTCTCGCGGGCTGATCGGGCCGGGGTCGAACGTGGCCGTCAGGTCGTCGTGTTCCCGCGTCGCCCGGCCTTCGAATACGCGGGTCGTGGTGTGCAGCATGGCCCGGTAGTAGGCGTCGCCGCCGTGGCGCAGCGCGAGCAGCGCCAGTGCGGCGACCGTGCCGTGGCCGCAGGCGGGCAACTCGCCTTCGCCGGTGAAGAATCGGAGCCGATACGACGCTCGGGCCCGGTCCTCGCCGTCCATCGCGGTGATGAAGACCGCGTGCGAGGTGCCTGTCGCGGCGGGAACGCGCCGTCGCTCGGCATCGGTGAAGGGCGCGTCGTCGAGCACGGCGGTCGCGCTGCCGCCCCGGCCCTGTCGCCGGCACGCGTCGACGATCGTCACCTCGGGCACGGCGCCGCGTCCGTCGTGATCAGCATCGTCAGGTCGAGCGCGGGCGCGCTGTGCGTCAGGGACCCGATCGAGATGAGGTCGACGCCGGCTTCGGCAATGGCGCGAACCCGGTCCAGGGTGACGTTGCCGGAGGCCTCCAGGAGGATCTCCGAACCGCCGCGACGGCCGGCCCTCATCCGCGTCACTTCTTCGATGTCGGCCAGTTCCATGTTGTCGAGCATGAGCCAGCCCGCTCCCGCTTCCATGGCCTCGCGGGCCTGCGCGACGGTCTGCACTTCGACGTCGATCGGCAGGCTCCTCCCGGAATCGGCCATTCCCTTTCGGACCGCGTCGATCGCCGCGGTCACCCCGCCCGCCGCGGTGATGTGGTTCTCCTTCAGGAGGACCATCGCCGCCAGGGTGAGCCGGTGGTTGCCGCCGCCGCCGGCGGTGACGGCGTACTTGTCCAGCGCCCGCAGCCCCGGGGCGGTCTTGCGGGTGTCCAGGATCCGCGCCGGAGTTCCGGCCACGGCCTGGACGAAGGCGTCGGTGACAGTGGCGATGCCGCACAGGCGCTGCAGGAAGTTCAGCACCGTGCGCTCGGCGGTGATCAGACTGCGGGCCGACCCGGTCAGCCGCACCAGGACGTCCCCGGCCCGCACCCGTTCGCCGTCCGCGACCAGAGCCTCGACCCCGACCTCCGGGGCGCTCTGGGCGAAGACTTCGCGGACCACGGGCATTCCGGCGACGACGCCGGGCAGGCGGGTACTGATCTCGGCGGTGGCGACCAGATCGGCCGGGACGCTCCACAAGGTGGTGACGTCGCCGTCGGCCCTGTCCTCCGTCAAGGCGGCGGCCACACTGGCCCGCGCCGCCGACAAGGGGAAATCGGCGATCCTCATAGCTGGTTCCTCGCCTCTCGGAGATCGATCAACGGACCGACGAGGCCCTGGACGGCTTCCTCGACGGCTTTCGCTGGCGTCGGGTGGGCATGGATGTGCCTAGCGATCTGCTGGGTGAGATCCCACATCTGGACGGAACACCATTGGCGCCGATACACCCGCCGCCCCCCGTACTCGGCCCCTACCACCGCGGTGCGCGGCCCCGGCCGCGCACCGCGGATGGCTGCGGCGCAGTCGCCGGGCCCGGCACCGAGGACGACAACGCCACCGTGAGCAGCGGCGGCGACGAACCCGACGCGGGCGCCGGGAAAGTCATCGCGCATGACGTGTTGCTCCGTTCAACAAGACCGCCGGATCGACGGTTCGCCCCCATCAAAACCCCCGCGATCCGCTGCCCGCCAATAGACCCACGAGGCCACCCCATAGGCTCTGACCTATCCCGGGAGCAAGGAGCGGACGTGCACGACCACCAGGGCGTCGAACTTCGTCATCTCCGCTACTTCGTCACCGTCGCCGAGGAAGGCACGATGACGGAGGCCGCACGGGTGCTGCGGATCGCCCAGCCCAGCCTCAGCCAACAGATCAGCGCCCTGGAACGCCGGGTCGGGGCCAAACTGTTCCACCGCAGACCCAAAGGGATGGAGCTCACCGAGGGCGGCCGGATCCTGTACACGAGCGCCACACGCACCCTGGCCGAGATCGAGTCGTCGCTGGCGCAGGCACGCGACGCCCGCTCTCCGGTACGCGTAGGGGTCTGCGGCACCGTCCCGGACCACCTGCTGGCACGGGTCGAGCAGGTCCTGGCCGAAGACGGATCCCCGGACGTCGAGTTCACCGAGACCGACTCCCCGAAGCAACTCGACCTGTTACGGACCGGCACCCTCTCCCTCGGGGTGATGCGCGCCTTCCACGACATCCACGACCTGGCCACGCTCACCCTCGCCGACGAACCACTCGGCGTGCTCCTGCGCCCCGACCACCCGCTGGCCCACCACACGGCCCTGTCCTGGGCCGACCTCGCGGGCCAGGACCTGCTCTGGTTCCCCGCCGAACGCAACCCGCACTTCACCGAGGACGTCCTGGCCCACCTCGCCGGCCACGGCTGGTCACCACGACTACGTACCGTCGACGCGCACAGCCGGGCCCTGTACCGCCACCACCTGCGCAACAACCAGAACCTGATCACCCTACGAACCCGGACCGCCGTCACGAAGGACACCGGGATCACCTGGCGCCCCTTCGCGTCCGACCCGCCACGGGAACGCTTCCTCCTGGCCACCCCCGACGACAGCCCCTGGGCGGACCTGCTGGCACGATCGGACAGCCGGCCACCCGTCGACGACGGAACCGGCGGAGCCGGCCAGCACGCGACGAACTCCCCGATCGCCACCTCGTCGACCAGTGCCGGGCCCGTCCGGTCGCCGGCAACCAGCACCACGCGCCCTGGCCCCTCCCGAGCCCGCGGCCGGCACGACCGCTGACCGCTTGCCGCCTCGGCGCCCGGCTTCGCACGATCGGCCTCCCGCCTGGGGCCGGCCAGAAGGCGGCACCGATTGATCTTGCCGCCCAGAAGCCCCTGCTCCCCTCCACCGCCTCCTGAGGCCCAGCATCACGAGCACTCAGTTCCGGTCCGCGGGGCCCACCGGAACGAGTACGCCACCGAGACAGCTCGGTGACTACGAGCATTCCCAGAAGAAGCGTCCTTCGCGGCGATCGGGGCTGACGAAGGCAAATCCTTAACCTGGCCGAAGTTGAGGAAGTAGGGATCCTCCTCAGCTTCGCCGGCGTCGCTGATCTTGAAGAGGAACTGCCAGGGGGCCCGACCCGCGCGTAGCGGTTGGGATAGCAGGCGAAACCACCGAAGTAGTCGTGCAGGTCTTCGCCGCCAGGAAGCTCGATGTCCGGACCCTCGCCACGCATGCTCCGCTCCCATGCGGCCTGCTCGTCGATCGAACGGTCGACCTCCGGCGATACCGGTCGCAGGTCGACGTGCCACTCGACAGGGAGCTCCGAGTCGTGAGGCCCCCACCGCCAGAACGACCGACCGTGCGTTCCCGGCGGCCCGATGACGGCGAAGGAAGGGGATACGGCCGCCGGGCTGAATCAGCAGCACGCCGTCTCAGGCCTCCGGGTCCGTCCCACCCATGATCCCGTCCTCCTCGGCTGAGGGCTGTCCCGCAACTCCCGACGGCCCGGCAGCGGAACAAGGTCAGTGGGCTTGAGACACTCTGATTCGTGCTGATCAAGGGATACGACTACGGGCCGTTGGTCGCGGGTGAGTGGCTGCTTGAGCGTGCCGGGTTCTGGTCCAATCACCTGCTGGCCATGTGCCGGTTCACCTCGGGTGAGACCCGGCCAGCACCAGAGTGGTTCGGTGACGACGGCGCCGACACGGACGCCCTGTCCGAAGTCCTCCTGGACGACCAGGCCTGGCCTGGCCGGCGTTTCGCATCCCGTTCCAAGGTGGTCACAGCCCCGTCGTCGTCTACCGGAACCTCATCGGTGACTACGGGACCGACTACCTGCTGACCCAACCGGACGGGTCTCGGACAGAGCACCTGTCCAGCTTTGACAGCGACTGGTACGGCCCGGGCCTGTCCTGGCGCGACATCGTGCACATCGCCGAGACGCCGGACCTGACCGCACCCGGCATGCACGACACCGCGGCCCGACTCCTGCTCTTGCTGCCGCTGCTCGCCGACGACGCGTTGCCGCCGCCAGCGCCAGCACGGGTGAACGCCGCTCTCTAGGGCATCGGAGCACCTGAGGACTCTGCTCAGGAGACAGCCGATCATCTCCTTCGGAACAGGCGGCCTGCAGCCTCGCGCTGTTCCACCTACCTGCTGAACCAGCTGGCCAAGAACGGCATCCACCCACTCGGCACCCGCCTTGCGTGATCCGCGCCCTGGTCCAGGAGATGCCGCCGGCCGTCGCTGCCCAGGCGCTGGGCTACACGCCTGAGTGCGCTGAGGCTGAGGACCACGCCATCCAGGCCGGCGCAGCCGCGACCGCCTCCCGGGCAACTCGGCTTCGGCCTCGTCAGGTCTTGTCAGCTGGGGCGGATTTCCGGGCCTGAGACCTGGCGATCGCGATGTAGGCCACGGCGGCGGCGACCGCTACAGGCAGAGCCGCCATACCGATCCACGGCCTGTGGAGCAGAATCGCCGCGTACCCGGCGACCGCGATCGCGGTACTGCACAGGTGCCGAGCGGCGTCGAGCCATTGCCGCTTGGAGGCCTGGTACGAGGCCAGGCCCAGACCGAGGATCAGAAAGCCGATCATTAACCCTATGAGCATTGCTGGATGATAGGCCCCGAGCGACGACACGGGGGGCGAAACAGCCCGGGCCGAGGTTGTGCCGCTGCTCGTTCCCGCCAATTGAGCACCGGAACGCGGCAGCACCTGACCCCGGCGGCTACGCTCGCGCGGCTGTCGCGATTCTGGCCGGGCACGGGGCAAGCGCCCATCCGCGCACGTCAGAGCAGGTCGTGCAGGCGTTCCTGCCCGCCCGGCTGGGTGGGCGCTACCTCGGCCAGCGTCCGGCACTTGCGGCACGAGGCCAGGCCCTGTGGCTGGAAGTGGCGCAGGAAGAACGTCAGGTACCGGCCGCGGATCCCGCACAGGGTGCGGCGGCCGTCGGCGGCGTGCTCGACGCCGGGCACTCCTTCGACTCCGGCCGCGGGGAACTCGGCCGGCTCGCGCGCGGTGGCGGACGACCAGGTCCCGCCCGAAGCGGCGCTATCGGCGGTGTCGATCACGGGAGGCAGCATGCCACGTCTCGTAGCCGTCACCCGCGCGAGGGTAGGGGCGTGGCCGCACGGCTCGCACGCCGCGTTCCTTCACCGGGTGGAGGTTCGTGTGGAGCACCCGCGCGACTTCGTTGACCTGGGCCGCGACGTCCTGGCGGACCGTGGCGGGCGAGACGGCGGCCAATGCGGCGAGGGTCCAGGACAACTCGGCCCCTCCGAGGGCTCGGCAGACACCGCCCGCATCCCCGGGCCTGGAAGCGAAGAAGGGCGACGGTTGACCGATCCCACCGACCTCTGACCGGCCGGCCGCCGGGGCCGTGGGTCAGCGCGCGGTGACTGAGTACGCGGCGAGCGCGCGGTTGCCGTGCGGCTTGGCGATGGCCCGGAGAACGTCGGCCTGGCTCAGGACGAGCTGGCGCACCGGCTCGGGCAGCGCGGCCAGACGCTCCTCCGTTGCGGCCAGGTCAAGGCAGGCGGCTATCTCCCAGTCGCCGTCCTGAAGCCCTCCGGTATCGACCGGGCCGCTGCCGTCGGCCGTCCAGCCGGCCTCGTGCAGGAGCCTCAGCAGCGCCTCACGGGAGAACGGCGTGCGAACGTTGCCCTGGCCATGAGACCCCGCGGCCTCGGTCTGCCCCTGGAGCAGCACAGCCAGGAGGTGCGCCAGCTGGTCGCCGGACGCAGGCGTCAAGTCCCACTCGGCGAAACACAGTCGCCGCGCCCACGGCCGTACCCGGGCCAGTGTGTCCCGCAACTGTCCGAGCGATGCGAAGTACCAGGAGCAGTGCGCGAGCACCACGAAGTCGAAGGTACTTCCGGGGAAGTCGACCGACGGGTCGAGGACGTCCGTGCCGAAGCGGAAGTCGATGCGCGGCCCGAGAGGGCCTACCGCGATCCGGGCCGCCGATTCTCCGAGCGTGACCGGCGCCCCGTAGGAGGGGTCGGCCACGTCGACGGCCGTCACGCGCCCGTCGGGCCCCACCGCCTCCGCGAGGACGACGGTCATGTCGCCCTGGCCGCAGCCCAGTTCGAGGACCGTTGAGCCGGGTGCGATCTGCCAGCTCGCCACGAGCGCGGCGCGGTGGCGAGTCTGGGACAGCTGGATGTCCGGGCTGTGATCGGCAGCGGCCATGCCGGCCGCGAGCGAGGGGGCCTTGGCGTGGAGATCGGAGTGATTCACAAAGTCCTTGGTGATACTCGACGGGTCGGTCCGAGCCGATGCTATGGGACTCGTGGGCAGCGCCGCCTCCGATTTCCTGGACATCCCGTGATGCCGCAGTCCGAGCAGGGGGAACACGCGCTCGGTTCCGTCCGATGGTCCACCGTGCGCCAAGGACCGCCGTGCCGTGTCCCCGCACCGCAGGCTCGCCGACAACGAGGCGGGTGGCTCCGTCCACAGCAGACTCCACCGCCACCGCCATAGCCGTTCACGATGATCGCGAGTTTGCCGGTGTTCACCCGTGACGACCTCTGGTGGTGGAACCCGTAGTCGCTGAACATCACCGCCCTCTCCTCGCACAACGTCGAGAACCGCGGCCGCCGCCCCAGGTGATGTCGGCGTAGAAGCGGCAAAGGTAACGTCTCGGACGGGCACGCCTTTCAGCGCGCCGTCGCCGACCGCGCCCCCGCGCCCCGCTCCAGGCAGGCGCCTGCCCCTCGCCCCGAAGCGGCAGCACCGTCATCACCCGCCCCCGAACCTGATCTCGTTCGCCGCGCTCCGCCGTCCACCGCGGCTCACCGCCCGCCGCAGCTCCGCGCGCCGACCGGCGTCCGGCGCCGCGCTCACCGGCCGGTCCTCGCCGGCCCCGGCCGACTGCTGCGCACCAAGCACCGCGACGAGCGCGAGCACGCCCACGGGACGCCTGCGGCCGGGCCAGGGGCCGGAGAGCAAGTCACCATGCGGGCCACAGACCAAGGGCGGACTCAGGGGGCCTTGGTGACAACGGGGTCGATCCACGCGCCCACGTTGTTCGAACCGAAGGTGTAGCAGTAGCTGGAGCCAAGGGTGACGCGGAAGACGCCCTGGACGTTCAAAGTCACGGGCGTCGTCGAGCCGACCAGCACATCTCGTTCCAGTTTCCGGGCGCCGTCCAGCTCGATGTACATCCTCACGGTCTTGCCGGAGGACGAGCTGTCGGCCAGGCCGTATGACGTGGTCAGGGTGGTGTACTGGCGGTCCAGTTGCCAGGTGGCGGTGGCGCAGGTGCTGGAGAGCACGGTGGGGTACAGCGTGCCGTTGACGTTCTGCGGCCCGCGGTCGTAGTTGCCCTGTTCATGGTCGACGGGCAGCAGGTCGTCCACGAGGGAGACCCGCCCGGGTGTGGTGGGCGGCGGCTGGCCGCTGCCGCTCGGTGCCGGAGCCGTGATGGGCGTGGAGGGGCCTGCCGGGGTCGCGGTCACGGTCACGGTCACCGTGGCGCGTACGGTCTCGGTGACGGTGCTGGCGGTGGGTGAGTTCACCACAGCGGGAAGTCCGAGGAAGCCGAGGAGGAGACCTGCGAGGGCGGTGCCGGCCGAGACGAGCGCCGCGATCTCGCCGAGGCGACGGCCGGACGCGGGCGCCGGTCCGCCTCCGGCACCCGGCGGCGGGCCCGGGGGCACCGGCGGGACACCACCCGGCGACGGTTCAGCAGTCACTGCCGGCTCCTTCAAACGGCGTCACCGCAAGGGCGTTCGCTCCCCCTGCGCCGACTGACGGAATATCAGGAACGATATTCGCCGATCCCGAGCCCGCACAACAGAGGGCCTGCGGGAAGCAGGGGCCTCGCTGTCCGGAGTGCCGCGTAACAGGCGAGGCCAGGGCGGAGTCGATCCGGGGTGAGAACCAGCGGCACCACCTCTGTCTTCTCCCCGGCCCCGGCCCGGCGGGCTCGACCCGAAGGCCGGCCGCGCCATCACCGGGTCGGCGATCGGCTCGCCGCGTGCCTCGCCCCGTTCGCGGTGGGTGCGGGGCCGGCCGCGATCACCGAAGGCGGCGGACCAGGCCGGCTGCACCGGCCGACGCGAGTGATCAGTTGGTTCTGATGTCCGGGATGGCGGTCGGGGCCGGCACGGGCTCCAGGGTGAAGCTCTGCCCGGCGGGAGGGTCTGCGCAGGGGAGCTGGCGTGCGAGGACGCCCGGGGTGCCGATATCGCCCGGGATGGTCACGCAGGCGTTGCTGTGGACCAGCTGGATGAGGTAGCTACCGGCGCCTCCCGGCGACGCGCGCAGCCGGAACCGTTCCGCTGTCCCCCGCCGGCCGCAGTAGTCGTTCATCAGACGGGCGCCGTCGGCGAGGAGTGCGGCCTCCACTCCCAGGCAGCCGTGACCCATCACCGGATGGAGGGAGCGGATCGTGTACTGGCCGCCGCCGACCGGCTCGAAGACGTAGGTGGGCACGTTACCCGGGCACGCGAACTGCCCTACCTCGCCACCGCTTTCGTGCGTGGTCGACTCCCCCAGGCAGAGTCCGGAGCCCACCGGCCGGATCAGATACGCGCCCGCCGCGACCAGTGCCCGTTCCTGGGTGCCGGAGGAGGGAGCGGGCGCGGCGGGGCGGTGCGCACGGTCGTGGAGGAAGGCCGCCCCGCCCGCCACGGCGGCCGCCAGCGCCAGGACCACCACGATCGGAGTAGCGCTGCGCAGCCGCCGGCGGGAGGGCGCGGGCGGTACGGTCCGCGGGGCGCCGGGCAGGGTCTGTGGGCCGGGTGGGCCGGCCTCGGCGGGGGCGCCGGGCCCCGGGTGGGTGGCCTCGTGGGCCAGCCGCTCGCGTGCCGCGAGCCACACGGCCGGGTCCTCGCCGAGGCCGCAGGCCCGGACGAAGGCGTCGAGCAGTTCCGGTCGCGGCAGCAGGTCGTGCCGGAGCGCCTCGGCGATCGTGCTGCGCGGGAGCACGGCCCCGACCTCGGCAGCGCGGCGTTCCAGCGCCCTGTAGGTCAGCCCGGACCGTTGCCGAAGCTGTCGAAGACACGCGACGAACTCGGCCGTATCCCGCGCCAGGGAGGGATTCGGTGGCAAGGGTTGGGAACTCATGCCCCGATCCTGGCGGAGCAGTCCGCGGCCAACCACGTTGATTCAAGACGTTGTTGGCCAGGACGAGGGCAGCGGTGCGGCCGGCGCCGTCGTCCCGCGGTCCGGGAGGTTCGGCTGGTCGGACCGAGTCCGGCGTGTCCGACCGTTCCCCGGACAGTCCCGGACAGTCCCGGACACCTCGGGAACCTTGCCCGGCCGTGACCGCGGCGGCAAGGGTGAGGGCTCGCCGGGCCGGCCGGCTCGGCGACCCGCTCACGAGGAGTTCGCTTCATGACATCCCGTCTCCGAAAGACCGCACTCGCCGTCGGGCTGACGGCCGTGGCCTCGCTCTCGTTCCCGGCCGTGTCGGCGGCCGCGGCGCCGTCGTCGTCCGACCTCGCCGCCGTCACCTGCGGCAACGCGAACTGGCCGCACAGCAACCTGGACTCGGGTTCGGGCACGATCTCGGCGAGCAGTGCTCCGGTGCGGACCGGCCCGTACGGAGCGTGCACCCTGGTCGGCTCATTCTCCCAGGGCATCCGGGTGGACTACGACTGCTACTCCGTCAACGACTACGGGAACACCTGGACCTACGTCCGGGGCCCGGCCGGCAGCGGCTGGATCTACGACGCCAACCTGAGCAACGGCGGCTCCACCGTTCGCTGCTGACCCAGACCGAACGGAGCGGCCCGGCGGCCCGGGGGGATGCCCTCGGGCCGCTGCCCCGCACCGCACACCACGCACGACCACCCCCACGTCACTCCCAGATCGGCCCGGGAAGGGCCGGCTCCTGGCGACGGAGGAGACCTGGCGCCGTGAGGGACGGACCGGCGGCAGGCAGGCGCAACAGCGGACCGGACCGGGGCGGCCACCAGGACCTGCGGCACCAGGACGGCGGCCCGGCGAGGAGGGAGGTGAGGTCGGTGGCAGCCGGACCGGGGTCGACGGCCCGGGCGGGGGCACCGGGGGTGCGGGGCCGGTCACGCGCCCGCCGGCGCCGTCCCGGGCGCGGACCGGTGGTCGGCACCTCCGGGTGGACCACCGCTAGGAGACCGGGATCGGGTCTCGCCAGATGTCCATCGGGACGGCGCGGACCGCGCGGCCGTCCGAGCCCAGGATCCGTCCCATCCTCTTCACGGTGCGCAGTGACACGCGGCGCTCGGCCACTCGCAGGTCGGGGAACCTGCGGGCGAGTGCGGCTTCCAGTCGCTGGACGTCGGCGAGGGAGCGCTGCCAGACGGAGAGGATGAGGTTGTGCCGGCCGGTGACGGCTACGCACAGCCGGATCTCGGGGAGCCTGGCGAGTTGGGGGCCGACCTCGTCGAGCCGGTCCGGAGGGATGTCGGCCCGGAAGGTCGCCAGGACCGGTCGGCCGGCGTCTCCGGCGGCGATCTCGCAGCGGAAGCGGATCGCGTCGGAGGCGGCCAGCCGGTCGAGGCGGCGGCGCAGCGTGGACGGGCTGAGCCCGGTGGCGGCGGCCAGCTCGGCTTGGCCGAGGCGGCCGTCGGTGCCCAGCCTGATAAGCAACTCCCGGTCTTCGTGGCGGATTTCGGCCCGTACTGGGGAGGACGGCCCGTAGCCCGTCGGGTGGTCGTCGTGGAGTTCCAGGCGCTGGGCGGGGTCCAGTGAATCCAGTCGCCAGCGGATCCCCTCGGCGTAGAAGCCGGTCGCCAGGTGGGTGCGGACGGCGGTGATCCCCGGGAGCCTGCCCAACCGTTCGGCGGTGTAACGGGAGACCGTCGCCAGGTCGGTGAAGGCCGCGGCGATGACGAGGTCGCAGCCCTGGGAGAGGTGTTCGACACTCATCACGTGCGGGTCCTCGGCCAGCTCGTCGGCGATCTGCCGAATCCGGTCGGGAGCGCAGTCGATGTCGAGGTACGCGACGCAGCCAGGGTCCTCGGGGTGGGGCAGGCCGTAGGCGGTCACCCAGGCGATCCCGGCCTCCGAGAGCCGTCGCCAGCGGCGCGCGGCGGTGACCGGGCTGATCCCGAGGGTCTGGCCGAGCAGCGACCAGGGTGCCCGGGGCCGCAGCTGCATCGCGTTCACCAGGGCGAGATCCAACTCGTCCACTGTCACCTCGGCGCCGGTCACTGTCGACTGCCGGTTGGTTCGTTCATCGAAGGGCCTCTTCGTGGCGTGATCCTGCGAAATCGCGGGAATCCCCCGCTGCGGGCTCCAGAATCGCGGAACAAGATCGCTCCGCACAAGTTCCCGCCCCGCGCGGGCCCGATGGAGGTACCTGTGTCCATACACGACGACGCCCTGGCTCTGGCTCCCGACCTGGTCCGGCTCCGCCACGACCTCCACCGGTTCCCCGAGCTGGGCCTTGATCTCCCGCGCACCCAGGAGCGGGTGCTGCGGGCTCTCGAGGGACTGCCGCTGGAAGTACGTCAGGGCTCCGCGCTGAGTTCGGTCACCGCGGTGCTGCGCGGCGGGCTACCGGGGCCGGCGGTGCTCCTGCGCGCCGACATGGACGGACTGCCGGTCATCGAGAAGGCCCCGCTGCCGTTCGCGTCCGACAACGGTGCCATGCACGCCTGCGGACACGATCTGCACACCGCCATGCTCACGGGCGCCGCACACCTGCTCGCCGCACGGCGGGAGCGGCTCCACGGCGACGTGGTCTTCATGTTCCAGCCCGGCGAGGAGGGCTGGGACGGCGCCGGAGCCATGCTGGCCGAGGGCGTTCTGGACGCGGCGGGCACGCGCCCGGTCGCCGCATACGCCCTGCACGTGGCGTCGACCATGCCGCACGGGGAGTTCAGCTCCCGGCGCGGGCCGATCCTTGCCGCCTCCGATGCGCTGAACGTCACCCTCCACGGTGCGGGCGGGCACGGCTCGGTACCTCACCGGGCCAAGGACCCCGTCCCGGCGGCCTGCGAGACGGTCACCGCCCTGCAGACCATGGTGACCCGCCGCTTCGACGTGTTCGATCCGGTGGTGATCACCGTCGGACTCCTCCGGGCCGGTACCCAGCGCAACATCATCCCCGAGACCGCCTACTTCGAGGCGACCGTGCGCACCTTCTCCGCCGAGGCGCGGGCCAAGGTCACCGACACCGTGGTGGAGCTGGTGCGGGCCGTCGCGGCCGCCCACGGCCTGCGGGCCGAGATCGAGTACCTTCCCGGGTACCCGGTGACGGTGAACGACGGGGCCGAGACCGATTTCCTCGGGGACACCGTCCGAGAGGCCTTCGGCGAGGAACGCTTCCGGACGATGGCCAACCCGATGACCGGGTCGGAAGACTTCTCCCGGGTACTCGACGCCGTTCCGGGATCGTTCGCGTGGCTCGGCGCCGCCCCGAAGGGGAGCGATCCCGACACCCTGCCGCTCAACCACTCTCCCTACGCGGAGTTCGACGACGCGGTGCTCCCCGACGGAGCGGCGCTCTACGCCGAACTCGCCACCCGCCGTCTCGCGGCCTGAACCCCTGCCCAAGGAAGAAACGATCAAGCACATGACCGAACCGCGCGACGTGGTCGAGCAGCAGCTCACCGCCTACAACAACCACGACATCGACGCCTTCGTCGCCACCTACGCCGAGGACATCCTCGTTCTGCGGCGGGACGGCAGCCGACTGGAAGGCCGCCAGGCCCTGCGCGACACCTACACGCGGCAGTTCGCCGCGGGCCGCTGCCGGGCGGAGATCGTAGGACGGCTCACCGAGGGCGACTGGGTGGTCGACCACGAAGTCGCCCACGGCCTGTCCGACGAACCGGTCCGCGTCCTGGTGGCCTACCGGGTCCGCGAAGGCCTCATCGACCGCGTCGAGTTCCTCGGCTGAGCCGCCTGGGCGTGCGGTGATGTGCGACGTCGCTTGAGTTCCCCTGAGCCCCGCTGAGCGGCCGGGTTGGCCGAACGGACCAGGAGCCCGGCATCGCCGCCGAAGCGCCACCGTCCGCGACGCACTGCCCGGCGACAGGGCCGGCGATGAAGGAGGCAGCCGGCACGATCCGCTTCTCGAAGCGCGGTGGCGGCAGGTCACGGGGGCAAACGGAGTGGGCCCTCCAGCGTGGGCCTTCCGGGGTGGGTGCAGCGCACCCACGCCCCGGCATCCGGCCACGACTAGCGTGGCGGCCATGGAGAACACGAATGAGCTCGGCGCCTACCTGCGGGCCCGCCGTGCGGCGGTCGCGCCGGCGGACGTCGGCCTGCCGGACGACGGGGCGCGGCGGGTGCCCGGGCTGCGGCGTGACGAAGTGGCGCTGCTGGCCGGGATGAGCACGGACTACTACATCCGGCTGGAACAGGGCCGGGAGCGGCACCCGTCCGAGCAGGTGCTGCGGGCGATCGCCGGGGCGCTGCGGCTGGACGACGCGGCGGCCGCCCATCTCTTCCGGCTGGGCCTGTCCGTCTTCGGGACGGCGGTTGCCGCGACGACCGTCGCCCCGGCGCTGCTGCGGCTGATGGACGGCATGCGCGACGTGCCGGCTTTCGTGGTCGGGGCGGCGCAGGACGTACTGGCGGCCAACGCGATGGCGCGGGAGCTGTACAGCGGTTTCGCCCGGTACGACAACCTGCTGCGCATGATCTTCCTCGATCCCTTCGCGCGCGAGTTCTACGCCGACTGGGACCAGGCGGCGCGGATCGCGGTGGGCAACGTGCGGGCGTCCTCCTCGCAGTTCCCGCAGGACGGGCGGATCGAGCGGGTCGTCGGCGAACTGAGCGTGCGCAGCCCCGCGTTCGCGGGCCTGTGGGCGCACTACGAGGTCCGCCCGCGTACGCACGAGGACAAGCACTTCCGGCATCCGCGGGTGGGACAGATACGTCTGCACTTCGAGGCGCTCGCCGTCACCAGCGCCCCCGGACAGCACCTGTCCGTCTACAGCGCGGAACCCGGCAGCGCCGACGCCGACGCCCTGGTCCTGCTCGGCCGGCTGTCCGAGCGGGACGGGGCCCTGGCGGACCGCGCCGCTCCGGTGCCGGAAGGAGGACCCCGGTCATGACCGCGACGCTCTCCGAGGCCGCCGGCACCTTCGAGATCGCCGACAAGGAGGTCGCCCGTCTAGGGTTCGGTGCCATGCGCCTGACCGGACTCGGGGTGTGGGGTGAGCCCGACGACCGCCGGGAGTGCGTGCGCGTGGTGCGCCGCGCCGTCGAACTCGGCGTACGGCTGATCGACACCGCGGACTCCTACGGCCCGTACGTGAGCGAGGAGATCATCCGGGAGGCGATCCACCCCTACCGCGACGACGTGCTGATCGCGACCAAGGCGGGGCTGACCCGCAACGGGCCCGACGAGGTCAGGAAGGTCTCCCGCTCCTTCGCACCAGGAGCCCGGGCGGTCTCTCCCTTTCCGTCCCCACCCCTGTTCCCACCGACGAAAGATGCTTGCCATGCTGCTGCCCTCCGATGAGATGGGCCGAGGCCGCCCCGTGGTCCTGCTTCACGCCCGCCCCACCGACCGCACCATGTGGGGCGCCCACCTCCCCCTGCTCGCCGACGCGGGCGTGCGGGCCATCGCCCTGGACCTGCCCGGCCACGGCGACGCGACCGTACCCGAAGCCCGTGAAGTGGCCCCCTGGACGGATGTACTCGACACACTCGACCACCTCGGGGCCGACCGCTTCGTCCTGGCCGGGAACTCCCTCGGCGCCCTGGTGGCGCTCCAGGCCGCCGTCACGGCACCCGAGCGGGTCGACGGCCTGGTACTCGTCGGGTACCGGCCCCACGACCAGCCGGCCTCTCCACGTCTGCGGGCCGCCTGGGACGCCGAAAGGACCGCGCTCGCCGCCGGCGACCTGGACACAGCGGTGACAGCTGGTGTCGAGGCATGGACCTCCGCCGGCGCGAGCGACGAAGTACGCGCTCACGCTGCCCGGATGCTCCGCAGCCGGCTTGCCGAACAACTCGCCCACGGCGAGCCGCCACTGGCGGCGGACCCGCTCGGTGAAGGAACGGCAGCGCTGCGGACACTGACCGCTCCCGCCCTGGTCGGCGTCGGTGAACACGACATGCCCGACTTCTTCGAGGGCGGCGAGGCTCTGGCCCACGCCCTCGACGCAGGCCAGAGCGTGGTCATCCCAGCCGCAGGACACCTCGCGCCGCTGGAACAGCCCGCCGCGTTCTGCACCCTGCTGCTGGACTTCATCCGCCGTCTCCCGGAGCAGTGACGCCGAACTCCGCCCCCGATGCACCGAGTCCGAACCCCTCCGCCGGAGGAGCAGCGACGGCAGGTCGGCCCGATCCCGGTGCCGGGCCGGTCAGCCGTTGCGGCGTTTGCCGAACTCCTCGATCAGTACGGGATACTGCTCCGCGCCGTGTCCGGCGGCGATCGCGCGGTCGGCCATCTCCTTGAGCAACTTGGGCAGTTCGGCGTTCACCCCCACCGCCTCGCTCTCCTCGATCAGGTGCTCCATCGCCCGTGCGTCGGTCTCCAGGGCGGACGCCTCGGCCGGGAAGGAGCCGGCGTCGATCTGCTCCGCGTATCCGGGCAGCCATGCGGCCACCCCGGCGGCGATCTGCTGTGCGAATGGCGCGTACGTCGCGGCGTCGACGCCGACCGTCCTGAGCATGGCCGTGCCCTGGAGCCACGCGCTCAGGACGCTCCACATCACGGCCAGGCCGGCCACGTCGTACAAAGCCGCGAGCCCCTGGTCCGCCGCCCCCAGGGTGACGGTGCCGAGCGTGCCCAGTGTCGACTCCCCACCGCCGCGTCACCAAGCGCGTCCAAGCCGTTCTCCTCGCCCACGACGCCGGCGTCATCAACTGACGCTGACGAGGCGGCCGTCGACGAAGGTGCCCCAAGCGGTCCGGCCCTGAGAGGCCATCCAGCGGATCACCACCGAGAACACCACGCTCAATCAGCGGGTCCGCCGGCTCACGACCGACAACCGCACGCTCGACGAGCGGCTCAAGGCCACTCGCTCCCATCTGCGTTGCCAACGCCACCGCGTCGCCGGCCTCGAAGCCCAGCTGTCCGCGCCAGGACGACCCTCCTCTCCCGGCAGCCGAGGGGGGCTCCGCCGGTCTGCCGGCGGGAGGACTGTTCGGTCAGGTCATCGTGACGACGACCTTGCCGGCCTTCGCGCGGCCCTTCTCGACGTACTCCATCGCCTCCCCGGTCCGGTCGAAGGGGAAGACACGGTCGACCACCGGGCGGATCTTTCCGGCGTCGATGAGCGCGGTGAGTTCGCGCAGCTGGTCACCGCCGGCCTTCATGAACAGGAACGCGTACGTCACGCCGCGGTGCCGGGCGCGGCGCCGGGTCCTGAAGCTCAGCGCGCTCATCACCAGCCGCAGGGCCGCGTTCGCGCCCAGCTCACGGGCGAACGCGGCGTCCGGAGGGCCTGCGACGCTGATGACCGTCCCGCCGGGCTTGAGCACCCGCAGCGACTTCTCCAGCGTCTCACCGCCGAGGGTGTCCAGGACGACGTCGTAGCCGTCGAGGACGGACGCGAAGTCCTGCTTCCTGTAGTCGACGACGATGTCGGCACCCAGCTCCTTCACCAGGTCGGCCTTGGCGGTGCTCGCGGTGGTGGCCACCTGCGCGCCCAGGTGTTTGGCCAGTTGGACGGCGATGGTGCCCACCCCGCCGGAGCCGGCGTGGACGAGGACCTTCTGGCCCGGCCGCACGTGTGCCCGTTCCACCAGTGCCTGCCAGGCGGTCAGGGCGACCAGGGGAAGGGAGGCGGCCTCCGCCATGGTGAGTGCGGCCGGTTTGGGGGCGAGGTCGTCCTGGTGGACGGCGATGAGTTCGGCGAACGTGCCGATGCGGTCCTTGTCGGGCCGCGCGTAGACCTCGTCGCCCACCGTGAACCGGGTGACGGACGATCCCACCTGGACCACCACCCCGGCGAGGTCGTTGCCCAGGACGAGAGGGAGACGGTAGGGCAGGATCGCCTTGAAGGCCCCGTCGCGGAGCTTGACGTCGAGCGGGTTGACGCTCGCCGCGTGGATCCGGACCAGGACGTCGTCGGCGCCCACCCGGGGGTCGGGCATCTCACCGGCGTGGGGGCCGGCCTTGTCGCCGTACCGTTCGATCAGGAAGGCCTTCATCGTCGTCTCCGCTTCTCGTCCGGGAGGGGACGGGATCTCTGGTCCATGCTGGGCTTCTCCCAGTAACGGGACACTCTGTGGTGCTTGTTTCGGTCTTCCGGGGCCCCTCGCCGATGCGGCGCTCTGCGCTCACCGGCTCGGCGTCCGCCGCAGGCCAGGGGCGGCGGCGACGCTCCGGCCGCCGCTGCCCTCGGGTGTCAGGCCAACGGTGCGAGGGGGGCGATGACGCGGCTGGAGTCGCCCCAGCCGGTGCCGAAGTTCGCCGTACCGAGCGCGTACTCGGACACGCGCAGACCCGTCCGGCGTCCAAAAGTCGTGTAACGCATCATGTGTCCTTGCTCAAGGATCAACAGGGGAGGAAGGGAGGGTGCGGCGGGTGCGCTTCACGCCGCGTTCGGCGAGGCGGCCAGGCCCTGCTTGACGTACCGGGTGCTCTCGTCGGCGAGGATCTCGGGCAGGCCCGTCTCGATGCCGTGCAGGGCCTGGGCGGCGACGTCGGCGGGGTCGGCCTTCTGGGCGGCGGGAATCCCTGCGGCCATGTCGGTGTCCATGTATCCGACGTGCAGCGCGGAGACGGTGATGCCGTGCGGAGCCAGTTCCTCCCGGGCCGCGCCGGTCAGTGCCCATGCCGCGGCCTTCGCCGCCGCGTAGGACCCCAGGGCCGCCGGATGCAGCCACGACAGCACGGACAGGACGTTGAGCACGGCGCCGCCGCCGTTGGCCTCGATGACCGGGGCGAAAGCCCGTGTCACCGCGAGCGGGCCGAAGTAGTTCGTCTCCATCTCCAGACGCACCGCGTCCAGGCCGCCCGCGATCAGCGGCGTGGCGGTGGAGATGCCCGCGTTGTTCACCAGCAGCGTCGCGTCGGACGCGACGCGGGCAGCGGCCCGGATCGACTCCTCGTCCGTCACGTCCAGCCGCAGCGGGACGACACCCGGCAGGTCCACCGTCTCGGGGCGGCGGGCCGCCGCATACACCTTCGCTCCGCGCTCCACGAGCTGCGCGGCCAGATGGCGGCCCAGTCCCCGATTGGCTCCGGTGACCACGGCGACCGCGTCCTTCAGTTCCATGTGCGCTCCCAGCGTCGCGGCGGCCCGACCGTTCGGGCCGCCCCCAATTAGATTACGCATCCAATCTAACCTGCGGCTAGGATAGATGCCAGTCGACATCCAAATGGAGGTGCCCGATGGGCCGCGTATCGCAGGCGCAGGCGCAGGAGAACCGCAAGCGGGTCGTGGAGACCGCCTCACGGCTCTTCCGCGAGCAGGGCACGCACGTCAGCGTCGCCGACCTCATGAAGGCGGCCGGATTGACCCACGGCGCCTTCTACAAGCAGTTCGCCTCCAAGGAGGCCCTCATCGACGAAGCCACCACCCACGCGTTCGAGGAGCTCACCCAGCGCCGCGATGCCGGACTCGAGCAGCACGCTGGGCAGCGTGAGGCCGCCCGGCGAGCCCTCGTCGACATCTACCTCTCCACGGAGCACCGCGACGACGTGGCAGAGGGCTGCCCCACCGCCGCACTGGCCGCCGACATGGCGCGCGAACCCGGAGCCCGCGACGCCCACCGCGCCTACGCCGAAGGAGTGAGCGACTTCGCCGAGTGGCTCGCCACCGAGGACCAGGACGGCATCGCCCAGCTCTGCACGATGGTCGGCGCACTCGTCCTGGCCCGCGCCACCAAGGGCTCCCCGCTCTCCGAGCAGATCCTCACCGCCGCGCGCGCAGCCCTGACGGCAACCAGCTGATCCGCACAGCCACGCTGGTCGGCGCGGTGCTCGAAAACCCAGCACTCGCGGCCCAGGCGACGCGACCGAGAACCACCCCGAACGGACGGCACCAGCTCGTGCCGCGACGCCGACTCGGCCATGTCTCGGCGCGAAACGCCAGGCCGGCCCCTGCGCGGCGAGCGGTGGCCCCGCCTCACACCCGGCGCGCACGGTCGGATGCGGGCCACACGTAGGACAGGTCGTCCGGTTCGTCCGGGAAGCGGGCCCGGTAGAAGGCCGGGTCCTTGCGGAGCAGCGCGGACCGGTGGCTGGCGTGGAACTCCGCGGCTCCCAGCCACGGAGGGAGTTCTCCCGCACCCGCCAACTCCGCCTGCGAGCGCACGACGGGCGGCCCGGCGCGCTCCGGCAGGCCGTCCCGGAGGCTGTCCGCGCAGGTGTCCCGGCGCCCCTCGGCGGTCCAGGCCCGGCACATCTCCAGCCCGTACCGGACGAGCGCCTCCTCGTACCCGGCCCACATCCCTACGGCCGGATGGTGGCGCCAGCCGTACCCGGGGACGGTCAGCCCACGAAGCACCTGGAGGGCCTCCACCCGCTGCTTGCCGAGCCGCCTCGGATCCAGCACCGCGGCGGACTCAGCGAAGTCCGGGTAGGGCAGGAAGGTCTGCACCCCTCCATCGTGCCGGGCCCCTCCGGGGCGCGCGCGGCAACGCGGGCGCCCCGGCCGGTCGGGTCAGTGGCCCGGCTCGGGCCCGCCGAAGCGCGGCGGGCCGGACGCCGGAAACGGCCGGAGCACCTCGTACAGGTGCAGGTCGGACCGGCACAGTCCGCTGGTGGTGACCCTGACGATGACGTCGGTCGGGTCCTTGCTCACGGGATCGGGTACCTCTTCGGTCCTCATGTCCCGCTGGCCGTGCGCCGGCTGACAGCTTTCACTGTGCCCCTTGCCAGGGGTGCAGTTCACTCGTCGGGTCGGTCGCCCGTGGGCTGCTCCCGATCGCCGCCCTCCTGCCGATCGGCCTTCCGGTCGGTCCGCTGTTCGGCGACCGGCTGTCCGGCGCGGACGGTCTTCGCCTCCCGGCCGCGGCCGTCCGACGGACCGTCCGGGGTCGCGGGGCTGTCGGGAGTCCCGGGGTGGCCGGGGTCGTCGTGGTGGTGACCGGGCACTCCGCCGGAGCCGCCCTGGGGGATGTCGTCCATGGCTCCTCCTCTTCGGGTACCGCGCGCCTGCCCGGGCGGTCCTGCGCCAAACGGGCACCGCGGCGGCCCGCCGGGCCCGGGAGGCGCCGAAGCGGTGGGGCCCCTGCGCCAAACAGGCCCCTCTACCCCGGGTTGCCGGAAGGATTCGGGCGAATATGCGTGCGACCCCGGGGCAACCGGTTGCTCGACACCGACTGCGGAGGTTCCGATGGTTCCCCTTCTTCTCGTTCTCCTGCTGGCCCTGCTGCTCTTCGGCGCCGGGTTCGCACTCAAGATTCTCTGGTGGGTGGCGATTGCCGTACTCGTGCTGTGGCTGGTGGGTTTCGTGGCCCGTGGCACGCACTCCTCGGGCCGGCGCCACCGCTGGTACCGCTGGTAGGTCACATCCGTAGATCAGGCTCGGCGGGGCGCACGCGTGAAGCGGGCGCCCCGCCGCCGTGCGTGCGGCCCCGTCAGCCGGCCGTCGTTCCCGCCGGACGGGAGCCGTCGTCCCGGCGGTCCTGAGCGGCCGGCCCGGCGTTCTGCTCGGCTGTCCGGCACGTGTAGCAGGTGTTCCAGCGCGCCTGGCGCCAGGGCTGGTCGGGGTCGGTGGGTCGGTGCGGGGCGAGGGTCATCTCGCCGGTGTCCAGGCCGCACAGGGTGAGGGGGCCGCAGACGCCCGAGGCCTCCGCCGGGGCGGCGTGTGCGCGGCGCACCGGGCCCTGCGGATCGGCCGGGGCGAAGTCCGCTTCCAGGAGCCGAATGTTGGTCGGGGTGTCCGGCTCCAGCACGGTGACGATGTCCATCTCCTCAACCTGGCCGCAGGGACGGTCCGTCGCACCCCCACGGTGGCATCCGGACCAGCCCCGTCGCCCGGTGGAGGGAGCGGAGGGTGCGCGCGCCCCCGGCACCCGGGTGCGGACGCCGCCCGGCCCGCGTCCGTCCCGTGGACCTGCGCCGGCTCCGACGCCGCCCCGTTTCCTGCCCCGACCGGTGGGAAGACGCGCGGCATGGACCAGTCCCAGGCACCGGTACTCGAAGCCCTCGCGGCATTCCACGCCAACCCGCTGACCGCCTTCACCCCGCCCGGCCACAAGCAGGGCCGCGGCGCCGACCCCCGCGTACTGGAGACCCTGGGCACGGGCGTCTTCCGCGCGGACGTCCTGGCCACGGGCGGCCTGGACGACCGCCTCGATACCCGAGGCATCCTCCAGCACGCCCAGGAGCTGATGGCGGAGGCCGTCGGTGCCGACCACACGTTCTTCTCCACCTGCGGCAGCTCCCTGTCGGTGAAGGCCGCGATGCTCGCCGTCGCCGGCCCCCACGAGACGCTGCTGGTGGGCCGGGACGTGCACAAGTCCGTCGTCGCCGGACTCATCGTCGCCGGGATCCGGCCGCTGTGGGTCGATCCCCAGTGGGACGCGGACCTGCACCTCGCGCACCCCCCGACCGCCGAGTCCTTCGAGGCGGTGTTCGACGAACACCCGGACGCCCGCGGCGCCCTGGTGACCTCGCCCACCCCCTACGGGACATGTGCCGACCTGGAGGCGATCGCCAGGGTGTGCCATGAGCGCGGCAAACCGCTGATCGTCGACGAGGCCTGGGGCGCGCACCTGCCCTTCCACCCCCGGCTGCCGCGCTGGGCGATGGACGCGGGGGCGGACGTGTGCGTCACCTCCGTCCACAAGATGGGATCGGCCCTGGAGCAGAGTTCCGTCTTCCACCTGCAGGGCGACCTGATCGACCCGGCCGTCCTCAAGCAACGCGAGGACCTGCTCGGCACCACCAGCCCCTCCACCCTGATCTACGCCGCTCTCGACGGCTGGCGCCGCCAGATGGTCCAGCACGGCCGCGCCCTCTACGACCGCACCCTCGACCTCGCCGACACGACCCGCGCCCGGATCGAAGCCCTAGAGGGTCTGCACGTCCACGGCCGCGACGACTTCTGCGCACCGGGCCTCGCCGCCGACCTCGACCCGCTCCAGGTCATCGTCGACATCTCCGCACTCGGCACCACCGGCTACCGCGCCGCCGACTGGCTGCGCTCCCACCACCAGATCACCCTGCACGTCTGCGACCACCGCCGCGTCAGCGCCCAACTCACCCACGCCGACGACACCACGACCGCCGACACCCTCATCCGCGCACTGACCGAACTGACCGAGAGCGCCCCGGATCTGCGGCCGGCACCCCGTATCCACATTCCCGCCCCCGGGGACCTGCGCCTGGAGCAGGTCATGCTGCCTCGCGACGCGTTCTTCGGCCCCACCGAACAGGTACCCATCGAGAAGGCGTCCGGCCGAATCACCGCCGAGATGCTCACCCCCTACCCGCCGGGCATCCCCGCCGCCCTCCCGGGCGAACGCCTCAACGACGACGTGATCGACTACCTGCGCAGCGGCGTCGACGCGGGCATGCTCGTCCCCGACAGCGCCGACCCCGAACTCGCCTCCCTGCGCGTCGTGGTCGAGACCTGATCCTTGCCTGAGAGATCCCCATGCCCCCTGACAAAGGCCGCACCGGACACGGCGGCCAGGACGGCTCCCGCGGGCTCGACCCGGCCGACGTCCTGGTCCGGCAGATCACCTCCGCGCTGGCCGCCGCCGGCCACAGCGTCGCGGCGGCCGAATCCCTCACCGGCGGCCGCCTCGCCGTGGCGCTGTCGGACGCGCCCGGCTCCGGCGCGACGTTCCTCGGCGGCGTCGTCGCCTACGCCACCGACCTCAAGACCGGGCTGCTGCACGTCGATCCCGCCCTGGTCGGCGAGGTCGGAGCCGTCCATCCCGAGGTGGCCGCCCAGATGGCACAGGGCGTGCGCGCCCTCACCCAGGCCACCTACGGCCTGGCCACCACCGGCGTCGCCGGCCCCGCCCCGCAGGACGGCCAACCGGTGGGCACCGTCTTCGTGGCCGTCGCCGCCCCGCACGCCACGATCACCACCCAGCCCGAGCCGCGCTCCGGGCATCGCAACGACATCCAGAACGACGCAGTCCTCGCCGCCCTGCAGCTCCTCCACGACCTGCTGCGTCCCGACTGATCAGCACGGACACAGTTCGGGAGCACAGGGGTGGCGCAGCCGGGGAAGGGTCTGGTCTCCTCGTCCTGGACGTGGGCGGCGACCTCGAGCTTCTCCTTCTGGGGAGCGGTCCTCGATCTCCGCGTCGGCGAGGGCTGTCTTCCCCCTTGGCCGTGGACGGGCCGCTCCCCCCTACCCACGGAGCGCTTCCCGCCGTGCCCGGATCGTGCTCGGACCGGCGGGCGCGTCTCACCCGAGCGGAGGCGCGTCAGCCAGCTCGAAGCCCACGGCGGGCGGCCACGCGGGCCGGGAGAGGATCGTCGTCAAGGGAATGCACAGGTACAGGGCCTCCCACAGACGTCGGCAGGCCCGACCGAGCGCCTCGCCCGCCAGCGCCGATTCCACACGCCGCAGACACGCGACCGCTTCCTCCACCGTCGCCGCCTCCACGACACACCGCGGCCTGCCGGAACGGTCGCGCAGCGCGTTCTCGACAGCCACGGCCAGGTGCTGGCGGTCCGGCGTCTGCGGCGGCCTGTCGACTGCGGAGCGTAGACGACGCGCCACCTCCGCGGCCGCATCGCCGGACCGCCGATCGAAGAGCGGCACCCCGTGGTCGAGGACGGCCGCCGCCAGGACCAGGAGGCCTTCGTCGACCCGTAGGGCCGCTCGCCGCCGCCCGTTCCCGGGCTCCCCGCCGTCTGGGCGGCCGGGGGAATCGGTTCGCTGTGCCGTTGCGTACTCCATAACCGCAGGCTGCTGCCGAGTCACACGCCGTGGCCAGCCCAGCGCACCCGTCCAGGTGAGCCGCGCCCCGGACGTCGAAGGGGCCGCGGCGCCGTCTCGCCCGAGCAGGCCTCCTTGCCCACCCGAGGCGCCGCTCGGCACCCCTACCGCCCGCGAGGTCACGGTGGCCCTGGCGCGTCTACCGCCGACGCACTCGACCACGGGACACGCGGCGCCCGCTACGCCCTGTTCGGGACGCTCGGCCTGGATCCCGTGCCCCGATCACCGCCGCCGCCCGCTACCGGCACGGACTCCTCGTCCGGTCCGCCTGACCATCTCCGGGGCGGGCCGCCCGGCTACCGTCCGGCCGTCTTCGGCGCCTCCAACTCGGTGTGGTGGACGGTGAAGCCACCCCGCAGGACCGGGGCGAACGGCGCCGGCGCCATACAGGTGCCGACCACCGGCTGGTACGGCTTCCCGTCGGCCCCCATGTCCATGTTCGCCACGCCCCAGGAGAACCCGAGCCGACCGTCGCCGTGCCCGGTGCCCTGGTAGACGCTCAGGCCTATCCGCTCGCCGGTGTTGCCCACGTCCGACCTGGTGACGACAGCCGTCAGCGTGGCGACCGGGCCGCCGGTGCTCAGGCAGTCCACCTCCGCCTCGGCGCTGTAGACCTCCCCGGTGGCGGCCCTCCGGTGGGAGTAGCGGATGGTGCCCCGGGCGTCGGTGGGCAGCCCCTCGGACGCCTGGGTACCCGGCAAGGGGCGGGTGTACGGCTCCGCCCAGGCATCGAGGGTGAACCGGATCTCGTCGTCCGGAGTGATCGCGTACCAGATACGGGCCGTACCACTGACGCTCGCCGGACGCCCGGGCCGCCCGTCCTGCTGCACGGACGGGCCCGCAGCGGGGCCGGTGGTACCGGTGGCCGACGCCGGAGCGATCCCCGCGAGCCCGGCAAGGGCCAGCCCGGCAGCAGCGGCACCCCGGACGACACGGGCGCTGACGCGGGCACGGCTACGCATACGGAACATGGTGGGTTTCCCTCCTCCAGGCGGCCCCGTCGGCCGCCGTCCTGATGCCCCTAACCCTCGCCTCCGCACCCCCTCCCGCACATGTGCCGATCGGCATGAACGGGGCCGCCCTCCCGGGGCGTTGCACCCTGCCGATCGGCACGGTGCAACGCGCCGTGAGGGGCCCCGGCCACCTCAGCCCCCCGATGCCCCGTCACGCCCCCGCCCGCTCAACGGCCCCGCTGGGATTCCTTCGTCGGCTCGTCGCAGTCGAAGCCGTGGACGCCGTGCGGCACGTCGACCAGCCGTCCCTCCGGTGGCGAGAGCACCGGAGGGGTCCGCGTTCAGCGGTACGCGCCGGAAAGCGCGGGCACGAGGCTTTTCCGGCGCATTCGATTTCGGGGGACGGAATGCCGTGTACGCCGCCCGGCGCCTTGGATTGCAAGGTGGGCGTGGTACGTCACGTTTACGGCGCTGCCGGAGGAGCCAGGGTGCCCCCGGTGGCGGGACACATTCTCCCGGGGAGACACCGGTGCCGACGGGGGTGCGGATTCTTTGTCAACTGGCCTTCCACAGAAGGGCGTTGGTGATCCGGTCGGCTCGGGTCCGGCGGGCCCCGAGGAAGGCCGTCGCACAACCGGAGGTGAAGAAATCCACCACGGGAGGCCGTGGCCTGCTAGAGTCGCTCTTAGTTGCAGTAGTGGTTCCCATGAACTTTGTGTGCGCCTGCTGATGTATCGCAGGCGCATTTTTGTTTCCCGGCTCTTCCCCGGGTGGGTGCTCATCGCGGCGACTCGAAGCACGCACGGTGCGTGCTTCGGACAGCCCCTTGAAGGAGATTTCTTTATGGCTAATGGCACTGTGAAGTGGTTCAACGCGGAAAAGGGCTTCGGCTTCATCGAGCAGGAGGGTGGCGGCCCCGACGTCTTCGCCCACTACTCGAACATCAACGCCAACGGCTTCCGCGAGCTGCTCGAGGGCCAGAAGGTCGAGTTCGACGTCACGCAGGGCCAGAAGGGCCCGCAGGCCGAGAACATTCGTCCGCTGTAGTTTCTGCCACGGCACCCGCCTGGTAGCGAGGGGCCCGCACCGCGTACTTGATGCCCGGTGCGGGCCCCTCGGCATTGCGCCACGACGCGCATCCCCGGCCGTTCAGGCCCCCTGGCTCCGCCACCGGCGGCCATCCCCACGCGAGACGCCCAGCGCCGCGTCCGGATCGGCGCCCTACCGTGACAGCTCACGGTTCGAGGTTCTTCGCTCCCGCCCCCTTCGCGGTGAGCGCCGACCGTAGGTGACGTGCCGCACGGTTCTACCGTCCACGCTCCGCCCGTCACACTTTCGGCCCGTTCCCTTGCGGTCTCCGCCGGCGCCTCCGCGCCACGGAGCCTTCCTCGTGACGTGCCGCCCTGAGGAAGGTCCCACATGAACCGCTCCAGTCGCTCCTCGTACCAGAACGCCAACTCCCGCTCCTCCGCAGGCTCCCGCTCCTCCACGGGCTCCCGCTCCGGCGGCAGCTCCTTCTACGGCGACCGGCCCGCCGGCGGCCGGTACTCCTCCGGCGGCCGGGGCTCCCGTCAGGGCTCTTCCCCGCAGGGCGAGTTCGCGATGCCGGTCAGCACCACCCCGGCGCTGCCGGCCGTCGAAGCGTTCGACGAGCTGGACATGCCGAAGGCGCTGCTGTCGGTACTCACCCGCCAGGGCGTCACCGCGCCGTTCCCGATCCAGGCCGCGACGCTCCCGAACTCGCTGGCCGGGCGCGACGTCCTCGGACGAGGCCGCACCGGCTCCGGCAAGACCATCGCCTTCGGCCTCGCCGTCCTGGCCCGCACCGCCGGGCACAAAGCCGAGCCGCGCCGCCCGCTGGCCCTGGTCCTGGTCCCCACCCGCGAACTCGCCCAGCAGGTCACCGACGCCCTCACCCCCTACGCCCACGCGGTGCGCCTGCGAATGGCGACCGTGGTCGGCGGGATGTCGATCGGCCGCCAGGCCCAGACACTGAACCGCGGCGCCGAGGTCGTGGTAGCCACCCCCGGGCGGCTCAAGGACCTCATCCAGCGCGGCGACTGCCAGCTCGACGGCGTCGGCATCACCGTGCTCGACGAGGCCGACCAGATGGCCGACATGGGCTTCCTGCCGCAGGTCACCGAGCTCCTCGAGCAGGTCGCCGAGGGCTGCCAGACGATGCTCTTCTCCGCCACCCTGGACCGCAACGTCGACCGCCTGGTACGCCGCTTCCTCAAGGACCCGGTCACCCACTCGGTGGACCCGTCCGCCGGAGCGGTCAGCACCATGGAACACCACGTGCTGCACGTCCAGAGCTTCGACAAGAACGCCACCATCGCCCACATCGCCTCCCGAGACGGCGGGGTGATCATGTTCATCGACACCAAGCACGGCGCCGACCGCCTGGTCGACGAGCTGCTCGCCAACGGCGTGAAGGCCGCCGCCCTGCACGGCGGCAAGTCCCAGCCCCAGCGCACCCGCACCCTGGAGCAGTTCCGCACCGGCCAGGTCACCGCCCTCATCGCGACCAACGTCGCCGCCCGGGGCATCCACGTCGACGGCCTCGACCTGGTCGTCAACCTGGACCCGCCGAACGACCACAAGGACTACCTCCACCGGGGCGGGCGCACCGCCCGGGCCGGCGAGTCCGGCACCGTCGTGACGCTGGTACTCCCCAACCAGCGCCGCGAGATGACCCGGATGATGACCACCGCCGCCATCACCCCCGTCACCACCCGCGTCACCGCCGGCGACGAGGAACTGTCCCGCATCACCGGCGCCCGCGTGCCCACCGGCATCCCCACCGTGATCGCCGACCCCGTCACCGAACGCCCCCGCCGCAGCACCTCCACCAGCCGTGGCCGCCGCGGCCGCCCCGCAGGCGGCTCCGGCGACACCCGGTCTGCCGCGGGCCGCGACAACCGGGGCACCTCCGGCCGCCGCCGCGCGCCCGGGCGCGTGGCCCTCGCCGCGTAGCACCCGCCGGGCCCGGTGCTCACAGCGCACCGGGCCCGCGCGGTTCGCCGCCTCGGCGACACCGGCTTCCCGCGATGCCCCGCACGCGCGAGCCGCCGACAGCGCCCCACCCCGGCGAACCCCGCCGACCCGTCCCACCGACGTGCCACGATCGCCCGCCGGACCCGCCGGGCGAAAGACGGCGAGGCCGGTCGCTGCGCCGGGCTGCCGACCGGCCTGCACCTGGCGCCGTTCCGGCCCGGTCCTGGTCCACCGAGCGCTCCCCCCGTACACGACATCGTTCTCGACCGCGCCCCGTTCGCCACGCCGGGCATGCCCGCCGACACCGCGGCCGCCGCCATGCACTCCCCTGGCCTGAACACGTGGCCGTCGTGGACCGCGAAGGTCACGTCATCGGCCTGTTCAGCTTCCAGGACCGGCCTCGGGCGCCGATGTACGGCAGAGGTCGCCTGCTCCCGGCGGCCGGAGGCGACGGCCTGGGACGCCCACGAGTGCGCGACGAAGCCCCACCGGGCCTCCGCGGCCGCCGGGTCGCCCGTGGCACCCCGGCCACCGGCGACCTTCCTCCCCGCAGGGCGCTGCCCTGCGGCGGTGCGACCTCACGCGAACCCGGGCATGCCCTCCTGGGTGAAGGCCACCGCAGGGTCCGCGCCCACGAGCAGGACCTGGTCCACGCCGGTACGGCGCAGCAGAGCCGCGACGGGTGCGGTCGGACGCAGCAGGTGAAGCTCCGACCCCGCTTCGCGGGCGCGCAGGTGGGCGCGGATGAGGGCGTTGAGGCCACCGGAGTCGCAGAACGCGACCCGGGACATGTCGACCACCAGCTTCCCGGGAACGGCCGGCGTGTCCAGGACGCTCTCCACGGCGGCGCTCAGCAGGGGACCGGTGGTCTGGTCGAGGTCGCCCGCCGCGTCGAGCACCACGTCGCCCGCGTCCGGCCTAAGGCGGACATCGAGGGCAGGAGGTCGACTCTCCTCGGAGACGGTCACCGTTCACTCCTTGCGGCCCCGCTCTCGGCGGCCCGGGGTGCGCCCGCGAAGCGGGAATCTGACCTGACGGCCCGCGTGCGGGGGCACATCACACCGTAGTGGCCGGGGGCCCGGCGGACCACCCGCGTGGGCGAACCGCCTACGGGCGGGTCCCGGGCAGAGCCGGCCGGGAGACGGCGCGATCCGGTCGGCGGAAGTAGGCCGGGCAGGCGTCCTGACGCTGGCGCGACGGTGGTGGTGGAGCCGTGTCGGGGCGTGGGCTCGGGAATGACGACGAAGCCGTCGTACCCGGTGGTCACGGACAGCTCGCGCTGGTGAGGCGGAGTCTGCGGCCGGCCCGCGCAGGAGAGGACGCTCCGTGATCCAGGATCGGCGGCCGGCGGCGTTGCTCTCGGACGGGCGGCCGGGCGGCCTGCGGTGAGCGCTCGTCGCCCACCGCGGGCCGGTCTCGTCGGCCGGGCGGGGCAGACGGTCAGGTATCGGCGTCGGGGGCCTGGCCCTGCTGGGAGCGGCGGAGCTCGTCGTTGATACGCAGGGCTTCTTCGAGCTGGTCTTCCAGGATGACGATGCGGCAGGCTGCGTCGATGGCGGTGCCCTGGTCTACGAGGTCACGCGCGCGCATCGCGATGCGCAGCTGGTAGCGGGAGTAGCGTCGGTGGCCGCCTTCGGAGCGCAGGGGGGTGATGAGGCCCTGGTCGCCGAGGGAGCGTAGGAAGCCGGGTGTGGTGCCGGTCATCTCGGCGGCGCGGCCCATCGTGTAGGCGGGGTAGTCGTCGTCGTCGAGACGGTCGGGGGTGTCGGGGGTATGCGGTCGGATGGTTGCCGTGGTCACTGCACCTCTTCTTGTTGTGTCCGGGGACGCGCTGAGGGGCCCCGGGGCCGTTGCGGCTCCCGGGGCCCCGAAGGGTTTTACACCATCTTCCGGCCCTGTGGCCGGGTTCCTTGAGTCCGCCTCGCCCCGGGTGAGGGGGCGTGCGGGGATCGCGTATGCGTGACCGGAAACCACCGTCCTTGCTTCGGGGTCCTCGGATTCCGCCCGGTGCATTGCCTCACGGGCCGGGCGATCCTGATGGCGCTACGTCCCTCCGTTCATCCTCTGCACTACCCGGGTTCTGTCCCTGCGAACTGCGGTTACTGCTGTACTGCCAACTACTGCTGCGGCGGTCCTGATGGTCCGCCCGGTCCGGCAGCCAGCCCCGTCGCCCGTCGTGCTCACCTGCTCGGCTTGGAACCCCACTGCCCGGACCTCCCAGCACGCGCGCCCGCAGTCCTGGCGCCTTTACTGGGATACCGCGTCCTGCGACTGCTGGTACTGCCCAACTCAACTTCACCTTCGGGTCATGCACTTGCTTGGCCATGCACTTGCTGAACTGCGGTAACGCTGGGTGGCGGCCCCTGATACCTGCGGGCCGCCCGGAGCGGCCGCCGGTCCTGTCGCCTTACCGCACATCCCTGGCTTCAGGACCCTGCAACCGCGCCGACCTGCGAACTTGCGTACTGCTGCCCGCCAGTTCGTGTCTGGCGGGTACTGCTTGACCGCGTCTACGAGAGAAACAGTAACCACGGCGCCAGGCAATGTCTACTTCAGCGGGCATAGATTTTCCGTTGCGTACCGAGGAGGCAGTCTTCGTCCCTGCGCGAGGACCGGGCCCGGCGGCCCGCACCCGGAGCCCACACCGGCCGGGGCCGGTGGCGGCCCGCACCGGGCGTGGCCGTTCTCTCATGGAGTCACTCTGTCGGAGACATCAGCCATTGTCATCGGATGGATGACATGCTACAACGGGTGTCAGGTGAAGCGCATTGGCACTTGGCTGCCTGGACCACTGGAGGTGTTTCGCGATGTTGATGCGCACCGACCCCTTCCGCGAGCTGGACCGTCTGACCCAGCAGCTCGTCACCCAGAGCGGGACCTGGAGCAGGCCCGCCCCGATGCCGCTGGACGCCTACCGGGCCGACGACGAGTACGTGATCGCGTTCGACCTTCCCGGGGTGGACCCGGCGGCGATCGACATCGACGTGGAGCGGAACATGCTGACCGTCAAGGCGGAGCGGCGCCCGCGCCCGGAGGTCGAGGGCGCGCGCATGGAGCTCTCGGAGCGGCCGCTGGGCGTGTTCTCCCGCCAGGTGATGCTCTCCGACACCCTCGACCCGGAGGGCATCAGCGCCGACTACGACGCGGGCGTGCTGACCCTGCGCATCCCGGTCGCGGAGAAGGCCAAGCCCCGCAAGATCTCCGTCACCGCCCAGGGTCCGGCGCCCAGGCAGATCCGCGCCTGACCTCCTGAGCCTGCCGCCCTGCGCCCTGCACCCCCGGGCCGCGCAGGGCGGTACCCCCTCCGGCGCCCGCCCGGGCGTCAGCGGGGAAGGCTCGCCCCGTGCCAAGGAAGCAACGCCGCCGCCGGCGCTGCGGGCACCCCCTCGTGGTGACGGCCCGCGGTGACGTCGAACCTCGCGAGCGCCGCACCCCTTCGACGCAGGCTCCTCGCCGTCGTGCAGGGCCGGCCCCCGTGGTCGCCGCCCCACGCCCTGCCCGCAACCGTGCCGACGCCACCGGCCAGCACCCGGCGCTACGCGGCCGCAGTACCCGGTCACCCGGATCCTGCGGCCCACCGGCCTGGGACGGCGCCTGACCGGCGGACCCCGACCTCACCGCCGCCGGGCCCGCGAACGGCAGCAACCCGCGCCCAGGTCCAACCGCCCACCCACGCATCCGGAGAGGCAACCACGATGACTCTTCGACCCGAGGCGTTCCTGGCCCAGGTCCGAGAACGCGGCGAGTACCCCACACCCCGCGAGGCCGATCAGGCCGCCCGCGTGGTCCTGGCCCTGCTCGGTGCCCACGTCGCCGGCCGCGACCGGGCCGAGCTGGCGGCCCGGCTCCCGGAGACCTTCGCCCTGGTCCTCCTCAACCCCCTGCAGGCCGCCCAGCCCCTGGACGCGGAACGGTTCGTACGGGCCACCGCCGCCTGGATCCCCGGCGCGAGCGAGGCGACCGCCGCCTGGGACGTCAGCGCCGTCCTCAGCGTCGTCGCCGACGCCGCGGGCGACGACCTCACCCACCGCCTCCTGCTCCAACTCCCCCCGGGTTACGACCTCCTCTTCGGCCGCCCCGACCCCGCAGCAGGGCCACCCCGGCCACGACCCGGCACACCCGCCTCGACCGCGACCGCATCCTCGGCCGCCACCAGAACAGCCCAAGGGCCGAACGCGCCCTGACCACGGTCAGGGCGTCCGCGGCGCACGACTCGTCGACGAGGAGCGGTGCGACCTCGCCGACGCCCTCCCCGTCGAGGCCTGCACCGCGACGACCGGCGAGCTCCCCCTCCCCCGGCCGCTGGTGGCCCGTGTCGTCGTCAGCGCTCCTGTTCGGCAACGCGCGACCGGCCACCGCGGCCTGACACCCCGCACCATCACCGCGCCGCGCCGCGCCGAAGTCGACCGTCCAACACCGGCCATGGGCGTGGTGGGGGGGGGGGGGGAGGGGGGGGGGGGGGGGGGGGGGAGGGGGGGGGGGGGGGGGGGGGGGGGGGGGGGGGGGGGGGGAA
>NZ_JBVHVO010000005.1:169255-378917 GCF_055564815.1 Kitasatospora sp. NPDC028961 | reverse complement strand
AAAACGCTCCCCCCACCTCTCTTGCCACACATCCCCTTTTTTAGGGGGTGGGGGGGGGGTTTGTTTGGCGTGGGCCCCCCCCCCCCCCCCTCTGGCCCCCCCCCCCCCCCCCCCGCCCGGGGGCTCACCCGGCGGACGGCTCCAGGCCGGCCCGCAGCAGGCCGTAGGTGTAGGCGTCGTCCAGGGCCAGCCAGGACGCGGCGATCACGTTGTCGGCCACCCCGACGGTGGACCAGCTGGTGGTGCCGTCGGTGGACTCGATCAGTACCCGGGTCTTGGAACCGGTGCCGTGCTGGCCCTCCAGGATGCGGACCTTGTAGTCGACCAGCTCCAGCTTGGCCAGCTGCGGGTAGATCCGCTCCAGCGCGGTGCGCAGCGCCTTGTCCAGCGCGTCGACCGGGCCGTTGCCCTCGCCGGTGGCGATCCGGCGCTCGCCCTTGGCCCAGACCTTGACCGTCGCCTCGTTGCCCGCGAAGCCCTGCGGCCCCTGCTCGCTGATGGTCCGCCAGGACTCCAGGGTGTAGAAGCGCTCGCGGCTGCCGCGCACCTCGTCGCGGAGCAGCAGCTCGAAGGAGGCGTCGGCGGACTCGTAGGTGTAGCCGAGGTTCTCCTGCTCCTTGACCCTGACGACCACCCGGCCGGCCAGGTCCCGGTCGCTGGACAGGTCGTAGCCGAGCTCCTTGCCCTTGAGCTCGACCGAGGCGCGGCCGGCCATGTCGGAGACCAGCATCCGCATGGTGTTGCCGACCGTCTCCGGGTCGATGTGCTGGTAGAGGTCCGGGTCGACCTTGATCGCGGAGGCGTGCAGACCCGCCTTGTGCGCGAAGGCGGAGTGGCCGACGTACGGCTGGTGGGTGGAGGGCGTCAGGTTGACCACCTCGGCGACCGCGTGCGAGATCCGGGTCATCTCGGCCAGGCTGCCGGGCGGCAGCACCCGGCGGTCGTACTTGATCTCCAGCGCGCCGACCACCGGGAACAGGTTGGCGTTGCCGACCCGCTCGCCGTAACCGTTGGCGGTGCACTGGACGTGGGTGGCGCCCGAGTCGACCGCGGCCAGCGTGTTGGCGACGGCGCAGCCGGTGTCGTCCTGGGCGTGGATGCCGATCCGGGCACCGGGCTTGTAGGTCGCGGAGTCGGCGAGGACGTCGGCGACGATGTCGCGGACGCCGGCCGGCAGCATCCCGCCGTTGGTGTCGCAGAGCACCACCACGTCGGCACCGGCCTCGTGCGCGGCGCGGACCACCGCCAGGGCGTACGCGCGGTTGGCCTTGTAGCCGTCGAAGAAGTGCTCGCAGTCGATGAACACCCGGCGGTCCTGGGAGCGCAGGTAGGCCACGCTGTCGCGGATCATCTCCAGGTTCTCGTCCAGCGTGGTGCGCAGCGCCAGTTCGACGTGCCGGTCGTGGGCCTTGGCGACCAGGGTGATCACCGGGGCGCCGGAGGTCACCAGGGCGGCCAGCTGCGGGTCCTCGGCCGCCTTGCCGCCGGCCCGCCGGGTGGCGCCGAAGGCGACCAGCTGGGCGTGCCGGAGGTCCAGTTCGGCGGCGGCCCGGGCGAAGAACTCGGTGTCCCGCGGATTGGCGCCGGGCCAGCCGCCCTCGATGAACCCGACCCCGAACTCGTCCAGATACCGGGCAATGGTCAGCTTGTCGGCCACCGTGAGGTTGATGCCCTCGCGCTGCGCGCCGTCGCGCAGGGTGGTGTCGAAGACGTGGAAGCTGTCGTCGGTGCGATTGCTGGCCTGGGTCATGGCCCTGGGTCTCCGTTCCGGGAGGTTGGTACTGCTCTGCCGGTTCTGATCCGGCTCCACTGTCCAGCATCCCGCGCGCGCCCGGTGTCGCTCGGCCCCTTGTGGGGGCTCCGGCCGGTCCGGGGGGTGTGCCGTTCGGGCTGGGCCCGAAAAGCAAAAGACCCCTCGCGGGTGCGAGAGGTCTGCGCGCGGGTCTGGACGCTGGTGGTCGCTCCGCATCGGGTACTGCGGAGCGGTCACTGCGGACCGGCGCGCCTGCTGCTAATGATCAGCGAAAGCGAGGACACGCTCGCAGTGTGGCACACCCTCCGGAGTCCGGCCCGGCCGTCTCGCGATCCGAAACGGCACGGGCCGGGGCGGCTCCGGATCAGACGATCTTGTGCAGCCAGCCGTGGGTGTCGGGGCGCTGACCGCCCTGGATGGCCAGCAGCGCCCGGCGCAGCTCCATGGTGGTCGGGCCGGGCTCGCCGGCGCCGACGGTCCAGTCCCCGCCGCGGGACTTGACCGAGCCGACCGGGGTGATGACGGCGGCGGTGCCGCACGCGAAGACCTCGGTGAGGGTGCCGTCGGCGTTGCCCCGCTTCCACTCCTCGGTGGAGATCTTCCGCTCCTCGACGGCGTAGCCGAGGTCGGCGGCGAGCTGGAGCAGCGAGTCGCGGGTGATGCCGGGGAGCAGCGCGCCGGAGAGCTCGGGGGTGACGATCGTCGCGTCCTTGCCCTCCCCGAAGACGAAGTACAGGTTCATCCCGCCCATCTCCTCGATCCACCGGTGCTCGGCGGCGTCGAGCCAGACCACCTGGTCGCAGCCCTTGGCGGCGGCCTCGGCCTGGGCGACCAGCGAGGCGGCGTAGTTGCCGGCGCACTTGGCGGCACCGGTGCCGCCCGGCGCGGCGCGGACGTAGTCCTCGGAGAGCCAGACCGAGACCGGCTTGACGCCACCGGAGAAGTAGGCGCCGGCCGGCGAGGCGATGATCATGAAGAGGTAGGAGTTGGCCGGGCGCACACCCAGGCCGACCTCGGTGGCGAACATGAAGGGCCGCAGGTAGAGGCTCTGCTCCTGCTCGTTCGGCACCCAGTTCTGCTCCTGCTGGACCAGGTGCTCGACGGCCTCGACGAAGGTCTCGATCGGCAGCTCCGGCATGGCCAGCCGGCGGGCGGAGGCCTGGAAGCGGGCGGCGTTGGCCTCCGGGCGGAAGGTCGCGATCGAGCCGTCGGCCTGGCGGTAGGCCTTCAGGCCCTCGAAGATCGACTGACCGTAGTGCAGCGTCATGTTCGCCGGGTCGATCTCCAGCGGCGCGTACGGCGCCAGCTGGGCGTCGTGCCAGCCCAGGCCCTCGGTCCACCGGATGGTGACCATGTGGTCGGTGAAGATCCTCCCGAAGCCGGGGTTGGCCAGCCGGGCCTCGCGCTCCGCGTCGGACAGCGGGTGCGCGGAGGGCTTGAGGTCGAACGTGATGGGCGCCTGGGTGGGCGTGCTCATGGCTGTGTGTCCTTCACCGTGGGGTTGGTCCGGGCCGCCTCCGTCGGGTGAACGTTTCGGCGAACGAACGCACGACGGCACGGCCCACTGTCGATACTCGCATCCAGAGGGCCGTGCCGAACAGCTGTCGACCCCAGGAGGAGTCGGCGGCCGCGGTTGTGCGCTTGTGCGCCCCGGCCCCTTCGGCCGGAACACCGCTTGTCGGATCCGGCCTCCCGGCCTGATCCCGCGTGTCGGATCCGGCCTGTCAGCCGGATACTCGGGCGGCGAGCGCGTCGCCGACCTGGGAGGTGCTGCGGGTGCCGGTGCGCTCGGTCAGGTCCGCGGCGACCGCGGCCTCGACCGCGGCGGCCTCGGCGGCGAAGCCGAGGTGCTCCAGCAGCATGGCGACCGAGAGCACGGTGGCGGTCGGGTCGGCCTTGCCCTGGCCCGCGATGTCCGGGGCGGAGCCGTGCACGGGCTCGAACATCGACGGGAAGTCGCCGCTCGGGTTGATGTTGCCGCTGGCGGCCAGGCCGATCCCGCCGGTGACGGCGGCGGCCAGGTCGGTCAGGATGTCGCCGAACAGGTTGTCGGTGACGATCACGTCGAACCGCTCGGGCTGGGTGACGAAGAAGATGGTCGCCGCGTCGACGTGCAGGTAGTCGGTGGTGACCTCGGGGAACTCCCGGCCGACCTGCTCGAAGATCCGCGTCCACAGGTGACCGGCGTGCACCAGCACGTTGTTCTTGTGGACGAGGGTCAGCTTCTTGCGCGGCCGCGCCTGGGCCCGGCGGTAGGCGTCGCGGACGACCCGCTCGATGCCGTAGGCGGTGTTCAGGCTGACCTCGGTGGCCACCTCGTGCTCGGTGCCGGTGCGCAGCGAGCCGCCGTTGCCGACGTACGGGCCCTCGGTGCCCTCGCGGACGACCACGAAGTCGATCGCGGGGTCACCGGCCAGCGGCGACGCCACGCCCGGGAAGAGCCGGCCCGGCCGCAGGTTGATGTGGTGGTCGAAGGCGAACCGCAGTTTCAGCAGCAGCCCGCGCTCCAGCACGCCGGACGGCACGCTCGGGTCGCCGATGGCGCCGAGCAGGATCGCGTCGTGGGTCTTCAGCTCCGCCAGCACGCTGTCCGGCAGCGTCTCGCCGGTGCGGTGGTAGCGCCGGGCGCCGAGGTCGTACTCGGTGGTCTCCAGCTTCACGTCGGCGGGCAGCGCCGCGCCAAGGACCTTGAGGCCTTCGGCCACCACTTCCTGGCCGATGCCGTCACCGGGAACTACTGCGAGACGAATGGTGCGAGACATGCTCGGACCCTACTCCGCCGTCCCAGGGGCTGACACTTCGCGTCCACTATCCGGACGCCCGATCAGGTGAGGTCGACATCGACCGCGAACGGCCGGTCGAGCTCGAGCTGCTTGGGGTGGATCCCGGTCAGCCCGTAGGACGACGTCGCCGGATCCAGCTCGTACGTGTGGTGATTCCCTCCCACCGGGGATCCCGACGGACGCTCTCGGGCTACTCGGCGGGATCCCGCCGGACGTCACTCCCACGGGGGAGCGCGGGAGGCGGAACCCGCGCCCGGGGCGCGTCTATGCTCGCGACGAACTTGTCCGGCATTCCTCGTGGAACGGGGCGAATCACCATGGCCGAGCGACGGCGGGAGGCGTTGGCCTGCGGGGTCGCGGCCGGCCTGGGCATGGCCGGGTACGCGCTCGCCGCCGCCCTGCGCGGGGCCTGGCCGCCCGGGGCCGCGGAGACGGCGGTGCCGTTCCACGCCCAGCTGTGGGACCTCGTCCACGGCGAGACCACCGGTGACCTGCTGTTCACCTGGAACAGCGGGTACGGCGCGCCGTTCCTGGCCGACTTCTTCGCCTACCTGATGAACCCGTTCTCCTGGCCGGCCGCGCTGCTGCCGCGCGACCAGGCCCAGCTCGCGGTCTTCCTGGTGGCGCTGGGCAGCATCGGCCTGGGCACCGGCCTGATGACCCACGCGCTGGGCCGCCTGCACGCCGGCCCGCACTGGCTGCGGGCGGTCGCCGCCCTCGGCTACGGGCTCTGCGCCTGGGTGCCGACCGTGGGCGGGGCGGCCCCGATGTGGCTCTGGGGCCTGGTCTCGCTGCCGCTGCTCGTCCTGGCCGGCGACTGGTGCCTGCACGAGCGCCGCTGGGTGGCCGGCACCCTCTGCGTCGCCCTCGCCTGGGCGGGCAACCTCTACACCGCCGCGATGGCCACCATCACGGCCGGCCTGGTGCTCGCGGTGCGGCTGGCGGCCGTCCGGCGGCCGTTCAAGGCCGTGGTCCGGGTGACCGGTCGGGCGGTCACCACGGCCGGCCTCGGGGTGCTGCTCGCCGCGCCGGTACTGTTCGTCGGCGTCCGGGCCGCGCAGGAGGCACAGCCCGAGTCCCCCGTCCAGCCGCTCGGCCCCTCCGGGCTCGGCGGGCACCTCGCCCAGTTGCTGCCCGGCGCCCAGAGCGGGCGGCCGCTGCCGGACGTCTCGATCGGCCTGCTCGGCCTGCTGCTGGTGGCCGGGCTGCCGTTCAACCGGCGGGTGCGGCCCCGGGAGCGGATCGTCTGGTGCGCCCTGCTGGCCATGGTGGTGCTGAGCTTCGTCTGGACGCCGACCGTGCTGGTCTGGCACGGCCTTGCCATCCCGGCCGGCGGCCCCTACCGGGTGGCCTTCGTGCTCAGCGGGCTGCTGGTGCTGGCCGGCTGGGTCTCGCTGGTGCACCGGCCCGACACCCCGACGCTGCTCGGCGGCGCCGCCGTGGTCGCCCTGGTGGCCGGGATCGCGGCGGCGCACCGCTCGGTGCACGGGTCGACCTGGGCCCTGCTCGCGCTGGGCGGCGCGGTGCTGCTCGCCGCGCTGTGGACCCTGGAGCACCGGCACACCGACCGCCGGGCGGGCACCGCCGCGACCGCCGTCCTGGGCGCCGCGGTGCTCGGCGGAGCGGTCTGGTCGGCCTACGCCGCGCTGGGCACGCCGGCCGCCGGGACGCCTTCGGGCGCCGCCGTCCGGGCCGCGCACGCGGCGCTGCGGCAGGCCGCCGACTGGCCGCGGGCCCGGAGCGACCCGGGACCGCACGCCTTCACCCCGAACGACCCGCTGCTGCTCGACGGCCAGGGCGGCGGCTACTCCAGCGGGTCCCTGCCCACCGTCACCGCGCTGCTGCTGCACGACCTGGGCGCCGGCTGGTCGGCCGGCGGGCGGCTCACCCGGAGCGTCACGGACCCGGTCGGACGGGCGCTGTTCGCCGTCCGGACCCAGCTCGCCGACGGGCCGCCGCCGAACGGCTTCACGGTCGCCCGGTCCGCCGCTCCCCCGCTGGTCACCGTCCTCCCGGCGGGCTCCGCCCCGGACACCTCCTCGGTCTGGTCGCGCCAGGAGTCGCTGCTCGGCGGCCCGGTCTACGACGTCCCCGGGCTGGTCCCGGCCGGCGGTCCGGAGCCGGCGGAGCACGGCAGCAGCGGCTGGTCCGTCCCCGCCACCCCCGCCGGTTCGGACGGCACCGCGTTCACCGCGGTCTGCACCCCGGGCGCCACCGCGTACTTCCACGGCGTCTGGTTCGACGGCACGGTGAGCGGCCTCGCCGCGAGCTACCGCAGCGACGGCGAGCAGCCGACCACCGCCGTGCCGATCCACGAGCTGGGGACGGTGCCCGCCGACGGCGTGGTGCGGGTGGTGCTGCGCGCGGACACCGTCACCCAGGTCCCGGCCCGGCCGGTCGGCTGTCTGCGGCCCGGCGCGCTGGACGCGGCCGTCGCGCGGCTCACCGCGACCGGCGCCCGCTCGGTCACGGCCGGCGGGCACACCCTGGCCGCCGCCCTCCCGCCCGGCAGCACCGGGACGGCGCTGCTCTCCGTCCCGGCCACCGCGGGCTGGACCTGCGCGGCCGGCGGCGGCCGGCCCACCGCGCCCACCTCCGTCCTCGGCATGATCGGTGTCCCGCTCGGCGCCGGCGCGGACCGGATCAGCTGCTCGTTCCGCCCGCCCGGTCTGACCGAGGGGTTGCTCCTCGCGCTGGCCGCGGCCGCCGTCACCACCCTGACCGGGGTCTTCGGCCGGCTCCGCCACCGGCCCACCCGCACACCGCGCCGGATCCGCCGGGCCGCCCACCGGGGGCGCGCCGACGGGTAGCGATGCCGGAGGCCGTCACCGCGTGCGGTGACGGCCTCCGGCGGGGCGGGACGGGACGGAGCGGTCAGGGGAGGGCGAGGACCTGTCCCCGGTGGCCGTCCCGGTTGAAGTGGTGGAGCAGGAGCAGCCGGGAGGTGTCACCGTCGGCGCGCCGGACATCGAGGACGGTGCCCGGCGGGAGGGCGGCGGCCACCGCGGCGGGGCCGCCGGGACCGGTGCGGACGTCCACGGCCGGGTGCAGCACGTCGACCGCGAGGGTGGGCCTGGTGCCGCGCAGGCCGACGGCGGAGAACGCCTCGGCCGGGTCGGGCTTCCCCGAGGTGGCGACACCGGTCCAGAGCCCGTAGCGGACGGTGCTGTGCCCGGCGCGCACCCCCGGCAGGGCGGCGAGGCGCACCGGCAGCACCAGGACGTCGCTGTCCAGCAGCGCGGTGTCGGTGTCCCCCCAGCGGGCGTTCAGCGGCTGGACGTCCAGCTCGGCACCGCTGCGGGCGTCCACCGACCGGGCGACCAGGACGTCGCTGCCGGGCTGCCGGTCCGCCTTGACGAAGACGTCGGTGGCGCCGTCCCCGTCGGTGTCCAGCGAGGCCCGGACGGCGAAGACGCCGACCGGGGTGGCGGCGGGCGCCCAGAACTGCGCGGCGAGGTAGAGCATGCCCTGCCCGTCGCCGACGGCGGGCGCGTCGGAGGCCGCGCCGACCGCGCGCAGGTTGGCCGCCCGGTCGCCGGGGCGTTCGACGCAGACGTCCTGCGGGGCCTGCGGTTCGGTGCTCTCCTCCGGGACGATGCCGGCCCCCGGTCCGACCGCGGCGCCGCTGTCGGGCGGGCAGTCGGGCCAGCGGGCGCCCTCGCCGCCCAGCGCGAAGGCGCTGAGGAGTCCGGGCCGCTCGGCCGGCGCCCGGGTGCCGCCGAGCACGACCAGGGCGCCGGTCCTGGTGCCGCGCGCCGGCGCCGCCGCGCTCAGGTCCGAGGCCGGGCGGGGAGCGGCGAGCAGCGGGACCCGCAGCTCGGGCAGCGCGTCGTCCGAGACGGGCGTGAGCAGCAGCCGCCCGGAGAGCTCGCCCCGGTAGCTGCGGGCCCGGCCGCCCTGGCTGGTGTCGATGGTCGGGTCGGGCGCGCGGCCCAGCTGTCCCGGGACGGTCAGCGTGACCCTGACCCGGGCGGTGCCGCCGGCCGGCACCTCGACCCGGTCGGGCGCGATCTCGAAGCGGGCGCCGGGCAGTTCGGTGGCGGCCGCGTAGCCGGTGCGGTACAGCGCCGCCGTGCCGGACAGGTTGCGGACCTCGACCTCGCGGACGAGCCCGAGCGGGCCGCCGACGGCCACCGGGCCGAAGGAGACGCCGACGCTGCCCGGCGCCGCGCCCTCGCCCGCCGCGTAGGCGACCACCGGGGTCCGGACGGCGCGGTCCACCTGGGCCCGGCCGGCGCCGGTGCGCTCGGGGCCGTAGACCGGGCCGGTGTGCCCGTCGCCGGGCCAGGTGTCCCCGGCGGTGTTCATCAGCGCGGCCTTGAGCTGCTCGACCGTCCACTCCGGGTGGGCCGCGCGGACCAGCGCGGCCAGCCCGGCGACGTGCGGGGTGGCCATCGAGGTGCCGTCCTCGCGCTGGCCGCCGACGCCGCTGCCGGCCTTGGCGGACCAGATGGTCTCGCCGGGGGCGGCGAGGTCGGGCTTGACCACGCCGGGGACGCCGATCCCGCGCGAGGTGAAGTCGGTGAGGGTGTCGGTGCGTTGCGGCTGGTCCTGGGAGACGACACCGTGCAGCGGATTGCCGGGGGCGGCCAGCCGGACGGTGACCGGGCCGCTCGCCGCACCCTGGCGCAGCCGTTCGCCGTCGGCCCGGGCGAGCAGTGCGAGCGGGATCCGGTCGTTGCCGGAGACCTCGGCGAGGTGGTCGTCGTCGGCGGCGAGCAGGGCGCCGATCGCGCCCGCGTCGGCGGCGTGGTCCGCGCGCGGCCCGGAGCCGCAGGCCCGCTCGGACGCCCGGGTGCTCCAGGCGAGGACGGCGATCCGCCCGGCGAGCCGCTGCCGGTCGGCCTCGCCGAACGCCGTGCAGCCGTCGGACTGGTCGACGGGCAGGGCGAGTTCACCGCTGACGTCGGCGCTCGACCAGCCCTGGTAGCGGGCGCTCCAGTGGCCCGGGACGACCCCGGCGAGCGGCTCGGGGGCCAGTACCGTCAGGCCGTCGGCGTCGCTGTGCGGGTCGACCGAGGCGGCGACGGCGACGGCCCGGGCGGCGGTGCCGGGGCTGCCGCCGATGCCGTAGACGTCGCCCTCGTTCCCGGCCGCCGCGACCACCACGGTGCCGAGTTCGGAGAGGTGGTCGACGGCGATCGCGTCGGCGTCGTCGGTGGCGCCGAAGCGGCTGCCGAGGGAGAGGTTGACGACGTCGAGCCGGTCGCCGAGGTCACCGTCGCCGTTCGGGTCGGCGGCCACGTCGAGGGCCTGGGCGAGCTGGTCGGTGGCGCCGTCGCAGCCGAACACCCGGATCGCGTACAGCTGCGCGCCGGGCGCGGCGCCCGGGCCGACCGCGAAGCCGGCCGGGTCGAGGCCGGGCCGGTAGGGGCCGGGGTAGGGGCGGCCGTCGGTGGTGACGCCGAGGCCTGCGGCGGTACCGGCGACGTGCGTGCCGTGGCCGTTGAGCGCGCAGTCGATCGGGTTGTCGTCCGGGTGGGGGTCGGGCTGGTAGTGCGGGGAAGCCGGGTCCGGGTTGTAGTCGTCGCCGACCAGGTCGCGGCCGCCGACCACCTTGGCGTTCGGGAAGAGGCCGGCGGGTGCGGGCTTGGCGCCGTCCACGGCCTTGAACGCGTCCTCGGTGCCGGGGCCGCCGAAGTCCGCGTGGGTGTAGTCGATGCCGCTGTCGATGATGCCGATCCGCACCCCCTGACCGGTGTTGCCGGCCCCGGCGTCACCGGATCCGGCGTCCCAGACCCACGGCGCACCGGTCAGCGGCACGGAGTGCGCGTTGTCCCGCTGCTTGCGCACGATGGGGTGGACGGCCCGGACGCCCGGCAGCGCGCGTAGGGCGGGCAGCCGGGAGGCCGGCACGGTGACGGCGAGTCCGGTGAGCAGGGTTCGGGTGCGGTACAGCTCGCGGACGGTGGGAGCCGTGCCGCGGACGGCCCGGGCCAGCCGGTCGAGCGCTTCGGACGCCCGGGTCACCTGCTCGGCTCCGGCCCGCGCGGCCTCCTGGCGGACGGCCTCCGGGGAGCGCCGGGCCCGCCGGGCTTCGGTGGCCGCCTGCCGCCAGGCCGGACCTGCGGCCTCGGTGCCGAGCTCCAGCAGGACGGAGGCCGGGCGGCCGGCGCCGGGGGGCGCGGCCGTCGGTGGACTGCCGGCCGCCGGGGCGGCGGTGAGCAGGAACGGCCCCGCCAGCAGGGCCAGGGTGAGGCCGATCCGGGCGATCGGACGACGGACGGGTGGCTGACGCACTGGGCCCTCTCCCCCGGCAAGGGGAACTGATCCGCACGCCGTGCCGCTGACGCCCGCCCGCGCGGACGCCGATCACCCTTCCGGGGCCCCAAATTAGGATGATCGCGCCGGACAGCGCGAGCAACATCCCTCCAACGGGTGCCACGTGCACTCTCGGGAGTGACTCGCCGTCAGGCCGTGCGGGCTATTCGGCAGATGAACGCCGGTTCCGGAGGGTGAGGCCCGCCCGGCCCAGCGGCGAGCGGCCCTGGACCCAGGACGCCGGGAGGCGGCCCGCTCAGAGGTGGCCGGTCACGCCACCGTTGTCCCGGCGGTCCAGCGCGCGCTGCAGCGCGGCGGCGGCGAACGGGGGCCGCTCGGTCGCGCGGCGGCGGCGCGGCGCACGGGCGGTGGTGGCGGGGGCGGGGGTGGCGTGGCGGTCTGCGGTGGGAGGCATACCGGGCTCCTTGGATCGAATGCGCCGGGCAGTGGCGCAGGGGGTGGGGAGAGGGGGGTGCCGGCGAAGCGCGTCGCCAGGGGGGCTCACGGCGGAGCGGGAGCACGCCGGGCGGGGATCGCCTGCCCACGGCGTACGGGCGCACACGGGCCGCACACCCTGGCTACAGGGGCGGCGCACCGTATGGCTCTTCCACGGTACGACCCGCGCCCTGGCCTGTCTGCACGAATACTTGGATTTCCTAGTATCTGAGACGGGACTCACCCGGGGCGCCGGTCCGGCCCCGGACGCGGCAGGGCCCGGACCACCGCCGCGCGGTGGTCCGGGCCCTGTCGGAACGGCTCTGCCGGGGCTCAGGCGCCCAGGTCGACCGAGCGGGCGAAGCGGGCGCCGATCTCGGCCGCGATCGCCGACAGCACCTCCTGCGGGATCTGGGAGTCCACGGTGATCGAGGCGAGCGCGCCGCTGCCGTCGCGGGCCACCTGCATGCCGGCGATGTTGATGCCGGCGTCGCCGAGGTGGCGGCCGAGCACGCCGACCACGCCCGGGCGGTCCTCGTACTTGAAGAACGCCATGTGGTCGGTGAGCGCCACGTCCACGTCGAAGGCGTCCACGCCGACGATCTTCTGGGTCTGCTTCGGACCGGCCAGGGTGCCGGAGATGGCGATCTCGCCGCCGTCCGCCAGGGTGCCGCGGACGGTGATCACGTTGCGGTGCTCGGGGCTCTCGCTGGAGGTGGTCAGGCGCACCTCGACACCGCGCTCCTGGGCGAACAGCGGGGCGTTGACGTAGGACACCGTCTCCGCCACGACGTCCTCGAACACACCCTTGAGGGCGGACAGTTCGAGCACCTTCACATCGTGCTGGGTGATCTCGCCGCGGACCTCGACGTCCAGGCGGACGGCCACCTCGCCGGCCAGCGCGGTGAAGATCCGGCCGAGCCGCTCGGCCAGCGGCAGGCCCGGGCGGACGTCCTCGGCGATCACGCCGCCCTGGACGTTGACGGCGTCCGGGACGAGCTCGCCGGCCAGCGCCAGGCGGACGGACTTGGCGACCGCGATGCCGGCCTTCTCCTGGGCCTCGTCGGTGGAGGCGCCCAGGTGCGGGGTGGCCACCACGTTGTCGAAGCCGAACAGCGGGGAGTCGGTGCACGGCTCTTTGGCGTAGACGTCCAGGCCGGCGCCGGCCACCCGGCCGTCGCGCAGGGCGCTCGCCAGCGCGGCCTCGTCCACGATGCCGCCGCGGGCGGCGTTGACGATGCGCACGCTGGGCTTGACCTTGTGCAGCGCCTCGTCGCCGATCAGACCGATGGTCTCCGGCGTCTTCGGGAGGTGGACGGTGATGAAGTCCGAGATCTCCAGCAGCTCTTCCAGCGAGACCAGCTTGACGCCCATCTGCGCGGCGCGGGCGGCCTGGATGTAGGGGTCGTACGCGACGATCTGCATGCCGAACGCGGACATCCGCTGCGCGACCAGCACGCCGATCCGGCCGAGGCCGACGACGCCGAGGACCTTCTCGCTCAGCTCGACGCCGGTGTACTTGTTGCGCTTCCACTCGCCCTGCTTCAGGGCGGCGTTGGCCGGCGCGATGTTGCGGGCGACCGAGATCAGCAGGCCGCAGGCGAGTTCGGCGGCGGTGACGATGTTGGAGGTCGGCGCGTTGACGACCATCACGCCGGCCTTGGTGGCCGCGGCGACGTCCACGTTGTCGAGGCCGACGCCGGCGCGGGCGACCACCTTGAGCTTGCGGGCGGCGGCCAGCGCCTCGGCGTCCACCTTGGTGGCGGAGCGGATCAGGATGGCGTCCACGTCCGCGATCGCGGTCAGCAGCTCGGTGCGGTCCGCACCGTTGCAGTGGCGGATCTCGAAGTCCGGCCCGAGGGCGTCGACGGTGGCGGGGGACAGCTCTTCGGCGATCAGTACAACGGCGGTCTTGGTCACAGTGCTCACGACAGTGGTCCTTAACTGTCCGGTTCCCCCCGGCACGTAGGTGGCGTGGAAGGCGGGGGGAAGGTGGCATGCCGCGTAGGTAGACGCACGACGCTGTGGGCCTGACGCGCACTCGGAAGTGTATCGACGGGCTGGGTACCAGGCTGCTCCCGTCCGGCGAAATCACCCGGACGGGAGCAGCCTAGTTGTACAAGGACCCTACGGAATCGGACAGGTCCCGAAGGGGGCGGAGCCTTGAGGCTCAGGCCTCTTCCTTGACCCAGCTCATCAGCTTGCGGAGCTTCTTGCCGGTGGTCTCCAGCAGGTGGTCCTCGTCGGCCTTCTTGTACTCGTTGTACTTGGGCAGACCGGCCTTGTACTCGGCGATCCAGGTGTTGGCGAAGGTGCCGTCCTGGATCTCGGCGAGGACCTTCCTCATCTCGGCCTTGGTGGCGTCGGTGATGATGCGGGGACCGGTGACGTAGTCGCCCCACTCGGCGGTCTCGGAGACCGACCAGCGCATCTTCTCCAGGCCGCCCTCGTACATCAGGTCGACGATGAGCTTCAGCTCGTGCAGGCACTCGAAGTAGGCGATCTCCGGCTGGTAGCCGGCCTCGACCAGGGTCTCGAACCCGGCCTTCACCAGGGCGGCGGTGCCACCGCAGAGGACGGCCTGCTCACCGAACAGGTCGGTCTCGGTCTCCTCGGTGAAGGTCGTCTTGATGACGCCGGCCTTGGTGGCGCCGATGCCCTTGGCGTAGGACAGCGCCAGCTCCAGGGCCTTGCCGGAGGCGTCCTGCTCGACGGCGACGATCGCGGGGACGCCGCGACCCTCCTCGTACTGGCGGCGGACCAGGTGGCCCGGGCCCTTCGGGGCGACCATGCAGACGTCGACGTCGGCCGGCGGCTTGATGAAGCCGAAGCGGATGTTCAGGCCGTGGCCGAAGAACAGGGCGTCGCCCGCCTTCAGGTGCGGCGCGATGGACTCCTCGTAGACGTCGGACTGGATCGGGTCCGGCACCAGGATCATGATGACGTCGGCCTCGGCGGCGGCCTCGGCCGGGGTGACGACGCGCAGGCCGGCCTCCTCCGCCTTGGCGCGGGACTTCGAGTCGGCCTTCAGACCGACCCGGACGTCGGCACCCGAGTCGCGCAGGGACAGCGCGTGGGCGTGGCCCTGGCTGCCGTAGCCGATGACCGCGACCTTGCGGCCCTGGATGATGGACAGGTCGGCGTCGTCTTCGTAGAACAGCTCGGCCACGGGGGCACATCTCCTTGCGTGATGGTCTTGCCGGGTACGTTCCCACGGTACGTGGACCCGGCAGGGTGTGGGACGGTGCTTCAGGGGGTGAGACGACCGCGCTACGCGCTGCGGTCGAGGGCGCGCAGCGAGCGGTCGGTGATCGACCGGGCGCCGCGGCCGATGGCCACCAGGCCGGACTGGACGAGCTCCTTGACGCCGTACGGCTCCAGCATCCGGAGCATGGCCTCCAGCTTGTCCGAACTACCGGTGGCCTCGATGGTCACCGCGTCGGGGGACACGTCGACCGTCTTGGCGCGGAAGAGCTGGACGATCTCGACGATCTGCGACCGCGTCTCGTTGTCGGCGCGGACCTTCACCAGGACCAGTTCCCGCTGGATCGCAGCGGACTGGTCGAGTTCGACGATCTTTATCACGTTCACGAGCTTGTTGAGCTGCTTGGTGACCTGTTCCAGCGGGAGGTCCTCGACGTTGACCACGATCGTCATCCGGGAGATGTCCGGGTGCTCCGTCGGGCCGACGGCGAGGGAGTCGATGTTGAAGCCCCGACGGGAGAACAGCGAGGCGATGCGGGCGAGCACGCCGGGCTTGTTCTCGACCAGGACGGAGAGGGTGTGCTTGGACATGGGGTCTCTGTTCCCTTGGCGTTCCGGAGCGGGCGTCAGTCGAGGTCGTCGCCGAAGTCGGGCCGGACGCCCTTGGCGAACTGGATCTCGTCGTTGCTGGTGCCGGCCGCGACCATCGGCCAGACCATGGCGTCCTGGTGGACGATGAAGTCGATGACGACCGGGCGGTCGTTGATCTCCATCGCCTGCTTGATCACCGCGTCCAGGTCCTCCGGGCGCTCGCAGCGCAGGCCGACGCAGCCCATCGCCTCGGAGAGCAGCACGAAGTCGGGGATCCGGGTGCCCTGGGCCGGCGGCTCGATGCCGTCGTGGTCCGGGCCGGCGTGCAGCACGGTGTTGGAGTAGCGCTGGTTGTAGAAGAGGGTCTGCCACTGGCGGACCATGCCCAGCGAACCGTTGTTGATGACCGCGACCTTGATCGGGATGTCGTTCAGGGCGCAGGTGACGAGTTCCTGATTGGTCATCTGGAAGCAGCCGTCGCCGTCGATCGCCCAGACCGCCGTCTCGGGGCGGCCCGCCTTGGCCCCCATCGCGGCCGGCACCGCGTAGCCCATGGTGCCCGCGCCGCCCGAGTTCAGCCAGGTGGCCGGCTTCTCGAACTGGATGAACTGCGAGCTCCACATCTGGTGCTGGCCGACGCCCGCGGCGTAGATCGCCTCCGGGCCGACCAGCCGGCCGATCCGCTCGATGACCTGCTGCGGGGAGAGCTGACCGGCCGGGGCCGGCTCGTAGCCCAGCGGGTAGGTCTTCTTCCACTCGTTGAGCTTGACCCACCAGTCCGCGTAGTCGCTGCGGTGGCCGGCGTCGAACTCGGCCTGGACGGCGACGATCAGGTCGGCCAGCACCTCGCGGGCGTCGCCGACGATCGGCACGTCGGCCGGGCGGTTCTTGCCGATCTCGGCCGGGTCGATGTCGGCGTGGACGACCTTGGCGTAGGGCGCGAAGCTGTCCAGCTTGCCGGTGACGCGGTCGTCGAAGCGGGCGCCCAGGGTGAAGAGCAGGTCCGACTTCTGCAGCGCGGTGACGGCCGGGACGGTGCCGTGCATGCCGGGCATGCCCAGGTGCTGCGGGTGGCTGTCGGGGAAGGCGCCGAGCGCCATCAGCGTGGTGACCACGGGGGCGCCGGTCAGCTCGGCGAGGATCCGCAGTTCGGCCGTGGCGTGCGCCTTGAGCACCCCGCCGCCGACGTACAGCACCGGGCGCCGGGCGCTCACCAGCATCTTCGCGGCCTCGCGGATCTGCTTGGCGTGCGGCTTGGTGACCGGGCGGTAGCCGGGCAGCGAGGTCTCGGCCGGCCAGCGGAAGGTGGTGGTGGCCTGCAGCGCGTCCTTGGCGATGTCGACCAGCACCGGGCCGGGTCGGCCGGTGGCGGCGATGTGGAACGCCTCGGAGATCACCCGGGGGATCTCGGCGGGGTCGGTCACCAGGAAGTTGTGCTTGGTGATCGGCATCGTGATGCCGCAGATGTCCGCCTCCTGGAAGGCGTCGGTGCCGATCGCCTTGGAGGCGACCTGCCCGGTGATCGCCACCATCGGGACGGAGTCCATGTACGCGTCGGCGATCGGGGTCACCAGGTTGGTCGCGCCCGGCCCCGAGGTGGCCATGCAGACCCCGACCTTGCCGGTGGCCTGGGCGTAACCGGTGGCGGCGTGGCCGGCGCCCTGCTCGTGGCGGACCAGGATGTGGCGCACCTTGGTCGAGTCCATCAGCGGGTCGTACGCGGGAAGGATGGCCCCGCCCGGGATGCCGAAGACGGTGTCCGCGCCCACGGCCTCCAGCGAGCGGATGAGCGACTGGGCTCCGGTCATGGTCTCGACGACGTGCTGGGGAGCGGGAGCGTGGGCGGCCGGGGTGTCCCCGCGGCGGGGGGATGCGGCGTGCTCAGTCATCTGCCTGTCTCTTCTCGGGTTTCGCCGGCCCGGGTGGTTGCGGGCCCCAGGTGGCTGAGGGTGGGGTCCCGCGTGTCGGGCCGATCGCCGGCTCTGCCCCAATCGTCCCTCCTCGCCCTCCGGAATCGGGGGGAATCGGGCGGCCGGGGCCAGTGGTCTTGCGGAGTGGAACAGCGTCAGTGCAACAAAAAACCCCTCGTGCCAAGGGCATGCGAGGGGTGGCGCGTCGGTCTGTCACGAGCGGGGCATCGCCCGCTCAGCCGACGCGCCCGCCAAGTACGAGAATTCGGGTGCGCATGGCAACGACCTTCCTCCCGTGCGGGGTCGACTGTCAAGCAGGTGGGACGACAGTCTCGCCATGCGGACCGTGCCCCGGGCCGGCGGCGGCCCGGTGTTCGGGCAGGTCGGAGGGGCTGTGAGGGGGCCCGGACCGCCCCGCGCCGGGCTCGCCGCGGCCACCCGTCCGGGTGTCCGCGGCCAGATACGCGCGCCGCGCCGAGAGCGAGCCGAGCGGGCGCGGCAGCGGGTAGGAACGGCGTACCAGCGCCCGCCGCAGCCGGGTCTCGTCCAGCGGCGGGGCGAAGGCCGACCCCTGGCCCTGCCGGCAGCCCAGCTCCTGGAGGACGGCCACCTGGCGCGGCAGGTCCACCCCCTCGGCCGCGGTCACCAGGCCGAGGTCCCGGCCGAGCCGCAGCGCGTGCCCGGCCAGCGTCCGGCCGAGCGGCGAGTCACCGAGGTCCTGGACCAGCGTGCGGTCCAGTTTGAGGCTGTCGAAGGGCAGCCGGGCGAGCGCCCCCAGCGAGCCGTTGCCCGCCCCGAAGCCGGCCAGCGCGGTCGAGACGCCGAGCCGGCGCAGCGCGGCCAGCCGGCGGCCGAGTTCGTCGGCCAGCGCGTCCGGGCCCATCCGGGCCACCTCGACCACCAGGTGGCCGGCCGGCAGCCCGGTGTCGCGCAGCGCCGCGACCACCGCCTCGTACATGCCGGGCGAGCAGAGGCGCTGCGCCGAGAGCCGGACCGACACCGGCACCGGGGCCGGCGCCGAGCGGGTTCTCGCCGGCAGCCCGCGGCGCAGCGCGGCGGCCGTCACCGCCTCGTGGATCAGCCAGCGGGAGAACCGGGTGGCCGCGTCGCCGTGCTCGGCGGAGCGCAGGAACTCGGCGGGGGTGAGCAGCAGTCCCTGCGCGGAGCGCCAGCGGGCCTGGGCCTCGACGCCGGTGACGGCGCCGGTCCCGAGGTCCACCACCGGCTGGTGGAGCAGCGTGAAGCCGCCCTCGCGGACGGCCACCCGCAGCCGCTCCTCCAGCTCGGTGCGGCGCTCCAGGTCGGCCCGCATCGCCGGGGTGTAGAGCACCACCCGGCCCTTGCCCTCGGACTTGGCCCGGTACATCGCGAGGTCGGCGTTGCGCATCAGCTCGTCGGTGGCGGCCCGGGGATCGGCGGCGGGGCCGCGCTCGGGGGTGCCGAAGGAGATGCCGATGCTGGCCGCGACGCTGAGTTCGGCGCCGCCGATCCAGTACGGCTCGGAGAGGGCGATCCGCAGCCGCTCGGCGAGCTCCTGGACCTGCAGCCGGCCGAGCGGGCCGCAGACCAGCGCCGCGAACTCGTCCCCGCCGAACCGGGCGACGGTGTCGCCGCTGCGCACCGCGCCCTGCAGCCGGCGGGCGGCCTGCACCAGCAGTTCGTCGCCGACCTGGTGGCCGGCGCTGTCGTTGACCGCCTTGAAGCCGTCCAGGTCCAGGAAGAGCACGGCGATCCCGGCGCCCGCGCCGCCCTGCTGGCCGCGGGCGGCGAGGGCGGCGCGCAGCCGTTGGGCGAACAGCGCCCGGTTGGGCAGGTCGGTGAGCGGGTCGTGGAAGGCGTTGTGCTGCAACTGGGCCTGCAGTATGACGCGTTCGGTGACGTCCCGGCTGTTCAGGATCAGGCCGTCGCGGTACCGGTTGACGGTGGACTCGACGTGCAGCCACTCGCCGGCGCCGGAGCTGATCCGGCACTCCACCCGGGCCGCGGACGGCTCGGCGGCGGCGGGCGAGCGGAGCGCGGCGAGCCGGCCCCGGGCCAGGAAGCGGCGGACCTCCGCGAGCACCCGGTCCACGTCCTCGGGGTGGACGAGGTCCAGCAGGTTGCCGCCGACCAGCTCCTCCGGATCCCGCCCGTAGACGCCGAGCGCGGCCGGGGACACGTAGGAGAGCACGCCGTTGGCGCCGGCGATCATGATGACGTCGCTGGAGCCCTGCACCAGGGAGCGGAAGTGCGCCTCCTTGTGGGCCAGCTCCTGCGCCAGCGAGAGGTTGTCCAGCAGCATCACGCCCTGGCGCAGGATCAGCGCCAGGCCGACGGTGCAGGCAGCCGCGGCCACCACCCGGTCCAGCGGCCGCCCGCCGAGGGCGTTGTAGAGGATCCCGGCGGTGCAGACGGCGGCCGCCGCGTACGGGGTGAGCGCGCTGAAGGTGGTGGCCACCCGGCGGCGCGGCAGGCCGCCGACCGAGGGGTGCTCGCGCAGCGGACGGCGCCAGCGCGGCGACCACGGGGCCCAGGCCAGCAGCAGGCTGCCGGCGAACCAGCCGGCGTCCAGCAGCTCCCCCGAGTGGTAGTTGCTCTTCAGCTCCGGCGAGGTGAAGAGGGCGTCGCAGAGCACCGTCACGGCGAGCGCGATCATCGCGGTGTGCACCGCGGCCCGGTTGCCGTCGCGGCCGCCGAAGCGCAGCCCGACCACCAGGCTGACCAGCAGGATGTCCAGCACCGGGTAGGCCAGGTTGGTCGCCAGCGCCACCACGGAGCCGTCCGCGCCGGCGGCGATCCGGCCGAGCGCGAGGCTCCAGCTCAGGGTGAACAGCGAGCCGGCCACCAGCCAGCCGTCCAACAGCAGGCAGAGCCAGCCGGCGGCGCTGCGCGGGCGCTGGGAGAGCACCAGCACGCCGGTGATGGCGAGCGGGGCGAACAGCAGGAAGGCGAACTCGGCGAGCGAGTCCTGCGGCTGCTTGCCGGGTTCGACCAGCTCGTACCAGCCCCAGGTGGCGTTGCCGAACGCGACCATGAGCGAGGAGAGGCCGAACAGCAGCCAGGCCGAACGGGCCGGGCCGCCGACCGTACAGGCGTACGTCAGACAGGACAGCGCGGCCGCGAGCGCGGCCGCCGCCAGGCCGAAATCACCCATGAAGACGGAGAGTTGGCGTGACCCCCAGCCGAGGGACGCGCCCAGCGCGTACGCCAGGCAGAGGGCGCCGAGCACGGTGCCGGGCAGGGATCGGCTGTACAGCAGTCGGCGGACCGGGCCGCGCCGGACGGCTGCGGACAGGTCGGCGTCCGGTACGCCCGACCGTCCGGCTCCGGGCAGCACCGCATCGGTGGAGCTCACTCGGCCTCTCCCCCTCCGGCCCGGAGCCTGGCGCCCCGGCCACGGGCCACCGGCCGCGCACCTGATGGCCGTACGCGGTGACCAGGCGCCCCGTCAGGGCGATGGCCCAGGGGGTGGGCGGCCTGCCGGCCGACGCACCGCACCGATGTTCCCACTCGGGACCCTACACCACTTCGGTCACTCAATGACACGCACACTCAACTTAGAGTAATGGTGAAGGGGTGGTGAAATGCACCCGATTCCGCCGGATCGGGCCGGTTGGCGGGGGCGTGCGGGCGGGGGCTCACGCGGCGCGCACGGGAGCACGCGGCGGGGTCCGGCGACCACCGGCCGGTCCGGGCAGGTCCGGCCGGTGGTCACCGGCGAGCGTGCGGGTCAGCGGCCGGCCAGCGCCGGCTCGTCCGGGAAGAGCCGCAGGCGGTGCGCCAGTGCGGCGGCCTCGCCCCGGCCGGCCACCGCGAGCTTGCCGAGGATGTTGGAGACGTGCACGCTCGCGGTCTTCGGCGAGATGTACAGCTCCTCCGCGATCTGCCGGTTGGTACGGCCCCGGGCGAGCAACCGGAGCACGTCCCGCTCACGGGGGGTGAGCCCGAAGGAGTCGCCGACCGCGGGCACCGCGGCGGCCCTCGCCGCACGGGCGGTCAGCGCCAGACCGGCCCGCTCGGCCAGGCCGTTGATCTCGGCCAGCAGCGCGCTGTCCGACCGGGCCCGGGCCAGCGTCCGGGCCTCGCGGAGCAGGGCCGCCCCGGCCTCCCGGTCGCCGGCCAGCACCCCGGCCTCGCCGGCCCGCAGCAGGGCCGCCGCCAGCGGGCCGGGCAGCCCGGCCGGCCGCAGCGCCTCGACGGCGACGGCCCACTGCACCGGGGTGTCCAGGCCCTCGGCCCGGGCCAGTTCGGCCTCCAGCAGGCGCGCCCAGCCGTGGTGCAGCGGCGCCTTGGGAGTCAGCCCGGCGGCCACCTCGGCGATCCGGGCCAGCACCGCGGGCCGGCCCGGATCGGCTTCCGGCAGGCCCCGGCCGTCGGCCTCGGCCGCGGCCCCGTCGATCAGCAGCGGGTAGAGCGCCGCCTCGTTCCCGGCCGGGACGGGGCCCCCGATCACCGCGAGCAGTTCGGCCCGCGCCTCCAGCGGCCGCCCGCCCCGGGCGGCGATCAGCACCGCGAGCCGGGAGATCGGCACCGAGTGCTGGACCTGGCAGACCCGGTCCGAGGCCCGGGCCTGGGCGAGCATGCCGGCCGCCGCCGGGAGGTCCCCGCGCAGCAGGGCCAGCTCGCCCCGCAGCCGGTCGAGGAACTCGGCGTGGCTGCCCGGGTACTGGGTCCGCTCGGCGCCGGCCAGCAGCTCGGCCGCCTCCCCGGTCCGGCCCAGGTCGAGCAGCGCCTCGGCGAGGTTGCCGAGCAGCAGGGTGCCGATGTTGCGCAGCAGGCCGGTGCCGTCCGCCGTCTCCAGCCCCTCGCGGGCGAGCGCCACCGCCTCCTCCGCGCGGCCGAGCGACTGCAGCAGGCTGGCCAGGTTGTTGAGGCCGCGGAGCATCAGGTCGGGGACGCCGAGTCCACGGGTGGCGGCGAGCGCCTCGGTCAGCTCGGTGACGGCGGCCTCGGGGTCGTTGCCCAGGTCGTGGCGGAGCGTGCCGAGCGTCATCCGGGCGTGCTGCTCGACGGCGTGCGCGCCGACCTGGCGGGCGATCGCCGCGGCCCGCTCGGCGAGTTCGACGCTCTCGCCGGTCGGGTTGTTGAGCATGGCGATGCCGGCGCTCAGCGCGAACACCTCGGCCTGCACCGCGGACGGCGGCAGGTGCTCGACCAGCCGCCGGGCGTAGGCCGCCTCGTCCTGGTCCTTGGAGCGGTTGAGGTGGCCGAACATCCGGGCCCGGTTCATCCGGAACCAGGCGGCCCGGGCCGGGTCGCGGTTCTCGTCGACCAGCTTCAGCGCCCGCCGGGAGAGGCTCAGCCCGCGCTCGCGGTCCCCGCTGCGCCGGGCCGCGACCACCGCCTCGGCGAGGACGTCGACCAGTTGCAGCCGCTCGCAGTCGCCGTCGTGGGTGTCCACGTCGCAGGAGCAGGGCGGGTAGGTCTCGGCCCAGTCGTAGGGGCGCAGGGTGTGCGCCAGGACGTCCTCGGAGACCTCGTCCCACAGCTCCAGGGCGCGCTCCAGCATCCGCAGCTGCTCGGCGAAGGCGTTGCGTCGGCGGGCCGCCCGGGCGGCGTCCAGGGCGCTCGGCAGGGCCCGGACCGGATCGTGCGCGTGGTACCAGTAGTTGGCCAGCCGGGCCGGCCGGACGTCGCAGCCGACCAGGTGCGGCTGCTGCTCCAGGGCGGTGGCGAAGCGGCGGTTGATCCGGTGCCGCTCGCCGGGCAGCAGGTCGTCCGAGACCGCCTCGCGGACGAGGGCGTGCCGGAACCGGTAGCCGTCCCCGTCGGTGTCCGGGCGCAGGATGTTGGCGCCGACGGCCGCGCGCAGCGACTCGATCAGCTCCTCCTCGTCGTCCAGCACCGCGGCCAGCAGCGCGTGCTCGACGTAGGAGCCGCCCTCGGCAGCGATCCGCAGCACCCGCTGGGTCTCCTCGTCCAGCGCCTCGACCCGGACCAGCAGGATGTCCCGCAGCGAGTCGGTGAGCCCGGCCGAGCAGCCGGACTGGAAGGAGGTGGCGAGCTCCTCGACGAAGAACGGGTTGCCCTCGGAGCGGCGGTGGATCCGGTCGACCAGCTGCCGGTCGGGGTCGGCGGTGCCGAGGATGCCGGCCAGCTGCTCGGCCACCTCGCCCGGGCCGAACCGCTCCAGCTCCATCCGCTGGACGGTGCGCAGCCGCTCCAGCTCGGCGAGGAAGGGCCGCAGCGGGTGGCGGCGGTGCAGGTCGTCGGTGCGGTAGGTGGCCACCAGCAGCACGCGGGCCCGGTGCAGGGTGCGGACCAGGTAGGTGAAGAGCTCCCGGGTCGAACGGTCGGACCAGTGCAGGTCCTCGACCGCGAGCACGAGGGTACGGTCCGTGCCGAGCCGCTCGAACAGCCTCGCGGTGTGCTCGAACAGCCGGGCCCGGCCGTACTCGTCGTTGGGTTCGCCGTCGGCCTCGCCGAAGTCGGGCAGCAGCCGGGCGAGGTGGCCCTCGCTGCCGGCCGCGGCGGCCTCCAGCTCGGCGCCCAGCCCCCGGTGCAACCGGCGCAGCGCGGTGGCCAGCGGCGCGTACGGCAGCCCCTCGGCGCCGACCTCCAGACAGCCGCCGACGGTGGTGACCACGCCCTCGTCCGCGCAGCACCGGTCGAGGAACTCCTCCAGCAGCCTGGTCTTGCCGACGCCCGCCTCGCCGCCGATCAGGACGGTCTGCGGCTTCCCCTCCCCGGCCCGCCGCAGCGCCTCGCCCAGTTCGGTGATCTCGGTGCCGCGGCCGACGAAGACGGGACTCACCGATATCTGCTGCATGGAGGCGAGCATGCCATAACCGTCCGGGCCGGGCCGATCGGTTATCCCGGCCCTCGGACGCCCGGAAGGGGAGGCGCTGGATCGCGCCTCCCCTTCCATCTCCGTCCCGGCCCCGGCCGGGTGTCGACCCGTCAGCACTCGCGCAGACGCGCGGCGCGCCGCTCGGAGCGGACGGCGGGCAGTCGGCGCAGGCCGCGGCGGTCGCCCTTGGCCTCGCGGACCAGCCGCTGGTGGTCGGCCTGGGCGTGGAGTTCCCGCACCTGGTGCTGGATGAGCTCGTACTCGTACACGGTGTTTCCCCTCGTGGTGGTCTCTCTCGTTCTGAGGTAAAGCCTCCTCCCCCAGGGGGGTGCGCCGCATCGGCACCTTGCCCGATGTTCCGGGCGGCCTGCGCCTTAGGTCGGGCGGCCGGGAACGGCAAAGGCCCGGATCCACCCCACTTAGGGGGTGGATCCGGGCCCTGAGCGCACTAAGGCACCTTAGAAAGCCTTAGATGCCTTAGAAACCGTGGTCGGATCCGGTCGGCACCGAGCTTCTCCAGGTAGTGCCTACTGCCCTTCCACGCCGAGCTTCGCCAGGATGAGGTCCTTCACCCGGGCCGCGTCGGCCTGCCCGCGGGTGGCCTTCATGACCGCGCCGACGAGCGCGCCCACCGCGGCGACCTTGCCGTCGCGGATCTTGGCGGCGATCGCCTCGTTGCCGGCGATGGCCTCGTCGACGGCCGCGCCGAGCGCGGAGTCGTCCGAGACGACGGCCAGGCCGCGCTTCTCGACGACCTCGTCCGGCTCGCCCTCACCGGCCAGCACGGCCTCGATGACCTGGCGGGCCAGCTTGTCGTTCAGCTTGCCCTCGGCGACGAGCGCGGTCACCCGGGCGACCTGCGCCGGGGTGATCGGCTGCTCGCTCAGCTCGGTGCCGGTCTCGTTGGCCCGGCGGGCCAGCTCGCCCATCCACCACTTGCGGGCCTGGTCGGCCGGGGCGCCCGCGGCGATGGTCTCCAGGATCGGCTCGACCGCGCCGGCGTTCAGCACCGACTGCATGTCCTTGTCGGTCAGGCCCCACTCGGCCTGCAGCCGGGCCCGGCGCACCCGCGGCAGCTCGGGCAGACCGGCGCGCAGCTCCTCCACCCAGGCGCGGGCCGGCGCGATCGGCACCAGGTCCGGCTCGGGGAAGTAGCGGTAGTCCTCGGCGTTGTCCTTGATCCGGCCGGCGGTGGTGCTGCCGTCCTCCTCGTGGAAGTGCCGGGTCTCCTGGACGATCGTGCCGCCGTCGCCCAGCACCGTGGCGTGCCGCTGGATCTCGAACCGGGCGGCCCGCTCGACGCTGCGCAGCGAGTTGACGTTCTTGGTCTCGGAGCGGGTGCCGAACTTCTCGGTGCCGTTGGGGCGCAGCGACAGGTTGACGTCGCAGCGCATCTGGCCCTTGTCCATCCGGGCCTCGGAGACGCCCAGCGCCTTGATCAGCTCACGCAGCTCGGCGACGTACGCCTTGGCGACCTCGGGGGCCCGCTCGCCGGCGCCCTCGATCGGCTTGGTGACGATCTCGATCAGCGGGATGCCGGCCCGGTTGTAGTCGAGCAGCGAGTGCGTGGCGCCATGGATCCGGCCGGTCGCGCCGCCGACGTGGCTGGACTTGCCGGTGTCCTCCTCCATGTGGGCGCGCTCGATCTCCACCCGGAAGGTCGAGCCGTCCTCCAACTGCACGTCGAGGTAGCCGTTGAAGGCGATCGGCTCGTCGTACTGCGAGGTCTGGAAGTTCTTCGGCATGTCCGGGTAGAAGTAGTTCTTCCGGGCGAACCGGCACCACTCGGCGATCTCGCAGTTCAGCGCCAGGCCGATCTTGATCGCCGACTCGACGCCGATGGCGTTGACCACCGGCAGCGAGCCGGGCAGGCCCAGACAGGTCGGGCAGACCTGGCTGTTCGGCTCGGCACCCAGTTCGGTCGAGCACCCGCAGAACATCTTGGTCTTGGTACCCAGCTCGACGTGGACCTCAAGGCCCATCACCGGGTCGTACGACGCGAGAGCGTCCTCGTAGGAGACCAGGTTCATGACGCTCACAGCGTCCCCTTCGCTAAAAGTCTGTGGAGGTACGGGCCCGGCCGCGCACGGTCGGGTGCGCGGCCGGGCCGAGGGCGTTCTCAGCCCAGCAGCACGTCGTCGTCGCCGAGCCGGCGCAACTCGCGCACCAGCAGGGCGGTGCCGGTGACCAGCGCCGCCGCACCGACCAGGGCGTTGATCAGCTTGAGCGTGTCGCTCTCGCCGCGCGCCTTCCGGATGTCCTTGACGATCGAGACCGCGCCGAACGTGCTGGTGCCGATGGACAGCCACAGGCCGGGCTTGGAGTGCTTGAAGCCCTTCGCCTTTTCGAGCTTGCTCACAGTGCCGGTGCCTCCTCCAGCAGGGTGTGCCCCCACTTGTCGTTGAGTGCGGCCTCGACGGCGCCGCCCACGCGGTACAGGCGGTCGTCCGCCATCGCGGGTGCGATGATCTGCAGGCCGACCGGGAGATTGTCCTCCGGCGCCAGCCCGCAGGGCAGCGACATGGCCGCGTTGCCCGCGAGGTTCGACGGAATCGTGCAGAGGTCGGCCAGGTACATCGCCATCGGGTCGTCGGCGCGCTCGCCGATCGGGAAGGCGGTGGTCGGCGTGGTCGGCGAGACCAGCACGTCCACGCCGGCGAAGGCGGTGTCGAAGTCGCGCGAGATGAGCGTGCGCACCTTCTGGGCCGAGCCGTAGTAGGCGTCGTAGTAGCCCGAGGAGAGGGCGTAGGTGCCGAGGATGATCCGGCGCTTCACCTCGGGGCCGAAGCCGGCCTCGCGGGTGAGGGCGGTGACGTCCTCGGCCGAGCGGGTGCCGTCGTCGCCAACCCGCAGGCCGTAGCGCATCGCGTCGAAGCGGGCCAGGTTGGACGAGGCCTCGCTGGGCGCGATCAGGTAGTACGCGGGCAGCGCCAGGGTGAACGACGGGCAGGAGACCTCGACGACCTCCGCGCCCAGCTCGCGCAGCAGCTCGACGGACTCGTTGAACCGCTGCATGACGCCGGCCTGGTAGCCCTCGCCGGCGAACTCCTTGACCACGCCGATCCGCATGCCGCGCACGTCGCGCAGCTTGGCGGCCTCGACCACGGCCGGGACGGGCGCGTCGATCGAGGTGGAGTCCAGCGGGTCGTGGCCGGCGATCGCCTCGTGCAGCAGCGCCGCGTCGAGCACGGTGCGGGCGCACGGACCGCCCTGGTCCAGCGAGGAGGAGAACGCGACCAGGCCGTAGCGGGAGACCGACCCGTAGGTGGGCTTCACGCCGACGGTGCCGGTGACGGCGCCGGGCTGGCGGATCGAGCCGCCGGTGTCGGTGCCGATCGCCAGCGGGGCCTCGAAGGCGGCCAGCGCGGCGGCCGAGCCACCGCCGGAGCCGCCGGGGATCCGGCTGAGGTCCCACGGGTTGCCGGTGGGGCCGTAGGCCGAGTTCTCGGTGGAGGAGCCCATCGCGAACTCGTCCATGTTGGTCTTGCCGAGGATCACCACGCCCGCGTCCTTGAGACGCGAGGTCAGGGTGGCGTCGTACGGCGGGATCCAGCCTTCGAGGATCTTGGACCCGCAGGTGGTCGGCACGCCCTTGGTGGTGAAGACGTCCTTCAGCGCGAGCGGGACGCCGGCCAGCGGGCCCAGCTCCTCGCCCTTGGCGCGCTTCTCGTCGACGGCCCTGGCGGCGTCCAGCGCGCCCTCGGTGTCGACGTGCAGGAAGGCGTTGACCTTCTTGTCGACGGCGCCGATGCGGTCCAGGTGCGCCTGGGCGACCTCGACGGCGGAGACCTCGCCCTTGGCGATGGCGCTCGCGGTCTCGGCCGCGGTGTAACGGATCAGGTCGGTCATCGGTCAGTCCTCCCCGAGGATCTGCGGCACACGGAAACGCTGCTCCTCGGCGGCGGGGGCGCCGGACAGCGCCTGCTCCGGGGTGAGCGACGGTCGCACCACGTCCGCCCGCATGACGTTGGTCAGCGGGAGGGGGTGGGAGGTCGGCGGGACGTCCTGTCCGGCGACCTCGGAAACGCGCGCGACCGCGCCGATGATCACGTCGAGCTGCTCGGCGAAGTGGTCCAGCTCTTCGGCCTGCAACTCAAGACGCGACAGCCGAGCGAGGTGGGCGACCTCCTCGCGCGTGATGCCAGGCATGCGGCGATCCTCAGGGGTGTGAGTTCTGGTGAGACCCGGCGCCGCGCTCAGGCGGTACCGGGCCCGGGCAGGAGCAGCCGGCTCGGCGCTCCCGTCCTCTTGGTCTGTGGACCCCATCCTATGGGGCCCGGCCCGGCCACCGGCCAACGAGTAACCCCGCGGGGCGGTCACCCTGCCCCGGTCCCGCTCCGGGACCGGGCCGGCGACCGCCGCGGACGCCCTACTGCGGGCTCGTCGGGACCCACCTCGGCGTGCCCTGCGCCTGGACCTCCAACTGGGCCGCCGACACCGCCTGGACCACCGGCGGCAGCACCGGCGGGATGACCGGCGGCAGCACCGGCTGGATCCCCGGCTTGACCACCGGCTGGATCACCCGCGGCAGTTGACCCGCCGGGCCGAACCGCTCGACCGGCGGGGCGCCGGTGCGGTGCACCCGGAGCCAGGCGGTGGCCTGCTCGGCCGGCAGCGCCGCCGAGACCAGCCAGCCCTGGACGGCGTCCACGCCCATCCGGTGCAGCCGCTCCCAGGTCTCGTCGTCCTCCACGCCCTCGGCCACCACGGTCAGGCCCAGCGAGTGGGCCAGCTCCACCGAGCAGCGGACCACGGCCGCGTCGTGGTCGTCGGCGACCATCCGGGAGACGAAGGAGCGGTCGATCTTCAACTCGCCGACCGGCAGGCTGCGCAGCCGCACCAGCGAGGAGTGGCCCGTCCCGAAGTCGTCCAGGGACATCCCGACGCCGTAGCCGCGCAGCTCGGCCAGGGTGTCGGCGGCCCGCCGGGAGTCGTCCAGCAGCAGCCGCTCGGTGATCTCCAGCTGGAGCGCGTGGGCCGGCACCTGGTGGCGGACGAGGTGCCCGGCGACCCGCTGGGCGAAGCCCGGGTTCAGCACGTCGCGCGGCGAGACGTTCACCGCGACCTGCACCTGGAGGCCCTGCTCGCGCCAGGAGGCGAGCTGGCCGACGGCCGCCTCCAGGACGTAGTCGGTCAGCCGGGGCATCAGGCCGCTGGACTCCGCGAGCCCGACGAACTCGTCCGGCGAGACCTTGCCCTGGCCGGGCCGGTCCCAGCGCAGCAGCGCCTCCAGTCCGACCACCCGGCCGTCGAAGGCCACCTTGGGCTGGTAGTGCAGCTGCACCTCGCCGGTCTCCAGCGCCCGCCGCAGATCGCCCAGCAGCCCGATCCGGTACGGCGTGTCGGCGTCCTGGGCCTCGTCGTACTGTTCGACGGAGGTGCAGCCGCGCTGGGCGTGGCCCATCGCCACGTCGGCGCGGCGCAGCAGCGACTCGGCGTCCTGGGCGTGCTGCGGGTAGACGCAGACGCCGGCGCTGGCCTCCAGGACGAGCAGCAGCCCGTCCAGCCGGATCGGTGCGGCCAGCTCGGCGATCAGCGCCTTGGCGACCCGCTCCAGGGTGTTGGGGCAGCCGACGCCGGGCAGCAGCACGGCGAACTCGTCGCCGCCCATCCGGGCCACCATCGGGCGGCCGCGCCGGTAGTCCCGGGGCATCCCGGCGAAGACGTCGTCGATCGTCTCCCGTCCCGCTCCGCCGGACGCGCCGGAGCGCAGGGCGCGGTGCAGCCGGCGGGCGATGTGCACCAGCAGCCGGTCGCCGGCGGTGTGGCCGAGCGTGTCGTTGAGCGACCTGAACCGGTCGAGGTCGAGCAGGATCAGCCCGACGCTGTAGCCCTGCTCGTGCTCGGCGATGGCCTCCTGGGCGGCCAGTAAGAGGGCCTGGCGGTTGGGCAGGTCCGTCAGCGGGTCGGTGAGCTGGTCACGGGCGCGGTCCCGGGCGATCCGCCAGGCCGCGACCAGCACGGCCAGCGGCACCGCGAACAGCGGCAGCAGCTCGGGCTCGTAGCGGTAGACCAGGACGGCCAGCGGGATGAGCGGTGCGGCGCCGGCCAGCAGGACTCCGAGCAGCAGGACCGCACCCGCCACCCCCTGCGGCGGGCGTGTGGGCGCACCGCCGGTCGTACGATCCATAAGCCCTGTCCTCCGTCGGGCCCGCCCCGTCAGGCCGCCTTACGGTGAGGCACCGTACCGGTGCCGGCAGCTGCCGGGCATGAGCGACCCCGCGGAGACCGGCTCAGCCGGTGCCCCCACCCCTGCTGACACTCTGTTGCGCTCCAGGGTATTCCGGGGTCCACCCGGCGGGCAGACTTTCGGACAACCGGGAGCGCGCCACCGCGTTCCGGTGCCGCACAGTGACACAATGCCCGCTTTCACCGCGCGGCACCCGGTGACGGCGCATCAGGACGATAACAAGACGGACTCGGTGGCTCCGAGTTCGGGTCACCCCTCGGCGGGGGGCTCCTCGGCGGCCCCGGCGACGGCCTCCGGTTCGGGCAGGCCCAGGTGCCTGCGAGCCGCGTCCGGTCCCTGCTCCAGCAGCACCGTGAAGCCCTCGTCGTCCAGGACCGGCAGCCCGAGCTGAACGGCCTTGTCGAACTTGGAACCGGGATTGTCACCGGCGACCACGAAATCGGTCTTCTTCGACACCGATCCGGTCACCTTCGCTCCGCGCGAGGTCAGCGCCTCCTTGGCGCCGTCCCGGGTGTGCCCGGCCAGCGTGCCGGTGACCACCACCGTCAGCCCCTCCAGCGGACGCTCGCCCTGCTCCTCGCCGGCCTCCTCGGTGAACCGCACGCCGGCCCCGCGCCACTTCTCCAGGATCTCCCGGTGCCACTCCTCCTGGTACCACTCGGCGATCGAGCGCGCCGTACCGGGACCGACCCCCTCGGTGGCGGCCAGCTCCTCCTGGCTGGCCGCGAAGATCCGGTCGAGGTCGCGGAACTCCCTGGCCAGCGCCTGCGCGGCGACCGGGCCGACGTGCCGGATCGACAGGCCGTTGAGGAAGCGCCAGAGGGGGCGCTCCCTCGCCAGGTCGATGTTGTCGAGCATCAGGCCGGTGTTCTTCTTGGCCGCGCCCGTGGTGGTCGCGAAGAAGAAGACCTCCTTCTCCTCGCCGGTCTCGTCGTCGAGCTTCGGCAGGCCGGTCTTCGGGTCGCGGACCAGCACCCTGATCGGCAGCAGCTGCTCGGCGGTGAGGCGGAAGATGTCGCCCTCGTCCCGGACCGGCGCCTCGGCCGGCTCCAGCGGCTGGGTCAGCGCCGTCGCCGCGACGTAGCCCAGCCCCTCGATGTCCAGCGCGGACCGGCCGCCCAGGAAGGCGATCCGCTCGCGGATCTGGGCCGGGCAGAACTGCGCGTTGGGGCACCGCAGGTCGATGTCGCCCTCCGCCATCGGGCGCAGCTCGGCGCCGCACTCGTGGCAGTGCGAGGGCATCACGAACTCCTGCTCGGTGCCGTCCCGCAGGTCGTACACCGGGCCGAGGATCTCGGGGATGACGTCACCGGCCTTGCGGAGCACCACGGTGTCGCCCAGCATGACGTCCTTGGCCTTGACGATCTGCTGGTTGTGCAGCGTCGCGTACTGCACCATCGAGCCGGCCACCTTCACCGGCTCCGCCAGCACCGCGTACGGGGTGGCCCGGCCGGTGCGGCCGATGCCGACCTTGATCGCGGCGAGCTTGCCGGTGACCTCCTCCGGCGGGTACTTCCAGGCGATCGCCCAGCGCGGGGACTTCGAGGTCGCGCCGAGCCGGCCCTGGAGGGCGATCTCGTCCACCTTGACCACGACGCCGTCGATCTCGTGCTCGACCGAGTGCCGCTGCGCGCCGAAGTGCTCGATGAAGGCGCGGACCTCGGCCAGCGTGCCGACCACCTTGTTGTGCCGGGCCGTGGGCAGGCCCCAGTCGTGCAGCAGCCGGTAGGCGTGCGACTGGTTGTCGATGTCGAAGCCGACCCGGGCGCCGATGCCGTGCACCACCATGTGCAGCGGGCGGGACGCGGTGATGTGCGGGTCCTTCTGGCGCAGCGAACCGGCGGCCGCGTTGCGCGGGTTCATGAACAGCCGGATCATCGCCCGGGGCCGCTTGCCCTCCTTGGCGCGCTCCTCGTTCTCCTGCCGGCGGCGCTCGTTCTCCTCGGCGAAGGAGGCGTTGAGCGCCTCGAAGGCGTCGGTGGGGAAGTAGACCTCGCCGCGGATCTCCACCAGCGCGGGGACGTCGTCGCCCTTGAGCCGGTGCGGGATCTCCTTGATGGTGCGGACGTTGGCGGTGATGTCCTCGCCGACCCGGCCGTCGCCGCGGGTCGCGGCCTGCACCAACTGGCCGTTCTCGTAGGTGAGGTTGACGGCCAGGCCGTCCACCTTGAGCTCGCAGAGGTAGTGGTACTCGATGCCGGCCAGCTCGGTGGCGACCCGCTCGGCCCAGGCGGCCAGCTCGTCGTCGTCCATCGCGTTGTCCAGGCTGAGCAGACGCTCGCGGTGCTCGACGGCCGCGAACTGCTCGGTGACGGCGCCGCCGACCTTCTGGGTCGGCGAGTCGGGGGTGCGCAGGGCCGGGTGCCCGGCCTCCAGCGCCTCCAGCTCGCGCATCAGCGCGTCGAACTCGGCATCGGTGACGACCGGCGCGTCCTGCTCGTAGTAGCGGGCGCGGTGGTCCTCGATCTCGGCCGCCAGCTCGGCGTGCCGCCCGCGGACCTCCGCCGGGATCTCCTCCCAGCCCTCGACAGCCACCACCGCAAGCCCTCCTACGTTCTCATTCCGGGTTGTCCACCAGGCTCTGGGCCGCCCTCACACTGAGTGACAGCGCCTTGCGCGCGTGGGCCGGAGAGGCCCCGGCCAGCCCGCAGGTGGGCGTCACCAGCACACGGCGGCCCAGCAGCTCCGGGGCGAACCCGAGCCTGCGCCACAACGTCCTGACACCCTGGACACTACCGGCCGGGTCGGACAGCGCCGTTGATTGAGCGGGGGCTTCGTCGGTGGGGGGCACCACGCCGGCGAGGATCACGGTGCCCGCCTCGATCGCCTCGCCGAGCTGCTCGTCCTCACGTTCCGTCAACAGCGAGAAGTCCAGGGAGACTCCGGCCACACCGGCCCGGCGCAGCAGCGGGATCGGGACGTCCGGGGCGCAGCAGTGCACCACCACCGGTACGTCGACGCTGCGGATCACCTCGCGCAGCGCCTCCTCGGCGACCTGGCGGTCCACCGAGCGCAGCCGCTGGAAGCCGCTGGCGGTCCTCACCCCGCCGGTCAGCACCGCGGGCAGCGAGGGCTCGTCGAGCTGGAGCACCACCGCCGCGCCGGGGATCCGGCGGCGGACCTCGTCGAGGTGGCGGCGCAGCCCCTCGGTGAGCGAGCCGGCGATGTCCCGGCGGGCACCGGGGTCGGCGAGCGCCTTCTCGCCGTGCTTCAGCTCGATCGAGGCGGCCAGCGTCCACGGGCCGACGGCCTGCACCTTGAGCGCACCCTGGTAGCCCTGGGTGAACTCCTCCAGGGCGTCCAGGTCCTCGCCCAGCCAGGCACGGGCCCGCCGGGTGTCGCGGCCGGGGCGGTCGGTGAAGCGCCAGCCGCTGGGCTCGGTCTGCGCGAACAGCTCGACCAGCAGGCCGGCGCTGCGCCCGATCATGTCGGCGCCCGGCCCGCGGGCGGGCAGCTCGGGCAGGAACGGCAGTTGCTCCAGCGCCCCGGTGGCCGTCCTGGCGGCCTCCCGCGCGTCGGTGCCGGGCAGCGATCCGACGCCGGTGGCGGCGCCGCGCAGGTCGGGGAAAGAGTGTCCGTTGCTCACCCGCCCGAGCCTAGTGCGCCCGGCGTGGGAAGTCGGACCGGCCGACCTCCCACGCCCGGGCTGAGGCCGGCGAACCCACGTCCCCGGGGCTCACTTCCCGGGGCGGACGGTGATCTCGGTGATCTCCGCGTCGCGGGAGGCGTCGAGCGCGGCCAGGACCGCCTTCGCCACCGACTCGGGCGCGATGAAGCGGTCGGCGTCGTACTCCCGGCCCTCCTGCTGGTGGACCTTGACCTGCATCGCGGTCGCGGTGCGGCCCGGGTAGACCGAGGTGACCCGGACGCCGGCGGCGTGCTCCTCGTGGCGCAGCGAGTCCGCGAGCGCCTTCAGGCCGTGCTTGCTCGCCGCGTACGCCGACCAGTCGGCGTGCGCGGTGAGCCCCGCGCCGGAGTTCACGAACACCACGTGGCCCTTGACCAGCCGCAGCGAGGGCAGCATCAGCCGGGTCAGCTCGGCGGGCGCGACCAGGTTCACGTTCAGGGTGTCCTGCCAGGCCTTGACCGGCAGTTCACCGACCTGGCCCAGCTCGACGACGCCCGCCACGTGCAGCAGCGAGTCGAGCTCCGCCGGCAGCGCCTGGTGGCCGAAGGCCCAGGAGAGCTTGGCCGGCGTACCGAGGTCGCCGACCAGGGTCTGCGCCCCGGGGAAGCGTTCGCGCAGCTCCGCGGCCCGGCGGGCGTCGCGGGCCAGCAGCCAGAGGTCGTCCCCGCGTTCGGCGAGGCGCTCGGCGAGGACGGCGCCGATGCCGGAGCCCGCGCCCGTGATCAGATGTGCAGCCATGGTCCCGATCCTCTCAGGCCTTGAGCTGCTCGAAGACCTGGGCGGGGGTGTCGGCGAAGGTGATCAGCTCGCCGAGCGGCCGCGGCAGGAAACCCTCCGTGTCCATCCGCTCCAGCTGGGTGCGCAGGCCCGCGTAGAAGCCCTCGGTGTCCAGGACGATCACCGGCTTGTCGTGCAGCGCGTGCTTCTTGAGCTCCAGCACCTCGGTCACCTCGTCCAGCGTGCCGAGGCCGCCGACCAGCACGACGACGGCGTCCGCGCGCATCAGCAGCTGCGCCTTGCGCTCGGCGAGGTCCAGGGTCATCACCAGCTCGTCGGCGCCCTCGTAGCCCTTGTGCCGGAGCAGTTCCACCAGCACCCCGACCAGCTTGCCCCCGGCCGCCTTCACCCCGTCGGCCAGCAGCCCCATCAGCCCCGCGTTGGAGCCGCCCCACACCAGGGTGTGCCCGCCCTCCCCGAGCAGACGGGCGAATTCGGCGGCAGGCGCGGAGTACCGCTCGTCGAGCGAGTACGCGGAGCAGAAGACAGTGATGTTCATAATGCTGACTGGTCTATCACGCCTCGCCGACGCGCACGGTCAGACCTTGTACGGGACGAGCTTGGACAGGCCCAGCGTGAAGCCGAAGGGCTCCGGGATGCCGATCTCGTCGCCGAACTTCCGGTCACTGCGCGTGTGGTACCGGTCGTGGTCCGGCTCGGAGAACAGCGTCACCGTCTGCTGCCGCGGGTCCACGATCAGATACAGCGGGATGCGCAGCACGGCGTAGTCGTGCGGCTTGTCCATCCAGTCGTTGCCCGGGTTGGAGGGCGAGACGATCTCCACGGCGATCAGGGCCTCCCCCGCGGGGGCCTTGTTGCCCGGCCGGGAGAGAACCTCCTCGGGCAGGTAGGTCAGGTCGGGAGCGCGCCCCATGGAGACGTCCGGGCTGACGATCTCGCTCCGCTCACTGGGGAGGTAGCCGTCGGGGGCGTGCCGCTCGAACTGCCTGCGCACCCGAGCGACGTTGAACTGGTGGATGTTCGAGGGTGATGCCTGCATGATCAGCGTGTCCCCGGACCATTCGATCCGAACGCCCTCGGGAGCGATCCGCTCCAGCTCCTCGACGAAGTCGCGGTGCCGCTCGTAGAAGCTCATGCCGTCCTCCCCGCAAGGCGCCACGGGCATCGCCGGCCGCTCCCCGGAGCCCGGTCGTCGAACACCGGCGGGCCGCACCACCCGTGCGGCTCCGTCCACTATGACGCACCCCGGGGACCCGCGGCCGACGCTCCCACCGGGAACGGGAAGGCGCCGGGCCGGTCGTATCCGGTTCCGGTCAGTGCCTCACCCGCCGAGCAGCCGCCCACCGTCGTGGGTGCGGACGGCGGGTGCCCGGTCGTCCCGGAGTGCATCCAGCAGGCGCACGGCGTAGACCTCGGCCATCCGGGCGGACACCTCGGCCGGCGTGAGCCAGTCGACGGCGGTCGACTCGTCCGACACCTGCTCGGCCCCGCCCTCGGGACGGCAGCGGAAGACCAGGGCGACGATTCCACGGTTCACGTTCTTGTAGACGCCCGTCAGCCGGTCCACGCCGACCTTGATCCCGGTCTCCTCGTAGACCTCGCGGCGCACGCCCTCCTCGATGCCCTCGGTCGGCTCCAGCACTCCGCCCGGGGGCTCCCAGGTGCCGTTGTCCGCGCGACGAATGGCCAGCACCCTGCCGTCCTCCCGCACCACGGCGCCGGCGACCGACACGGAATGGAGCGGCGTTGACTGGGGCTTCCCCGCACTGTTACTCATGTACAGGAGAATAGGAGCCCTGAATAACTATGGCGAATGGTGACGTGGCCTCAACGGCCAAGGCGAAGTATCTGCAGATCGCGGATGACCTCGCCGCACAGATCGCCTCGGGTGCACTCGCGCCCGGCGCGGCCGTGCCCAGTGAAGCCGAGCTCATGCAGCGGTACGCGGTCGCCTCCGGCACCGTTCGCAAGGCCGTCGCCGAACTCCGGACGGCGCAGCTGATCGAGACACACCACGGCCGCGGATCGTTCGTCCGCTCCCGCCCGCCCGTGCAGCGCAAATCCTCGGACCGCTTTCGCCGCGCCCACCGCAAGGCCGGCAAGGCCGCGTACCTCGCCGAGGAGGAGGCGTCCGGGGGCGTGCCGTCGGTGACGGTGCTGTTCGTCGGCCCCGTCGAGGCACCTGCGGACATCGCCCAGCGGTTGCGTTTGCGCGCCGGCACCAAGGTGCTGGCGCGCAAACGCCGGTACTTCCGTGACGGCGTGCCGACCGAGGAAGCCACGTCCTACCTGCCGTGGGACGTGGCCAAGGACATCCCCGAGGTCTTCGCCGAGAACCCCGGCGGCGGCGGGATCTACGCCCGTCTCGAAGAACACGGCCATGTGCTCGCCGAGTTCACCGAGTCTGTGCGGGCACGGCTGGCGACGAAGCCCGAGACCGTGGCACTGGCGCTGAGCCCCGGTTCGCCGGTGATCCACCTCCTGCGGGACGCGATCACCGTGGACGACCGCGTGGTGGAGGTGTGCGACACCGTGATGGCCGCTGACCAGTTCGTCCTCGACTACCGCTTCCCCGCGCGCGACTGACGCCCGGTCGCTTTGACGGACCCGCCAGGGAGGCGCGCCAGCGAGAGTTGACTCATATACAGGAGCTAGGGCACTCTGCTGACATCACTCCTGTACACAAGTACAGGAGTGCGCCTCATCTAGAGGAGACAGTCACCATGACCACGTTTCCCACGCCCCGCTCGTCGTCGGCATCCTCCACCTGCGCAGGGGCCGGATCGCCGCCGGTGTCGACCACTGACCGAGCGCAGTCACTGCCCTACCGCCCCGAGTCGGTGGGGCGGGCCCGCAAGCTGGTCCGCGACACGCTGTCGGACTGGGGCCTGCCCCACTTGATCGACTCGGCCGCGTTGGTCACCAGCGAACTGGTGACCAACGCGGCGAAGACCGGTTGCCGACTGGACATGACGGTCACCGTCCGGCGAATCACCGCCGCAACCGTACGAATCTCGGTGCGCGACGGCTCGCGGTCCCTGCCGGTGCTGATCCGGGCATCCGCCGACGACGAGAGCCACCGCGGCCTCGAACTGGTGCACCGACTCACCGGTGGCCGGTGGGGCGCCACGATCGAACCGTTCGGCAAGGTCGTCCACGCCGACATCTCGCAGTGAGCCCACCTCCCGAGGCGTGGCCCCGCGACGGCCTCCGAGCCACCGCGCCGGAGTCACTGCGTCGCTGGACCGCCTACCCCGTGTCCGCGAGCGCCCTGGTGCACCTCGTCACAGCCGCGCTCGTGCTGGTCTTCCGGGTGTGCCGCTGATACAGCGGCACACCCGGCACGCTCCGACCGGGAGGACCCGTTTCAGGCCGTGACCGGGCGGCGGTGGGTGGTGGCGATGGTGGCGGAGCCGACGACGCGGGTGGTGTCGTAGAGGACGACGGCCTGGCCGGGGGCGATGCCGCGGGCGGGGGTGTCCAGGGTGACGTGGAGTTCGCCGTCGACCATGGCGGCCGTGACCGGGACCTCCTCTCCGTGGGCGCGGAGCTGGGCGGTGTAGCGGCCGTCGGCCGCGGCCTCGGCCCCGCACCAGCGCGGGCGGATCGCGGTCAGGGCCGTCACGTCCAGGCCCTCGACGGGGCCGACGGTGACGGTGTTGTTCACCGGGGAGATGTCGAGCACGTAGCGGGGCTTGCCGTCGGCGGCCGGGCGGCCGATCCGCAGGCCCTTGCGCTGGCCGATGGTGAAGCCGTAGGCGCCGTCGTGCTCGCCGAGCTTGGTGCCGTCCGCGTCGACGATGTCGCCGGGGGCCCGGCCGAGGTGCTTGGCCAGGAAGCCCTGGGTGTCGCCGTCCGCGATGAAGCAGATGTCGTGGCTGTCCGGCTTCTTCGCGACGGCCAGGCCGCGGCGCTCGGCCTCCTCGCGGATGACGTCCTTGGTGGTGTCGCCCAGCGGGAAGAGCGAGTGGGCGAGCTGGTCGGCGTCGAGCACGCCCAGCACGTAGGACTGGTCCTTGGCGGCGTCGACGGCGCGGTGCAGCTCGCGGCGGCCGTCCGGGAGGTCGACGATCCGGGCGTAGTGGCCGGTGCAGACGGCGTCGAAGCCGAGCGCGATCGCCTTGTCCAGCAGCGCGGCGAACTTGATCTTCTCGTTGCAGCGCAGGCAGGGGTTGGGGGTGCGGCCGGCCGCGTACTCGGCGACGAAGTCGTCGATGACGTCCTCGCGGAACCGCTCGGCGAGGTCCCAGACGTAGAACGGGATGCCGATCACGTCGGCCGCCCGGCGGGCGTCGCGGGAGTCCTCGATGGTGCAGCAGCCGCGGGCGCCGGTGCGGAAGGACTGCGGGTTGGCGGAGAGCGCCAGGTGCACGCCGGTCACCTCGTGCCCCGCTTCGGCCGCGCGGGCGGCGGCGACGGCGGAGTCCACCCCGCCGGACATCGCCGCGAGCACACGCAGGCGGCCAGTGGACGGGGCGGTCGGGGCACCGGGGAAGTCAGTCATGATGCCCACAAGAGTACGTGGTCGCGGCGGAGTCCCGGCCGGGTTTACCGGGCGCGCGCGGCCGCCGCCAGCCCCGCGTTGCGGGCCCGCTGCACGACCGGGGCGATGGCTCCGGCGAGCGCGGTGACGTCCTCCCGGGTGGAGGTGTGGCCGAGCGAGAACCGCAGTGAGGCGCGGGCCAGCAGCGGGTCCACGCCCATCGCCAGCAGGACGTGGCTGGGCTGCGGCACCCCCGCCGAGCAGGCCGAGCCGGTCGAGCACTCGATGCCCTGGGCGTCGAGCAGCATCAGCAGCGCGTCGCCCTCGCAGCCGGGGAAGGAGAAGTGCGCGTTGGCGGGCAGCCGCCCCTGCGTCGTCGGGTCGCCGTTGAGGACCGCGTCCGGGACGCCGGCCAGCACCGAGGCGACCAGTTCGTCGCGCAGCGTGCCGAGCACCGCCGCGTGCTCGTCCCGCCGCTCGACGGCGAGCGCGGCGGCGGCCGCGAAGCCCGCGGTGGCCGGCGCGTCCAGCGTGCCGGAGCGGACGTCCCGCTCCTGGCCGCCGCCGTGCAGCAGCGGGACGGGCGTGGCCCCGCGCGACAGCAGCAGGGCGCCGACGCCGTACGGACCGCCGACCTTGTGACCGGTGACGGTGAGTGCGGTCAGCCCGGACTCCGCGAAGGAGACCGGCACCTGACCGAGCGCCTGGACCGCGTCGGCGTGCATCGGAATGCCGAACTCGGCGGCGACCGCGGCGAGTTCGGTGACCGGTTGGATGGTGCCGACCTCGTTGTTGGCCCACATCACGGTGACCAGCGCGACGGAGGCCGGATCCCGCTCGATCGCCTCGCGCAACGCCGCCGGGTGGACCCGGCCGTAGCCGTCCACCGGGAGGTAGTCGACCCGGGCGCCCTCGTGCTCGGAGAGCCAGTGCACCGCGTCGAGCACCGCATGGTGCTCGACCGGGCTGCACAACACCCGGGTCCGGGCCGGGTCGGCCCCCCGCCGGGCCCAGTACAGGCCCTTGACGGCCAGGTTGTCGGACTCGGTGCCGCCGCCGGTGAGGACGATCTCGCTGGGGCGGGCGCCGAGCGACTCCGCCAGCGACTCGCGGGACTCCTCGACCACGCGGCGGGCCCGGCGGCCGGACGCGTGCAGGGAGGAGGCGTTGCCGACGACCCCCAGGTGCGCGGTCATCGCGGCGATCGCCTCGGGCAGCATCGGCGTGGTCGCCGCATGGTCCAGGTATGGCATAACCATCCGATTGTAGAGGGCCACCGCGCGACGCTCGGGCCACCCGGCGGATCCGGCCGCCGCGCAGCGCGCGCAAACGCCCCGATCCGGCCAACCGTCCGCCACCCGCCCGCCATCCGGCCGCCGCTCCCCCGCCACCCGCGGCGCCGGGCACCGGCCCGGCCCCCGACGGCCAAGCCGGGACGGCCGGGGGCTCGTTGGTCTCCCGCCCGGCCGAACGGTTAGCCTGTCGGGCACCGCAAATCGGCCGGACCGGATCAGGACTGGGGGGCGCCATGTCGCAGTCGGTCGACCGCGCCCTCACCCTCCTCGGGTCCCTCGGCGACGGGCCGGTCACCCTCGACCAGGCCGCCACCAGCATCGGGGTGCACAAGTCCACGGCCCTGCGGCTGCTGCGCACGCTGGAGGAGCACGGCTTCGTCCACCGCCAGTCCGACCGGCGCTACCGGCTCGGCGGCCGCGTCCTCTCGCTCGCCCACCGGGCGCTGGAGGAGATCGACGTCCGCCAGATCGCCGCGCCCTACCTGGCCGCCCTCCACCGGCGCTGGGGACTGACCGTCCAGCTGGCCGTGCTCCAGGACGGCGAGGTCCTCTACCTGGACGAGCTGGCCGGCCGCTGGCCGGGGAGCGACACCGCCCGGCCGACCCGGATCGGGCGGCGCGCCCCGGCGGCCGGCACCGCGATCGGCCGGGTCCTGCTGGCCGGTCTGCCCGACGACGGGGCCGGCGAGGACGAGCTGCCTCCCGAGCTGGCCGCCGTCCGCCGCCAGGGCTGGGCGGCCGAGTCGGCCGAGCACCGGGAGGCGGTGGCCTGCGTGGCGGCCCCGGTGGCCGGCAGCGCCGGGCGGCCGGTCGCCGCCTGCGCGGTCAGCGCCCCGACCGACCGGGTCCCGCCGGCCGAACTGGTCCGGCTGCTGCCCGAGCTGCTCTGCACCGCCGAGGCGATCTCGCTGGCGTACGGGGGCTCGCCTACTCCTCGCTGGTGCGAGAACCGTTGCGGTGCCAGGCCCGCGGTGCGCGCCAGCCGTACTTGAGGGCGAGCATCCGCAGACCGAAGGCGGTCAGCGCGGCCGCCGTCCCGGTGAGCGCGGTGAGCCGGTCGAGGCCGATCAGGATCACCACGAGGGCCGAGCCGACCAGGGCCGGGACGGCGTAGATCTCGCGGTCCCAGCGCAGCAGCGAGGGGATCTCCCCGGCGAGCATGTCGCGCATCACGCCGCCGCCGGCCGCCGTCACCATGCCGAGCGCCATCGCGGCCACCGCGCCGAGGCCGTAGTCGTGCGCCTTGGCCGTACCGGTGACGCAGAACAGCCCGAGGCCGAGCGCGTCCAGGGTCTGCACCGCGCGGTTGATCCGCTCGACCTCCGGGTGCAGGAAGAAGACCACCAGGCCGGCCGCCAGCGGCGTGCTGAAGTAGCCGAGGTTGGAGAAGGCCGCCACCGGGGTGGCCCCGATGACGAGGTCGCGCATGACCCCGCCACCCAGCGCGGTCACCTCCGCCAGCACACAGATCCCGAAGATGTCCATGTTCTTGCGCACGGCCAGCAGCCCTCCGGAGAGGGCGAAGACGAAGATGCCGACCAGGTCCAGGCTCTGCTGCACGTCGGAGGGGAAGATCTGCGATGTCACCGGACAACTATGGACCCCCCGGGCGCCGCGCCCGGACGACCGTCACGGTCGCGCCATCGGCCGTCACAGCATGTGACGGCCGATGGCGCGCAGAGGGGATGCGGCCGCGAGCCGGCGACCGCACCCCGGCCCGTCACGCGGTGGCGAGCACCTTCTCGCCACCGGCAGGACTGTTCTCAGGGAAGTGACACGCCACCTGGTGCCCGGTCTTCAGCGCCGCCAGCGGCGGCTCCTGGGCCGCGCAGACCTCCTGCGCCTTCCAGCAGCGGGTGCGGAACCGGCAGCCGGACGGCGGGTTGATCGGCGAGGGCACGTCGCCCTTGAGCAGGATCCGCTCCCGGCGCTGCCGGCGGCGCGGGTCCGGCACCGGCACCGCGGACATCAGCGCGGTGGTGTACGGGTGCATCGGGGACGCGTAGAGCGAGTCCCGGTCGGCGATCTCGACGATCTTGCCGAGGTACATCACCGCGACCCGGTCGGAGACGTGCCGGACCACCGAGAGGTCGTGCGCGATGATCAGGTAGGTCAGGCCCAGCTCGCGCTGGAGGTCGTCCAGCAGGTTGACCACCTGCGCCTGGATGGAGACGTCGAGGGCGGAGACGGGCTCGTCCGCGATGACCATCTTGGGCCGCAGGGCGAGCGCCCGGGCGATGCCGATGCGCTGGCGCTGGCCGCCGGAGAACTCGTGCGGGTAGCGGTTGTAGTGCTCGGGGCTGAGCCCGCACAGCTCCAGCAGCTCCTGGACGGCCTTCTTGACGCCGCCCTCGGTCTGCACCTTCTGCAGCCGGAACGGCGCGCCGACGATGGTGCCGACGGTGTGCCGGGGGTTCAGCGAGGAGTACGGGTCCTGGAAGATCATCTGGATGTCGCGCCGGAGCGGCCGCATCGCACCCGTGCCCAGGTGGGTGATGTCGGTGCCCTCGAACTCGATCTTCCCGCCGGTGGGCTCGTCGAGACGGGTGACCAGCCGGCCCATCGTCGACTTGCCGCAGCCGGACTCGCCGACGACACCCAGGGTCTCCCCTGCGTTGACGGTGAAGTCGATGCCGTCGACGGCCCGGACCGCCCCGGCGTTGCGGCGCAGCAGGCCGCCCGTGATCGGGAAGTGCCGGGTCAGGCCGGTCACCCGGAGCAGCGGCTCGCGGTCGGGGGCGGGCGCGGGCGCGGGCACCTTCTTCATGGGCTCGGGGGCCGCCGCCTGAGTGTCCGTCATCGGTTCTCTCCAGAATGGTGATACGAAACCGGGCTCACAGCCGGGGCGCGATCTCTTCGGTGAAGATGCGGCGCCGGTCGGCGGCGGCGAGGTGGCAGGCCGCGTGGTGCCCGGGCGCTGCCTCGGTCAGGACGGGGACCTCGTCGGCCGAGCGCCCGCCGGTCAGCCCGGCGTACGGGCAGCGCGGGTGGAAGGCGCAGCCGGACGGCACGTTGATCAGGCTGGGCGGGGTGCCCTTCACCGGGACGAGCCGCTCCTGGAGCTCACGGTCGAGACGCGGCATCGAGCCCAGCAGGCCCCAGGTGTAGGGGTGCTGGGGCGCGTCGAAGAGGGTCTCGGCGGGGCCGCGCTCGACGCACTTGCCGCCGTACATGACCAGGATGTCGTCGGCGAGTTCGGCGACCACCCCGAGGTCGTGGGTGATGACGATGACGGCCGAGCCGAACTCCTCCTGGAGGTCCCGGATGAGGTCCAGGATCTGCGCCTGGACGGTGACGTCCAGCGCGGTGGTGGGCTCGTCGGCGATCAGCAGCGACGGGTCGTTGACCAGGGCCATCGCGATCATGGCGCGCTGGCGCATGCCGCCGGAGAACTGGTGCGGGTAGTCGTCCACCCGGCGGTCGGGCTGCGGGATGCCGACCCGGTCGAGCATCTCGACCGCGCGGGCCCGGGCCTGCTTCTTGGTCGCCTGCGGGTGGTGCACCCGGTAGGCCTCGATGATCTGCGCCCCGACGGTGTAGTAGGGGTGCATCGCGGTCAGCGGGTCCTGGAAGATCATCGCCATCTCGCGGCCGCGCAGCTGGCGGACCCGCTCGGGGCCGGCCGCGACCAGCTCCTCGCCGTCCAGGTGGATCTCGCCGCTGATCCGGGCCCGCTTGGAGCGGTGCAGGCCCATGATGCCGAGCGAGGTGACCGACTTGCCGGAGCCGGACTCGCCGACGATCCCGAGGGTCTTCCCCTTGTGCAGGTCGAAGCTGACCCCGTCCACCGAGCGGACCAGGCCGTCGTCGGTGTCGAAGTGGATCCGCAGGTCCCGGACCGAGAGGAACGGGTCCCCGGTCGCGGCGGCCACCGGCGCCGGGGTCTTCTGGAGCTCGGTCACGACAGCCTCACCCGGGGGTCGACAGCGGCGTACAGGAGGTCAACCACGAGGTTGCAGAGGACGATGAAGAACGCGGCGAGCAGCGTGACGCCGAGGATCTTCGGCAGGTCGTTGTCGGAGATCGCCGAGACGGCGAAGGCGCCGACGCCCTGGAGCGAGAAGACCTGTTCGGTGATCAGCGCACCGCCGAGCAGCAGACCGAGGTCCATGCCGAAGATGGTGACGACCGGGGTGAGCGCGGAGCGCAGCCCGTGCTTCACGACCACCTTGCGCTCGGCCAGGCCCTTGGCCCGGGCGGTGCGGATGTAGTCCTCGCTCATCGTCTCCAGCATGCCGGCGCGGGTGAGCCGGGCGTAGAGCGCGGAGTAGAGGAAGGCCAGCGAGATCCACGGGAGGATCAGGTTGCGGGCCCACATCAGCGGGTCGTCGGTGAAGTTGACGTACTGGAGGTTGTCGAGGATCGGCCACTCGTAGCTGAAGAGCGTGAGTAGCAGCGCACCGGTGAAGAAGACCGGCAGCGAGACACCGGCCAGCGCGACGCCCATGGAGAGCCGGTCGAAGATCGACTTCGGCTTGAGCGCGGAGATGACACCGGTGGTGACGCCGGAGACCAGCCAGAGCACGGCGGCGCCGATGGCCAGCGACAGCGTGATCGGGATGCGCTTGGTCAGCTCGGGCCAGACCTCCAGGTGGTTCTTGAAGGAGTAGCCGAAGCAGGGCACGTGGCAGGTGGCGGCGTCCGGGCCGAACTTGTACTCGGCCCCGGTGACGAGCGCCTTCAGGAAGCGCCCGTACTGGACGTAGATCGGCTGGTCGAAGCCGAGGTTCTTCTTGACCGCCGCGACCGCCTCGGGGGACGGGTTCTTCCCGATGTACTGCGTGGCCAGCTGGTCGGTCGTCTCACCGGCCAGGCGCGGCAGCAGGAAGAAGATCGCGAAGGTGACCGCGCTGACCACCAGCAGCAGCACCACGGCCGCGAGCGTCCTGCGGAGGATGTAGGCAAACACAGTTGGTCGGCTCCGGCGGCCCGCCGCCGTCCGGGATCTTCCGGACGGCGGCGGGCGCCGCTGCCTTCACCTGCCTTCAGGGATACGGAGCCAGGCTCTTACTTGGTCGTACCGATGTTCAGGTAGTCGTACTCACCCGAGAAGGCCGAGGTGGAGACGACGTTGGTGGCGGTGTCCGAGCGGTACAGGAACACCTTGAAGTAGGTCAGCGGGACGTAGACCGCCTGCTCCATGACCTTCTTGTCGATCTCCGCGTAGATCTTCTCGCGGGCCGCCTTGTCGGTGTTGACGGCGGCGTCGTCGAGCAGCTTGTTGATCGCCGGGTCGTTCAGCGAGGCCAGGTTGCTGTTACCGGCCTCCTTGATGGCGCGGCCGTCGACGATCTGCTGCAGGAAGCCGTAGCCGGTCGGCCAGTCGGCGCCCCACTGCATCATCATCAGGCCGATGTTCTTCTCCTTGTTCTTCGCCGGCACGCCGACGTTGTCGGAGAGGTACTTGCCCTGCGGGTACTGCTGGATCTCGGCGTTGATGCCGACCTTCTTCAGCGCGGCCTGGATCGAGGTCGCGGCGGCGATCTCGGTGGCGCGCTCGGTCCGGGCGCTCAGGACGGTGTTGAAGCCGCCCTCCTTGCCGCAGGCCTTGAGGGCTTCCTTGGCCTTGGCCTCGTCGCCCTTGTTGTCCTTGGTCTCGTACAGGTTGATGTCCTGGTGACCGGGGATGTCCGCCGGCAGGACGGAGTTGGCGATCTGGCCGCGGATCGGGCCGCCGACCGCGGTCTGCACCGAGACCTTGTCGATCGCGTACTGCACGGCCTTGCGGCACTCGACGTTGTCGAACGGCGCGACCTGGCTGTCGATCGCGGTGTAGACCAGGCGGCCGCCGTAGGCGTTGTCCGTCTTGGCCTTCAGCTTCGGGTTCTGCAGGATCTGCGCCTGGGTCTGCGGGTCGACGCCGCCGCCGACGAGGTCCACCTGGGCGTTGCCGGCCAGCAGGTCCTTGTCGATGGTGGACTGCTCGATGTTCATCTTGAGCACGATCTTGTCCGCGAGCTGCTTGCGGATCGTGTCGGTGCTCGCGTCCCAGCTGGTGTTCGGCACCAGGGTGAGCTGCTTGCCGTCCTCGTAGGACTCGAACTTGTAGGAGCCCGAGGCCATCGGGTGCTTGACGTAGTCGGCGCCCTTGTCCTTGTCCTTGGGGACCGGGACGGTCTGCGGGGCCGAGACCAGGTAGTCGAAGTCCGCGAAGGCGTGCTTCAGGTGGAAGACGACGGTCAGGTCGTCCGGCGTCTCGATGGACTTGAGGTCGCCGGCCGCGTCCTTGTACGGGCCCGCGTACGGGGTCGGGTTGTCGACCAGGAGGTCCTTGAAGTACGTCGGACCGTTGGAGAACACGTCCGGCGCGAAGTTGGAGCGCTCCACCGCGTACTTCACGTCCTTGGACGTGATCGCGCTGCCGTCCTCGTACTTCAGACCGGCGCGCAGCTTGTACGTCCAGGTCAGGCCGTCCGCGCTGGGCTGGCCCATGGACTCGGCGAGGTCCGGGACGAGCTTGTTGCCCTCGTCGCCGGGGCCCGGCGCGAAGGTGGTCAGCGGACGCCCGTACAGGCGCGAGAAGTTGTAGATGTAGGCGTAGTACGTGTTGCCGGGGTCGAGCGAGTCCGGCGTGCCCTTCATCTCGTAGGTGACCGTCCCGCCCTTCTTGTCCGAGGCGTTGACGATGCCCTTGGTGGCCGCGTCGGCGCCGCCGCCGGACGCGGCGGAGGACGACGAGTCGCCCCCGCTCTTGGATGAACCGGAGGTACACCCGGTGACGACCAGGACAGCGGCGGCGGCCACTGCGGTCAGTCCGACGGTACGGGACCTACGCATGGTGAGATCAACCCCTTGAGGAAGTGGTGGCGGATCGGAGGGTCCTGACGGAATGTCAGTTGCTCTTGGGATCGAGGGCGTCACGCAGCCCGTCGCCGAGCAGGTTGAAGGCGAGCACCGTGAGGAAGATCGCCATACCGGGGACCACCATGTACTGGGGGTCCACCTGGTAGTACTTGATCGCGTCGTTGAGCATCCCGCCCCAGGAGGCCTGCGGGGCCTGGATGCCGACGCCGAGGAAGCTGAGGCCCGCCTCGAAGAGGATGTTGGTCGGGATCAGCAGGGTCGAGTAGACCAGGATCGGACCGACCAGGTTGGGCAGCAGCTCCTTGAACAGGATGAACGGCCCCCGGGCGCCCAGGCTGCGGGCCGCGTAGACGAACTCGCGCTCACGCAGTGAGAGGGTCTGGCCGCGCACGATCCGGCCCATGTAGGGCCAGTTGAAGAAGCCGATCACGAAGATCAGCACGCCGATGTGCAGCGGGAGGCCGTGCAGGCCGAACGCGCCGCCCTGGAGCGAGGCGGAGATCGCGATGGCGAAGAGCAGCAGCGGGAACGCCAGGAAGACGTCCATCACCCGGCTGATCAGGGCGTCCACCCAGCCGCCGTAGTAGCCGGCCATCACGCCGAGCACGGTGCCGAGGGTGTTGGAGAGCAGGGTCGCCCCGAAGGCGACGAGCAGCGAGACCCAGGAGCCCTCGATGACCCGGGAGAGCAGGTCACGGCCCTGCAGGGGGTCCACGCCGAGCGGGTGGTCGAGGCTCATGCCGCCCCAGTCGCCGAACGGCAGACCACCGAGGTTGGCGTCCAGGAGGTCCTGGTTGAGGGCGTCGGGGTCCAGGCCGAACATCGACTCGATCGGCTTGGCCAGCACGGCCAGCAGGACGAGCAGGATCACCACGACGGCGCCGGCGACGGCGGCCTTGTCCCGTTTGAAACGGGTCCAGGCGATCCGGCCGAGCGAGCGGCCCTCGATCTTCGTGGCCGGGCTCGCGGCGGCGGCTGCCTCCGGCGTGTTCCCGGCGGTCTTGATGGGTGCGGTCATGGTCAGTTCGGTCCCCTCGCCGACGGTGGCCGGCCCACGGGTGCCGGTCGCCGGTTCGGCGGTACGGCTGGTGCGGACGTGCGGAGGTTCAGGTGCGGGTGTTCAGCGGTGCGACGTGCTCGGGTACTGCGGCCGCGCGGGATGGGCGTCGCGAGGCTCAAGCGGTCCGCCAGCGCGTTCACCCTCGTGGGGCACCCAGTACGCGCGGTGCGTTGCGCAGAACTCTCTGCCATCCGAACTGGCTTGCGCCAGCCCTGACAACCGAGAGATGCCCAACTGTGATCTGTCGGCATGCACCTCTGGATCTTCGGCATATCCCTCTTCACACAGCTGTTACATGCATGTCAAGAGGCTGCACCGAACCAGCCGGAAATCCGACCGGAAATGCCAGGACCGACATGACGGATCGTCATGTCGGTCCTGGTGGAGGGCTTTGGGTGCATACACCCGGACTACCCGTTACCGCGCCGAGAACACCCGAACATCCGTGCTTGCGACAGGTGTCCGAAGTGCCCGTAGTTGGGACACGAACACCGGGTCTGCCCGGAGTTGCGGCACGGTCGCCGGAATGCCCGGCGTGCGGTGCCGGCGCCCGAATGCCCGGCGTGCGCTGCCGACACCGCCATGCCCGGAGCCCCGGCACGGGCGCCGGAACGCCCGGCGTGCGGCGCGGGCACCGCGGCGCCCGCCGCGTCGTCCGTGCGGGCGTCAGCGCCCCGGGTAGCCGGGCCAGGGCTGCTGCGGCGGCGGCTGCTGCCCCGGCCACACCGGGCCGGGCGCCTGGGTGCCGTAGCCGTACGCCGGGCCCGCCTGCGAGGCGTAGGGCGGCGGCGGCACCGGCGGGTACGGCGCGGCCTGCGAGCGGCCGTGGCCGCCCGCCTCGCGGTCGTAGAACGGCCGCGCGTTGGCCCGCATCCAGAGCGCCACCGGGTCGTACTCGTCCCCCATGGCGACGGTGGAGACCGCGAGCCCCTCCGGCGCGACCGCGATCGCGCGCTGCATCAGCGCCCGGACGGCCTCCACCGTGGGCGGCGAACTCTCGTACAGCTCAAGCCCGATGGCCAGGTACGGTTCGCCCACGGAGGGCTGCACCCAGGCCCGGCGCAACGCCTTGACCGCCCGCACCTCGACCGCCTGCCGCTCCAGCAGCGCGAAGAACTGCTGGGCCTGCACCTGCGGTTCGCTCAGCTTCAGCGGCCCGGCCGGCAGCCGGTCCAGGCCGGCCGCGATCCGGCGCAGGTCCGCCCAGGGCACCCCGACGCCGCCGCCGGGGGCGTGCGGGTTCAGCCAGAGGCCCCAGCGGGTGCGATAGAGCGAGGCGGCGATCTCACGCCCCGAGATCACCTCGTGCGCCCGCGCCCAGCCGGACGCCGCCAGCTGCTCGGGCGAGGTGACGGCCGGCGCGTAGCCGTGACCGCTGATCTCCATGTTCCCGTACTGGGCGTCCGGACTGCCCGGCGTGCCGTGCCAGAGCAGCATCCAGACCTGCCCCGCGGCCAGCGCGTGCAGCAGTGCCTCGTACGCCTCCCAGCGTTCCGGCGCGACCTCGCGCAGGGCGTGCTCCAGCGCTCTCGGATCCGCGCCGGGGCGCCCGGCGGGTGCCTGGCCCCAGGGCCCCGGTGCACCGCCCGCTACCGCTCCCGCACTCATGCGCCCACCTCGCTGCGCCTCTTCTTCTCTCACCTGCCGCCGGCCCGGCGGTCATCTGCAGGCACCCTATGGGGCGCCACCCGCCACCGCCACGCCGACGTGCCCGGCGGTGGCCTCCGGCCCGGTGCCGGGCGAGGAGGAACGCGTCACATCCGTGCGTAGAACGGCTGGACCCGGTTGAGCAGCCACTCGACCACGGGGTCCTCCGCGAGGTCGAGCAGTACGAGGTGGACGCCGCCGGGCAGCGGCGCGGTTCCCAGCGCACGGCCCAGGGCCTCGTTCACGGCCGCCGGTTCGGCCGGGGCCGCCGGATCGAGCTGGACGCCGACGAACATCACCGTCGGCTCGCCCTCCACGCTGGCCAGCGCCCGCCTGGCGGTCAGGACGCCGGGCAGGCCCGAGAGCTCGTACCGGCAGGCGGCCAGGAAGGCCTCCGGGTCCTCGCCCGGTACCGGTTCGCGCAGCGCCACCCGGCCGCCGGTCGGCGCCTCCGGGGCGTCCCAGCGGTCCTCGCGCGGCCCGCGCCGCAGCTCGGCGACGCCCTGCGGCGGCACCGGGATGCCCACCGGCGCCTCCGGGTTCACCGCGATGCCCACGCCCAGCGGCAGCCCGCGGGCGAACTCCCAGACCGGCGCGATCGCGAAGGCCATCCCGGGCGCCTGCTGGAGGAGCACCTCCTGCGAGGAGAAGACCGGGACGTAGGGGTCGCCGGCCAGCTCGATGGTCGGCAGGTCCAGGGCCTGGCCCTGGGGGTCGCCGCCGGCCGGCAGCGGGATCCACACCTGGCTGCGGGCGAGCACCTCGAACACCCGGGGGGTCGCGCCGGGATCGCCGAGCGCGGCCGTGAGCACCTGCTCCAGCTCGTTCGCGGGCCATCCACCGCCGGGCAATGCCGCCTCCGGGCCGCCCCACCCCTGCTGCTGCTCCACCGGGTACCCCATCCGCCGCTGTACCGTCCTCTGTTCGCCGACGCCGAGCAGCCTAGCGGGCCCGCGGCCGGGGCCGCGGTGCGCGCCGGTACCGGTCGGTACGGGGCCGGGGCGGTACCGGTGGGCTGGCGGTGGCGGGTGCGGGCCGAGCCCGCCGGGCGGGGCCGGGCCCGGGGCCCCTCTCCCGTCTTCCGCCGGGACGTGCCATGATGTCCGCGTCTGCGGGTGTTCCCCGCCGAGAACCTCAACTCCATACCGGCCGCTCGAACCCGCGCGGGAGAGTCCGGAGTACCCCCGAGAGGCGGTACAGCCGGCGCCGAAGGAGCAAGTCCTCCCCGGAATCTCTCAGGCCCCCCTACCGCACGGGTTAGGCACATCTGGAAAGCGGCGCACGGCCCTGTCGCGCGCCCACCCACGGTGCAAGCCGCCATGCTGTCCTGTTAGCTGTGAAGCGCTGCGGGCCCGCGTGCGGTGAAGCTCTCAGGTTCGACGACAGATGGGGAGACCCAGCCGCCGCATGCCCGCGCGCAGGCTCGGTCCCCGAGCGGGTCCGGTCCGGCGTGCGCACACCTGAGTGCCCAGACCGAGGAGTTCCAGGCCATGTCGTCCCTCCGCCTCACCGCGCTCGACGCGCTGCACCGCGCCCTCGGCGCGACCATGACCGACTTCGCCGGCTGGGACATGCCGCTGCGTTACGGCAGCGAGCGCGAGGAGCACCTCGCCGTCCGCACCAAGGCCGGTCTGTTCGACCTCTCCCACATGGGCGAGATCACCGTGACCGGCCCGCAGGCCGGTGCGATGCTGGACCACGCGCTGGTCGGCTTCGTCTCCGCGCTCGGCGAGCTGCGGGCCCGCTACACCATGATCTGCGCCGAGGACGGCGGCATCCTGGACGACCTGATCGTCTACCGCCTGCGCGAGGACGCCTTCCTGGTCGTCGCCAACGCCTCCAACGCCCAGCTGGTGCTGGACGAGCTGATCGCCCGCGCCAAGGGCTACGACGCCGTCGTCACCGACGACCGCGACACCTACTCGCTGATCGCCGTCCAGGGCCCGGAGTCCACCGCGATCCTGGCCGACACCACCGAGGCCGACCTGCCCGGCCTGAAGTACTACGCGATCCTCCCGGCCCAGGTGGCCGGCCGCGACGTGCTGCTCGCCCGCACCGGTTACACCGGCGAGGACGGCTTCGAGATCTTCTGCAACCCGGGCGACGCCGCGCACATCTGGACGGCGCTGACCGAGGCCGGCACCGGCCGCGGGCTCGTCCCCTGCGGCCTCTCCTGCCGCGACACGCTGCGCCTGGAGGCCGGCATGCCGCTCTACGGGCACGAGCTCTCCACCGACCTGACCCCCTTCGACGCCGGCCTCGGCCGGGTGGTCCGCTTCGACAAGACCACCAACGAGGGCGCGTTCGTCGGCCGCAAGGCCCTGGAGCAGGCCGCCGCCGCGGCCGAGGCCAACCCGCCGCGGGTGCTGGTCGGCCTGGTCTCCGAGGGCAAGCGCGTGCCGCGCGCCGAGTACACCGTGGTGACCGCCGACGGCGAGCCGATCGGCCGGATCACCTCGGGCGCGCCCTCCCCCACCCTGGGCAAGCCGATCGCGATCGCCTACGTGGACGCGGCGCACGCCGCCCCGGGCACCACCGTCGCGGTGGACGTGCGCGGCAAGCACGAGCCGGTGCAGGTCGTGGCGCTGCCGTTCTACAAGCGCGCCCGCTGACGCCGTTCGGGCGCGCCCGCCGAGGCCTCACGAGCGCGCCCGCCCGGGCCTGACCCTCCGAAGATCCACGTCGAAGCCGTCCGTCCGGCGGCCCGCTTCGTCGTACCCGCTTCCCATCCTGGAGAATGACGCCATGAGCAACCCCCAGCACCTGCAGTACACCAAGGAGCACGAGTGGCTGACCGCCGTCGAGGACGGTGTCTCCACGGTCGGCATCACCGCCCACGCCGCCGACGCGCTCGGTGACATCGTCTACGTGCAGCTGCCCGAGGTCGGCGAGACCGTGACCGCCGGTGAGACCTGTGGCGAGCTGGAGTCCACCAAGTCGGTCAGCGACCTGTACTCGCCGGTCACCGGCGAGATCACCGAGGTCAACCAGGACGTCCTGGACGACAACTCCCTGGTCAACAGCGCCCCGTTCGAGGGTGGCTGGCTGTTCAAGGTGCGCGTCGAGTCGACCGACGAGCTGCTCAGCGCCGACGAGTACAACGCCCTGACCAACCCGGCCTGAGCCGGCCGTTCGGGGTGGCCGCAGTGCGGCGGCCGCCCCGGCCACCGGGCCTCCTCCGCCCTCCGGTCGCCCGCCGCCACCCTTCCGTGGGGCGTGCCAGGCGCGGCACCTCCTTCTCTCCTCCCTGGGAAGACCACACCATGACGGTTCTCAACCAGTCCCTGCACTCGCTCGACCCGGAGATCGCCGCCGCAGTCGACGCCGAGCTGCACCGCCAGCAGACCACCCTGGAAATGATCGCCTCCGAGAACTTCGCCCCGGTGGCGGTCATGGAGGCCCAGGGCTCGGTGCTGACCAACAAGTACGCCGAGGGCTACCCGGGCCGCCGCTACTACGGTGGCTGCGAGCACGTCGACGTGGTCGAGCAGATCGCGATCGACCGGATCAAGGCCCTGTTCGGCGCCGAGCACGCCAACGTCCAGCCGCACTCCGGCGCGCAGGCCAACGCCGCCGCGATGTTCGCGCTGATCCAGCCGGGTGACACCATCCTGGGCCTGAGCCTGGCCCACGGCGGTCACCTGACCCACGGCATGAAGATCAACTTCTCCGGCAAGCTCTACAACGTCGCCGCGTACCACGTGGACGACAAGACCGGCCAGGTCGACATGGCCGAGGTCGAGCGCCTCGCCAAGGAGCACCAGCCGAAGCTGATCATCGCCGGCTGGTCCGCCTACCCCCGTCAGCTGGACTTCGCCGCGTTCCGCCGGATCGCCGACGAGGTCGGCGCCCTGCTGATGGTCGACATGGCGCACTTCGCCGGTCTGGTCGCCGCGGGCCTGCACCCCAACCCGGTGCCGTACGCGGACGTGGTCACCACCACCACGCACAAGACCCTGGGCGGCCCGCGCGGCGGCGTCATCCTCTCCAAGGCCGAGTGGGCCAAGAAGATCAACTCCGCGGTCTTCCCCGGCCAGCAGGGCGGCCCGCTGGAGCACGTGATCGCCGGCAAGGCCGTCGCCTTCAAGGTCGCCGCCTCCGAGGAGTTCAAGGAGCGCCAGCAGCGCACCCTGGACGGTGCCCGGATCCTGGCCGAGCGCCTGCTGCAGGCCGACGTCGCCGAGGCCGGTGCCTCGGTGCTGTCCGGCGGCACCGACGTCCACCTGGTCCTGGTCGACCTGCGCAACAGCCAGCTCGACGGCCAGCAGGCCGAGGACCGGCTGCACGAGGTCGGCATCACGGTCAACCGCAACGCCATCCCGAACGACCCGCGCCCGCCGATGGTCACCTCCGGCCTGCGGATCGGCACCCCGGCCCTGGCCACCCGCGGCTTCCAGGCCGAGGACTTCCGCGAGGTCGCCGACATCATCGCCGAGGCGCTGAAGCCCGCCTTCGACGAGAACGTCGCCACCGCGCTGAAGGCCCGGGTCACCGCCCTCGCCGACAAGTACCCGCTCTACCCGAACCTGTAGTTCGGACACGGGTGACCGGGCTCACCTCGCCTGGTCACCTGGGATTCCGGGGCACCGCGCACACTGGACAGTGCGCGCGGTGCCCCGTTCCGTGTCAGCACCCCGCCTGCAAGTCCTTCCACGAGACCAGACAAGGACGTCCTCCGTGGCCATCAGCGTCTTCGACCTCTTCTCCATCGGCATCGGCCCGTCGAGTTCCCACACCGTCGGCCCGATGCGCGCCGCCCGGATGTTCGCCCGCCGCCTGAAGTCCGAGGACCTGCTGACCGGGGTGGCGAGCGTCCGCGCCGAGCTCTTCGGCTCGCTGGGCGCCACCGGCCACGGCCACGGCACCCCGAAGGCCGTCCTGCTGGGCCTGGAGGGCAACTCCCCCCGCACGGTCGACGTCGACCAGGCCGACCGGGACGTCGAGCGGATCACCGCCGAGAAGCGGCTCGACCTGCTCGGCGCCCACCCGATCGACTTCGACCCCGGCACCCAGCTGATCCTGCACCGGCGCCGCTCGCTGCCGTACCACGCCAACGGGATGACCCTCTGGGCCTTCGACGCCGACGGCGGCCTGCTGCTGGAGAAGACCTACTACTCGGTCGGCGGCGGCTTCGTCGTCGACGAGGACGCGCTGGGCGCGGACCGCGTGAAGCCGGACGACACCGTGCTGAAGTACCCCTTCCGCACCGGCGACGAGCTGCTCCGCCTCAGCCGCGAGACCGGCCTGTCCATCTCCGGCCTGATGCTGGAGAACGAGAAGGCCTGGCGCAGCGAGGAGGAGATCCGGGCCGGGCTGCTGGAGATCTGGCGCGTCATGCAGGAGTGCGTGCGGGCCGGGATGTCCCGCGAGGGCATCCTCCCCGGCGGCCTCAAGGTGCGCCGCCGCGCCGCCTCGGGCGCCCGCGCCCTGCGTGCCGAGGGCATCGGCCCGGCCAACGCCATGGAGTGGGTGACCCTCTACGCGATGGCCGTCAACGAGGAGAACGCCTCCGGCCGCCGGGTCGTCACCGCTCCCACCAACGGCGCGGCCGGGATCATCCCCGCCGTGCTGCACTACTACCTGAACTTCATCCCGGGCGCGGACGAGGACGGCATCGTCCGCTTCCTGCTCGCCGCCGGTGCGATCGGCATGCTCTTCAAGGAGAACGCCTCGATCTCCGGCGCCGAGGTCGGCTGCCAGGGCGAGGTCGGCTCCGCCTGCTCGATGGCGGCCGGCGGCCTCGCCGAGGTCCTCGGCGGCTCCCCCGAGCAGGTCGAGAACGCCGCCGAGATCGGCATCGAGCACAACCTGGGCCTCACCTGCGACCCGGTCGGCGGCCTGGTCCAGATCCCCTGCATCGAGCGCAACGGCATGGCCTCGGTCAAGGCCGTCACCGCCGCCCGGATGGCCCTGCGCGGCGACGGCCGCCACCACGTCTCCCTCGACAAGGCGATCAAGACCATGAAGGAGACCGGCGCCGACATGAAGATCAAGTACAAGGAGACCTCGCGCGGCGGCCTCGCCGTCAACGTCATCGAGTGCTAGGCAAGCGTGCTGACCTGCATGATTTCTCCGTCAAAGCTGCCAGGCCCTGCTCCGCTCACACGGCCCGAAGTGCCTGAAAGGCCCCTCGGACAGCTCTGAACCTCCCTGAGGACTCCCTGGCAGATCCCTGGTCCGCACCATGCCGGCCAGGGATTTCCAGTCTCGCGGCGGACGGAGCCGGCGCCTGGCGTACCGCGGCCTCCCGCTTCCCCCGGTAGGCCTCCTTCCGCGCACCGGGTCGGGGCGGGGCGGGGTCAGCGGCGCAGGGTGAGGGGCAGCGCCTCCAAGCCGCGCAGCATCATCGTGTTGCGCCAACGCAGGTCGCGCTCCTGGCAGGCCAGGGTCGTTCCGGGGAAGCGGGCGAGGAGCGCGGTGAGCGCGATCTCGGTCTCCAGCTTGCCGAGCAGGGCCCCGAGGCAGCGGTGGATGCCACCGCCGAAGGCGAGATGGCCGGCGTCCCGGCGGTCGAGGATGAGGCGGTCGGGGTCCTGGAAGCGCGCCGGGTCGCGGTTGGCCGCGCCGAGGGACAGCAGCACGAACTCGTCCTGCGGGATCTCCACCCCTCCGACGTCCACCGGCTCGGTGGTGAAGCGGGTGGTGGCCATGCAGATGGGGGAGTCGTAGCGCAGGAACTCCTCGACGGCCCTGGGCACCCGGGTGAGATCGGCGCGCAGCCAGGCGGCCTGGCCGGGATCGCGCAGCAGCGCGAGGCAGGAGGTGCCCAGCAGGTTCACGGTGGTCTCATGCCCGCCGATCAGCAGCAGGGCGACCATGCCCACGATCTCGTCGTCCGTCAGCTCTCCGCGCTCGCGGGCTTCCAGCAGCTCGGTGAGCAGATCGGCGGGACGGTCATTGCGGCGGATCCGCCGGTCGGCGATGGCCAGGACGTACGAGCCCATCTCCTGGACGGCTTGTTGGAACGCCGCGTGGTCGCCCTCCTGGGTGACGATGGCGGTCGACCACTTCCGGTAGAGGTCGCGGTCCTCGGGCGGGAAGCCGAGCAGTTCGCAGACGACGAGGATCGGCAGCGGGAAGGCGAAGTCACGTACCAGGTCCACGGTGACGGTGGTGGTGGTGCGGGTCGAGTGGCGCGCGGCTGCCGCGTCCAGCCCGTCGAGGAGTTCGAGGGTGATGCGCTCGACCATCGGCCGCATCGCCTCGACGCGCTTGCGGCTGAACGCCGCCTGGACCACGCGGCGGAGGCGGGTGTGGTCGGGCGGATCGCTGCTGAGCATGTGGGTGATCTCGCTGCCCAGGTTGACGCCCTCGACCCGGCTGTCGGCCAGGGCCTGGGCGCGCCGCACATCCTGCGCGAAGCGGGGGTCGAAGAGCGCGGCCCGGACATCGTCGTAGCGCGGAATGATCCACAGGCGCAGGCCGCCGTCGCTGTGCAGCACGGAGACCGGGGCCGATTGCCGCATCCTGGCCAGGGTCGGGTACGGGTCGCTGAGGAACGTCGGCGGGTTCTGGCGCGGTGCTGTCGTCTCGGGCTTGTCCGGCTGGTGCTTGTCCGGCCGGGGACCGTTCGTCCGGGGTGCTGCCGTCGCTGCCGTAGCTGTGGTCATGATGTTCTCCTGTCCTCACCGGCACTGCCGGCGCCGCGGCGGGGTGCCGGGCATGGCACCCCGCTACGGCGCAGCTCGGGCTCACTGCAGAGGCGACTACTTCTCCGCGTTCTTCTCCGTGCGGGTGGGGGTGCAGGTCCGCGCCTGGCCGTTCGGCCGGACCGGGACCGCCTTGTCCAGGGTGAGCTGGTGGTCCGGCGGAATGATGATCCCGCGCTCCCGCTCGGTGGCGCTGATGGGGTCGACGCGCAGTCCGTGACGCTTCATGGGATTGACCTTTCTTCGGTGTGGTGGTGGACGGGGTGGTGCGAGCCGGTCCGCCCGATGGTGCGGCGGTCGGCGGTTCTGGGGGAGGCGCGCAGCGCGTCGTCGGCGTAGCGCACCATGGCGGCCCAGGCGGCGGCGTGTCCGGCTGGGTCACGGCCCACGTCGTGTCCGCCGCCGAGCCATCGGACGCGATGCGGGACGTCGCGGCGCCGCAGCGCGGCGAGATAGCGCTCGATCTGTTCCGGAGGGCACTTCTCGTCGTCCGCCGAGGCGGCGAGGAAGAGCGGGCCGCGTACGCGGCCCACATAGGTCATCGGGCAGGCCGCGCGATAGCGGTGCGGCACCTGCTCGGGGGTACCGCCGAAGAGGCGGTCGTCGACCTCCCGCAGCGCCGGCGTCGTCGCCCGGTACGCCGCCGTGTAGTCGGCCACCGGGGCGACGGCCAGCCCGACGTCCCACAGCCGGGGCTGGACGCCCATCGCCAGCAGCGTCAGATAGCCGCCCCAGGAGTAGCCGCACAGGCCGGTACGGCCCGGCTCCGAGACTCCCGCGTCGATGAGGTGGCTGCGCACCGCGGCGAGGTCTTCGAGCTGGGCGAGGCCGACCCGGTGGCCGAAGTCGTCCCGCCAGCGGGGGCCGTAGCCCGTCGAGCCGCGGTAGTTGGTGCGCACCACGGCGAATCCGGCCCGGACCAGGGCCTCGGTCCGGGCGTCATAGGCGTCCCGGTCGTGGGTGTGGGGTCCGCCGTGGACGAGGAAGACCGTCGGCCAGGGGCGGTGGCCCGCCCTGCGGCCGGGCGGGGTGGCCACGAAGCTGTGGATCTGCCCGTACGGCCGGCGCGTCCACAGCTCGCGGCGCCCGGATCCGGTCGTTCCGCCGGGCGGCGTGCCGCGTGACGCCGTCGTGGAGCGGCCGGCGTGGCCGGAGCGGTCGGGACGTTCCGGGGGTTCCGGGTGCTCCGGGCTCTCCGGGCTCTCCGGGTGGCAGATCAGTGGCCGGGGCGGTTCGCCGTCGCGGCTCCACAGGCAGTGGACCGTGCGGTCGGGTGCGCAGGAGAAGTCGATGATCGTGCCCTCGGGCGTGGGAAGCACCGTCGTCGTACCGCGGTCGAGGTCGGCGCGGAGCAGGCGGCTGCGTCCCGCCCGGTCCTGCTGGACCAGCGCCGTGCGGCCGGGCCCGTACCAGCAGGCGGTGATCTCCGTATCGAAGTCGAGGGCGGAGCCGGGACCGTGCGTACGGATCCCCTCGCCCTGGCGCCAGAAGGCCAGGGTGTAGCGGCCCGCGCGTTCGAGGACGAGCAGCAGTTCCGGCCGTGCGGTGGTGAGGTCCGGGCGGAAGCCCAGCGCCCACACCGCGCCGCCGTCGCCGTCCCCCGCTGGGCCGGGAATGGCGTCCACGAGGACGCCGGAGGCCGGTGACCACAGCCGGACCGCGGGCGGTCCGGCCGGGCACCCCGCGGTGGCCAGCAGTCCGCCGCCGGGGGCCAGGCCCACCACTGCCGCATAGCCGGGCTCCTCGGCCACCAGGCGGGCGCGCTCGCCCGGTCGGCCGAGGTAGTACCGCGAGCCGTCCGCGACCCCGACGCCGACGGCGGCGAGGCCGCCGCGGGGGTCGAAGGCCAGGCCGTGCATCCGCCCGGCGGGTACGCCGTCGAGCGCCGGGCGCGGGTGCCCGCCCTCGAACGGCCCGCGCAGCCAGCGGCCTTGACCGCCGGGAGCGGCGTCGAACCACCACAGGCCGTGGCCGTCCGGCTCGATGGCGGCGGTCTCCACACCCAGCGGTGCGGTGGTCGCCTGCCGGCGCCGACCCGTCGTCAGGTCCCAGGCCACGATCTGCGGGAGACCGTCCACATACCGGGTCTCGACCGCTCGCCGTCCGTCGCGGGCCGCGAAGGACGGGACGTGCACCGCCGTTCCGATACCGCCGCTCATCGCCGTCCCTCCCTTCGTCGGTGTCCGCTTCCGCTGCCGGTGGCCTTGGCTGTGGTGGGCTCCGACGGCCCTCACACTGCCGGTCGGGCGGGCTGCGTGGCAGGGAAGAAGGCGCAGCGGCGCCGACAGTGAGCCGCTGCCGGTCCTTCCCTGGCACCGGACGGCGGGCGGGCGACAGGGTGCGGGGGCGACCACATGGCCCGGACCCACCGAGGAGAGAGGCGCGACCCGATGACGATCGCGGCGACCCGGCCCGACGCAGCCCCCGTCCCACCCGGCGGAGCGCCGAACGGCACAGCGGGTGGCAGGCCGAGCCGTGCGCTGACGGCGGTCTACGTCGCGGGCGCGGTGACGGCGTTGGGCACCCAGATGACCATGCTCGCGCTGCCCTGGCTGGTGCTGGAGAGCACCGGCTCGGCCACCCGGGCGGGCCTGGTCTTCGCGGCCCAGGTGCTGCCCATGGCGCTGCTCGGCTTCGCGGGCGGAGAGGTCATCCAGCGCCTGGGCGCCCGCCGGACCATGGTCGTCTCCGATCTCGCCCGCGCTCCGGTGGTGGCGCTGATCCCGCTGCTGCAGACCCTGGGCGCGCTCAATCTGGCCGTCATCGTGGCGATCGTCGTGGCGCTCGGGGCGCTGGCCGTTCCGTACCACGCGGCACAGCGGGTGCTGGCCCTGGAACTGCTGAGCCCGCACGCCCGCTCTCTGGCCCGTGCCAACAGCGCGCTGGCAGGTGTGCAGAACGGCTCGGCGTTCGCCGGACCGGCGCTCGCGGGCGCGCTGATCCCGCTGGTGGGGACCACATCGGTGGTGTGGCTGGACGCGGCCTCGTTCGCCTTCTCCGGGTTGCTGCTGCTGCGCCGCGTCCCGGCAGGGGGTGGCGGGGCCGGAGGGTCCGCGGCCGGGCCCCAAGGCCTGTGGGCGGGGGTGCGGCACCTGTGCGGCGACTGGTTCCTGAGCCGGGCGATGCTGTCCACCGTGGTGTTCGGGCTGATGCTGCGAACCCTGATGATCACCATGCCGGTGCTGGCGTTCGCCCGGTTCGAGGGGGACGCCAGGGTCGGCGGCCTGCTGGTCGCCGCCCATGGCGCCGGTGGCCTGGTGGGCTCGGTGGCCGCCTATGTGCTGGCGGCACGGGTCGCCCCCGTACGACTCGCTTGTACGGCCCTGGTCTGCGTCGCGCTGCCCCTGTGGACGCTCCTGGTGCCCGTGTCGGCCGGCGTGCTCGTCGTCGCCGTCGGCCTGTCAGCGGCCGCCGCGCCCCTGGCGAACGCGCCGCTGATGGGACTGCTCTCCGCCCGGCTGCCGGACGGCTTCGGGCCCAAGGTGTTGCAGGCCGTGGTCACGATCAGCGCCCTGGCCGGGCCGCTGGGCTTCCTGGCCGCGGGCGCCGTGCTGGACCGAGCCGGTGTCGCGGCGACCCTGTGGGGCGTCGCCGCGCTCGCGACGTTCGGCAGCGGCAATCTGATCCTGGCCCTGCGCCGCCTCCAGGCCACCGGGGACGCGGACTGACCTGGTCTTCCGAGAAGACCCCGGTGGACGAGGGTCACGCGGTGGCGGAGTTCACCGGAAGTCCTCCTCGCGGTACTCCGCGTCCGAGCCCGCCGCGGTGGCCTCGCGCAGCTCGATGCGGCGGATCTGGCGGCCGCTGGTGATGGCCGGCGACAAGCTCGCCTGCGCCTACGCGCGTGAACGCCGGCCCCCTGCCTCGCCCGCGACCTGATCGGCTCAGGCGTTTCGGCGGGCGGACTCGTTCTCCTGGGCCAGCCGGCGCAGGGCGAGCAGGGCGGGCTCCAGCAGGACGGTCAGGAGCAGGGCGCGTTCGGCCTGTTCGAGGGGGTCGTCGCTGGTCCGCAGCTGGTCGAGGTCGAGGACGGCGGTGCGCGCGGCGAGTTCCGCGTACGGGAGCAGGGTGTGCCGGTCGACGGGTTCGCCGAGCGAGCGCAGGCTCTCCAGGGTCTCCCCCAGCACTGCCCGGGCCGGCGCGTACGGCGAGACCTCCCAGCCCAGCTCCGCGATCAGCGCGTCGACCTCCGCCGCGCCCGGGGCGGTGGCCGGCCGGGCCGCGTCCTCGTCGGCCGGCCGGGCGCCGACCGCCAGGCCGAGCACCTGGTGCTGCTCGCCGCCGTGCGCGGCGATCGCGCCCAGCACATCTTTGGTGGCGCTCACACTGAGCCCCCGCACCCCGATCAGCGCCCGGACCAGCCGCAGCCTGCGCAGATGGGTCTCGTCGTACTCGGCCTGGGTCGCGGAGGTGGAGCGGCCGGGCGGCAGCAGGCCCTCCCGCAGGTAGTACTTGATCGTCGCGATCGGGACCTCGCTACGACGGCTCAACTCCGAGATGCGCACGGTGCTCCGCTTTCCCCTAGCTATTGGATACCACTACTGTCTAACATAGATAGTGCCACTACCCAATAACGGAGGCGCGTCAGCCATGCCCACGATTCCCTGGATCACCCCGCACCCGGCCACTCCCGGCACGCAGGCCGTCGTGATGGCCTCCCGGTTCGAGGTCCGCTCGCTCGGCGACGTCCCGCGCTTCCTCCTGAAGTCCTACGCCGTCTGGCGCCAGATCCGGTCCGCGCCCGGCGCCCTCGGCGCCTCGCTGATCGCCCGGCCGACCAAGCGGATCTTCTACACGCTGTCGGCCTGGGAGAGCCAGCAGGCGCTCCAGGACTTCGCCCGCGCCGAGCCGCACCGCTCGATCATGACCGGCCTGCGCTCGACCATGCGGGAGTCCGTGTTCACCTACTGGCAGACCCCGGTCGAGCAGCTCCCCGCCGGCTGGCCCGAGGCGCACCGCCGGCTGGCCGAGCAGCAGGCCACCCGACCGGCGGGCTGACCTGCGGGGCGGCCGTAGGGGGATGCGGCCGAAGGGGGCGCGGCCGGAGCTAGCGGAGGATCTGCGGCGGTACGTCGGTGGCGCGGGTGAAGACCGAGACGGGGTACTGGGTGTCGCAGTACTTGTTGCCCGTCGAGACGATGCCGATCACCACGCCGTCGACCACGAGCGGCCCGCCGGAGTCGCCCTTGCAGATGCTGTCGGCCGTCCCGGGCCGGGGGCTGCCGCAGACCTTCAGCCGCGGGGAGTCGCCGGGGCCGGTGTAGGGCTCGCAGCCGGACAGCGGCGAGAGCGTGAGCGCGGCCTTCTTCAGGTGGGTGCCCGGGCCGCCGTCGCCCGTCCGGCCGAAGCCGTAGACGGTCGCCGTGCGGCCGTACCGGTACAGCGCCTCGTCCCGCTGCGTCGCGACCCGGACGGTCCGTGCGTTCAGCGGCCGGTCCAGGGTGAGGACGGCCGAGTCGTGGTCCAGGGCGGAGGTGTACCGGGGGTCGACCGCGGCGCTCCGCACCCGCCGCACCTGCCCGCCGTGGCCGGTCAGGTCGGTCCGGCCGGCGATCACCCGCAGCGTGGTCGGGTCGTCGGCCTCGGCCACGCAGTGGCCGGCGGTGAGCACCTTGGTGGGGGCGATCAGGGCACCCGTGCACCACTGCTCGCCGCCGGCCGTCTCCAGGGCCACGACGAACGGGTTGGCGGCGGTGGTGGTGTCGGCGCCCCCGTGCACGGCGGCGGCCGGGGTGGCGGCGACGGCCACCAGGGCGGCGGAGGCCAGCAGGACGGTCAACGGGCGTCGGTACGGCTTGCGCATCGGGCGGGCTCGCTTCTCTCTCGGGCGGATCGCTCAGGTCGGACGTCGTCGGGGCGAAGGCGGTCACGGCAAAGGGGCGGAGGGGCAGAGGGTCGAAAGGGGCACCGGCACTCGCGGTTCCGGTACCCACGATCGGGTCCCACCGCGGATCCCGGGCCGGCGGACCGGGCACCGGCGGCGGGTGGGCGGGCAGAAGCCCTGACGGGGGCGGCCGGCACGGCGCCCGGACCCGAAAGTGGCGCAGGGAGCCACCGCGTTGACGCCCCGGCCGACGGGCGGTCGCCCGTCAGTGCCGCACGGCCCCCGGCCCGGAGAGCCGGCAGCGGCGGGGCACCGGACGGACCGGGCCGCGGCAGTTGCCCCCGGTCCGCGCCACCCGACCGGAGCAGCGCCGGGCGCCACCGCTCGGCTCCGGCCGATCGGCCACCGGCCGGCCCCCGTCCGCACCGGCCCGACGCGGGCTCGGCCGCCGGAGCAGCACCCGGAGGACGCCCGCCCCGAGCAGGAGCAGCGCGCAGGTGATCAGGATTCGGTGGAGGTGGACGGACACGGGGCTGCTCTTCTCCGCTGAGGACTCGGTCGGTACGGGCGGGCCCCCTCGGCCGAAGGGCGGACCGCCGCTGCACCGCACAGTGGCCCGGAAGGCGTCCCGTCCGCCAGACCCCCCGGGGAGTTCGGGACGCTGGAACGGCGACAGGTACCGTGATCTGCGGATTCGGTGCCGCCTGGAACGCCGGACCGGAACGAGGGGGGCGCCGGATGAGCGTGGAGACCGACGAGTTCGCGTCGATGCTGAGGGAGCTGAAGGACCGTTCGGGCCGCAGCTACGGCACGCTCGCCACCCGGCTGCACGTCAGCACGTCCACGCTGCACCGCTACTGCAACGGCGCCGCCGTCCCCAACGAGTACGCGCCGGTGGAGCGGTTCGCCCGGGTCTGCGGGGCGGGCGCGGACGAGCTCGTCGAACTGCACCGCCGCTGGATCCTGGCGGACGCGGCCCGGCGCCGTGAGCCCGCCCGCGAACCGGTCCGGCCGGAGTCCCCTGCGGCCCCCGCCGCCCCGGCCCCGGCCCCGGCCCCGGCCCCGCTTCCGGCGACCGCCCCGGAGGCGACGCTGCCCCCCGTCGACGCCCTGCACTCGGCGCGCAGCCCCCAGGGCGACCCCGTCGACGGCGAGACCCGGCGCCGCAGGCTCCCGTACCCGCGGATCCTGCTGAGCGCGGCGGCCGTGGCCCTCGTCGCCGCCGCGATCCCGCTCCTCGTCCCGAGCGGGCACGGCGGCACCCCGTCGGCGGGTCCCCCTTCCCCGACCGCCGCCGGCGCCCCCTCCACCCCGGCGGCCCCGGTCGCCGGGCAGCCGTCCGCTCCGACCTCCGACACGACCCCTGCCGCGACCGCCACCGCGACGAGCGCGGCCACCCCGGCCCCGTTCCAGGTCACCGTCCTGACCGACAACTGGGGCAGCCCCTGCGGCCAGTGGTTCCTGAGCGCCAAGGCGCCGCGCTCGGTGCCCGCGCCCCCGAGCCCCAAGCGGACGGCCTCCTGGGCGGCCGCCCAGGAGGCCGTCCCCGCCGGGCACCTGCGGCTGCAGGTGACGGCGCAGGGCGACTCCGCCGTCCCGGTCGTCCTGCACGCCCTCTACGTGCACGTGGTCAGCACCCGCCCGGCCCCGAAGTGGAACGCGTACATGATGGGCTCCGGCTGCGGGGGCAGCATCACCCCGGCGGCCTTCTCGGTCGACCTCGACGCGGCGGCCCCCCGGCCGGTGGCCGTCCCGGCCCAGGAGGGCGAGGTGAAGGCCAAGACCGTCTCGGACTTCCCCTACCGGGTCTCGGCCACCGACCCCCAGGTGCTGAACGTCGAGGCCGGGACCGCCGGGCAGGACGTCAGCTGGTACCTGGAGCTGGAGTGGAGCAGCGGCAGCAGCCACGGCACCCAGACCGTCAAGGACGCCGACGACAAGCCCTTCCGCACCATGGGCCTGAAGGGCGCGCCGGGCTACTTCTACCAGGACGACCGCACGGGCTGGACCCCCACCTCGACCGAGGACTGACCCCGGGGCGCGCCCCCACGCCGGGAAGGCCGGCCACCCGGAGCGGGTGGCCGGCCTTCCCGGCGGACGGGCGGGGCGTCAGGCGGCCAGCGTGGCGTCCTCCGCCTGGGCGTCGGCCGGCGCGGCCTTCTTGTCCCGCATGACCAGGGTGGCGAGCAGGGCCGCGGCGAGGACGCCGACCGCGCTGATCGTGAAGGTGGTCGACATCGAGGAGGTGAAGGCCTCCCGGGCGGAGTGGACCAGTCCGGCGTCCTCGCCGGCGGCGGCCAGGGCGTCGCCGATTGAGCGCTTGGCCTGCGCGGAGCTGTCGGCGGGCATCTCCCGGGCGAACCGGCTGGAGAGCAGGGAGCCGAGGATGGCGATGCCGAGCGCGCTGCCGGCCTGCTGGATGGTGTCGTTCAGGGCGGAGCCGACGCCCGCCTTCTCGGCGGGGATGGTGCCCATCAGGGCGCCGATGGCGGCCGGCATCGCCAGCCCGGCGCCGAGGCCGAGCAGGCCGAGGGCGACGGCCGGGAGGGTGAACCCGGCGTCGGCGGAGACCGTGCTCAGGAGGCCGAAGGCGGCGGCCATGAGCAGCATGCCGACCAGGACGAGCAGGCGGTTGCCGATCTTCGCGGCGAGCCCGGCACCGGAGCCGTTGCCGATCAGCGCGGCCACGGCCAGCGGCACGAAGGCGAGGCCCGCCTTGACCGGGGAGTACCCGAGCACGAACTGCAGGTACTGGGTGAGGACGAGCAGCAGACCGCCGTTGCCGATCTGGACGAGGGTCAGCGAGAGCGAGCCGCCGCTGAAGTTGCGGTGCTTGAACAGGGCGAGCGGGACCATCGGCTCGGAGGTGACGTTCTCCCAGACCACGAACCCGCCGAGGGCGACCACGGCGACGATCAGGGTGACGGCGGAGCGGCCCTCGAAGGCGCCGTGCTGCGGGATCTCGATGATCCACCAGATCATGGCGGTCATGCCGACGGCGGAGAGCACCGCGCCCAGCGGGTCGGCCTTCTGCCAGGGGCCCTTCGACTCCGGCATGAGGGTCAGGGCGGCGACGACGGCGAGCACGACGACCGGGACGTTGATGAAGAAGATCGAGTGCCAGGAGAAGTGGTCGATCAGGACGCCGCCGAGCACCGGGCTGCCGACCAGGCCGAGCATCGACACCGAGCCCCAGGCCGCCATCGCCTTGCCGCGCTCGTCCTCGTCGAAGACGGTGATCAGGATGGAGAGGGTGGACGGCATGATCAGCGCACCGCCGACACCCATCGCGACGCGGGCCGCGATGACCTCGCCGGGGCTGGTGCAGTAGGTCGCGGCCAGTGAGGCGGCGCCGAACAGCAGCAGGCCGATGATCATCACCTTGCGGCGGCCGAACCGGTCCCCGAGGCTGCCCGAGGTGAGCAGCAGCCCGGCGAAGACCAGGATGTAGGAGTCGAGGATCCACTGGGTGTCCTGGGCGCTCGCCCCGATGGACTCCGTCATCGACGGCACCGCCACCGTGAGCGCCATGCCGTCGATCACCAGGACGAGCGTGCTGAGGCAGAGCACGACGAGGATCCACCAACGACGTGGGTTGCGGGTTTCCATGGGTTGTCCCTCCGAGTTGCGCACGCTGTTCCTTCGCTGCGCACACTGTACGCAGAGCGGAACAGTGTGCGCAACACACGGCGCCTGTACGCTGGATGCGCACGGCGTACGCAGGAAGATGTGAAGAGGAGAACCTCATGGCCATTAAGGCGAACCCGGTCCCGTCCGTCTGGGCACGGCAGCAGCGGGAGGCGGAGCAGCCGGCGCTCAACCGGGCCGCCATCGTCCGTGAGGCGATCGCCGTGCTGGACGCCGACGGCATCGACGCGCTCAGCATGCGCAAGCTCGGCGCCCGTCTGAACGCGGGCGCGACGTCCCTCTACCGGCACGTGGCCACCAAGGACGAGCTGATGGAGCTCGCGGTGGACGAGGTCTTCGGCGAGAGCACCGTCCCGCCCGCCGACAGCCCCGACTGGCGGGAGGCCGTCGCCGAGGCCGCCGAGTCCTTCCGCGCGACCGCGTTGCGGCACCCGTGGCTCGCCTCGGTCCTCGGCCAGGCGGGGCTCGCCTACCTCGGCCCCAACCTGAAGGCCTACTCCGAGCGCGTGGCCGCCCTGTTCGTCACCGCCGGGTTCCCCGAGCCGGAGCGCGCGATCGAGACCGTGATCACCTACGTGATCGGGATGAGCACGACGGAGACGGCCTGGCTGACCACGGTGGCCCGCTCCGGCCAGACCGAGGCCGAGTTCATCGCGGGCCTGATCCCCGCCGCCCAGGAGGCGGCGGCCGACACCGAGCACCTCTCCGCCGCGTACGCGGCGGCGATCGGCGTCGACCCGGTGGCCCTGCGCAACGAGAAGTTCACCTACGGCCTGAACGTCATCCTCGACGGCCTGGCCCTACGCCTCCCCGCCCCGCGCTGACCGCCGGTGCGGCTGGGCCGCCGGGGGCGGGGGTCAGGTGGCCGGGGTGGCTCGGGGGATCTGCGTCGGGGTGGGCGGGGTCCCGTCCCCGTCGGCCTGGTGCGGCAGCGGGACGGTGGGCCGGTCGCGGAGGTCGGCGACCGTGGCCCGCAGGACGGCGATCAGGGCGAACAGCATCAGGACGCCGTGGGCCGGCATCGACAGGTACGGGTCCACGTCGCGGTTGATGAACTTGAGGTAGCTGCCGAACGAGGACAGCTGCACCAGCACCGGCAGGTACCAGAGCTGCCGGGGCAGTTGGAAGGCCGCGATCACGCTGAGCACGTCGGCTATGTAGAAGTAGCGCTCGTGCATCGACGGCAGCAGGAAGGGCACCGCGATCGCGGAGGCGGTGGCCAGCAGCAGGATCCGGGTGTCCGTGAGCACCCGCCGCCCCGCCTGGCCGGCCGCGGCGGCCCCCGCCTGCCGCAGGGCCCACACCGCGAGCCCCACCAGCGCCAGGACCACCACGCCGGCGACCACGACGCCGATGCCCCGCGCGGTGTCCCGGTCGTCCTGCGGGACGGAGACGAACTGGTACACCGACGGCGCGTAGAGCGTGAGGTCCTTGTACGTGTCGGGCTGCCGGGTGTAGACGGTCAGCAGCTGCCACGGGTCCGCGCCGAGCAGGAAGGCGGGGATGTCGAGGGCCACGTACGCGGCCACGGCGGCGAACAGGCTCCGCCAGGGGATCCGGTTCGCCAGGACGAGCACGAGCAGGGCGGGGAACAGGAAGACGGCCTGGAGCTTGAACGCCAGCGCGATCCCGAAGAACGCGCACGCCCAGGTGGGCCGGTCCCGGAGCAGGTGGTAGACGCCGCCCACCAGGAAGGTCGTGAAGATCGCGTCGGCCTGGCCCCACCAGCCGCTGTTGGTGACGACCGTGGGCAGGAAGAGCACGACCACCGCGGCGCCGAGGGCGCGCCACGGCCGCTGCGGCCACCGCAGCTCCACGATGCGGAACACGTAGGACGCCAGGGCGAGGTCGAAGAGGATCGAGACCCACTTGATCCCGGCGAGCGCCGTCACCGGGAGGTAGGTGAGCGCGGCCATGAGGTAGAGGTACGGGACGTTGTAGTCCGAGAAGTCCGCATGGCTGAGAGCGTTGAAGCCGCCGTTCTCGGCGATGTACCGGTACCACGGACCGAGGAAGTAGTAGTAGTCCGACGACTCACTGTCCAGCAGGAGGATCCTGACAGCCAGCGCGGCCAGCACCGCGGCTGCCGCGGCCAGCGCCAGGACGATCGGATCGACGCCGTCACGGCGCGACTCCTCGGTGGTGATGTCGGACATCGCACTCCGTTCGGTTGTCCACGGCGCCCCCGAAGCCGTGCACCGAAAATCATATATACAGACACAAGTGCGCTGAGCGAAGGGCTATCAGGGCACGAACCAGGGCAGGTCACAGCGCTGAAGTGGCCGAAGTGAGGAAAGAGACGGGAGTCGCGGAAGGGACCGGAGCAGGAAGTCGGACCGGTCGACTTCCCACTACTCCGGCTTGAGCTCGAACCAGACGATCTTGCCCACCCGGCCCGGCCCCCGGAGCTGAGCGCCCCAGGAGGCGGCGAGCGCCTCGACGAGTTCGAGCCCGCGACCGCCCTCGTCCTCGGGCCCGGCCTGACGGGGCTCGGGCAGGTCCGGATGGGCGTCGGCGACCTCGACCCGGAGCGCACCGCATTCCGTGACGGCGAACCGGACGCCGATGAGGCGGTCGCGCGGGCCACGGGCGTGGCGGCAGGCGTTGGTGACCAGTTCGCTGAGGAGGAGCAGGGCCGTCTCGGTCGTCTCGTCGGGCACCCGCCAGGCGTAGGCCTGCCGGAGGAGTTGCACGCGGGCATGGCCGACACTGCGGGGGTGGCGGGGAAACATCCACTCGATGTCGACGGGCTGAGTGATCATCAGGGTCCTTGGTGAGACGAGGCCTTGGCGTCACCCACAGGAGCGGAGATCGGCCATTTCACGTCCCAGGATTCGGCCTTCAGGCATAGCCTCAGTAGTGACGCCGGCGGTTCAGCGAGGGAATGACCCGCAGGTCGACCGCGTGAGGATTGGGGTCCGGTGATGAGCGCGCCCGCACAGCCGCCGATGGCTTGGAAGTACTGTGGCGATCAGATCAAGCGCTGGCGCGAGCAATCCGGCGTGACGAGGGAGCAGTTGAGCCTGGCGGCCAGCTACGACATCGAGAGCGTGCGCTCGATGGAGGCGGGCCGAAGGAAGCCGTCGATGCAGCTGCTCTCCGCAGCCGACGAGTTGTGCAATGCGCGAGGGATGCTGCTCGGGGCCCAGGACTTCTTGAAGCCAGAGAAGTTCCCCTCCTACTCGCGGGGATACACGCAGGCCGAACGCGAGGCCATCGCAATCCATTGGTACGAAGGCCTGCTCATCCCTGGACTTCTCCAGACCGAGGATTACGCCAAAGAGCTGATCAGTCACAGCTGTCCACCACTGGATGACGAGACAGTCGAGGCTCGTGTCACAGCACGGATTCAGCGCCAGGAGAAGTTGAGGAACTCTCCGACCGTGCTCTTCAGCTTTGTGATCTACGAAGCTGCTCTGCGAGCCGTGGTGGGCGATGCGGATCTGATGCGACGGCAGCTGCAACACATCGTTGAGGTCAACAATCTGCGCAACGTCTCCATCCAGGTTCTGCCCATCGATCGGGCCGCATACGCAGGGCTCAGTGGACCACTGGTACTGCTGGAAGGACCTGATCACGAACAGCTCGCCTATGTCGAAGCCCAGGACACCGGAGCGCTCTACAGCGACCCGAACAAGGTGAGCACACTCACCCAGCGCTATGGAATGATCCGCATGCAGGCCCTCGGAGCCGATGAGTCTGTCGCGTTCGTCCGAAGAATGGCGGGAGAGCTATGAGCGCCGAACTCGCATGGGTCAAGTCCAGCTACAGCAACGACCAAGGTGGCGCCTGCATTGAGGTCGCCACCGCCTGGATGAAGTCCAGTTACAGCGGGACCGAGGGCGGCAACTGCGTCGAGGTCGCCTCCTCCAGCCTCACCGTCCACGTCCGGGACTCCAAGGACAAGGCCGGGCCCCAGCTCTCCTTCTCGCCCGCCGCCTGGGGGGACTTCCTCGTCTTCGCGGCCGAAGCTCAGGTGTCGGGGGTCGAGTGACTTCCTAGTGGAACGGGTGGGTGAACACTCCCCACCACCCTCCCAACCACCGCCGTAGCCAGCCCGTATGACTAATCGTCACCGGTCGCCACTGGCTGCGCACGCCGTGTAGCGTGCGCACCAACGAATCAACCCCCGCCGGTGCACCAACACCGAACGGGGGTCTGACCGACACGATCGAAAGCAGTCGATCCTGTGGCTACCCACGACTTTAGCGCTGCCCTGCCCCCGATGGCGTCCCCCGGCTACGGAAAGCGTTCCGCGCCCGGTCAAAATCCCCCTCGCGCCGACGACTTCGCGCACCTGCCCGCCCGTGAGGCCTACCTGGCGCGGCTGGTCGACCGGCTGCCCGAGGGCGCCGCGATGGACACCAAGACCCTCGCCCGCGAGCAGCCGCACTACGGCCAGCAGGCCGTCCGCAGCGCGCTCAACCGGCTCTCCGTCGCCGGTCACCTGCGCCGCGTCCGCGAGCGGGTCGACGGCGACCGTACGCAGTGGGTGTTTCGCACCTACTTCTCCCGGACGCCCCGGGACGACGCCTGGTGGTCCCGCTTCCTGACCGTCGGCGACACCGACGACAGCGCCGACACCGGCCGCGCGCAGGTTCACCCGGACGAGCGGCCCCACCCCCGCGTGGACCGGTCACCCGCCTACCGGGCCCTCGCCGCCCTCGGGCTCGCCGACCCCCGGCTGGCGCTCTCGGCGCGCGACTGCGACTCCCTCGAACCGCTCGCCGCCCAGTGGCTCGCGCGCGGGGCCGGTACGGCGTACCTCACCACCGCGCTGACCGCCGGGCTCCCGCCGGCCGTCCACAGCCCGGCCGCCTTCGTCCACCGCCGCCTGGCCGACAAGATGCCGCCCGAACGCACCGGGGAGCCGACAGCGCCGGCCACCCGCGTCCTGGAGTGCACCGACTGCCGCACCCCGAGCCGGCCGCAGGCCCTCCTCGGCGGCCTCTGCCGGGCCTGCCGGGCGGGCGCCTCCGACACCCCGCCACCGCGCGCCCGGCTCTCGCCCCAGGCCGTGCACCGGCACGCCGCCCGGGTGCGCGCCTCGGTCCGCCCCAACCCGTCCGCACGGCAGCCGCATTGATCTCCCCTTCACCCCCTCCCCCCTAGACTGCCGACCGGCGCACGGGCCGAGGGGGTGGGCGTTGAACACACGGGAGTGGTCCTTCTACGAGGGTGCGGACGGTTCGACGCCCCTGGTCAAGGACCTGCAGAAGGCCCGGCTGGCCACCCACGAGCGGGCCCGGCTGTTCGTCCTGATGAACCGGGTCAAGGAGCGGCAGACCCTGCCGGGCGACGTCAAGGACCTCGGCAACGACCTCCTGGAGGTGCGGCTCACCGGCGATCACCGCACCTTCCGGCTGCTCTTCGCGGAGGAGGGCGAGGGCCTGGTCCTGCTCGCCCTGTCGTTCTTCCAGAAGAAGTCCCAGAAGACCCCGCCGAACGAGCGCGGCGCCGCGGAGCGGCGGCTCAGGGAGTGGCGGAACCGGCCGTCGGCGGGCTGAGTTCCCGGTTCTCGATATCGGCTTCGGGCGATAATGTTGAAGCACTCTGAGGGGAGGCGGCCATGGCACCCACGCTGCACGATCTACTCGACCTCGACCCGGACGATCCCCGCGTCGCCGCGAGCCTGGCCGACGCGCAGGCCTACGCCGAACTCGTGGAGACCCTGGTGGTGGCCCGCAAGAAGCGCGGTCTGACCCAGCGCGACGTGGCGGACCTGATGGGGACGTCGCAGTCGACGATCTCCGAGTTCGAGCGGGTGGGCGGCGACGCCCGCTACTCCACGCTCCAGCGGTACGCCCGCGCGGTCGACGCCCGGCTGTACAGCCTGGTCGACCACACCGCCGCGGACCTGACCCCCGCCTGGAAGCCCGCGCCCGTCGAGGTGCAGGTCCGGGTGGCCGTCCGCGAGCGCGGGGCGCGGTCCCGGCCGACCGCCTGGGGCGACGACGCGCAGCGGTCGGTGACCGTCTGATGGCCGGTTCGCCCGCCCGCCGGGGGGTCCGGCGCTTCGCCACCCTCGACGAGCTCTCCGCCGCCACCGAGCTGGAGGACGTCACCTTCCTGGAGGTCTCCGGCCGGCGCCTCTTCGACCAGCAGGAGCCGCGCAGCGAGGCGGAGAACCGGACCACGCTCGCGGTCTGGCTCCGCGAGGGCGACGACGGGACCACCCTGGAGGTCCGCTGCCGGCTGGAACTGGGGAGCGCCCAGGCCGACTTCGTGGTGGACGCGGCGGCGGCCTTCTCGCTGGGGGCGCCGTTCGAGCTTCCCGCCGAACTGCAGCAGCTGTTCGTCGACCGGATCGGCGTGACGGTGCTCTACCCGTACCTGCGGGAGGCTCTCCAGGGCAGCGCCACCAAGCTCGGCGTCGACACCCCGCTGCTCTCGCTGCGCGGCCCGGGGCAGGGCGTCCGCTAGCGCTCGGACCGCCGGCCCCGACAGGGCCTCGTCACAGGGCCTCGTCACAGGGTCTACACGGCTCGCTCATGAATAATCTCAGGCGACAGCGTTAACCTATGCAAAATCCAAAGGTGAACTAGGTTACAAACCTTGAAATCAAAGCCAGCCGGTTTGCCCACATGCTGAGATCCGTGCGATAGTCGAGATGTCCGGCGGCGGACGACGACGACCCGCCGAGGACACCGAGACTACGGCCCGCCCGACCTGGCACGGCCGTCGCCCATCGTGTCGGCACGCACCCCCTTGGCCGCGCGATGACTTGCAGGGGCCCCCACGCACCGGAACACGGTGGATCGGGGGCCCTGCGCGTTTTCCGGCCACGGCGGGGGCCGCCGCGACGCCTCAGTGGCGCTCGCGCACCTTGAGCTCGAACCAGACGCCCTTGCCGCGCGGCAGCAGATCGGCGCCCCAGCGGTCGGCGAGGTCGTCGACGACCTTGAGCCCGCGCCCGTACTCGTTGATCGGCAGCGGCTCGGCCATGATCAGACAGGGCAGCGCCCGCGAGGAGTCCCGCACCTCGACCCGCAGCCAGCCGGGCTTGCGCGACACCTGGACGCCGATGGTCCGCCCGGCCGCGTGCCGCACCGCGTTGGCCACCAGCTCGCTGGTGAGCAGCTCGCCGATCTCCAACTGCTGGTGCAGCTCCCAGGACTCCAGCACCGAGAGCACCAGCCGGCGGGCCAGCGGCCCGGACTCCGGCCTCGACGGCAACCGCATCTCGCCCGGTGCCGACTGGTCGCACAGCCTGCCGAAGTACATCCGCTCCAGCTCCTCGGAGCTGAGCCGCTCCAGGGCCGCCAGCGCGTCCTGGAAGCACATCCACGATGCCTCAGCGACCAAGCTCGACCCAGGAAGTGATGACTGATCTGTTTCGCCCCAACCCGCCATGCGGTCCATCATTGCGGAACGCAAGCGGCCGCGTACGGACAATGAGCAAACGATCACTACCCGCTCGGCATATGCCGGGTGCAACCCGGGCCGGGTGCGCGTCAAGCCCGGGTTGCCGCAAACCGCCTCCTACCAGGCACTCCAGGCCAGGTTCCAGCCGCTGAGGCCGTTGTCCGGAGCCACCGTGCCGCGCGAGGAATTCTGCACCGTCACGATGTCGCCGATCAGCGAGCCGTCGTAGAAGGTGCCCGCCGAGGTGCCGTCGCCGCCGCCCTTGACGTCCTTGAGGCCGACGCAGCCGTGGCTGACGTTGTCCTTGCCGAAGGCGCTGCTCCAGTAGTTGCCGTGTACGTACGTGCCGGACGTGGTCAGCCGCATCGAGTGCGGCACCTGGAGGTCGTACGGGTCCCCGGTCATCCCGGGCATGCTGCTGGACTGCATCCGCACCACACCCTCCTTGGACATCACCACCATGGTGCCGTTCCAGGTGGGGTGCTCCGTGGAGCCGGAGGTGATGTCGACGACGGAGCTCCTGCCGTCGTTGACCACCGTCATCCTGTGCGTCTTCGCGTCAACCGTCGAGACCTGCGATCGCCCGATCGTGAAGGGCTCGTCCCGGTCCACGCCGCCGTAGACGCCGGGGGCGAGCTCCACGTTCTTCAGCCGGTAGTGGACGGTGACCTTCGTCCCCGGCTTCCAGTACGCCTCGGGGCGGAAGTCCAGCCGGCGGTTACCGAACCAGTGGCCCTTCACCACGGTGCCGTTGTCGGACTCGAAGGTGATGCCCTTGGCGACCGCCTCCTTGTTCTTCACGTCCTTGTCGAAGTCGACCGAGACGATCATGCCGACCCCGTAGGTGGCGTTGTCCTCGACGTTGTCGCTCGCCTTCGCCTCGCGCTCGGGCGTCAGCGTGGTGAAGCCGCTGTCCGCCGAGGCGACCACGCCGTTGGCGTCCGCCGCCATCGCGCTCACCTGGTAGGCGGTGCCGACCGCCAGGCCGGCCGTCGGCGTCCAGCTGCCGCCGTCGGCGGCGATCGTCCCGGCGACCTCCTTGCCGGTCCGGTCGCTCACCTTGACCGTGGTGAGCTTGCCGCCCGCCACCGCGACCTTGAGCGCGCCGCTCGGGGCCACGTCCACCGCGCCGTTCTTCGGCTGGATGTCCAGCACCGCCGCCGACACCTTCGGCGCCGCCGGGGTCGACGCGGGGGCATCGGCCGGCGCCGCCCCGGAGGCCGGTGCCGCTCCGGACGCCGGCCCGGAGGCGGTCGCCGCGACGCCCGCCGCGCCCCCCAGGTCCGCCTTGGCCGCGCTCCCCCCGGCCGCGCCGTCGCCCCCGCCGCACGCGCTGGTCAGCACCAGCGCGCCGCCCATCAGACCGGCGGCCACCACTGTCCGTATCGACCTCATGTCGACTCCTCCCGTTGATCCCGCTCGACCACGAGGGGACTCGACAGATACACGCGCCATCCACCGGAAAGGTTGCGCCATCCGGGCGACGATCACGCCACGAACGACGACCGGCCCGACCCCAACGAGTGAGGATCGGGCCGGTCGTCGTCGAACCGGGACTACCGGGGCTGCCGCCGGGGTAGAGCGTGTGTCGCCGGACCTACCAGTTGGCCCAGCCGATGTTCCAGCCGCCGAGGCCGTTGTCGGGCGCGACGGTCTTCTCCTTGGTGTTCACGATCTTCACCACGTCGCCGACCAGCGAGTCGTTGAAGAACTTGCCCGCCACCGAGGTGTCGCTGCCGCCCTTCTCGTCGGCCATCGAGACGCAGCCGTGGCTCGCGTTGGACTTGCCGAAGGGGTTGGCCCAGTAGTTGCCGTGCACGAAGGTGCCGGAGGTGGTGAGCCGCATCGCGTGCGGGACGTCCTGGATGTCGTACTCGCCGCCGAGACCGACGGTCTGCGAGTTCATCCGGGTGACCTTCTCCTTGGACATGATCACCATGGTGCCGCCCCACGAGGGGGTCGCGTCGGCGCCGAGGGTGACCGGCACCGTGGTGCTCTTGCCGTCCCGGACGGTCGTCATCGTGTGGGCGGCCGAGTCGGCCGTCGAGACCTGGGAGCGGCCGATGGTGAACGGCTCGTCCTTGTCCACGTCGCCGTAGATGCCGGGGGCGACCTCGACGTTCTTCAGCCGGTAGTGGATGGTGACCTTCGTCCCCGGCTTCCAGTACTCGGCCGGGCGGAAGTCCAGCCGCTTGGTGCCGAACCAGTGGCCCTTCACCTCGGTGGCGGCGCCGTCGCTGGTCTCGAAGGTGATCCCCTTCGCCACGGCCTCCTTGTTCTTCACGTCCTTGTTGAAGACCACCGAGACGATCATGCCGACGCCGTAGGTGGCGTTGTCGGCGATGTTGTCGTTCGTGGAGATCGTCTTCGCCGGGGTCAGCGTGGTGAACGAGGTCGTCGACGCCGTCACCAGGCCCTCGGCGTCCTGGGCCTGCGCGCTCACCTTGTAGACCATGCCGACGGCCAGGGGCGCGCTGGGCTTCCAGCCGGAGCCGTCCGGCGTGATCGCCCCGGCGACCGGCTTGCCCTCCTTGTCGGTGACCTCGACGGTGGTGAGCTTGCCGCTCGCGACCGAGACGGCCAGCGCGTTGGTCGGCGAGACGTCCTGGGCACCGTCCTTCGGCTCGACGGTCAGCACCGCGGCCGAGGTCTTCGGCGCCGCCGAACTCTGGCCGGGCGCCGGAGCGCCCCCACCGTTGGCACCCGCCGTGGCGGCCGCGTCACCCCCGCCGCTGCCCCCGTCACTGCCCTTGTCGTCCCCACATGCCGCAGTGAGCAGCAGTACCCCGCCCATCGCGAGCGCCACTGCGCCGCGGCGCATCCGACGGCTGGTGGTTCCTATCGCGGCGTCGTCCGCCAAAACCGGCTTCACGGTTTCTCCCCTCCCGGTGTCCATCCAGATGGACGCGTGTTCGCCCGGACGGGTTGCACCGGACCGGCGATCTTCCGCGCCGGTCTTCGGCGCGGCAAGCAGGATAGCTGGGCCGAATGAGTGAACCCCGGGGGGAGTGCGGTGAATCACAGGTGGAACAGCGGTGAAGACCGGCGGGAGGGTCACCGCCCCGCAGCCGGGGCCGGGGGCCGGTGGCTCAGCGCTCGATCGCGCTGCCCGCGACCCACTGGGCCCAGGGCAGGTTCCAGCCGTTGAACCCGTTGCTCGGCGGGACGGCGTCCCCGGTGGCCGCCTTCACCTCGATCACGTCCCCGGGGATGGTGTGCTCGAACAGCCAGCCCGCCGGGGTGTCCTTGCTCGTCCCGCCCTTGGCGTCGGCCAGGCCGATGCAGCCGTGGCTGGTGTTGGCCGCGCCGAACACCGCCGGGTCGGCCCAGTAGTTCCCGTGGATGAAGGTGCCGGAGGTGGTCAGCCGCATCGCGTGCGGGACGTCCTTGATGTCGTACTCGTCGCCCATCCCGACGGTCTGCGAGTTCATCCTGGTCGTGCGGTACTTCTCGGAGACCACCAGCACGCCCCGGTAGGTGGTGTGCTTCGGGTCCCCGCCGGACACCTTGAGCGTGCGCACCACCTTGCCGCCCGCCCCGGCCCGCACGGTCAGGGTGTGGGCGTCCAGGTCCACCGTGGAGACCTGGGCCCGGCCGACGGTGAACCGGACGTCCTTGGTCTGGGTGCCGAACGCGCCCGGCGCCCCCTGCACGTCCTTGAGCCGCAGCGCCACCGCGACCTTGGTGCCGGCCGCCCAGTAGGCCTTCGGCCGGACGTCCAGCCGCTGGGTGCCGAACCAGTGCGCGGCCAGCTCCACCGGCGGGTCGGCCGTCACCGTCACCGCCCGCTCGACGGCCGCCCGGTCGGTGATCGGGCGGCTGAAGCGCAGCGAGACGGGCATGCCGACGCCGACCGTGGAGCCGTCCTCCGGGGTGAAGAAGGCGACGAAGGTGTGCGCCCGGGCCACCGTCGAGAAGTCCGTGTGCTGGTTCGCCTTCTGGCCCTGGTCGTCCTCGGCCACCGAGTCCAGGGTGTACGCGGTGCCGAGCGGCAGCGGGCCGTTCGGCGCCCAGCTCGCACCGTCCGGGGAGAGCGTCCCGGCCACCTCGGTGCCCTTCGCGTCGGCCAGCCGGACGGAGACCAGCCGGCCCTGGGCCACCGAGACCCGGACCGCGCCGTCCGGCGGGACGTCCTCGGCGCCGTCGGCGGGCAGAGCGGTGATCGCCGCCCGGGAGGGGGCCGGCGGGGCCGTGTGCCCCGGGGCCGCCGCGTCCTGGGCCGGGCCGGCCGCCGGACCGCCCCCGCCGGCGCACCCCGTCAGCACCGCCAGGCTCCACCCCAGCGCTGCCGCACGGCGCGCCCACACCAGTACTCGGGGCCGCATTCCGGGGCCTCCCGCCGTTTCCGTCCGATACCCCGGACAACGAGGGCAATCCCGGCAGGACACGCGGACCGCCGGGTGAACCTCACTCCGGCGGCCCACCACCGGGCGGCCGGCGACCCGGTGGTGGCCGCGGCGCGGGCCCGGGCGGCGTGCCCGAACCGCCCCCGCGGCGCGCGGCCCCCGGCCGCCATCCGCCGGTAAGCCACCGTTCAGCGGCTTCCGATCAGCAGGATCAGGGAAAGAGAAGGTGAACGGGGTCCGGGACACCCCGCCCAGGGAGGGTAGGGCCATGGCGTCAGGGCAGGAGCTGGAAGCCGGAGTGCGGCCGCGCGGCGGTACCGGCACCGAGCCACCGTGGCCCGGCAGCTGGCAGCCGCTCGGCGCCCGTTTCCGCACCGATGCCCAGGGCCGCCAGGGCACCAACTTCGCGCTCTGGGCGGCCGGCGCCGAGGCGGTCGACCTCTGCCTCTTCGACGAGGACGGCCAGGAGAGCAGACACCGCCTCACCGAGCAGAACTTCCAGACCTGGCACGGCTTCCTGCCCGGCGTCCGCCCGGGCACCCGCTACGGCTTCCGGGTCCACGGCCGCTGGGACCCGTGGACCGGCGCCCGGTGGAACCCGGCCAAGCTGCTGCTCGACCCCTACGCCCGGGCCGTCGACGGCTGTTACACCTCCCATGACGCGGTCTGCTCCGCCGTCCGCAACTGGCCCGAGGCCGACGTCGCCGACACCGTCCGGGACAACCGCGACTCGGCCCGCTACGTGCCCAGGTCCGTCGTGGTCCACGACGACGACGACTGGTACGACGACCACCGCCCGAAGACCCCCTGGGCCGAGACCGTGCTGTACGAGCTGCACGTGCGCGGCTTCACCATGCGCCACCCCGAGGTGCCGCCGGAGCTGCGCGGCACCTACGCGGGCCTCGCCCACCCCGCCGCGATCGCCCACCTCACCGGGCTCGGCGTCACCGCCGTCGAGCTGCTGCCGGTGCACCAGTACGCCAGCGAGGACCACCTCCAGGCCCGCGGCCTGAGCAACTACTGGGGGTACAACACCGTCGGCTTCTTCGCCCCGCACGCCGGCTACTCCTCCTCCGGCAGCCGCGGCGGCCAGGTCGGCGAGTTCAAGCGGATGGTGCGCGCGCTGCACGCCGCCGGCATCGAGGTCGTCCTCGACGTGGTCTACAACCACACCGCCGAGGGCGCCGAGCTGGGCCCCGCCCTCTCGCTGCGGGGCATCGACAACGCCGGGTACTACCGGCTGCCGCTGAACCGCCCGCGCGGCTACGCCGACTACACCGGCTGCGGCAACACCCTGGACACCCGGCGGCCGCAGGTGATCCGGCTGATCACCGACTCGCTGCGGTACTGGGTGACCGAGATGGGCGTGGACGGCTTCCGCTTCGACCTCGCCGCCGCGCTCGCCCGCGGCAGCGACGGCGTCGAGATGGACCACCCCTTCCTCGCCGCCGTCTCCCAGGACCCGGTGCTGAGCCGGGTCAAGCTGATCGCCGAGCCCTGGGACGTCGGCGCGGGCGGCTACCAGGTCGGTGGCTTCCCCCCGCTGTGGGCCGAGTGGAACGACAAGTACCGGGACACCGTGCGGGACTTCTGGCGCGGCGCCCGCCCGGACGTCCGCGAGCTCGGCTACCGGCTCTCCGGCTCCTCCGACCTCTACCAGCGCGGCGGCCGGCGCCCCTACGCCTCGGTCAACTTCATCACCGCGCACGACGGCTTCACCCTGCGCGACCTGGTCTCCTACGACCGCAAGCACAACGAGGCCAACGGCGAGGCCAACCGGGACGGCACCGACGACAACCGGTCCTGGAACCACGGCGCCGAGGGGGAGACCACCGATCCGGCCGTCCACGCCCTGCGCCTGCGCCAGTTGCGCAACCTGATGGCCACCCTGCTGCTCTCCACCGGCGTCCCGATGATCACCGCCGGGGACGAGTTCGGCCGCACCCAGCGCGGCAACAACAACGCGTACTGCCAGGACAACGAGATCAGCTGGCTGGACTGGTCCCTGCTGGCCGACCGCGACTGGGCCGGGCTGCGCGACCTCACCGCCCGCCTCGTCCGGCTGCGCCGCGCCCACCCGGTGCTGCGGCAGCGGGCGTTCTTCTCCGGCCGGGCCGCCACCCCCGGCGGCCAGCCGGACCTGGCCTGGTTCACCCCCCGCGGCAAGGAGATGACCGAGGCCGACTGGTTCGCCCCCACGGCCTGCCTCGGGATGCTGCTCTCCGGCACCGCGATGTCCGAACGCGACCAGCACGGACGCCCGTTGCGCGACGACAGCTTCCTGCTGCTGCTCAACACCGGCCCCGACCCGGTGGCCTTCACGCTGCCCGGCGAACCCTGGGCCGCGCCGGACGCGCGGTACGAGACGGTGCTGGACACCGCGAGCGAGGAGAACGGCCCGCTCCCCTCCCCGGACACCGCCCTGCTCGGCGGGCACTCGCTGCGCCTGCTGCGCGCACCCGCCCCTCGCTGACCCCCGCACCCCACGCGTCCCGGCCACCGGTGGCCGGTTCTCGACGACAGGTGCGAAAAACCTGATGAGAAATGACGCGGGCCCGACCTACGCTCACGGCGATGGCCGAGAACCAAGCCCCCGCCCCCACGTCCGCCCACCGGTCGACGGTCCGCTCGCTGCTGCGCCTGTGGCCCTACGCCCGCGCGATCCGCTGGCGGCTGACCGCCTCGGTCGCCGCCGCGCTGTTCGCCGCGCTCAGCGTGCTGCTCGTCCCGATCGTTCTCGGCCGAATCGTCGACGGACCGATCACCGACCACGACGTCGGCGCGCTCTGGCCGCTGATCGGCCTGCTCCTGGCGCTCGGGCTCTTCGAGGCGGCCCTGTTCTACGCCCGCCGGGTCATCCTCGCCAAACCCCTGGCCGGGGTGGAGACGGCGATGCGCGGCGACCTCTTCGCCCGGCTGCAGCGGCTGCCGATCTCCTTCCACGACCGCTGGGGCTCCGGCCAGTTGCTCTCCCGGGCGACCTCCGACATGTACACCATGCGGCTGTTCCTGGCCTTCCCGCTGGTCTTCCTGATCGTCAACACCGCGACCTTCCTCGCGGGCACCGCCCTGATGTTCACCCAGGACTGGCGGCTGGCCCTGATCGTGCTGGCGCCCTCCGTCCCGCTGATGGTGCTGACCCGGCGGTTCGAGGCCGGCTACTCCGGCGCCGCCCGGCTCGCCCAGGACCAGAACGGCGACCTCGCCACCGTGATCGAGGAGTCCATCCTCGGCATCCGCATCCTCAAGGCCTTCGGCCGCCACCGGTCGATGGCCGACCGCTTCCGGGCCCGGACGCACGACCTGCGCCGGACCGAGCTGCGCAAGGCCGGCCTGCTCGCCAACCTCTGGGCGGTCATCGTCGGCCTGCCCGAGCTGGCCCTCGGCTGCGCCCTCGCGGTCGGCTGCTACCTGGTCGCGCACGACGAGCTGAGCACCGGCACCCTGGTCGCCTTCCTCTCCACCGCGCTCGCGCTGCGCTGGCCGGTCGAGTCGCTGGGCTGGCTGCTCGCCTACGCCAACGAGGCCGCCACCGCCGCCGACCGCTTCTTCGAGGTGCTGGACGAGCCGCTGCCGGACGACGACACCGAGCCGGCCCCGGCCGACGCCGCCGACACCACGGCCACCGCCACGACGCCGGGCGCCGCCCCCGACGGCATCCGGCTCACCGGCGTCCGCTTCCGCTACCCGGACGCCCCGCCCGACACCCCCGACCTGCTCCGGGGCATCGACCTGCACATCCGCAGCGGCGAGACGATGGCCCTGGTCGGTGCCACCGGCAGCGGCAAGACCACGCTCACCGCGCTGCTCCCCCGGCTGTACGACGCCACCGCCGGCACCATCACGCTGGACGGCCGCCCGATCCGCGAGCTGTCCCGCGAGCGGCTGCGCGAGCTGGTCTCGGTCGCCTTCGAGGAGCCGACCCTGTTCTCCGCCACCGTCCGGGAGAACGTGCTGATGGGCGCGCCCGGCGCCGGCCCCGAGCAGCTCGCCGCCGCACTGGCCACCGCCCAGGCCGGCTTCGTCGAGAAGCTGCCCGACGGCGCCGGGACGGAGGTCGGCGAGCAGGGCCTCAGCCTCTCCGGCGGCCAGCGCCAGCGGCTGGCGCTGGCCCGCGCGGTGGTCGGCGCCCCGGCCTTCCTCGTCCTGGACGACCCGCTCTCCGCGCTGGACGTGCACACCGAGGCGCTCGTCGAGCGGGCCCTGCGGCAGGTGCTCGGCTCCACCACCGCGCTGGTGGTGGCCCACCGGCCGAGCACCGTGCTGCTCGCCGACCGCGTCGCGGTGCTCTCGGACGGCCGGATCGAGGCCGTCGGCACCCACCAGGAGCTGCTGCGCAGCTCGGCGCGCTACCGCGAACTGATGTCGGGCGACGCCGCCCTGGTACCGGAGAGGGGCGCCGCCCGATGACCACCACGCTCGAACCCGCCGAGAAGTCGGCGAAGTCCACGGAGGCGGCGAAGGCCGCGCCGGAGGAGGAGCTGCCCGCGCCCCCGGCCGACGAGGAGGACATCCCCGTCCCGCCCGGCGCGCCCCGGGCGCTGCTGCGCGCGCTGCTCGGCCCGCACCGGGCCCGGATCACCGTCGCGATGGTGGTGATCCTGCTCCAGCAGGCGGCGCTGCAGTCCGGTCCGCTGCTGGTGGCGATCGCCATGGACCGGGGCATCCCGGCACTGCGCGACCACGACGCCGGCCCGCTGGTCGCGGTGATCACCGCCTACCTCTCCTGCGCGCTGATCAGCACCGTGCTGCAGTGGGCGTTCATCAAGATCAGCGCCCGGATCAACCAGGACATCCTGCTGGAGCTGCGCGGCCGGATCTTCCGGCACGCCCAGCGGCTCAGCCTGGACTTCCACGAGCGGTACACCTCGGGCCGGATCATCTCCCGCGCCACCTCCGACGTGGACGCGCTGCGCGAGCTGCTCTCCGAGGGCCTCCAGGAGCTGCTGACCGTCTTCCTCTCGGTCTTCTACATCTCGGTGCTGCTGCTGGTGATGGACTGGCGGCTCGGCCTGGTCTCGCTGGCCTCGTTCGTCCCGCTGTTCCTGATCGCCCGCTCGTTCCGGAGCCGCTCCCGCCGGGTCTACCGCCGCTCGCGCACCTCGGCCGCCTCGCTGATCGTGCGCTTCACCGAGACCATGAACGGCATCCGCCCCGTCCAGGCCTTCCGCCGCGAGCGGGCCAACGACGCCGCGTTCTCCGTGGTCAACCGGCAGTCGGCCGCCGCCACGGCGGACGGCCTGCTGGAGATCGCCCGCTACGTCGGCCTCTCCCGCGCCACCGCGAACGTCTGGAGCGCCGGTGTGGTGCTGCTCGGCGCCTTCCTGGTCACCGACGGCGCGGTCGAGCTCGGCGTGCTCACCGGTTTCGTGCTCTACCTGCGCCGCCTGTTCGACCCGATCGACCAGCTCGCGATGTTCCTGAACAGCTACCAGTCGGCCGCCGCCGCCCTGGAGAAGATCGCCGGCCTGCTCGCCCACGAGCCGACCGTCGCGGAGCCCGCCGAGCCGAAGGAGCTCCCGGCCCAGCGGTCCACCGCCGCGGCCAAGGGGCGCGAGGTGCACTTCGAGAAGACCGCCTTCGGCTACCGCTCCGGCAAGGAGGTGCTGCCCGCCTTCGACCTGGTCCTGCCGGCCGGCCAGACCGTGGCCGTGGTCGGGGCGACCGGCGCGGGCAAGTCGACGGTCGCCAAGCTGCTGGCCCGCTTCTACGACCCGACCGACGGCCGGATCAGCCTCGACGGGGTGGACCTGCGCGACCTCGCCACGCCGGAACTGCGGCGCGGGGTGGTCATGGTGACGCAGGAGTCGTTCCTGTTCTCCGGCACCGTCGCCGAGAACATCGCGATCGGCCGTCCGGGTGCCTCCCGCGCGGAGGTCGAGCAGGCCGCCCGGGACATCGGCGCGTACGAGTTCGTCGCCGCGCTGCCGGAGGGCTTCGACACCGATGTGCGCAAGCGCGGCGGCCGGATCTCGGCCGGCCAGCGCCAGCTGGTCGCCTTCGCCCGAGCGCTGCTGGCCGACCCGGCGGTGCTGATCCTGGACGAGGCGACCAGCTCGCTGGACGTGCCCGGCGAGCAGGCCGTCCAGCGGGCGATGCGCACCGTGCTGGCCGGGCGGACGGCCGTGATCATCGCCCACCGGCTCTCCACCGTCGAGATCGCCGACCGCGTCCTGGTGATGGACCAGGGCCGGATCGTCGAGGACGGCACCCCGCAGGAGCTGATCGACGGCTCCGGCCGCTTCGCCGAGCTGCATCAGGCCTGGCGGGACAGCCTGGTCTGACCGCGCCGCGCGGGTAATAGCCTCTAGGCCCTTTCATCCATTACCGAAAGGGCCTAGAGTCGTTCCCGGGACCGACCGGGCCGCACCGGCCCGCACCGGTCCGCAGGCCGACGACCTAGGGAGCGGACGTGACCGACCGGACGCACTGGCAGGACTGGCAGCGCAGCTGGGACCGCCAGCAGGAGTGGTACCTGCCCGACCGCGAGGAGCGGTTTCGCGCCATGCTGGACGTCGTCGAGGCGGTCGCCGGCCCCGAGCCGCGCGTCCTCGACCTGGCCTGCGGCACCGGCAGCATCAGCGAACGACTGCTCGCCCGGCTGCCCGGCGCGGTCAGCGTCGGCGTCGACCAGGACCCGGCGCTGATGGCCATCGCCCGCGGCATCTTCGCCGACGAGCCCCGGTTCACCCTGGTGACCGCCGACCTCAAGGACCCGGACTGGGCCACCCGGCTCCCGCCCGGCCCGTTCGACGCCGTGGTGACCGCCACCGCCCTGCACTGGCTGCCCACCGACGACCTCGTCCGGCTGTACGGGGACCTCGCCGAGCTGGTCCGCCCCGGGGGCGTCTTCCTCAACGCCGACCACACACCCGAGTCGACGATCCCGCTGCTCACCGCGGCCGACGAGGCCTTCCAGCAGCGGCGCCAGGAACGCGAGCGGGCCGACGGCGTGCTCGACTGGGCCGGCTGGTGGGCGGCGGCCGCGGCCGACCCGCTGCTCGCCGAGGAGGTCGCCGCCCGCAACGCGCTCTACGGCTCGCACGCCCAGGGCGACGTGCACCCCGCCGACTGGCACACCGCCCGGCTCGTCGAGACCGGGTTCCGCGAGGCCGGGGTGGCCTGGCGCTCCGTCACCGACTCCCTGGTCGCCGCCGTCCGCTAGGCCCCGCCCGGCCGGGCGGGGTGGGGAGAGCCGGACCGACCGGCCCTCCCCACCCGTTCAGCGCAGCAGCCCCGCGTCCATTCCGGTGGATTCCGGCGGCAGCGCCACCAGGCCCAGCTCGGCCGGCGAGGCCAGCCGCGGATGGGCAGGCAGCACCCGGACGGTGTACCCGAACGGGCCCGTCCGGCAGAGCTCCAGCGAGCCCTCGTAGCGGGTGCGCCCGTCGAGGTCCGGCCCGCCGACCGGCTTGAGGGCGAGCAGGCAGGCGTCCGAGATGCCGTCCGACTCGTCCACCCGGCCGGAGACCACCTGCACCTCCACGTCACCGGGCTCCAGCGCGCCGAGCGCGACCTGCACCCGCAGCGCCAGCGAGCTGCCCAGCTCCTGCGCCTCGTCCGGGCACTCCGCCTCGACGTGCTCGACCCGGACGGCCGGCCAGGCCTCCCGGACCTTGGCCTTCCAGCCGGCCAGCTCGCGGGCCCCCGCGTACGGGCCGGTCACCGGCCCGCCGGGCACCGCCGCCGCCAGCTCCCGCTGGGCCAGCGCCGCCGGGGTGTACAGCCGCTCGACGTACTCGCGGACCATCCGCCCCGCCAGCACCTTGGGCCCGAGGGTGACCAGGGTGTGCCGGACCATGGCGATCCAGCGGTGCGGCAGCCCGTCCGCGCCCCGGTCGTAGAACCGGGCGGCCACCTGGTGCTCGATCAGGTCGTACAGTGCGGCGGCCTCGATGTCGTCCCGCCGCTCGGCCTCGCCGCTCTCCGGGTCGAGGACGCCGGCGCTCTCGTCGGCGGTGGGGATCGCCCAGCCGTTCTGGCCGTCGTACCACTCGTCCCACCAGCCGTCCAGGACGGACAGGTTGAGGCAGCCGTTCAGCGCGGCCTTCATCCCCGAGGTGCCGCAGGCCTCCAGCGGGCGCAGCGGGTTGTTCAGCCAGACGTCGCACCCCGGGTAGAGGTGGCGGGCCATCGCCATGTCGTAGTCCGGCAGGAAGACGATCCGGTGCCGGACGGCCGGGTCGTCGGCGAAGGCGACCATCTGCTGGATCAGCCGCTTGCCGCCGTCGTCGGCCGGGTGGGCCTTGCCGGCGACCACGATCTGCACCGGCCTGGTCGGGCTCAGCAGCAGGGCGCGCAGCCGCTCCTGGTCGCGCAGCATCAGGGTGAGCCGCTTGTAGGAGGGCACCCGGCGGGCGAAGCCGATGGTGAGCACGTCCGGGTCGAGCACCGAGGAGACCCAGCCGAGCTCGGCCTCGCCGGCGCCGCGCTGGCGCCAGGAGGCGCGCAGCCGGTGGCGGGCCTCGTCGACGAGCTGGGCGCGCAGGCTGCGGCGCAGCTCCCAGATCTCGCTGTTGCCGATCCGCTCCAGGCCCGTCCAGCGCTTGGCGTCCCCGGTGGTCATGGCGTCCTCGGCGCGGTCGGCGCCGATCTCGGCGGCGCCGAGCCGGACGACCGCCGGGTCGATCCAGGTCGCCGCGTGGACGCCGTTGGTGACCGAGGTGATCGGGACGTCCGCGGCGTCGAATCCCGGCCAGAGTCCGTTGAACATGGACCGGCTGACCTCGCCGTGCAGGGTCGAGACGCCGTTGGCGCGCTGGGCGAGCCGCAGGCCCATCGCCGCCATGTTGAACAGCTTCGGATCCCCGCCGCGCCAGGTCTCGGCGCCGAGCGCGAGCACCTGGTCGGCCGGGACGCCGGGCAGTGCCGCGTCGCCGCCGAAGTGGCGGGCGACCAGGTCCCGGTCGAAGCGGTCGATGCCGGCCGGGACGGGCGTGTGGGTGGTGAACAGGGTGCCGGCCCGGACGGCCTCCAGGGCGGCGGCGAAGTCCAGACCGGGCTCGGCCGGACCGTCGGTGATCAGCTCGCGGATCCGCTCGATCCCGAGGAAGCCGGCGTGGCCCTCGTTGGTGTGGAAGACCTCGGGCGCGGGGTGGCCGGTGAGCCGGCAGTAGGCGCGCACCGCACGGACGCCGCCGATGCCGAGCAGCATCTCCTGGAGCAGCCGGTGCTCGCTGCCGCCGCCGTACAGGCGGTCGGTGACGTCGCGCTCGGCGGCCGAGTTGGCCTCGATGTCGGAGTCGAGCAGCAGCAGCGGCACCCGCCCGACCTGGGCCCGCCAGACGTGCGCGGCGAGGGTGCGGCCGCCGGGCAGCGCGAGGTCGATCCGGCAGGGGGTGCCGTCACTCTCCCGGAGCAGCGTGACGGCGAGTTCGTCCGGGTCGAGGAGCGGGTAGCGCTCCTGCTGCCAGCCGTCCCGGTTGAGGGACTGCCGGAAGTAGCCGTGCCGGTAGAACAGCCCGACGCCGATGATCGGCACGCCGAGGTCGCTGGCCGCCTTGAGGTGGTCGCCGGCCAGGATGCCGAGGCCGCCGGAGTACTGGGGCAGCGCCGCGGCGATGCCGTACTCGGGCGAGAAGTAGGCGATGGCGGTGGGCTGCGCGGCATCGGCGACCGGTTGGTCGAGGCCGTGCTGGGCGGCCTGGTACCAACGCGGTCCTGCCAGGTACTCCCGCAGGTCGTCGGCGAGGTCGCCGAGTCTGCGCAGGAACCGGCGGTCGGTGGCCAGCGCGGCGAGCCGCGCGGCCGGGACCTCGCCCAGCAGGCGCACCGGGTCCTCCCCCGTGGCCGCCCAGACCTCCGGGTCCACGGACCGGAAGAGGTCCCTGGTCTCGGGATGCCAGGACCAGCGCAGGTTGAGGGCCAGCTCGTGCAACGGCTGGAGTTGTTCGGGCAGGACAGTGCGGACGGTGAATCTGCGGATTGCCTTCACGGCGTGAAGCGTAGCCCCGGCGGCTGTCATGAGGGTGCGTCAAGTGGACTATTGAGCCTCCGTTCGGGCTATTGATGAGATCGCATTCGGCGCATTGGGCTGCACAGGGGGCGCGCGCGGCGCACGTTCCGGCGGATCGCGCTACCAATGCGTGAACATTGCGGAACAGATCCATTTCCACCGGCGGAGCCGCCCCGGACAAAGCCCGAAACTACTGTCGTACCGCTGCAAAAGTCCGGTCGCCGGTGCGACTATGAACCAAGGTCGTGGATGCTGCGGGGAGTGCGGCGACGGGTGGCGCCCTCCTTGAAGCAGCACGTCCGAATCCTTTTCGCGTTGATCGATTCCCAACCTCCTTAGCCCATTCGGCGCTCACCGCGCGCCGCCGCGTGTCCTGGGACTCGGCCTGCTCGTTCACGGGTGGGTTGGGTCGCCCAGGGGCGTGCCCCGAGAGGCGTGCGCCGGGACGCGCGCGGGCTCTCGGGCGCCCCGCCAGGGGCTCGGCGGGAGCGGGGCAGGTTGCCGGGGACGGCGGCGCGGGCAGGCTTCCGGTCGCACGTCCTCCCCACCCAGCAGTCCTCCCGGTACTCCCCCCGGCCGGCCCGGCCCGCGGGAGCTGCCGCCGATCTCGGGCAGGAGTTTGGCATGCACGGCGACACGCGGGACCAGTCCACACCGGTGGCCGAAAGCCACGACGCAGCGGTCGCGGAATCCGCCGGACGGATGGATTCTGACACTCGGACAGACGCGGCGATGCCGGGACCCCGGGGCGCCGCGGCCGACCGTCCGGAGCAGCCGTCCGAACCGGCCCGACAACCCGGGACCGAGGAGAGCCGGCCGGCGGCACCCCGCAGGCGCACCACCACGCGTCGCACCGCCGCCACCGGCGCCGAGGTCACCACCGCCGGCACCGGGACGATCGCCGGCTCCGGAACGGGCGCCGCCGCGAAGGCCGGCCCGGCGCCCCGGCGGGCACCCGCCCGCACCACGGCCGCCGGCGGGTCCGCGACCGGACCCGCCGCCAAGCCGGCCGCCAAGACCGCCGCCAAGACCCCAGCCCGCAAGCCAGCCGCCCGCAAGACGACAGAGAGCGACACCGTGATCGGCCGCATCCCCGTCCTGGACGTCAGCCCCCTCGTCGACGCCGGCCGTCGCCCGGCCAAGGCGGTGGTCGGCGAGACCTTCGCGGTCACCGCCACCGTGTTCCGCGAGGGCCACGACGCGGTGAACGCCAACGTCGTCCTGCGCGACCCGCGCGGCCGCAGCGGCCCGTGGACGCCGATGCGCGAACTCGCCGAGGGCACCGACCGCTGGGGCGCGCAGGTCACCCCGACCGCGCCCGGCCGCTGGTCCTACCTGGTGGAGGCGTGGAGCGACCCGCTGGCCACCTGGCGCAAGGTGGCCGCGGTGAAGCTGCCCGCCGGGATCGACACCGCGCTGGTGCTGGAGGAGGGCGCGCTGCTGCTGGAGCGGGCCGCGGGCGGCGTGCCGAAGAAGGAGGGCCGGGCACACATCCTGGCCGCGGTGGACGCCCTGCGCGACGCCGGTCTGCCGCCGCTGTCCCGACTGGCCGCGGCGCTCGCCCCCGAGGTGCTCGACCTGCTGGCCCGCTACCCGCTGCGCGAATTGGTGAGCGCCTCCCGCCCGCTGCCGCTCCAGGTGGACCGCGAGCGCGCGCTGTACGGCTCCTGGTACGAGTTCTTCCCCCGCTCGGAGGGCGCGGTGGTCGACCCCTCCGGCGTCGAGCCGCCGCGCTCGGGCACCCTGCGCACCGCCGCCGAGCGGCTGCCCGCCGTCGCCGCGATGGGCTTCGACGTGGTCTACCTGCCGCCGGTCCACCCGATCGGGCGAGCCTTCCGCAAGGGGCCGGACAACAGCCTGACGGCCGGTCCGCACGACGTCGGCTCACCCTGGGCGATCGGCTCGCCGGAGGGCGGCCACGACGCCGTCCACCCGGACCTCGGCACCATCGAGGACTTCGACCACTTCGTCGCCGAGGCGGCGGCGCTGCACCTGGAGGTGGCCCTGGACTTCGCGCTGCAGTGCTCGCCGGACCACCCCTGGGTCAACAAGCACCCGGAGTGGTTCAGCCACCGCGCCGACGGCACCATCGCCTATGCCGAAAACCCCCCGAAGAAGTACCAGGACATTTATCCGATCAACTTCGATCAGGACATGGACGGAATCGTCAAGGAAACCCTCCGGGTCCTGCGGTTCTGGATGAGCCACGGCGTGCGGATCTTCCGGGTCGACAACCCGCACACCAAGCCGGTGCTGTTCTGGGAGAAGGTGCTCGCCGACATCGCCCGCACCGATCCGGACGTGGTCTTCCTGGCCGAGGCCTTCACCCGGCCGGCGATGATGCACACCCTCGGGAAGATCGGCTTCCACCAGTCGTACACGTACTTCACCTGGCGCACCACCAAACAGGAGCTCACCGAATACCTCACCGAGCTCGCCGGCGACGCCGCCTCCTACATGCGGCCCAACTTCTTCGCCAACACCCCGGACATCCTGCACGAGTACCTGCAGACCGGCGGCCGGGCGGCGTTCGCGATCCGTGCCGTACTGGCCGCCACCCTCTCCCCCAGCTACGGCGTCTACGCCGGCTTCGAGCTGTACGAGAACGAGCCGGCCCACCCGGGTTCGGAGGAGTACCTGCACTCCGAGAAGTACGAACTGCGACCCCGCGACTGGACCCGCACCGACTCCCTGGCCCCGCTGCTCACCGTGCTGAACCGGCTGCGCCGCCGGCACCCCTCGCTCCAGCAGCTGCGCGGCCTGCGCTTCCACCCGACCGACAACGACCAGGTACTCGCCTTCTCCAAGACCGCCACCACGACCGAGGGCCTGACGGACCACGTCATCACGGTCGTCAACCTCGACCCGCACCACGCCCAGGAGGCCACCGTCACCCTCGACGGGGACGGCCCGTTCGCGGTGCACGACGAGCTCACCGGCGCCGCCTACACCTGGGGCCGGCACAACTACGTCCGGCTCGATCCCTCAGCCGAGCCGGCTCACCTCCTCACGGTTCGGAGGAACCCAGCGTGACAGTGAACGAGCCCGTCCCCGACACCTTCCCCGAGACCTCGAAGAAGAACCTGGACCCCGAGTGGTTCAAACGTGCGGTCTTCTACGAGGTGCTGGTGCGGTCCTTCCAGGACAGCAACGGCGACGGGATCGGGGACCTCAGGGGGCTCACGTCCAAGCTCGACTACCTCCAGTGGCTCGGGGTCGACTGCCTCTGGCTGCCGCCGTTCTTCGCCTCGCCGCTGCGCGACGGCGGGTACGACGTCGCGGACTACAAGTCGGTCCTGCCGGAGTTCGGCGACCTCGCCGACTTCATGGAGTTCGTCGACGCCGCGCACCTGCGCGGCATGCGCGTGGTCATCGACTTCGTGATGAACCACACCAGCGACCAGCACCCCTGGTTCCAGGCCTCCCGGGAGGACCCGGACGGCCCGTACGGCGACTTCTACATGTGGGCCGACGACGACAAGCAGTACCCGGACGCCCGGATCATCTTCGTCGACACCGAGACCTCCAACTGGACCTACGACCCGGTGCGCAAGCAGTACTTCTGGCACCGGTTCTTCTCCCACCAGCCGGACCTCAACTACGACAACCCCCGCGTCCAGGACGAGATGATCGCCGGGCTGCGGTTCTGGCTCGACCTCGGCATCGACGGCTTCCGGCTGGACGCCGTGCCGTACCTGTTCGCCCGCGAGGGCACCAACTGCGAGAACCTGCCGGAGACGCACGAGTTCCTCCAGCGGGTCCGCAAGGAGATCGACGCCGACTACCCCGACACCGTGCTGCTCGCCGAGGCCAACCAGTGGCCGGAGGACGTCGTCGACTACTTCGGCGACTTCGCCTCCGGCGGCGACGAGTGCCACATGGCGTTCCACTTCCCGGTGATGCCGCGCATCTTCATGGCGGTCCGCCGGGAGTCCCGCTACCCGGTGTCGGAGATCCTCGCCAAGACCCCGCGCATCCCGCACGGCTGCCAGTGGGGCATCTTCCTGCGCAACCACGACGAGCTGACCCTGGAGATGGTCACCGACGAGGAGCGCGACTACATGTACGCGGAGTACGCCAAGGACCCCCGGATGCGCGCCAACGTGGGCATCCGCCGCCGGCTCGCCCCGCTGCTGGAGAACGACCGCAACCAGATCGAACTGTTCACCGCCCTGCTGCTCTCCCTGCCGGGCTCCCCGGTGCTCTACTACGGGGACGAGATCGGCATGGGCGACAACATCTGGCTGGGGGACCGGGACGGCGTGCGCACGCCGATGCAGTGGACCCCGGACCGCAACGCGGGTTTCTCGTCCGCCGACCCGGGCAGGCTCAGTCTGCCGCCCATCATGGATCCGGTGTACGGCTACCAGGTGACCAACGTCGAGGCGCAGCAGAGCAGTTCGAGTTCACTGCTGCACTGGACGCGTCGCATGATCGAGATCCGCAAGCTCAACTCGGCGTTCGGCCTCGGCACCTACACCGAGCTGCCCTCCAGCAATCCCGCGGTACTGGCCTTCGTGCGGGAGCACGAGGGCGACCTGGTCATGTGCGTGAACAACTTCTCGCGGTTCGCGCAGCCGACCGAACTCGACCTGCGGCAGTTCGGAGGGCGGTACCCGGTCGAGCTGATCGGCGGGGTGCGCTTCCCCTCGATCGGTGAGTGGCCGTACCTGCTCACCCTCGCCGGGCACGGCTTCTACTGGTTCCAGCTCCGGCAGCCCCCGCGCCTCAGCAGCGCCAGGCGATCGAAGTAACGATCCGTCAGGAGCACCCGTTCCACCAAACCCTCCGGGGGCGCGAGAGTTGAACACCCCGCGCCCCCGGAGGTCTCTGCACCACCGCGTACGGAGAACAGCCCAACGGCCACTTACACGAAGGCGTGACACCTGAGCACCGCTCGCGTGCCGTCGCCGCCGCGCCGCCGAAATCCGGAAGACTGACGGACCCGGCCAGACCCGTCGGGCAGTCCGCCCGCTTCCGGGGAAAGGGAGTCATGTCCGAAACCTCCCGTTCTCAAGCCGATCTGCACCGCGACACCCCCACCGGCCCCGCGCCGGTGGGCTCCCGCGGCGCCGCGGCCCGGAGAACCGCTCTGGGGGTCAGCGAACTCGTCCAGGCGGCCCTGCCCCTGATCGCCGAGTGGCTCCCCACCCAGCGCTGGTACGCCGGCAAGGGACGGCCCATCACCGGCCTCACCCCCGTGGTCGGCACCCCGCTCCAGGTCGGCGACCCGGCCCTGCTGCACCTGCTGCTGCGGGTCGAGCACGCCACCACCGCGGGCGCGCCGCACGGGGACATCTACCAGCTGCTGCTCGGCATCCGCTCCGCGGGGACGGCCGACATCGAGCCGAGCGCCGTCCTGGGCCGGCTCAACCAGGGCCCGTACGACGGCGCGGCGCTCTACGACGCGGTGCACGATCCCGAGCTGACCGGGCGGCTGCTGGAGCACCTGGCCACCGGCGACCGGTTCGGCTCGCTGTCGTTCCGCCGCACCCCCGGCTCCGGGCTGCCCACCAACCTGCCCGGTCGCGCCTCCACCGCGGAGCAGTCCAACAGCTCGGTCATCTACGGCACCGCGTACATCCTCAAGCTCTTCCGCCGCATCCACCCCGGCACCAACCCCGACCTGGAGCTGTCGCTGGCGCTCTCGCGGGCCGGCTCCACCCGCATCCCCCGGGTCGCGGCCTGGTTCGAGAGCCGGCTGGAGCGCGCGGAACCGGCCACTCTCGGCCTGCTCCAGCGCTACCTGCCGGAGGCCGAGGACGGCTGGGAGCTGGCCCTGGACCAGGTCGGACGGCTCAAGGGCGACCCGTCCCCCGGCAACTTCGCGATCGAGGCGCACCGGCTCGGCCGGGCCACCGCCGAGGTCCACCGGGTCCTGGCCCGCTCGATGCCGGTCGCCCGGCTGGACCGCACCCAGACCCGGCAGCTGGCGACCGCGATGGCCGACCGGCTGGACAGCGCGGTGGCCGCCGTGCCCGGGCTGCTCCGCTACCGGTCCGCCCTGCGCGCCGCCTTCCAGCAGCTCGCCGACGCCCACCCGGACGGCATGCCGGTCCAGCGGATCCACGGCGACCTCCACCTCGGACAGGCCATGCGGACCCCGCACGGCTGGGTGCTGCTGGACTTCGAGGGCGAGCCGGCCAAGTCCGTCGCCGAGCGGCGCGAACCGCAGACCGCGCTGCGCGACGTCGCCGCGATGCTCCGCTCCTTCGACTACGCGGCCGCCCACCTGCTGGCCGGCGCACCGCCCGACCCGGAGCTGGCCCACCTCGCCGCCGCCTGGGCCCAGCGCAACCGCACCGCCTTCTGCGCCGGCTACACCGCCGGCGGCGGCACCGACCCGGCCGCCTCGCCCGAGCTGATGCGCGCCCTGGAGATCGACAAGGCGGTGTACGAGGTGGTCTACGAGGCCCGCCACCGGCCCGGCTGGCTGCCGATCCCGCTGGCCGCGATCAACCGGCTGGCCCTGACCGTCTGAGGGCCCCGCCAGACCGGCTCCGCACCCGCCCCCGCCCCCGCCCCCGAGAACGCCCGCCCGCCACCGACGCCCCCGGCCACCCCGATTCCGCAGGAGGACCACGCCGTGACGCCGCTCGACCCGCCCGGCCGCACCCCCCGTACCGTGCCTGCCACCTTCCTGGCGGGCCCGGACTCCGCCCAGCGCGAGCCCTCGGCGGCCCGGCGGGCCGAACCGCGCCGCCCGGCGCCCGACGGCGGCCCGGACGGCGCCGCCGCCCGCGCGGCCACGAACGCGGCCACGGACCCGGCCGGCAACACCGCCGGCCACGCGGCCGGAGACGCCGCGGGGAGCGCCCCCGACGGAACCCCCGCCGCCGCTGCCGCCCCTGCCGCCTCCATCGCCCCCGTCGCCACTCCGGAGGGCCTCCCCGACGGACCGGCCGCCCCGCCCGGGGCGCTGCGGCTGCCCGAGGCACCGCTGCCGCCGAGCGAGGTGGACCGGCTGGTCGGCGGCATGCACCACGACCCGCACGGCCTGCTCGGCGCCCACCCGGTGCACGGCGGCACCGCGATCCGGGTGCTGCGCCCGTTCGCCGAGCGGGTGGTGGTGGAGACCGCGCACGGCCCCGCCGAACTCACCCACCAGCAGAACGGCCTCTTCACCGGCCTGCTGGCCGGCACCGAGGTGCCCGACTACCGGCTGCTGGTCAGCTACCCCGGCAGCGAGCCGCTCAGCCAGCACGACGGCTACCGCATCGCGCCCACCCTCGGCGAGCTGGACCTGCACCTGATCTCCGAGGGCCGGCACGAGCAGCTCTGGCGGGCGCTCGGCTCGCACGTGCGCACCGTCGACGGGGTGCCCGGCACCGCCTTCGCGGTCTGGGCGCCGAACGCGGCGGGCGTCCGGCTGATCGGGGACTTCAACCACTGGGACGGCACCGCGCACCCGATGCGCTCGCTCGGCTCCTCCGGCGTCTGGGAGCTGTTCGTCCCGGGCCTGGCCGAGGGCACCCAGTACAAGTACGAGATCCACACCCGGCAGGGCTGGGTGCTCGACAAGGCCGACCCGCTGGCCCGGGCCGCGCAGTGCCCGCCGGGCACCGCCTCGGTCGTCACCTCCTCCTCCTACCGCTGGCAGGACGACGAGTGGATGGAGCGCCGGGCCCGCGCCGCGCACCACCGGGCGCCGATGTCGGTCTACGAGCTGCACCTGCCGTCCTGGCGGCCCGACCTCACCAGCTACCGGGCGATCGCCGACGAACTGCCCGGCTACCTCAAGGAGTTGAACTTCACCCATGTGGAGTTCATGCCGGTGATGGAACACCCCTTCGGCGGCTCCTGGGGCTACCAGGTCTCCGGCTACTACGCCCCCACCGCCCGGCTCGGCAGCCCCGACGACTTCCGCCACCTGGTCGACACCCTGCACCGGCACGGCATCGGCGTGATCGTCGACTGGGTGCCCGCGCACTTCCCCAAGGACGACTTCGCCCTCGCCCGCTTCGACGGCGAGCCGCTGTACGAGCCGGCCGACCCGCTGCGCGCGGAGCACCCCGACTGGGGCACCCTGGAGTTCGACTACGGCCGCACCGAGGTGCGCAACTTCCTGGTCGCCAACGCGGTGTACTGGTGCGAGGAGTTCCACATCGACGGCCTGCGGGTGGACGCCGTCGCCTCGATGCTCTACCTCGACTACTCCCGCGAGGGCGGCGCCTGGACACCCAACCAGTACGGCGGCCGGGAGAACCTGGACGCGGCCGCCTTCCTCCAGGAGATGAACGCCACCGTCTACCGGCGCTGCCCCGGCGTGCTCACCATCGCCGAGGAGTCGACCGCCTGGGAGGGCGTCACCCGGCCCACCGACAGCGGCGGCCTGGGCTTCGGCCTGAAGTGGAACATGGGCTGGATGCACGACTCGCTGGTCTACATGTCCAAGGAGCCGGTGCACCGCAAGTACCACCACAACGAGATCACCTTCTCGATGGTGTACGCCTACTCCGAGAACTACGTGCTGCCGATCTCGCACGACGAGGTGGTGCACGGCAAGCAGGCGCTGGTCTCCAAGATGCCCGGCGACTGGTGGCAGCAGCGCGCCAACCAGCGTGCCTACCTGGGCTTCATGTGGGCCCACCCGGGCAAGCAACTCCTCTTCATGGGGCAGGAGTTCGCCCAGGGGTCGGAGTGGGACCACGAGCAGGGCCCGCAGTGGTGGGTGCTCGACGAGCAGTCCTGGCCGGCCGCCGGGGAGCACCTCGGGATGCGCCGGCTGGTCCGCGACCTCAACCGCCGCTACCTCGACGCCCCGGCGCTCTGGGAGCAGGACACCACGCCGGACGGCTTCCGCTGGCTGGACGGCGGCGCGGCCGAGGACAACCTGCTCTCCTTCGTCCGGTACGCCGCCGACGGCTCCCCGCTCGTCGCGGTCTGCAACTTCTCCCCCGTCGTGCGGCACGGCCACCGGGTCGGCCTGCCCGCCCTCGACGGCCGCGAGCAGCTCTGGGAGGAGGTGCTGAACACCGACGCCGAGACCTACGGCGGCGCCGGCGTCGGCAACTCCCACCCGGTGAAGACCGAGTCCGTCCCCTGGAACGACCAGCCCCGCAGCGCCGAACTCGTCCTGCCGCCCCTCGCCACCGTCTGGCTCCGCCCGGTCTGAGCACGCCCGGTCGGTGCCGGGCCGTCGGACCCGGCACCGACCGGCCCCCGGGCTCCCCGCCGGAGGCCGAGGGCCACCGCGCTCCAACCCGTCGCGGGCTGACCCCCGGCCCGTCCCGACGTGACCTTCGTCCCTTGCCCCGGCCGGGGGCCCTCTGCTCGCGGACGTCCGTTCCCGGTGCGAAGGTATGGTCGATATGACCATCCTCTGAGACGACGGGACGGAGAGACCCACGTGGCGCGCAGCGTGTACGTGACCGGGATCGACCGAGGGGACGGCCGGCAGGCCGTCGAACTCGGGGTCATGGAACTGCTCACCCGCCAGGTGGACCGGGTCGGGGTGTTCCGGCCGCTGGTGCACGCGCACGCGCCCGGCGAGCGGGGCTCCGACCACGTCGTCGAACTGCTGCGCACCCGCTACCGGGTCGACCTGCCCACCGCCGAGCTGTACGGGCTCACCTACGAGGAGGCGGCCGCCCTGCAGGCCGCCCAGGGCCAGGACGAGCTGGTCTCCACCCTCGTCGACCGGTTCCGAGCGCTGGAGCGGCGCTGCCAGGCGGTGCTGGTGCTGGGCACCGACTTCGCGGACACCAACATCCCCGACGAGCTGGCCTTCAACGCCCGCCTCGCCAACGAGTTCGGCGCCGCCGTGCTGCCGGTGGTCGGCGGCCACTCCGAGGACCCGGCGGCGGTGATCGCCGAGGTCCGCAACGCCCACCGCGCCTACACCGACCTCGGCTGCGAGACCCTCGCGATGGTCGCCAACCGGGTCGCGCCCGGCGCCAAGCAGCGGATCCAGCGCACCCTCGGCGAGAAGCTGCCGATCCCCGCGTACGTCATTCCCGAGGAGCCGGCGCTGGCCGCGCCGACCGTCGCCCAGCTGGTCGAGGCCACCGGCGCCGAGGTCCTGACCGGGGACGCGGCCGGGCTGGCCCGGGACGTCCGCGGCTTCGTCTTCGGCGGCGCCATGCTGCCGACCTTCCTGGACGCGCTGACCGAGGGCGCCCTGGTGGTCACCCCCGGGGACCGCGCCGACCTGCTGATCGGCTCGCTGGCCGCGCACGCCGCCGGCGCCCCGCCGATCGCCGGCGTGCTGCTGACGCTCGGCCAGCACCCCGGCCCGAACGTGATGGCGCTGGCCGCCCGGCTGGCCCCCGGCACTCCGGTCGCCGTCGTCCCCGAGGGCAGCTGGATCACCGCCGCCGCCCTGACCCATCTGGAGGGCAAGCTCACCTCGGCCAGCCCGCGGAAGGCCGAGATCGCCCTGGGCCTCTTCGAACTCCACGTGGACACGGCCGAGTTGACCAACCGGATCGAGGTCGGCCGGTCCGAGCGGGTCACCCCGATGATGTTCGAGCACGCGCTGCTGGAGCGGGCCCGGGGCGCCCGCCGGCACGTGGTCCTCCCGGAGGGCGCCGAGGAACGGGTGCTGCGCGCCGCCGAGGTGCTGCTCCGCCGCAACATCTGCGACCTCACCCTCCTCGGCGACCCCGACACCGTCCGCCGCAAGGCCGCCGCCCTCGGCATCGACCTCCCGCAGGAGGACCCGGCGGCCGACCGCGCCCAGGTCCGGATCGTCGACCCGGCGACCAGCCCGCTGCGCCGCCAGTTCGCCGAGCTGTACGCCCGGCTGCGCGCCCACAAGGGCATGACCGTGGAGCTGGCGCTGGACGTCGTCACGGACGTCAGCTACTTCGGCACCCTGATGGTCCAGGAGGGCATCGCCGACGGCATGGTCTCCGGCGCGGTGCACTCCACCGCGGCCACCATCCGGCCCGCCTTCGAGGTGATCAAGACCGCGCCGGGCGCCGCGATCGTCTCCTCGGTCTTCTTCATGTGCCTCGCCGACAAGGTGCTGGTCTACGGCGACTGCGCGGTCAATCCCGACCCGGACGCCCAGCAGCTGGCCGACATCGCCATCCAGTCCGCCGCCACCGCCGCCCAGTTCGGCGTGGAGCCCCGGGTCGCGATGCTCTCCTACTCCACCGGCACCTCCGGCTCCGGCGCCGACGTCGACAAGGTCCGCAAGGCGACCGAGCTGGTCCGCGCGCTGCGCCCGGACATCCTGGTCGAGGGCCCGATCCAGTACGACGCGGCGGTGGACGCCCATGTCGCGGCCACCAAGCTGCCCGGCTCGCCGGTGGCCGGCCGGGCCACCGTGCTGATCTTCCCGGACCTCAACACCGGCAACAACACCTACAAGGCGGTCCAGCGCTCGGCCGGCGCGGTGGCGGTCGGCCCGGTCCTCCAGGGGCTGCGCAAGCCCGTCAACGACCTCTCGCGCGGCGCGCTGGTCGAGGACATCGTCAACACCGTCGCGATCACCGCCATCCAGTCGCAGGAACACGGCGGGCCGCAGGACCCGGCCACCCCCTCGCAGGACCGCACCGAAGGAGTCCGGGCATGAGTGAAGGCACCCGCGTCCTGGTCCTGAACGCCGGCTCCTCGTCGGTCAAGTACCAGCTGATCGACATGCTGGACGGCGCCCGGCTGGCCTCCGGCCTGGTCGAGCGGATCGGCGAGGCGAACGGCCGGCTGGTGCACACCCCGCGCTCCGGCGAGCGGCGCGAGGCGCTCCAGGTCTTCCCCGACCACTCCGCCGCCCTCAAGGCCGTCGCCGAGGAGCTGGCCGCCGACGGCACCGGGCTGGACTCCCCCGAGCTGGCCGCGATCGGCCACCGGGTGGTCCACGGCGGGCTGCGGTTCACCGAGCCGACGGTGATCACCGAGGAGGTGCTGACCGAGATCCGCCGGCTGATCCCGGTCGCGCCGCTGCACAACCCGGCCAACATCACCGGCATCGAGGTGGCCCGGGCGCTGCGCCCGGACCTGCCGCAGGTCGCCGTCTTCGACACCGCCTTCCACGCCTCGATGCCCGAGTACGCGGCCCGGTACGCGGTGGACAAGGCCGTCGCGGACGAGCACCGGGTGCGCCGCTACGGCTTCCACGGCACCTCGCACCAGTACGTCTCGCGGGCGACCGCCCGGCTGCTCGGCAAGGACCCGGCCGAGGTGAACGTGATCGTCCTGCACCTGGGCAACGGCGCCTCCGCCTCGGCCGTCTCCGGGGGCCGCTGCGTGGACACCTCGATGGGACTGACCCCCCTGGAGGGCCTGGTGATGGGCACTCGTTCGGGTGATATCGACGCGGGCGTGGTGTTCCACCTGCACCGGGTCGGCGGTCTCTCGATCGACGAGATCGACGACCTGCTGAACCGCCGCAGCGGCCTGCTGGGGCTGTGCGGCGACAACGACATGCGCGAGATCATGCGGCGGGCCGAGGGCGGGGACGCCGACGCCGAGCTGGCGTTCCGGGCCTACGTCCACCGGCTGCGCAAGTACATCGGCGGCTACTACGCGGTGCTCGGCCGGGTGGACGCGATCGCGTTCACGGCCGGGGTCGGCGAGAATGCGGCTCCGGTGCGGGCCGCGGCCACCGCCGGCCTGGAGGAGCTGGGCATCGCGGTGGACCCCGAGCTGAACTCGGTCCGCTCCGGCGAGGCCCGGATCATCTCGCCCGCGTACGGCCGGGTCGCGGTCGCCGTGGTCCCCACCGACGAGGAACTGGAGATCGCGCGTCAGGCCTTCGCCCTGGTGCACCGGCGGTCCGGGGGCTGAGCCGTCGTCGTCTCGCCCCTCGGGATCCTTCGTCGACGATTCCTCACGTTTCGTGCCGAATGCACCTATAACACGAACGGATAGACTGATCCATATGCGCCGAGCGAAAATTGTCTGCACCCTGGGTCCGGCGACGGACTCCTACGAACAGCTGAAGGCCATCGTCGAGGCGGGCATGAACGTCGCCCGACTGAACATGAGCCACGGCACCCACGCGGATCACGAGGAGCGGTACCACAAGGTCCGCCAGGTCTCGGAGGACACCGGCAAGGCCATCGGCGTCCTTGCCGACCTCCAGGGCCCCAAGATCCGTCTGGCCACCTTCGCCAACGGTCCGGTGACCGTCGACAACGGTGACGAGTTCATCATCACCACCGAGGACGTCCCCGGTGACCAGCACATCTGCGGGACGACCTACAAGGGCCTGCCGGGCGACGTGAAGCCCGGCGACCCGATCCTGATCAACGACGGCGTCATCGCCCTGGAGGTCGTCAGCGTCGACGGCCCGCAGGTGAAGACCGTGGTCGTCGAGGGCGGTGTGCTCTCGAACAACAAGGGCATCAACCTGCCCGGCACGGCCGTGAACGTGCCCGCGCTGTCCGAGAAGGACAAGGACGACCTGCGCTTCGCCCTGGAGCTGGGCGTCGACATGGTCGCCCTCTCCTTCGTCCGCAACGCGGACGACATCAAGGACGTCCACGAGGTCATGGACGCGGTCGGCATCCGGGTGCCGGTCATCGCCAAGATCGAGAAGCCGCAGGCCGTCGAGGCCATGGAGGAGATCGTCCTCGCCTTCGACGCCATCATGGTCGCCCGTGGCGACCTGGCCGTCGAGTACCCGCTGGAGCGGGTGCCGCTGGTCCAGAAGCGGCTCATCACGCTGGCCCGCCGCAACGCCAAGCCGGTGATCGTCGCGACCCAGATGATGGAGTCGATGATCCACGCCTCGCGGCCGACCCGCGCCGAGGTCTCCGACGTCGCCAACGCGATCCTGGACGGCACCGACGCGGTCATGCTCTCCGCCGAGTCCAGCGTCGGCAAGTACCCGGTCGAGACGGTCCGCACCATGAGCCGGATCGCCGAGAAGGCCGAGGAGGAGTTGCTCTCGCAGGGCCTCCAGCCGCTGAACCCGGGCCGCAAGCCGCGCACCCAGGGCGGTTCGATCGCCCGCGCCGCGTGCGAGCTGGGCGACTTCCTCAACGGCAAGGCGCTGGTCGCGTTCACCAAGTCCGGTGACACCGCGCGCCGGCTCTCCCGCTACCGCTCGCCGATCCCGGTGATCGCGTTCACCCCGGACAACGCCACCCGCAACCAGCTCTCGCTGAGCTGGGGCGTCGAGGCGCACGTCACCGAGCAGGTCGGCTCCACCGACGAGATGGTGGCCCAGGTCGACCGCGAGATGCTCAAGATCGGCCAGCTGGACGAGGGCGACACCGTCATCGTCACCGCCGGCTCGCCCCCCGGCGTCCCCGGCAACACCAACATGGTCCAGGTGCACCACCTGGGCACCCGGAGCGCGTAGCACCCGCCCGCGAACACGCCCGTGGGGCGGTCCCTCCTCGTCGGAGGGGCCGCCCCACGGGCGTTCTCGCCGCCGCTACTGGTTGCCGACGTACGGCTTGTCGTCGTTGTAGAGCTGCATGCCGGGGATCTTCAGCGTGCCGCCGAACTGGCCGGACTGGACCGCGGTGACACCGGTCATCTCCAGCCAGAGCGGCAGTTCGAGCTTGCCGATCAGGTCGTACAGCCACTGCGGCAGCGGCCCGTCCGGGGTCAGCGTGAGCTCGCCCAGGTCGATCGGGATCGGCAGGCCGAGCACCTTGGACAGGTGGCCGGAGAGCTTCTCCACGTACATGGTGACCGGGCCCTTGCGCATCGTGGAGACCGAGCCGGGGGCGCCCTTGACGTGGAAGGTCTTGCCGTTGCCCTCAAGGGTCGACATGTCGAGGTTCTCGATGTCCACGCTGTCGACCACGAACTTCAGCACCCGCTTGGTGCCGGTCGGCGTCTGGACCTTGACCACGCCCATCAGGACGGCGTGGTTGAGGGTCAGCCGGCTGGTCTGCAGGGTCCAGTTCTGGTCGGGGACGAGGATCGCGTTGTCCGTCTTCTCCCCGGCGGCCAGGCCCTTCATCGGGACCAGGCAGTTCGGGTCCTTGGTCGGCGTGCCCGAGGCGGACGGCGTGGCCGGGTCCGACGGCGTGGCCGACCCGGTGGCCTTCGCACCCGCGGACGGCTTGCCGCTCGCCTTGGCACCCGGCGTGCTCGCCTTGGCGCCCGGCGTGGTGGCCGCCGGGCTCGGCGTCCCCGACCCGGCGGCCGGGGGCGTCGTGGCAGCGGACGGCGCGGGCGCGGCGGGCGCCTGGGTGGCGGCGGCCGGGGCCACCGCGCGGTTGCCCGCGGCGGGCGCGGTGACCGGGGCCTGGGTCTGCGCCGGGGCGGCCGTGGTGGCGGAGGCGGACGGGCTCGCCGACGCGCTCGGGTGGATCAGGTTGGTGATCCCGCCGACGATGTCGTCGATCAGCCCGGCCTGGACGACGCCGCCGGACCCGCCGGTGGTCGCGGACCGGACCGGGGCCGAGGCCGGCGAGGACGAGGGGGCCGGGGTGCCGGGCACCGTGGTGGGCGTGCTCGTCGGAGCACCGGTCGGCGCGCTGGTCGGCGCACCGGTCGGCGTGCCCGCCGGGGTGGTCGCCGGGCTCTCCGGGAGCGGCACCGACGGACCGGGCAGCGGCGGGGGCAGCTCGCTCTTGGGCACCGGGGTCTCCGCCACCACCGGCGGCGCGGTGTCCGGCGCGGTGGCGCAGGGCTTGCCCGCCGAGGTCTCGGCGATCGCGGCGTTCGGCGTGTAGGCGGCGGCCATCAGCAGCGCGGTCGGCACCGCGGCCATCGCCAGCGCGCGGCCTCTGAGCCGGACCCGGACGGGCGTGCGGGGCGCCGCGTGCCGCCCGGAGCGCTGCTCCGCCCGCGGCTCCTGGGACCCGCTCACCGTGCCTCCTTCTGGTCACCGGTGTGCTGCGACGGGACGCCGGCCCCGGCGGTACCGTCGTCGGCCGGGGCGGCCTGCGCGGGGACGGCCGGCAGCGGCGCGGTGGCGGGCTCCTCGGCGGCGAACTCCGCGGTGCCGGGCTCCTCGGACGCCGTCGACGGCAGGGTCTTGGTGCCGCCGGCGCCGGCGGCGACCGCCTCGGTCGTCGGCGCGGCCGGGTTCGGCGCCCAGGAGAGCATCAGCCCGCCGCCGATCAGACCGGGCAGCAGCGCCATGCCGAAACCGGAGAGGTTGGAGACCGGGATCGAGATCAGGGTCAGCAGCGTGGTGGCGATGCCGGCGAAGAACCGGACGGCCGGCTGGAACCAGGCGGTCAGGCCCAGCACGATCAGCAGGACCCCGATGATCAGTGACCCGGCACCGGCCGTGGTCGCCATGGTGACGGTCATGCCGTTCAACGCCAGCTTGGCGTACGGGAAGTACATGATCGGGACGCCGGCGATCATGGCCAGCAAGCCGCCGTAGAACGGCCGGGACCGGCGGAAGTTACGGAACACCCGACGCACCCACTGGGCGGGGTTCTCGTGCTCGGCGGGCCGGAACTCGGCAAGGGCGCTGGACACGATGCAGCTCCTCGATGGTGTGAACGAGGCGAAAAACGGGAGGGGGAGGGCCCGGGACGGCGCACGCACCGCCCCCGACCCCCCGGGTACCGCGGTCGGCGGCGGGCCGGGGCCCGCCGCCGGTCAACGGCCTAGTAGCACTCGTGCCCGCCGTCGGTGTGCAGGTTGAGCTTCAGGCCCTGGAGCTTGAAGGTGCCGGCCGAGGTGGCCCAGGCGGTCTGCTGCACGTTGGACAGGTCGGCCTTGTCGGCGGCCTGGGCGAAGCCCGTGGCGCCGGAGGGCAGGCCGGTACCGAGCTTGGACTTCCAGCCCTGGGTGGCGGTGCCCTTCAGGGTGGACGCGTCCTGGCCGATGTTGATGTTGGTGAACTCGGCGTCCGCGTTCAGCTGCTCCAGGTCGATCAGCAGGTTCTTGGCAGTGACCTGCTTCGCCGGGTCGTCACTCTGGCCGGCCTCCAGGCGCAGGGTGATCTTCGGCAGCTTCCACGGCAGGCCGGGGATGACGTTGGGGTCGGTCACCACGGACTGGCAGAGGCTCTTGATGGTGGCCGAGTCGAACGCCGAGATGGCCACCGGGTGCGGCGTGCCGTTGGTCTCCGCGTCGATCGAGCCGAACTGCGCGAAGTTGGTGCCGTGCAGCTCGGCCGTGGTGACCTTGAAGCTCTGGCCGGAGACGCTGAACGAAGCCGCAAGCGCGTTGTTCGCCAGTGCGACACCCACCGCGGCGGTGGCCGCGAGGCTGGGCACCATCACCAGGGCGAAGCGCTTCCAGCGGGTCTTGCCGTAGGTCTGGGACATGCGAGTCCTCCTTCTAGGACGTACATCTCCGGCTCCCCGGCGGTGCGTCGCGCACCGGTGGGGGCCTGGGATGGGAGAGAGCTACGTCCTCGGTAGCGGAGAGCGCCGTTGGCGTCGTCGGACGCGGGAGCGGCCGGCACACAGCGGCACTCCCGTCCCTTCACCGACCGCCCTTGCGGGGCGGCGGGCAGGACCGACGACATCGGCGATCACCCCCGAGCGACAACCAGCGACCGCGCGGGCCGCGCGGCCGGTTCGAAGGACAGGAACCGCCGTGGGACCGCGGATACCCCCCTGCCCTCCCACCACCGGCCTCGGCCGGCGGCTCACCCGGTGGGGATCCCTGGCTCCGCCCACCGACCGGCTGTCGGGGGGCTGAACGCTGGGACCGGGCGTCGCCGATGCTGCTTGAATCCCGGGCGAAGCACAAGGGGTTCATTACTGACGGGTAATCCAACATCGGACGGCGGCGATCATGGAAATGGCCGCCCGCACACCCAGAGTGATGAATTGAAGGAACGGTGAGGACGAAATCCGCCGGAAACACCAGCGAAACACCCGTGGGCGGTCACCTGAAGTGACCGCCCACGGGTGTTGTCAAGATTTGGTAAACCTCTGGACCGATGACCGGATTGTCGCCAAATCGTCAGCGACACCGCAGGTCATCCGCCGTGCCAGAACCGACCGTCGGACGGCCCTCAGAACAGCACGCGGGCCAGCGCGCCGCGCGCCGCCGTCACTCTCGGGTCGTCGGTGCCGATCACCTCGAACAGTTCCAGCAGCCGGAGCCGGACGGTGTCCCGGTCCTCGCCGAAGGTCCGCCCGACGGTGGCCACCAGGCGCCCGAAGGCGTCCTCGACGTGACCGCCCACCAGGTCCAGGTCGGCCGCGTCCAGCTGGGCCGCGACGTCCTTCGGGTCGGCCGCGGCCGCCGCGCGGACGCCCGCCAGGTCCAGACCCTCCACCCGGCGCAGCAGCTCCGCCTGGGCCAGGCCGAGCCGGGCCTCGGTGTTGCCCGGCTCGTCGACCAGCACGTTCCGGTACGCCTGGACGGCGCCGCCGAGGTCCCCCCGGTCCAGCGCCTCGTGCGCGGCCGCCAGGGCCGGGTCCTCCGGCAGGTACGCCTCGGCCTCGCCCGACGCCTCGGCCGGTGCCCCGGCCCCGCCGACCACGCCGAAGCGCTGCTCGGCCACCAGGATCAACTGGTCCAGCACCTTGCGGACGTTGGCCTCGCTCTCGGCACCCTGGAACAGCGGCACCAGCTGGCCGGCCACCACGGCCATCACGGCCGGGACGCCCTGGATGCCGAACTGCTGGGTGAGCAGCTGGTTGGCCTCGACGTCGATCTTGGCGAGCACGATCCGGCCGGCGTACTCCTCGGCCAGCCGCTCCAGCATCGGGCTGAGCTGCTTGCACGGACCGCACCACTCGGCCCAGAAGTCGATGACCACCGGCACTTCGGTGGAGCGCTGGACGACCTCGGTCTCGAAGGTGTCCTCGGTGACATCGATGACGAGCGGGTACGCGGGCTGGGCCGGGGCGACCCCGGCCGCCTCGGCGGCCGCCGCCTGGCGGGCCCGCTCGGCCCTGGCCTGCTCGGCCTTCTGGGCGGCCTCACCGGCTGCCTTCACTGCGGCGAGGTCGACCGCACCGCGCAGAGCGGAGCTGTTGAGACGCGAATTCCGTGGCTGCATGGCACTATCCTCCCCCGTCCGCGCCGCTGACGGGCACCAACCTCCGGAAAGTCGCACCGCGCGGGCTGCGCGGCGGCGATTCCCCAGGTGGACGGCCCGTCCCCCGGTAACCTGAACCGTTCGGCGCGGATCCCCATCCGCGCCCGCGCCGTCCCCGTCCCACGGGATCACGGCGCCTGGTCGTCACTGCTTTCGCTACGAGTCGTAGCGTAACTGGATCGAGGCCCCCCGCCGCAACCCCATCCCGGCGTCCCGGGACGTGAGCTGCCCCACTTTCCCGCCCGCATCCGCTGACCCCGACGGGGAACAGTCGCTACCGTTACCTGCCCCACCCATGTTACTTACCAGTACATCGCAAGGAGGCCCGGTGCCGGCCCCCCAGCCCCCCGCGACCCCGGCGTGCCCGGCGGGCCGTGAAGACCCCCCACAGGCCCCGGAGGGCCCCGAGAGCACCACCGCCCGGGCCAAGGGCCGCCCGCGCAGCGCGGCCGCCGACACCGCCATCCTCGACGCCACCCGCGAGGCACTGGCCGAACTCGGCTGGGGCGGGCTGACCATGGGCCACGTGGCCACCCGCGCCAAGGTCGCCAAGACCACCCTGTACCGCCGCTGGCCCTCCAAGAACGAGCTGGTGGTGGACGCCGTCGCGAGCCTCTTCGACGAGCTGGTGATGCACGACCTCGGCAGCCTGCGGGCCGACATCGAGGCCGTGGTCGCCCAGTTCGCCGGTCTGCTGGTCCGCCCGGAGACGCAGGCCGCGCTGCTCGCGCTGTTCGCCGAGGGCACCCGGGACCGGCAGCTGCGGCGGCGGATCCGGGAGGCGATCGTGGACCCGCAGAAGCGCCTGGTCCGCCAGGGCCGGGCCGCCGCCCAGGCGCGCGGCGAACTCGCCCCGGACGGCGACCCGGCGGCGGCCGCCGAGGAGATCGACATCATCTTCGACATCATCGCCGGGACGGTCGAGCACCGGGTGCTGGTCAGCGGCGAGCCGATCACCGCCGAGTGGATCCGCCGCTTCACCGAGCTGCTGCTCGGACCGTTCCCGCGGCTCCTCGCCGGCTGAGCGGACGCCGAGAACCGCCCCGCGCGACTGCGCGGGGCGGTTCTCGGCGTCCAGGGGGCTGCCCCGTTCGTCAGAAGGAGGCGGTCTCCCGGTAGATGCCCCACTCGTCGCGCAGCGCGTTGCAGATCTCGCCCAGGGTCGCCTCGGCCCGGACGGCGTCCAGCATCGGCGGGATCATCGACGCGCCCGAGCGGGCCGCCGCCAGCATCGCGTCCAGCCCGGCCCGCACCGCCGCCTCGTCCCGGCCGGCCTTGCGCGCGGCCAGCACGCGCACCTGCTCGCGCTCGACCTCGTGGCTGACCCGGAGGATCTCCAGCTCGGGGGTGACGCTGCGCGGGTGGCAGTTGACGCCGACGACCCGCTTCTCGCCCTTCTCGACGCCCTGCTGGTACTGGAAGGCCGCCTCGGCGATCTCGCCGGTGAAGAAGCCGTCCTCGATCCCGCGCAGGATGCCGGAGGTGATCGGGCCGATCTCGTGGTCCTCGCGGCCCTTGTCCAGGATCCGCTGGAAGATCGCCTCGGCCTGCTCCTCGATCCGGTCGGTGAGCGCCTCGACGTACCAGGAACCGCCCAGCGGGTCGGCCACGTTGGTGATGCCGGTCTCCTCCATCAGCACCTGCTGGGTGCGCAGGGCGATCTCGGCGGCCTGCTCCGAGGGCAGCGCCAGCGTCTCGTCCAGCGCGTTGGTGTGCAGCGAGTTGGTGCCGCCGAGCACCGCCGAGAGGGCCTCGACCGCGGTGCGGACCACGTTGTTGTACGGCTGCTGGGCGGTCAGCGAGACCCCGGCGGTCTGGGTGTGGAAGCGCAGCCACTGCGCCTTGTCCGTCCGGGCGCCGAAGCGGTCGCGCATCCAGCGGGCCCAGATCCGGCGCGCGGCGCGGAACTTGGCGATCTCCTCGAAGAAGTCGAGGTGCGCGTCGAAGAAGAAGGAGAGGCCGGGCGCGAAGACGTCCACGTCCAGGCCCCGGGAGAGGCCGAGTTCGACGTAGGCGAAGCCGTCCGCCAGCGTGTACGCCAGCTCCTGCGCGGCCGTCGAGCCGGCCTCGCGGATGTGGTAGCCGGAGACCGAGAGCGGCTTGTACGCCGGGATGCCCTCGGCGCAGTAGGCCATCAGGTCGCCGATCAGGCGCAGGTGCGGCTCGGGCGCGAAGAGCCACTCCTTCTGTGCGATGTACTCCTTGAAGATGTCCGTCTGCAGGGTGCCGTTGAGCACCGCCGGGTCGACGCCCTGGCGCTCGGCGGCGACCAGGTACATGCAGAAGACCGGGACGGCCGGGCCGCTGATGGTCATCGAGGTGGTGACGTCGCCGAGCGGGATCCCCTTGAAGAGGACCTCCATGTCGGCGGCCGAGTCGATCGCCACGCCGCAGTGGCCGACCTCGCCGAGCGACTTGGGGTCGTCGGAGTCGTACCCCATCAGGGTGGGCATGTCGAAGGCGACCGAGAGGCCGCCGCCGCCCGAGTCCAGGATCATCCGGTAGCGCTCGTTGGTCTGCTCGGCGTTGCCGAAGCCGGCGAACTGGCGGATGGTCCACGTCCGCCCCCGGTAGCCGGTGGCGTGCAGCCCCCGGGTGTACGGGTACTCGCCGGGCCAGCCGATCCGCTCGAAGCCCTCGACCGGCTGGCCCGCGGGCGGGCCGTAGACCGGCTCGACCTCGTCACCGGAGAGGGTGGTGAAGTCCGCGTCCCGCTTGCGGGAGCTGTCGTACCGCTGCTGCCAGCGCTGCCGTCCGCGCTCGATCTCCTCGGCGTCCATGACCCCGAACTCCGCTCCGTACGGCCGCCACGGCACGTGGACGGCACAACTGTTAGGACGTCCTATCAATTTACTCGGACGTCCTAGTAATTGTCGATGGAGCCGGGGCCCGGCCGGGGGCGAACGCGCCGGAAAACGCCGAAAAGGGCCGGTTCGGGCACGAGAAGGGCCGGTTCGCGGCCCCGGAAAGCGAAGGGCGCCCCTCCCCGGTACGGGGAGGGGCGCCCTCGAAGGCGCGGTGGACGGCGCGTGGCTCAGACGCCGGCGGCCTGCCGGGCGGCGCCGGCGGCGGGGAGCCGCTCGCCGGCCTCGCGGACCACCCGGCGCTCGGCGACGAAGGAGGCGAACGGGATGCAGCCGGCGGCCAGGGTGAGGAGCATCCGGCCCAGCGGCCACTTGAGCTTCTGGCCGAGCAGGAAGGTCACCACGAAGTACCCGACGTAGAGGTAGCCGTGCAGCATCGCGACGTAGGTGGTCAGGTCCTCGGCCGTGTCGAAGCCGTACTTCGCGACCATGAAGCCGCAGAACACGAGCAGGGCCACACCGGTCGCAATGGCCAGGGCCCGGTACCAGCCCAGCAGGGGGTTCGCCTTCATACTCTTCATCGCCTCGCTCGCCGGAATGGGCCGGTACGCCCGGATCCGCGCACCGCTCCCCACGAGGGTAGCCGCCGCTTACGGGTGGGCCGTGCAGCGCCCTACTCCGCGGGCTCCGCGCCCGGCTCGGTGAAGTCCCCGGCGGCCACCCGCAGCGGCCTCAGCAGGTCGAACACCTGACGGCACTGGTCGGGGCCGTACTCCTCCAGGCCGAACTCCATCGCCATCAGCTCCCGGGTGGCCTCCTCCACGACCTCGCGGCCGCGGGCGGTGATCGCCGCGAGCACCCCGCGGCCGTCCAGCGGGTTGGGCCGGCGGCCGACCAGACCGGCCCGCTCCAGGCGGTCGACGGTGTTGGTCACGCTGGTCGGGTGGACCATCAGCCGCTCGCCGATCTTGGACAGCGAGAGCTCGCCGGTCCGACTGAAGGTGAGCAGCACCAGCGCCTCGTACCGGGCGAACGTCAGCCCGTACGGCTTGAGCACGGCGTCCACCCGCGCGAGCAGGATCTGGTGGGCGCGCATGATCGAGGTGATCGCCGCCATCGAGGGGACGCCGCCCCAGCGGCGGGTCCAGAGCTCGTCGGCGCGGGCGATCGGGTCGAAGTCGAGTGCGAGGGGCTTGGCCACGCCCCTTACCGTACCGGCGGGCGGCCGGGGTGTTACCAGGCGTCCTGATGGTGGACAAGCGCGACACGTGGCGGGATCACGCCAGTGGGACGCACAGGTCCGTACCAGCACATTGCGGGGGTGTGAACCACCGCCAATCGCCCGCCGCCGGCCGCCCGTTGGCCGCCGATCCGGCGTTCGGCCCGTAGTCAGGCCTCGGTTCGGGCGGTAACCCGCTGCAAGGCGGGGTGGTTCGACCGGATTTGTCGCCCCGTTTACCTTCCGCCGGGCTGGCGAGACCTGGCCAATCGATGAACAAGACCTGTCATTTCACTTGTTGGATTGTCATGCTTTCGCCCAGCCCCGTTCGGCAGCCACCGCCCCACTCACCGGTGGCACCGCCGCTCGACCGCACGGAGCAGTAGCACGTCAGCGCCCGTCCCGCCCCTCAGGTGCCAACCCCGGCACCCCGGGACGCGGCGCAACCGCACATCCGCGGTTTCCCTGGAAGGACCTGTACGTGAAGCGAAAGCTCGCAGCCGGCGCCGTACTCTCCGCCACCGCCCTCCTCACCGGCGTCATCCAGGTGGGCACCACCGCCGCCCAGGCCGCCCCGACCCCGGCCGCGCAGGCGCAGGCCGCGCAGCAGCGCGAGGCGGCGATCGCCCTGGCGAGCGGTCAGACCGGCCCGCTGGCGCAGGCCTTGGCCCTGGGCGGCCAGGAGCAACTGGTCGCCAAGGACGCCGTGGTGGACGCCGACGGCACCCGCCACCTCCGCTTCGAGCGCACCTTCGCCGGCCTGCCCGTCCTCGGCGGCGACCTGGTGGTGCACGAGGCCGCGAACGGCGCGGTCGAGGCCGTGGACAAGGCCGTCGCCGCGACCATCGACCTGCCGAGCCTCACCCCGCAGATCCCGGCCGACAAGGCCGCCGCGCAGGCCTCCGGCGCGGTCCAGTCGACCGTCGGCATCGCCGCCGACAAGGACGAGTCGCCGCTGCGGGAGGTGCGCCAGGCCGGCGCCGCCAAGCTCGTGGTCTGGGCCGCCGACGGCAACCCGCGACTGGCGTACCAGACGGTCGTCCAGGGCCTGCGCGCCGACTCCACCCCGAGCAGCCAGCTGCTGGTCACCGACGCGGCCACCGGCGAGGTGCTCTCCACCCACGAGCAGGTGCAGACCGCGACCGGCACCGGCAAGGGCGTCTTCGTCGGCAGCGTCCCGCTGACCACCACCCAGAGCGGCTCGACCTACCAGCTCAAGGACGCCTCCCGCGGCAACCAGTCCACCAGCGACCTCAAGGGCCGCACCTCCGGCTCGGGCACGCTGTACACCGACGCGGACAACGCCTGGGGCACCGGCCTCGCCTCCAACACCCAGTCTGCGGCGGTGGACGCGCAGTTCGGCGCGGCGGCCACCTGGGACTTCTACAAGAACGCGTTCGGCCGCAACGGCATCAAGAACAACGGCGTCGGCGCCACCAGCCGGGTCCACTACGGCAAGAACTACGTCAACGCGTTCTGGGACGACTCCTGCTTCTGCATGACGTACGGCGACGGTGACGCCAACACCCACCCGCTGACCGAGATCGACGTGGCCGGCCACGAGATGACGCACGGCGTCACCTCCGCCACCGCGGGCCTCAACTACTCGGGCGAGTCCGGCGGCCTCAACGAGGCCACCTCGGACATCTTCGGCACCATGGTCGAGTTCTCCGCCAACCTCGCGACCGACAAGCCGGACTACCTGATCGGCGAGGAGATCAACATCAACGGCGACGGGACGCCGCTGCGCTACATGGACAAGCCCTCCAAGGACGGCGGCTCGGCCGACTCCTGGTCCTCCGGCGTGGGCAACCTGGACGTCCACTACTCCTCGGGCGTGGCCAACCACTTCTTCTACCTGCTGGCCGAGGGCAGCGGCGCCAAGACCATCAACGGCGTCAGCTACAACAGCCCCACCTCCAACGGCTCCACCGTCACCGGCATCGGCCGGGACAAGGCCGCCGCGATCTGGTACCGCGCGCTGACCGTCTACTTCACCTCCACCACCAACTACAAGGCCGCCCGCACGGCGACCCTGAAGGCGGCCGGTGACCTCTACGGCACCACCAGCACCCAGTACGCGGCGGTGGCCGCGGCCTGGAGCGGCGTCAACGTCAGCTGACGTCCGCTCGACAGCGCCCGGGGCCTCACTGGGAGGGGAGGCCCCGGGCGTTCGCGCGTCCGCGCCCGGGCCGGGGAGGGCCGGAGCGGCGCCCGGCCCGGCGCCGTAGCAAGGGCCGCGGCGGGCGACAAGGGTGGCCGCTGGCGGGATCCCGCCAGCGGGACGAAGCACCCCGAACCGGTCACCCGGCCCACCGGAACCACCCGTACCCGACGACTGGCGAGACCTGGCCAATCGCCGGCGGCGCCCTGTCCTTTCACGACCTGTGCTTGTCATGCTTCTGACCAAAGCCCCGTTCGACGGCTGTCGCCCCACCCACCGACCGGCCGTCGGAACCGCACGGGAGCAGCACGTCAGCGCCCTACCGCCCCACGGCGCCAACCCCGGCGCCCCGGTACGCGGCGTGACCGCGCACACGCGGTTTCGTGGAAGGAACCCCGTACGTGAAGCGAAAGCTGACAGCCGGAGCCGTACTCTCCGCCACCGCCCTGCTCGCCGGCGCCATCCAGGTCGCCGCCGCCCCCGCCCAGGCCGCCGCGCCCTCGGTGGTGCAGCAGCACGACGCGCTGATCTCGCTGGCCGGCAGCGAGGCCGCGCCGGTGGCGCAGGCGCTCGCCCTCGGCGGCCAGGAACGGCTGGTCGCCAAGGACGCCGTGGTGGACGCCAACGGCACCCGTCACCTGCGCTACGAGCGGACCCTGGGCGGCCTGCCGGTCCTCGGCGGCGACCTGGTGGTGCACCAGAAGGCCAACGGCGCGATCACCTCGGTGGACCGGGCGTTCGGCGGGCAGCTCTCACTGCCGAGCCTCACCCCGGCGCTCTCCGCCGACAAGGCCGGCGCCCAGGCGCTCGGCGCCGTCCGGGCCACCGTCGGCATCGCCGCGGACAAGGACGAGTCGGCGATCAGCCGGGTCGACGGCGCGGGCACGGCCACCCTGGTGGTCTGGGCCGCCGACGGCAACCCGCGGCTGGCGTACCAGACCGTCGTCAAGGGCGAGCGGGCCGACGGCACGCCGAGCAGCCAGCGGCTGGTCACCGACGCGGCCACCGGCGAGGTGCTCTCCACGCACGAGGAGTTCCAGACCGCGAACGGCAGCGGCAAGGGCGTCTTCGTCGGCAGCGTCCCGCTGACCACCACCCAGAGCGGCTCGACCTACCAGCTCAAGGACGCCTCCCGCGGCAACCAGTGGACGGGCAACGCCGCCAGCGGGAACGCGCTGTACACCGACGCGGACAACGTCTGGGGCAACGGGCTCGCCTCCGACACCCAGTCCGCCGCGGTGGACGCCCAGTACGGCGCCGGCGCGACCTGGGACTACTACAAGAACACCTTCGGCCGCAGCGGCATCAAGAACAACGGCGTCGGCGCGAGCAGCCGGGTGCACTACGGCTCCAACTACGTCAACGCGTTCTGGAACGACTCCTGCTTCTGCATGACGTACGGCGACGGCTCGGGCAACACCCACCCGCTGACCGCGATCGACGTGGCCGGCCACGAGATGACCCACGGCGTCACCTCCGCCACCGCCGGGCTGGTCTACTCCGGCGAGTCCGGCGGCCTCAACGAGGCCACCTCGGACATCTTCGGCACCATGGTCGAGTGGTACGCCAACCTGCCCTCGGACGTGCCGGACTACCTGATCGGCGAGCGGCTCAACCTGAACGGCAACGGCACCCCGCTGCGCTACATGGACAAGCCCTCGAAGGACGGCGCGTCCAAGGACTCCTGGTACTCCGGGGTCGGCAACGTGGACGTCCACTACTCCTCGGGCGTGGCCAACCACTTCTTCTACCTGCTGGCCGAGGGCAGCGGCGCCAAGACCATCAACGGCGTCAGCTACAACAGCCCCACCTCCAACGGCTCCACCGTCACCGGCATCGGCCGGGACAAGGCCGCCGCGATCTGGTACCGCGCGCTGACCGTCTACTTCACCTCCACCACCAACTACAAGGCCGCCCGCACGGCGACCCTGAAGGCGGCCGGTGACCTCTACGGCACCACCAGCACCCAGTACGCGGCGGTGGCCGCGGCCTGGAGCGCGGTGAACGTCAACTAGTCACCACCGGAACCACACCTGGAAACGGCGACAGGCTGCCGGGGCCCACTGGGAGAGGAGGCCCCGGCAGCCTGTCGGCCTGCCCGCGGTCGTTCGGGCGGCGATCAGGCGGTGGCGGGCTCGCGGGCGGGTGCGAGCTCGCCGCGCTCCTCCTTGGCGAGGGTCCGCTCGGCGAAGAAGCCGCCGGTGGGCAGCACCGAGAGGACGAACAGCAGGATGCCGCGCTTGGCGTCCCACTTCTGCGCCTGCCAGGCCATGATCCAGAACACCACGTACAGGACGAACAGGATCCCGTGGATCATGCCCATCACCGGCACCGCGTCGAAGCTGGTGGTGCGCTTGAGCACCGAGCAGACCAGCAGCAGGAGGAACGAGAGGCCCTCGGGGCCGGAGACCAGACGCAGGCGGTGGACGGCACTGCTGTTCACGATGGGCACCTCAGTCAGGAGTCGAAGATCGCTTGTGAACCGGCTCACAAGCATCCCCGCCATTATCACCGAGCACATGTCCGACCCCGCTCCCGGGGTGCGGCGCCGGCCGGCCCGGGGTCCGGCGGCGGACACGCAGGGGATACGGAGCCGGTACAGCCGGTGTCCGACGGGCCGGTTTTGTCGCAGACAGGTACCAGAACGACCCCGCCCCCTCCCCCCGAGCTGCCGGATCCCGCTACATTGCGGCGGTGGCACAGTTTCGACTCCAAGGGTCCAAGACGCTCGCCGTCGACATGACGGGCGATGGCGTGAAAGCCAGAAACGGCTCGATGGTCGCGTACACCGGCCAGATGAACTTCAAGAAGCTCAGCGGCGGCGGTGACGGGCTGCGCGGCGTCGTGACCCGACGGCTGACCGGTGAGCAGATGACGGTCATGGAGGTGAAGGGGCAGGGCACCTGCTACTTCGCCGACCGAGCCACCGAAATCAACCTGGTCCGGCTGAACGGCGAGACGCTCTACGTCGAGTCGGACAACCTCCTCTGCACCGAGGGCACGCTGAAGACCGGCACCAGCTTCACCGGGCTCAACGGCATCTCCTCCGGGAACGGCCTGTTCACCACCAAGGTGGAGGGCCACGGCTGGGCCGCGCTCACCTCCAAGGGGCCGGCGATCATCCTGCGGGTCTCCCAGGGCATGCCGCTGCGGGTGGACCCGGGGGCGTACGTCGCGCACACCGGCAACCTCAGCCGCAGCCTCAAGTCGGGCGCCGGCTGGTCGACCTTCATCGGCGAGGGCGGCGGCGAGGCGGTCCAGGTGGAGTTCTCCGGCGAGGGCCTGGTCTACGTTCAGCCGTCCGAGAAGATCACCATCGGGGGCGACGTCTGATGCCGTTCACCAGGATCAACAACAAGATGATCGAGGCCCGGGTCGTCCCCGGGCAGCGGATGTTCAGCCAGCGCGGCGCGATGCTCGCGTACACCGGCGAGGTCCGGTTCACGCCGAACCTCACCGGCGGCCAGGGCGGCGTCATGTCGATGATCGGCCGCCGGGTGGCCAACGAGGACACCCCGCTGATGACCGTCGAGGGCCAGGGCACCGTGATGTTCGGCCACGGCGGCCACCACGTGCACGTGATCGACCTGGCCGGCGACACCCTGTACGTCGAGGCGGACCGGCTGCTGGCCTTCGAGGGCTCGCTGCAGCAGTCCACGATGTTCATGGGGTCGCAGGGCGGCGTGATGGGCATGGTCCGCGGCCAGGTGACCGGGCAGGGCCTGTTCACCACCAAGCTGGACGGCCACGGCGCGGTGGCGGTGATGGCGCACGGCGGCGTCTTCGAACTGCCGATCACCCCGCACCAGCCGGTCCACGTCGACCCCCAGGCCTACGTCGCGCACCGCGGCCAGGTCCAGAACAAGCTGTCCACCGCGCTGGGGTGGCGCGACATGATCGGACGCGGCTCCGGCGAGGCCTTCCAGCTGGAGCTGTCCGGGAACGGCACGGTGTTCGTGCAGGCGAGCGAGGAGAAGCTCTGATGTCCTACCCGCCGCAGCCCCCCTACGGGCAGCCGCACGACCCGTACGGCCAGCCGCAGCCGTACGGCCAGCCGTCGCCGTACAACCAGCCCACCCAGCCCGGCTACCCGGCCGCCCCGCCGCCGCCCGGCTACGGCCCGCCGCCCGGGCAGGGCTACCCGCAGCAGGGCTACCCGCCACCTCCGCAGCAGCAGGGTTACCCGCAGCAGCAGCCGCAGCAGTACGCCCAGGAGCAGTACGGCGGCGCCCAGGCCCCGCTGCCGAAGGCACCGGACGGCTCCGGCCCGGTGGTGCACGACGTGCACAGCCTGCCGGCGAACGACAACGTCAACCCGTACGCCTTCTCGGTCGACCTGAACGGGTCGTACTTCCTGCAGAAGGGCAAGATGATCGCCTACTACGGCGACATCTCCTTCAAGGGCGTCGGCGCCGGGGCGATCGACCGGATGCTCGGCCAGCACTTCAACTCGCCGATGCACGCGGCGGACTGGGTGGTCGCCGAGGGCCGGGGCAAGCTGCTGCTGGCCGACCGCGCCTTCGACCTCAACTCCTACGACCTGGAGGAGGGGAACCTGACCGTCCGCTCGGGCAACCTCCTGGCGTACGAGCCCACGCTGCGGCTCAAGCAGTCGATCATCCCCGGGTTCCTCACGCTGATCGGCAGCGGCAAGTTCGTGGCCGCGTCCAACGGGCCGGTGCACTTCGTCGAGCCGCCGATCCGGGTGGACCCGCAGGCGCTGGTCGGCTGGGCGGACTGCCCGGCGCCGTGCCACCACTACGACCACGACTACATGCACGGGGTGCTCGGCGGGATCCGCCGCCTGACCGGCCTGGGCGGGGCGTCCGGCGAGGAGCACCAGTTCGAGTTCATCGGCGCCGGCCAGGTGCTGCTGCAGTCGACCGAGGTGCTGATGGCCGACCGCAACGTCGGCCAGGTGCACGCCGAGGCGGGCGTGCCGATGGGCGGGGTGCCGTCGCAGCCCGCGGCCGCGGGCCACGGCGGGGGCAACCTCAACGTGCCCGGGCTCGGTAACCTGGGCGACCTCGGGCGGCGTTTCGGCCTGTAAAGTCGTACAAGATTGAACTAAATGCGGTATGCTCGCACCATGGATACGCGCACGATCGACGCCGCCGACGTCCCCCCCTCGCAGCCGGAGGAGGGGACTCCGTGGCTCAGCGCCCGGGAGCAGCGGCTGTGGCGCGCCCACCTGGAGGTCTCCAAGCTGCTGGACTACCAGCTCAGCCGCGAACTCCAGCCGCACAACCTCGCGATCAACGACTACGAGATCCTGGTCGTGCTCTCCGAGGCACCCGAGCGGCGGATGCGGATGACCGACCTGGCCACCGCGACCCTGCAGTCCAAGAGCCGGCTCTCGCACCAGATCACGCGGATGGAGACGGCCGGGCTGGTCCTGCGGCAGGAGTGTCCGGGCGACCGGCGCGGCCTCTACGCCCACCTCACCGAGCAGGGCTGGGAAACCATGCAGAAGGTCGCCCCGGACCACGTGCGCAGCGTCCGGACGCACTTCATCGACCGCTTCAGCCCCGAGCAGCTGGACGCGATGTACCAGGCCCTGGCCCCCATCGCCGAACACCTGCGGGACCTCCGCGGCCGGGCGTAACTTCGCCCGCTCGCCTCCGGGGCGCTCGACCCGGCGCCGACACTCGTCGCTCCAACGCCCTCGTACCTCGGTCGTCCTCGCTCCTCCCTTTCGGCACCGGCGCACCCCTTCGGCTCGGGGCGGGTCGGGTGGGTGGCAGGGCGGGTTCGGTTGTGCCGGGGCCCGGTCGGCCGTCGGTGCGGCGGGTGACCGGGCCCCTCGTCGTGTTCAGCCCTGGGTGAGTCCGGCGACCAGTTCGTCGGCGGCGCCGTAGGGGTCCAGCTCGCCGGCCACCACCCGCTCGGCCAGGGTGGCCAGGTGGCGGTCGCCGTGCAGGTCGCCGATCCGGGAGCGCAGCGCGGCCAGCGCGATCGCCTCGATCTCGTCGCCGGCCCGGCGGCGGCGGCGCACGGCCAGCTCGCCGTGCTCCTCCAGCCAGGCGCGGTGCTTCTCCAGCGCCTCGACCACCTCGTCGACGCCCTCACCGCGGGCCGCCACGGTCTTCACGATCGGGGGCCGCCAGTCCCCCGCCTCGCGGGTCTCGCCGAGGCCGAGCATGTGGTTCAGCTCCCGGGCGGTCGCGTCGGCGCCGTCCCGGTCCGCCTTGTTCACCACGAAGACGTCGCCGATCTCCAGGATCCCGGCCTTGGCGGCCTGGATCCCGTCGCCCATCCCGGGGGCGAGCAGCACCACGGTGGTGTCCGCCTGGGCGGCGATCTCCACCTCGGACTGGCCGACGCCGACGGTCTCCACCAGGATCACGTCGCAGCCGGCCCCGTCCAGCACCCGCAGCGCCTGCGGGGCCGACCAGGAGAGGCCGCCGAGGTGGCCGCGGGTGGCCATCGAGCGGATGAACACCTCGGGGTCGGTGGCGTGGTCCTGCATCCGGACCCGGTCGCCGAGCAGCGCGCCGCCGGAGAACGGCGAGGACGGGTCCACCGCCAGCACCCCGACCCGCTTGCCGAGCCGCCGGTAGGCGGTGACCAGGGCGGAGGTCGAGGTGGACTTGCCCACGCCGGGCGAGCCGGTCAGCCCGACGGTGTAGGCCCGGCCGGTGTAGGGGGCCAGCGCCGCCATCGCCTCGCGCAGCTGCGGGGCGGCGTTCTCGACCAGCGAGATCAGCCGGGCCACCGCACGCGGCCGGCCCGCGCGGGCCTGCTCGACCAGGGTCGCGACATCGATCATCAGGAGCTCCTAGCGCCGAAGGGCCGCGGACCGCTGGTGGCGGTCCGCAGCCCCTGAGGTAAGTCGGATGATCAGGCCTTCGCGGCCTGCTCCTTCGGGACGCGGACGATCAGCGCGTCGCCCTGGCCGCCGCCGCCGCAGAGCGCGGCCGCGCCGATGCCGCCGCCGCGCCGCTGGAGCTCCAGCGCCAGGTGCAGCACCACGCGGGCACCGGACATGCCGATCGGGTGGCCGAGCGCGATCGCGCCGCCGTTGACGTTGACGATGTCGGCGGAGACGCCCAGGTCCTTGGTCGACTGGTGGGCGACGGCCGCGAACGCCTCGTTGATCTCGATCAGGTCGAGGTCGCCGACCTCCAGGCCCTCCTTGGCCAGCGCGTGCTTGATCGCGTTGGACGGCTGCGACTGCAGCGAGTTGTCCGGGCCCGCGACGTTGCCGTGCGCGCCGATCTCGGCGATCCAGCTCAGGCCCAGCTCCTCGGCCTTGGCCTTGCTCATCACGACCACCGCGGCGGCGCCGTCGGAGATCTGCGAGGAGGTGCCGGCGGTGATCGTGCCGTCCTTGGTGAAGGCCGGGCGCAGCTTGGCCAGGCCCTCGACGGTGGTGTCCGCCCGGATGCCCTCGTCCTGGCTGAAGACCAGCGGCTCGCCCCTGCGCTGCGGGATCTCCACCGGGGCGATCTCGGCCTCGAAGACGCCGTTCTGCTGGGCCTTGGCGGCCCGCTGGTGGGACGCGGCGGCGATCTCGTCCTGGACGTCGCGCGGGATGCCCAGGCGGGTGTTGTGCTTCTCGGTGGACTCGCCCATCGGGATGTTCTCGTAGGCGTCCGTGAGGCCGTCGTGCGCCATCGCGTCCAGCAGCTCGATCGCGCCGTACTTGTAGCCCTCGCGGGACTTCGGCAGCAGGTGCGGGGCGTTGGTCATGGACTCCTGGCCGCCGGCCACCACGATGTCGAACTCGCCGGCCCGGATCAGCTGGTCGGCCAGCGCGATGGCGTCCAGGCCGGAGAGGCAGACCTTGTTGATGGTGAGCGCCGGGACGTTCATCGGGATGCCCGCCTTGACGGCGGCCTGGCGGGCCGGGATCTGGCCGGCGCCGGCCTGCAGCACCTGGCCCATGATCACGTACTGGACCTGGTCCCCCGCGACGCCGGCCCGCTCCAGGGCGGCCTTGATCGCGACGGCCCCGAGGTCGGCGCCGGAGAAGCCCTTGAGCGAACCGAGCAGGCGACCCATCGGGGTCCGCGCACCGGCAACGATCACAGAGGTGGTGTTGGTCATGGGACGAGCCCCTTCGCACGTCGTGGCCAGGTGAGGATTCCGCTCAATGTACTGACCTGCTACCCGCCCGTCACCGGACCGACGGTGTGATCGAGCGCACTGGCACGATCCAGTCAACACCGTGTCAACCCGGTCCGGGTGAACCCTGCCCGTGTGAGCAGGCTCGCACCCGGATCGCTGGCGCACCCCGGCCGCATGCGCTGCACTGTTGCCGTCCCGTAGCCCGCCCAGACCCGGAGGCCACCGTGCTCACCCGCATCGACCACATCGGCATCGCCTGCCGAGACCTCGACAAGACGGTCGAGTTCTACCGCGCCACCTACGGCTTCGAGGTGTTCCACAGCGAGGTCAACGAGGAGCAGGGGGTGCGCGAGGCCATGCTCAAGATCAACGACACCGGTGACGGCGGCGCCTCCTACCTCCAGCTGCTGGAGCCCACCCGGCCCGACTCCGCCGTCGGCAAGTGGATGGAGAAGAACGGCGAGGGCGTCCACCACATCGCGTTCGGCACCGCCGACGTGGACGGCGACTCCGAGTCCATCCGCGCCAAGGGCATCCGGGTCCTCTACGAGCAGCCCCGGATCGGCTCGATGGGCTCCCGGATCACCTTCCTGCACCCCAAGGACTGCGGCGGTGTGCTGACCGAGCTGGTCACCGCCGCCGAGCCCGGCGAGCACGACGAGCACTGACCCGCACCCGGGTGCCGTCGGAGTCCGACGGCACCCGCCGGGGGTCCGCCCGAGGCCCGCCGAGGGGCCCGCGGCCCTCATGACCCGTCAGTAATGTCGCCCGATGCCCGGAAAACCCCTACGCGGCCATTCCCCCGTGGGACGCTCCCACTACAATGCCCAGGTGCGCGAAGACTCCGGGGGACGGAGGCGACGGGCACGGCCGATGACAGGCCTGTCCGCCCAGCGGTGGACCGGCCCGTCGCAGGGGAGTCCATTACGCGGGCACGGCTGAACAGTCGCAGTTCGGATCTGTCACCATTCTCCACAAGGCAAGAGTTCGCCCAGGAGTCCACCCGGACGGGGGAACGCGGCACGACCGCGCTCCGACGCCCAGGACTTCGACAACCGTGGCGGACGCCCCCGACCAGAACAGGGGCCGTCCACCGGCTGCGGATGCAAGGACCAGTCGGACCGGGGCCCCGGACACGGGAGCCGGGGTGCGGCCGGGTCGAGGACGCGACCAGGAGATGGATGGGACCGCGGAGTGCGGGGCTACGACCGCTACGAGGTTGACGATCACCTCTCCCAGTTCGAGGCCGAGATGGATCGGACTCGCAAGGAGCGGGACAAGACCGTCGAGCATGCCGAGGACCTCGCCTACCAGGTGGAGGTGCTCCGGGCCAAGCTGCACGAGTCCCGTCGCATGCTCGCCCAGCCGCGTGCTTTCGACGCCGTCTCCGGCCAGGCCGAGCAGCTGCTCCGCACCGCCGAGATGCAGGCCCAGCAGCTGCGTGCCGACGCCGAGCGGCAGCTGCGCGACTCCCAGCAGGCCACCCAGCGCCTGATGGCCGAGGCCGCCGAGCGCACCGCCCGGCTGGAGGCCGAGCTGGCCGCCCGCCGCCGCCAGCTGGAGGACGAGCTCGCCGAGCTGCGGCGCAGCGCCGAACAGCACGTCAACGAGAACGTCAACTGGGCCGAGCAGACCCGGGCCGGCACCGAGCAGGAGGCCCAGCGCCTGCTCCAGGAGGCCCGCGCCGAGGCCGAGCGGATGATGGCCGCGGCCCGCGCCGAGGCCGCCGCGCTGTCCGACCACGCCCGCGCCCAGACCGCCGCCGACGTCGACGCCGCCCGCGGTGAGGCCCAGGCCGCCGCCGAGGCCGCCCTCCACCGCGCCCAGACCGACGCCGAGCGCCTGCTGCGCGCCGCCTCCGAGCAGGCCCAGCAGGCCGGCGCCCAGGCCGCCGCCGACGTGAACGCCGCCCGCGGCGAGGCCCAGCAGCAGCTGGCCGCCGCGCACGCCGCCGCCGAACAGCAGCTCGCCGCCGCACAGGCCGAGATCGGCCGGCTCAAGGAGCACGCCAGCGCCGAGCAGGCCCGTGCCGAGGAGGCGCTCGCCCACGCCCAGGCCGAGATCGAGCGGCTGCGCGCCGAGGCGATCGCCGAGGCCGAGCGCACCCGTCGGGAGTCCGCCGAGCTCCGCGCCCAGGCCGAGGCCGCCGCCGAGCAGCTCCAGGCCGATGCCGAGGCCGCCGCCGTCCGCAAGGTCGCCGACGGCGAGGCCGCCAGCGAGCAGCGCTCGCAGACCGCCCGCGCCGAGGTCGCCAGGATGGTCGCCCAGGCGACCAAGCAGGCCGAGGCCATCCGGGCCGAGGCCGCCACCAAGCAGGCCGAGGCGGAGGCCGCCAAGGCGGCCGCCGCCGAGGAGAGCGAACGGCTGCGCGCCACCGCCGAGTCGGTCGCCGGCCAGCTGCGGTCCGAGGCCGAGGCCGCCATCGCGGAGCTGCGCTCGCAGGCCGAGCGCGACGTCGCCGAGCTGCGGGCCCAGGCCGAGGCCGCCGCCGAGCAGCTGCGCAGCGAGGCCGAGGAGGCCGGCCGGGCGGCCGGCGCCAAGGACGCCACCGTCCACCTCGCCAAGGCCGCCAAGACGGCCGAGGAGATGCTGGGCCGGGCCAACCAGGACGCCGAGACCGCCAGGGCCGAGGCCACCACGGAGGCCGAGCGGATCCGCGCCGAGGCCGCCGCCGAGGCGGAGCGGCTGCGCGAGCAGGCGCAGGCCGCCGTCGAGCAGGCCCAGAACGCCGCCCTGGACGACGCGGCCGGCATCCGCGAGCGGGTCCGGCAGATGCAGGACGAGGCCGCCCGGCTGCGGGCCGAGGCCGAGGAGCTGCGCGCCCAGGCCGCCGCCGAGGCCGACCGGGTCCGCGGCGAGGCCCGCCGGCAGGCCGTCGTGCAGATCGAGGAGTCGGCGAAGAACGCCGAGGAGCTGCTGACCAGGGCCAAGACGGACGCGGACGAGCTGCGCGCCGGCGCGGCCGCCGAGATCGAGCGGCTGCGCGAGCAGACCAAGCAGCAGGCCGCCGAGACCCAGGGCCGCGCCGAGCAGACCCTCGACCGGGCCCGCGCCGAGGCCGAGAAGATCGTCGCCGGTGCCGAGCAGCAGGGCCAGGACGCGCTCGCCGCGGCCAAGGCCGCGGCCGCCGAGAACCGCTCCGCCGCCGAGCGTGAGACCGCCGAACTGCGCCGCGAGGCAACCGAGTTCGACCAGCGGGTGCGGGCCGGGGCGAACGCCGACGCGCAGGCCGTCCGGGCCGACGCGCAGGCCGAGGCCACCGCCGTGCTGGACGCCGCGGTCGCCGACGCCGAGCGGCTGCGCGCCGAGGCCGACGCCGAGCTGGCCCGGACCCGGGCCGAGGCCGACGCCGCCGCCGAGGCGCTGCGCGAGGAGAGCCGGCGCGAGCGCGAGGAGGCCGCCGCCGGTCTGCTCCGCGAGCGCGAGGAGACCGCCGAGCAGCTGGCCGCCGCCCGAACCGCCCGCGAGCAGGCCGAGACGGCCGCCGCCGAACTCACCGAGCGAACCGCCGCCGAGACCACCGCGCTCCGCGAAGCCGCCGAGGCCCACGCCGACCGACTCCGCACCGAAGCCGAACAGAGCGCCACCGAACTCACCGAGCGCACCGCCGCCGAGACCACCGCGCTCCGCGAAGCCGCCGAGGCCCACGCCGACCGGCTCCGCACCGAAGCCGAACGGACCGCCACCGAACTCACCGAGTACACCGCCGCCGAGACGGCCCGTCTGCGGGCGGAGGCCGAGGAGGCGCTGGAGGCCGCCCGGGCCGCCGCCGAGCAGCGGACGGCCGAGGCCGAGGCCGCCGCTTCGGCGCTGCGCGAGCGGGCCGAGGCCGACCTGGCCCTGGCCTCCGAGCAGGCCGAGACCGTCCGGGCCGAGGCCGGCCGGGAGCTGTCCGAGGCGCGTGCCACCGCCGAGTCGATCCGCGCCGAGGCGCGGGCGGTGCTGGAGCAGGCCGGCCTCGACGGCGAGCAGCTGACGGCCGCGGCCAGGGCCGAGGCCGCCGAGCTGGTCGCCAACGCCGAGGACGAGGCCGCCGAGGTCCGCCAGTCGGTGGCCGGGATGCACGAGGCCGCGTCCCTGCAGATCGCCGAGCTGCGGGCCACCGCCGAGCGCGAGGCCGCCGAGGTCCGCCGGGAGGCCGAGCAGGCCGCCGCCGAGCTGCGCGACACCGCCGAGCGGGAGACCACCGAGCAGCGCGCGCTGGCCGACCGGGAGACCGCCGAACTGCGCGAGCGCACCGCCCGCGCGGTCGCCGAGCAGCACGAGACCGCCGACCGGGAGACCGCCGAACAGCGGGCCCTGGCCGACCGGGAGACCGCGGACCTGCGGGCCCGGACCGCCGCCGAGACGACCGCGCTGCGCGAGCAGACCGAGCTGGAGCTGGCCGGCGAGCGCCAGGCCGCCGAGGCCGAGCTGGCCCGCCGCCGCGCCGAGGCGCAGGCCTACGACGAGCAGCTGCGCGCCGAGGCCGAGGCCGAACTGCACGCCGCCCGGGAGAACGCCGAGCAGCAGCGCGCCGCCGCCGAGGACCGGGCCGCCCGGACGGTGGCCGCCGGCGAGGAGCGGGCCGCCGCCACGATCGCCGAGGCCGAGGAGTTCGCCGCCGCGCTGCGGGCCGAGGCCGAGGAGTACGCGCTGGCCACCCGGTCCCTCGCGGACGACTACGACGCGGACACCCACGCCCGCGCCGACGCCTTCGACGCGGAGATCCGCGAGGCCGCCGAGCATTTCGACAAGGCCACCCGCGAGCAGGCCAAGTCCGTCCTGGAGCGGGCCTTCGCCGACGCCGAGGCGCTCGGCGAGGACGCCCAGACCACCGCGCTGGCCACCACCGCCGCCGCCGAGGAGCAGGCGGACGCGATGGTCGCGGCCGCCCGCAAGGAGGCCGACCGGCTGGTCGCGGCCGGCGAGGCGGCCGGGCAGGCCGCGGTCGAGAAGGCCCGGGCCGACGCCGACGCCCTGCTCTCCGAGGCCCGCCGGGACGCCACCGCGATCCGCGAGCGCGCCGAGGAGCTGCGCGAGCGCACCGACGCCGAGGTGGAGGCCCTGCACGAGCGCGCCCGCAAGGAGAACGCGCAGGCGATGAAGTCGGCCGGCGAGCGGGTGGACGCGCTGGTGACGGCCGCCCAGGAGCAGCTGACCGAGGCCGAGGAGCAGGCGGTGGCCGCCGTCGCCGAGGCCGAGGAGCGGGCGGCGGCGCTGATCGCGGCCGCCGAGGAGCACGCCAACGAGCTGAACTCGCAGGCGTCCGCCGAGGCCAGCAAGGTCCGGATCTCGGCCGTCCGCAAGGCCGAGGGCCTGCTGAAGGAGGCCGAGACCAAGCTGGCCGACTCGACCGACCGCGCCGAGGCCCTGATCATCAAGGCCGAGGCCAAGCTGAAGTCCGCCCAGGAGGAGTCCGAGGAGCGGATCGAGACGGCGGCGGCCGAGGCGGAGAAGCGCCTGCGGACCGCCGACGAGGCCGCCGACGAGCAGATCGGGCTGGCGAAGGCGGAGGCCGAGCGGGTGCTCGCCGAGGCACGGACCGAGGCGAAGCGGGTCACCGACGAGGGCCGGCGCGAGCTGGACGAGCTGGTGCGCCGCCGCAAGGACATCAACACCGAGATCTCCAGGGTGCAGGACGTGCTGTCCGCGCTGGAGGCGTTCGAAGCACCGTCACCGGTCGTGCAGGCAAACGGGGGAAGTACCAGCAAGAAAGACGGGGGGGCCAAGGCGGGTGCCGGAGTCGGCTCCCCCCGGTCGGGTGGCAATCGTTCCGGCAGCGCACCACCCGATTGAGCGGACATTCTCCGCAAGACAACGGCATTTCGCCGACGACACTCCGGTACCGTGTCAGGATTCCCTCAACCACCTCAGCGGTTTGACGACAGGAAGCCCAGAACCCCATGAGCGACAGTCACTCCCCTCACGGCTTCGACCTGGTGCGCCGTGGGTACGAGCGCGCCCAGGTCGACGAGCGGATCACCAAGCTGGTGGCCGACCGTGACAGTGCCCTGACCCGGATCAGCGCGCTGGAGAAGCGCATCGAGGAGCTCCACCTGGAGACCCAGACCGCGCAGGCGGCGGTCACCGAGGCGGAGCCCTCCTACGCCGGTCTCGGCGCCCGGGTCGAGAAGATCCTGCGACTCGCCGAGGAGGAGGCCAAGGACCTGCGCGACGAGGCGCACCGCGCCGCCGAGCAGCACCGCGAGCTCGCCGAGGCCGCCGCCCAGCAGGTCCGCACCGAGGCCGAGAACTACGCCAAGGACCGCAAGGCCAAGGCCGAGGACGAGGGTCTGCGGATCGTCGACAAGGCCAAGAGCGACAGCGCCCAGCTGCGCGCCGAGGCCAACAAGGACGCCCAGAACAAGCGCGAGGAGGCGGACGCCCTCTTCGAGGAGACCCGCACCAAGGCCGCCCAGGCCGCGCTGGAGTTCGAGACCAACCTGGCCAAGCGCCGCGAGCAGTCCGAGCGCGACCTGGCCGCCCGTCAGGCCAAGGCCGAGAAGCGCCTGGCCGAGATCGAGCACCGGGCCGAGCAGCTGCGCCTGGAGGCCGAGAAGCTGCGCACCGACGCCGAGCGCCGCGCCCGCCAGACGGTGGAGACGGCCCAGCGCCAGTCCGAGGACATCGTGGCCGACGCCAACGCCAAGGCCGACCGGATCCGCAGCGAGTCCGAGCGCGAGCTGGCGGCGCTCACCAACCGCCGCGACAGCATCAACGCCCAGCTGACCAACGTCCGCGAGATGCTGGCGACGCTGACCGGCGCGGCCGTGGCCGCCGCCTCGCTGCCGAACGACGACACCATGGGCGTGCCCGCCCAGCAGTCGCGCTGACGCCGCGGCAGGACGGGCCCCCACCCTTGCGGGTGGGGGCCCGTCCTGCTTCTGTCCCCCGGCGACGGCCCCGGGGCGGCTCCCTGGCGGCCCCTGGCGGCCCGGAGCGGGAAGTCGGCCGGCCCGACTCCCCACTCCGCCGGTTCACCGCGGATAGGCCCCGTCGGGCCGCTGGTGGCCACAGCTCAGCTGATTGCCGTCGTCGTCCGAGACGGTGCCGAACCACGAGGTGCACCAGACCGAGACCGAGTCCCGCCAGTACTGCACCTCGAAGGGGTGTCCGGAGCCGTAGTCGCCGTACGAGGTGACGATGAAGGTCTCCCCCGGACGCATCCAGTAGTCCTCGCCGAGCGGCTCCAGGGTCAGTTCGAGCAGCCCCTCCCCGCGGTTGGTGACCGGTACCCGGCCGGTCACCTCCAGCGCCGAGAAGTCCCAGCCGCCGGTCTCCGCCCGCTCCTCCTTCATCGCGTCACCCGCGCCAGCAGCCCGCGCACCGCCGCGTCGAACGCCTCCGGCGCCTCCAGCGCGCTCAGGTGCCCCACGCCGGGGATGACGGTCAACTCGGCGTCGGGCCGCGCCCGCACCATCAGCTCGGCCTCTTCGAGCGGCATCAGGCCGTCCAGCTCCCCCGCCACGACGGCGGTCGGCACCCGTACCCCGGCGAGCACGTCCAGGGTCTGCGGCCGGGCCGCCATCGCCCGCTGCGCCCAGGCCACCGCCGCCGGCGACGCGGCGGCGATCATGCCCTGGACCCGGTCGACCAGGTGCCCGGAGTCCGGCCCGAGCTGGCCCGCCGCCATCCGCTCGTCGAGCAGCAGCTGGACGCTGTCCCGGGCCAGGACGGCGGCCGCGATCCGCTCGCGGTTGGCCCGGGCGGCGTCCGTGTCGGCGGTCGCCTTGGTGTTGGCCAGCAGCAGACCGGCCATCCGCCGCGGGTGGCGGCGGGCGAAGGCGAGCGCCACGTACCCGCCCATCGAGAGACCGCCGATCACCGCCCGGTCGATACCGGCCGCGTCCAGCAGCAGGGCGACGTCGTCGGCCACCGCGTCCAGCGAGGGCTCGTCCGTGCCCAGCTCGGTACTGCCGAAGCCGCGCTGGTCGGGCGCGAGCACCCGGGCCTCGTGGCCGGTCGTCCCGGGCAGCCCGTCCAGTTGGGCGGACCACATCGAGGCATCGAGCGGGAAGGCGTGCAGGAGCACGAGGGGCATTCCGGTACCACTCTCGCGGACCGACAATGCGGAGGGGAGCTGGGTCATGCGCCCACCGTAGTTCGGTGCGCCCGGCGGGCCCACTCAGCGGGCCGCCCTGTCCGGTTTGTCATAGCCTGACGGAGAGTGAGGGAGCGCGAATGATCGAGTTGCACGAACTGACCAAGCGTTACGGCAAGACGCTCGCGGTGGACCGGCTCAGCTTCCAGGTGCCGCAGGGTGTGGTCACCGGGTTCCTCGGCCCCAACGGCGCCGGCAAGTCCACCACCATGCGGATGATCCTGGACCTCGACCGGCCCTCCGGCGGCCGCGTCACCATCGACGGCAAGAGATACGGGCAGCTCAGCGAGCCGCTGAAGTACATCGGGGCACTGCTGGAGGCCAAGGCCGTCCACCCCGGCCGGACCGCCCGCGACCACCTGCTCTGGCTCGCCCAGAGCAACCGCATCCCCACCGGGCGGGTGGACGAGGTGCTCGCCCTGGTCGGCCTCACCCCGGTCGCCCGCAAGCGCGCCCGCGGCTTCTCGCTCGGCATGGGCCAGCGGCTCGGCATCGCCTCCGCCCTGCTCGGGGACCCGGAGATCGTGATGTTCGACGAGCCGGTCAACGGGCTGGACCCGGAGGGCATCCTCTGGATCCGCAACCTGATGAAGCGCCTCGCCGCCGAGGGCCGGACCGTCTTCGTCTCCTCCCACCTGATGAGCGAGATGGCCGTCACCGCCGACCACCTGGTCGTCATCGGCCGGGGCCGGCTCCTCGCCGACCTGCCGATGGCCGAGTTCATCCGGCGCAACTCCCGCACCGCCGTCCGCCTGCGCAGCCCCCAGCCCGAGCGGCTGCTGGACGTCCTGGCCGGTGCCGGGCTGCGCGGCGAACCGGGCCCGGACGGCTCCTACGAGGTGGTCGACGGCGAGCTCGCCGCGCTCGGCGACCTGGCCGCCGCCCACGGGGTGGTGCTGCACGAGCTGAGCCCCCAGCAGGCCTCGCTGGAGGAGGCCTTCATGCAGATGACCGCCGACTCGGTGGAGTACCACGCCGGGAGCGGCGAGGGCCGCGACGCGGCCGGGGCGCCCGGCACCTGGGGCGCGAACTGGCAGGGCGCGGCGGCGCAGCAGAAGCCGGCGGCCGTACAGCAGAAGGAGAACTGAGATGGCGTCCTTCCCCGCGGTGCTGCGCTCCGAGTGGACGAAGATCCGCAGTGTCCGGTCGACGGTCTGGACGCTCGCGCTGGCCTTCGTGGTCACCCTCGGTATCGGCGCCCTGCTGTCGCTGCTCACCAACAACAACTTCGAGGAGTTTCGGGGCGACGCGGACAGCCCGTTCGACGCCACCGGGACGGCCTTCTCCGGCATCATCCTCGGCGAACTGGCCATCATCGTCTTCGGCGTGCTGGCGGTCGGCAACGAGTACAGCAGCGGGATGATCAGGGTCACCCTGGCGGCCGTCCCGCAGCGCGGGACCCTGCTCACCGGCAAGATGGTGGTGCTCGGCGCGCTGGCCTTCGCGGTCTCCCTGGTCACCGCGTTCATCACGTTCTTCGTCGGCCAGGCGCTGCTCGGCGACCACTCCACCAGCCTCGGCGAGCCGCACGTGCTGCGCGCGGTGTTCGGCGCGGCGATGTACCTGACGCTGCTCTGCCTCTTCTCGGCCGGCGTCACCGCGATGCTGCACAACCAGACGCTGGCGCTGGGCGTGCTGGTGCCGTTCTTCTTCCTGCTCTCGCCGATCCTCTCGGCGGTGCCGAAGGTCAAGACGCTGGCGCACTACTTCCCCGACTACGCGGGCTCGCGGATGATGCTCGTCTACGAGCAGCACAACCAGCCGTACGGGCCGTGGGCCGGCTTCGCGATCTGCCTGGCCTGGACGGTGGCCGCGCTGGTCGGCGGCGCGCTGGTGCTGAAGAACCGCGACGCCTGACCGGCTCGCCGACGCGGCCGCGGCGCCCTCAGTACCGGGGGGCGCCGCGGCCGCGCTGGATGTTCGAGGCCCGGCGGTCGCGGGCGCCCCAGCAGGCCCGGTGCCAGTGCCGGCGGTCGTCCACCCCGGCGCCGTACATCGGCCACGCCACCACGTGGCCCACGCCCGGCGGGATCTCCTGGTCGCAGCCCGGGCAGCGGTAGTGCCGGCCGGCGGTGCCGGCCACCGTCTGCACCACCCACTCGTCCCCCCGGTAGCTCTCGGTGCGGCGCAGCGCGCCGCCGAGCGGGGCGGCCGGCGACGAGTCCTCGTGATCGGCTGCGCTCTTGATCCGGTTGCGGCGGGGCGACACGTCTGGCTACCTCTCTACGGGGGCTCGTGACCGTTCCAGGTTACGGCCGGCGCGTACCCCTCGAAGCCACTATCACGGCGCCGCCCGGCGCTTCGGTGTTTCCCGTGATATCCACCCGTTCTTCTGTGAAATTCGTGGTTCGGCGTGCCATTGGCACATGACATCGGTTACTCACAAGGGGAGAGGCGGGGCCCGCAGACCCTGCGCGCACCCGAGGAGGCCCAAGGATGACCAAGACCAGCGCCCGCGCCGAGACCCGCCGACCCGTCGGAGTCCGGCCGCCCACCGTCGGCCCGGCACCCACGACCGCCGGCCCGGCCACCGCCACCGGCACCCCCCTGCCGGCGCCCCAGCGCTCCGCCGCACGCCCCGCGGACACCGCACCGGTCAAGGTCGGTGCCTTCCTGCTCTCGGCCCAGTTCCCCGGACAGACCCACGGCGAGGCGCTGGACCGGACGGTCCGGGCCACCGTCGAGGCCGAACGGGCCGGCCTGGACAGCGTCTGGCTCGCCGAGCACCACTTCGTCCCCTACGGCGTCTGCCCGAACGCGGCCACGCTCGCCGCGATGCTGCTCGGCCGCACCCGCCGGATCGGGATCGGCACGGCGGTCAGCGTGCTCTCCACCGCGCACCCGGTGGCCCTCGGCGAGCAGGCCGCGATGCTGCACCTGGTCTCCGGCGGGCGCTTCACGCTCGGGGTGGGGCGCGGCGGTCCGTGGATCGACCTCGACGTCTTCGGCAGCGGGGTGGAGGCCTTCGAGCAGGGCTTCCCGGAGCGGCTGGACCTGCTGCTGCGCTGGCTGCGCGGCTCCCGGGTGGGCGCGGACGGCCCGCAGTTCAGCTTCCCCGAGGTGCCCGTGGTGCCGCGTGCCACCGAACCGCCCCGCCGGCCCGACCTCGGCGCCTGGCTCGGGCTCGGCGACCAGTCAGGGCTGCTGCGCTTCCCCCGCCAGCGGGTGGAGGCGGACGCGCCCGTCGACGAACTCACCGCCTCGGGGCGCCCGGTGGCCGGCCCGCCGCTGGTGGTGGCCTGCACCTCACCCGGCGGGGTCCGGCTCGCCGCCGAACGCGGCCTGCCGATGCTGCTCGGCATGCACTCCGGGGACGACGACAAGCTGCGGATGCTGGAGCTCTACCGCACCGCCTGGCTGGCCGCCGGGCGCGGCGAGGAGCAGCTGCGCCGGATCGGCCGCCAGCACGTCGCGGCCGGGGTGGCGCAGGTCGACGACCGGACCTCGACGGCCCGGGCCACGCTGCTGCGCGCGATGCCCGGCTGGTTCGAGTACGGGCTCGGCGCCCACCGCACGGTGGACGGCCGGGAGCGCAAGATGCGCGACCCGCACGCGTACACCGAACTGCTCTGCGACCTGCACGCGGTGGGAACGCCGAAGCAGTGTGCCGACCGGCTGCTGGCCACCGCTGAGCGCACCGGCCTCCGGCGCTTCGCCCTCCTCGCCGAGGGCAGCGGCGACCGTGAGGCCACCCTGCGGAACATCGCCCGGCTCGGCTCCGAGGTGCTGCCGCAACTGGGCTGACGTCGCCGGGCCGCCCCTCCCCTGAGCGGAGTGGGGCGGCCCGGTGGCGGTTCCGGCGCCGCGGCGGCGGCACCGGCGTTCCCCGCGCCGTCGAACCGGCGCGGTCGGCCCGCGCGATCAGCAGTCCCGGAGTTCCTCGGACTGGTTGAGCAGCTGCTCCCGGACGGACGTGAAGCGATCGAACCGCGCCTCGTTGGAGTCCGACGGCAGGAACACCGCCACCCGGTGACAGTTCTGGAAGGCGAGCCGGACGCCGAAGTGGCGCTGCAGCGCACCCCGGATGGCGTCGCTGGCGAGGGCCCGGAGGAGCTGGCCGCGGGCCTGCTCGCTGGGCGGCGGAACGTGGTTGTCGGCGAAGTCGGTGCCGTCGACCTTCGCCTGGGCGACCAGCGAACTGATCAGCTCCCAGGCGTACGGCAGGGAGACGCGGACGCAGTCGACGAATTCCCGCTCGTCGACCTCGCCCCGCTCGGCCTTTTCCAGCAGGGCCGGTGAGACGTCGAGCGACATGGATTCTCCTCTCGCGGTCCACCCGCGCGGCGCCCGGGTGGTGATGCGTAGTCCAAGCTGAGGGTGAGGGTGGGCGAAACGCGCGTGATGTCCGGAACGCCGTCGGACGGCTGTTTCCGGCACCGCGCGGAGGCGGCGGCGCCGAGGCCGCGTCGGAGGACGCGTCGGGGGCACCGGCCGCTCAGAACAGCGTGGCAGCCGATCGGGGGCGAGGCCGGGGATTCCTGTGGATTGCTCCGTAAATACGCCTTGCTGCACCAGATTGGCCGGATCCTGCTGGATCGTTCATCTGAAGTCTCCGTCCCCGTTGACAGCTCCGCTGCAAGCAAGCCGTCACACACCGTAGCTGCCCGTGGGAATGGGCGCCAGAGGGCCGACAGGCATTCGCGGGATCGCCGAACTTCCATGGTCGCGGGGTTCGCGGATTCTTCACCCGGCCGTCGCGGAATCGCATCAACTGGCCCCGGTGGGCTAGCGTGGTCGACCGTGCGTCTCGTAATTGCCCGCTGCTCAGTCGACTATGCCGGTCGGCTCTCCGCCCATCTGCCCTCCGCCACCAGGCTCATCCTGGTCAAGGCCGACGGCAGCGTCAGCATCCACGCCGACGACCGCGCCTACAAGCCGCTCAACTGGATGTCCCCGCCGTGCACCCTCAAGGTGGGCGACGGGGTCTGGACAGTGATCAACAAGGCCGGCGAGAAGCTCATCATCACGCTGGAGGAGGTGCTCCACGACTCCTCCCACGAACTCGGGGTGGACCCCGGCCTGATCAAGGACGGTGTCGAAGCACACCTCCAGGAGCTGCTGGCCGACCGGATGGAGGTGCTCGGCGCCGGCTGGTCGCTCATCCGCCGCGAGTACCCGACCGCGATCGGCCCGGTCGACATCCTCTGCCGCGACTCCGACGGCACGACCATCGCCGTCGAGATCAAGCGCCGCGGTGAGATCGACGGCGTCGAGCAGCTCACCCGCTACCTGGAGCTGCTCAACCGCGACCCGCTGCTCGCCCCGGTGAAGGGCGTGTTCGCCGCGCAGGAGATCAAGCCGCAGGCCCGCGTCCTCGCCACCGACCGCGGCATCGGCTGCGTGGTGCTCGACTACGACGGGCTGCGCGGCATCGACGACGACAAGCTCAAGCTGTTCTGACCGCCGCGCCCTGATCCGTCAGGACGACGACGGAGGCGCCGTCGGGCTCGTCGAGCCCGACGGCGTCGCGCTGTTCGAGGGGCTGACGGTCGCCGAGGGCGAGGCCGAGGCGGTGGTCGGGGCCGGGGCCGTCGGGCTGTTCCCGCCGGGCTGGGTACTGCCACCCCCCGGCCCCGAACCGCCGGGCGGCGGCACGGACGGGACCACCGGCGGTTGCGACTGGCCCGGGGACGGCGACTGCGAGCCGGTCGCGGTCGGCGACTTGCTCGGCTTCTTGGACGCCGACCCGGACGCCGAGGGCGAGTGCGAAGTCCCGCCGCCCGCCGACGACTCCGGGCCCGCCGGGTCCTGCGCGGGCGGGGTCTCCGGGCCCTGCGAGCCCGACGCGTCGTCGGACAGCGTCGGTTCGGGGCTCAGGCTCGGCCGGGGCGCCGGCCGCCCCGCCGGCAGGCCGGTGCCGTCGTCCGTACTGCTGAGCGGGTCGTTGCCGCGGTGCTCGTCCGGCCCGGTGACGCTCAGCCCGACCGCCGTCCCCAGCACGCCGAGCGCGAGGACGGCCGCCGAGGCGGCGATCACCGTGCGCCGGGTGCCGCCGGCCGTGCCGGGGGTGGTCTTGAACCGCCACGGCACCTGCGCGATGGCCCGGATGACGGGACGTCGGACGGGCGCCGGGGCGGTCGTCGCCGCGGCGGGCAGCTGCCGGCCGTCGGCGCGCAGCAGATCGAGCATCCGGCGGGCGCCGGCGGCCCCGCGCGGCTCGCCGAGCGCGGCCCGCAGGGTGAGGGCGGACTCCAGTTCGGCGACGGCCCGCCCGGGCTCCCGGACGCAGATCGCGTAGACGCCCAACTCGTGGTGGAACCAGGCCTCGTCGGCCCGGGAGCCGGTGTTGCGGGCGGCCTCCAGGCCGAGCAGCAGGGCGCGCTCCCAGGCGCCCCAGCGCAGCGCCAGGGCCAGCGCGGGGCCGGCCGCCCGGGCCAGCCGCAGGACGGCCGCGTGCCGGCCGGCGGCCCGGTCGGCCAGCAGCACCCCGATCACCACCTCCGCCTCGGCGGCGATCTGCTCCGTGGAGACCGAGCTGTGCCCGACCCACCAGGCGAAGTGCTGGGCGGCGCCGTCGATGCTGCGGCGGGCCGGCCAGTGCGGGGCGAGCAGGTCCAGCGCGCCCGCGGTGAGCCGGTGGTGGCCGCCGATGGACACCGCCAGCCCGGCGTCGGCGAGTTCGTGCAGCGCGCTCTCGCCCTGGCCGACGTCGATCAGCGCGGGCAGGTGCGGCGCGGTCGGGCACTCGCCGCCGAGCGCCACCGCGAGCCTCAGCACGGCCTGGGCCGGCTCGCTGAGGCCCTCGGCGAGCCGGACGGCGGGCGAGGCGCTCTCGGCCACCGACGGCAGCGGGACGGCCCCGCGCAGCTCGCTCTCACGGACCGCCGGGTCGGGGTGCCGGTCGGGCTCCTCGACCGCGCCGAAGACGTCCAGCCGGTCCTCCTCGGCGGCGACCAGCGCGTCCACGGCGACGTCCCGCTGACGCAGCAGCGCGGCGGCCTGGACGAAGCGCAGCGGCAGCCCCTCGGACTCGAACCAGAGGTCGACCGCCCAGGCCTTCTCGGCCGCGTCCAGGGGCCGGCCGGCCAGCCGGGCGGCGAGCGCGAGACAGGCGGACCGGGAGAGCCCGGCCACCAGGTGGTCCCGCAGCCGGGAGTCGGCGGACAGCGGCGGGCTGTCGGGCGCGACGGAGATCAGGAAGGCGCAGTCGGGGGCGGCGGCGAGCACCTGCTCCAGCTCCGCGCCGACCGGTTCGACCTCGTCGACGACCACGACCGCGCCGACCTGCGCGAGGTGCTCGGCGAGCTGCCCCGGGTCGGGCCGGAAGCCGGGGGCCCGGTGGGTGGCGGCGAAGAGGTCCTGGAGCAGGTCGTCGCCGGTGCGGCGGTGACCGCAGAGCTGGACGACGCCGCCGGGCGCGAGGTCGCCCGCCGCCTCGGCGACCGCCGAGAGCAGGGCGCTGCGACCCGAGCCGGCCTGGCCGACCAGGCGTATCGAACGCCCCTCGGCGAGCAGGCCGAGCAGTTGGGCGATGTCGGCCTCGCGGTCGAGCAGCGGCAGGTCGGCCGGCCCGGCGCCGAGGGCGAGCGGTCCGACCGCGCGGCCGGGGCCGCCGACCGGTCCGCGGGCGGGTTCGGTGCGCCCGATCCGGCGCGGGCGGGGCCGCCACTCCTCGGGGCAGGGCCGGACCTCGGACCCCTCCGGGGTGCCGACGGTCACCAGCAGGGCCCCGGAGACCAGCTCACCGCCCCGGGTGCGGACGGCTTCCTGCCGGAACTCACCGGATGGCTGTCCCACGATCTGCTCCGCCCCTGGTCGGCCGACGACTCGGTACGGCCGTTCCGGACCGGGGGTGGGCCCCTGCCTCCGGCCGGGGGGACCCCCACCCCGCCGGGGCGGGAAGGAGCCGGTCCTGTCCCCGGCGGCCGTCTTCTGACGGCAGACTCTTGCACATCCGGTCCGGACCGCGCAGGGCGGTCCCTCTCCGGAGGGCGCGCGGGAGCGCTAGAGCACCGGGCCGAGGGCGGGCAGCGTGGCACCGTAGGGCTCGGGGACGACGCCCTCGACGGCGAGGATGCGGTGCAGCCGGGTGGCCACCAGCAGGCGCTGGAGCTGGGCCGGGACGGAGCGCAGCACCAGCCGGCGGCCGATCCGGCCGGCCCGGCGGTGGGTCCCCATGATCACACCGAGGCCGGTGGCGTCCCAGAACTCCAGCCGGGTGAGGTCCAGTACGAGGTCGCCCCGACCGCCGTCGACGGCCTGGTGCAGCCGGACCCGCGCGTCGGCGGCGGTGCGCACGTCGAGGCGGCCCTCGATGGCCAGCGCCGTCTGGTCGCCCGTGATGCGCATGGTCTCCTCCTCCGCCTGGCGGTCACTGGTACGGGTCGTTCCGCCCCGGCCGCGCGGGCCCGGATCGGGTGTCCACCGGGCGGGCGTGGAGCCCCGCGCCCGGGCCGGCCGCAGCATCGTCGGCGTGGGCCGGGTCCCCCTCATCTGACGGTGAACCAGGTCCGCAGGTTGCTGGTTCCGGCCAGATCTGAAGCAACTTCACTCGTCCGAGGGAATATACGCAGGAAGTCTCCACACCTACGCTCGATTACCGCCCAAATCACCCGTCTGCGGCACCCGGCGTGAGGAAACTCACCCGCCCCCGGCGAGGTGGGCCGTACGGTGCTGCGACCGCACGGCCCGGTCGGTCAGCGGCCCCGGCGGGTCACTTGGCCGGGTACGGGTAGAAGCCCTGCCCGCTCTTGCGGCCCAGGTCACCGGCGGTGACCATGCGGGCCATGATCTCCGGCGCGGCGAACTTCTCGTCCTTGGTCTCGGCGTAGATGTTCCGGGCGGCGTGCAGCAGGATGTCGACGCCGGTCAGGTCGGCGGTCTCCAGCGGGCCCATGGCGTGTCCGAAACCGAGCCGGCAGGCGGTGTCGATGTCCTCGGCGCTGGCGACGCCCGACTCGTACAGCTTGGCGGCCTCGACCACCAGCGCCATGATCAGGCGGGTGGTGACGAAGCCGGCCACGTCGCGGTTGACCACCACGACCTCCTTGCCGACCCCCTCGGCGAAGGCGCGCGCGGTGGCGAGCGTCTCGTCGCTGGTCTTGTAGCCGCGCACCAGCTCGACCAGGCGCATCAGCGGCACCGGCGAGAAGAAGTGCACGCCGACGACCGACTCGGGGCGCCCGGTGGCGGCGGCGATCCGGGTGATCGGGATGGCCGAGGTGTTGGAGGCCAGCACCGCGCCGTCCTTGGCGAGCTTGTCGAGCTCCTTGAAGACGGCTTCCTTGACGTCCAGCTGCTCGAAGACCGCCTCGACCACGATGTCGGCCTCGGCGACCGCGCCCAGGTCCGTCGTGGTGGTGATCCGGCCGAGCGCCGCCTCGGCGTCCTCGGCGGTCAGCCGGCCCTTGGCGACGAACTTCTCGTACGAGGCCCGGATACCGGCCACACCGCGCTGCAGCGCGGCCTCGGTGACGTCCCGCAGCACCACCGGGTGTCCGGCCTGGGCGGAGACCTGGGCGATACCGGCACCCATCAGGCCGGCACCGATCACGGCGATCTGCTTGCTGGACGCGTTGCTCATGGCTGGGTCTCCCGGATGCCGTCGCCGCCCTGCGGGCGGGCCCTGAAGGCGGCTCAGCGCAGGGGTCACCCGCTCATGAGCCGCGCCGCTCATGCGCCGGACTCTAATGCCCTTCCGGCCGCCGTGGTGTCATCCGGGAGTGTGATCTGCGACTGACCTGGCCCGATACCGGAAGGCCGTTGTTCAGATCGTCAGACCGAGGTCCTGCGCGAGGATCGCCGCCTGCACCCGGCTGCGCATCCGCAGCTTGGCGAGGATCCGGCTGACGTGCGTCTTGGTGGTCGCCTCGGCCATCTCCAGCCGCTCGGCGATCTCGCCGTTCGACATCCCCGCGCCGATGCAGGCCAGCACCTCCCGCTCGCGCGGGGTGAGCCCCGACACCGACTCCCGCGTCTCGGGTCCGACCGCGCGGCCGGGGCGGGCGAACGTGCCGATCAGCCGCCTGGTCACCGAGGGCGCCAGCATGCCGTCCCCGCGCGCCACCGTGCGGATGCCCTCGACCAGGGTGTCCGCCTCCAGGTCCTTCAGCAGGAAGCCGGCCGCGCCGGCCCGCAGCGCGCCGTAGACGTACTCGTCCAGGTCGAAGGTGGTCAGCACCAGCACCTGGGCGGCCCCCGCGGCCACCACCCGGCCGGTCGCCGAGACGCCGTCCAGCCGGGGCATCTGCACGTCCATCAGGACGACGTCGGGCCGCAGTTCCAGGGCCAGCCGCACCGCCTCCTCGCCGTCCGCGGCCTCCCCGACCACCTCCAGGTCCGGCTCCGCCCGCAGGATCATCACCAGCGCCGCCCGGACGGCCGCCTGGTCCTCGGCCACCAGCACCCGAATCGTCATGCCCGCCGCTCCCCTTCCGCCGCCACCGGCTCCCGCGGCAGCACCGCCCGTACCGTCCAGCGGTCCCCGACCGGACCGGCCTCGAAGCTGCCGCCGAGCAGCCCGGCCCGTTCCCGCATGCCCACCATCCCCGCCCGGGCGCCGGGCAGCTCCCGGCCCACGTCGGTGCGGTACGGGCTGTCCACGGTGATCCGCAGCTCCTGCGGAAGGTACTCCAGCAGGACGTGCACCCGGCCCGGGCCGGCGTGCTTGAGCGCGTTGGTGAGCGACTCCTGCACGATCCGGTACGCCGCCAGCCCGACCGGCACCGCCGGCTCCCCGCGCTCGCCGTGCTCCGCGAGCTCGAACTCCAGCCCCACGGCCCGCCCGGCGTCCCCGGCCTTGGCCAGCAGCGCGTCCACCGCACCCAGGTCGGGCGCGGCATACGACGCGTCGGCCTCGCCGCCGCCACTGTCGCGCAGCAGCCCGATCATGCGGCGCATTTCGGCCAATCCCTGCACGCTGTTCTCCCGGATCACCCCCAGCGCCGCCACCAGCGGATCCTCCGCCGTCCGGTGCTGGCGCCGGGCCACCGACTGGGCGCCGGTGGCGTGGATCGCGATGGCCGACAGGTGGTTGGCCACCACGTCGTGCAACTCCCTCGCCATCCGCGCCCGTTCGGCGACCACCGCCTCGCGCCGGTCCATCTCGGAGAGCAGCGCGGTCTGCTCGGCGCGCAGCCGCTGGCTCTCCGCCTCCTCCCGGTGCCTGCGCACCAGGTCCCCGGTCCACACCGGTCCGAGGAAGATCAGCGAGGTGAGCACCACGACGGCCAGCGCCGTCGGGGCATCGCTGTACAGGAAGGACAGGCTGCTCAGGACGAGCACCGAGGCGGCGCCGGACAGGTGCAGGAAGCGGGACATCCGCGGGCGCCCGTAGACCACCGCCGCGTAGAGCAGGTCGGTGTACATGATGGTGGTCGCGATCAGCGCACCGCTGAAGATGCTCGCCGCGAAGACCGCCCCGCCGAGCGTCACCGTCAGGATCGGGCGGGTGCGCCGGAACAGCTCCAGCGCGGCCGTGACCAGCAGCGGCGGCAGCACCAGCCAGCGCGGCACGGCCGAGGAGTGGTCGTAGACCTTGGACGCGATCAGCACCAGCCCGCCGACCAGCCCGAAGAGGGCGATCGCCCGGTCCTCCTGCCGCGGGGTGAGTGTCGGTCTGCGCACTCCCCCATCAGATCATCCCCGGCCGGCCCCCGGCTCCCGTCCAGGGAGGAGCCGCCGTACATCGAAAGGTGCAGGCCCGGCTCGGCGTCGGCGACGACGACGGGGGTGCCCCGGGCGGCAAGGCTGGGAGGTACCGCCGAGAAGTCCGGGAGTCACCATGATCGTCACCCTCGTCATCGGGGCCGAGGTCGCCTTCTGGGTGCTCCTCGCCCTGGGGCTCGCCACCCGCTACCTGCTGCGGCTGCGCGGGGTGAGCACCGCGCTGCTGGTCGGCCTGCCGGTGGTGGACCTCACGCTCTTCGTGCTCACCGTGCTCGACCTGCGCGGCGGCGCCACCGCGAGCTGGACGCACGCGCTGGCCGCGAGCTACGCGGGCTTCTCGATCGGCTTCGGGCCGTCCCTGGTCCGCTGGGCCGACCGGCACTTCCAGTACCGCTTCGCCGGCGGCCCCAAGCCCAAGGGCGCCCCCAAGTACGGGCCCGCGCGGACCCGCCACGAGTGGGAGTTCTGCCGCCGCACCGTGGTCTCGGCCGCCATCACCCTGGCGCTGATCACCGCGCTCGTCCCGCTCTCCGACGGCGCCGCCGGCTTCGGCACCTTCACCGGCTGGTACCTGCGGCTGGGCATGGCGGCCGGGATCAACGTGATCGTGGCCGGCTGCTACTCGCTCTGGCCCAAGGAGGCGCCGGCCGGCGCGATCGTCGAGGACGGGCACGTGGTCGGCTGGAGGATCCCCCAGCAGCAGTAGCGGCCCGCCGCCGGGCGCCCCGCCGACCGGCGGGGCGGTCGGCTCAGCGGTTCTCGCCCGGCACCCAGAGCACGTCGCCACGCTCCTTGTTGGCCGCCCGGGCCAGGATGAACAGCAGGTCGGACAGCCGGTTGAGGTACTTGGCGGTCAGCGGGTTCACGGTGTCCCCGTGCTCCTCGATCGCCGCCCAGGTGGCCCGTTCGGCCCGCCGCACCACCGTGCAGGCCAGGTGCAGGTGGGCCGCGCCGACGGTGCCGCCAGGGAGGATGAAGCTGCGCAGCTTCTCCAGCGACTCCAGGTAGTGGTCGCAGTCCGTCTCCAGCTTGTCGATGTAGGACTGCAGCACCCGCAGCGGCGGGTACTTCGGGTCCTCCACCACCGGGGTGGCCAGGTCCGCGCCGACGTCGAAGAGGTCGTTCTGCACCCGGACGAGCACCGCGGTGACGTCCTCGGCGAGGCCTCCGGCTGCGATCGCCACGCCGATCGCGGCGTTGGCCTCGTTGGTGTCGGCGTACGCGATCAGGCGCGGGTCGGTCTTGGTCGTGCGGCTCATGTCACCGAGCGCGGTGGTGCCGTCGTCGCCGGTACGGGTGTAGATGCGCGTCAGATTGACCATGCCGCCCAGCCTAGCGAGCCGGGTTAGGCCGCGTTAACCCCCAGCCCGAGGGTCTCGTCGCTACGCGACGTTCACCCTCCCCCAGCCTCCGGCCGGGAGGTACCCCCACCCCAGCCTCCGGCCGGGAGGTACCCCCACCCCAGCCTCCGGCCGGGAGGTACCCCCAAGCCCGAGGGTCTCGTCGCTACGCGACGTTCACCCTCTGCCCGGGCGGGGCGGCTTCGAGCCAGGCGAGGAAGCCGGTCAGGGCGTCGTCGCTCATCGCCAGCTCCAGCGGGGCGCCGTTGTGCAGGCAGCGGAGCACGACCGAGCCGGAGAGCAGCGCCAGCTCCTCCTGGCCCTCGGGGTAGCGCCGGCCGAGCACCTCGATCTCCCGGCGCGGGAGCACCCGGCGCGGGCGCGGGGCGTACGAGAAGACCCGGAACCACTCGATCGAGTCACCGCTGTAGCGCCCGATACCAAAAACCCACCCCTTGCCATCGGTCTGGGGGACCGGGGCCGAGGTGGGTTTGCCGTTCTCGTCGAGGTCGGGCTGCGTCGAGGCGTCGGCGGGCATTTTGAGCCGGTAACTGCAGTCGAACGTTCCGCCGACCCGCTGGATCACACGGCGCCGTACCGCGAACGCCACCAGGCCGATCACACCCAGCGCAACGACCGCCGCGCACACCACAAGGGCGAGGACCATGCTCACCTACCTCCTCGCTACCCGCGTTCCCCGTATCGGTCGTATCAGGCGACCGCGTTGACCTACCAACTGAGACGACAGTCCCGGGGTCACGCTCACGCGTCCCCGGGACCGTCGGTCGACCCCGCCAAGCGAGGGTCCGGCGCACTCAGGCGTGGGCCTTGAGACCGCGCGCCGCGAACAGACGCACCTCGGCGCGTCGCTCGGCGTGCTCGTCCAGGTCCGACTGTGCCTTCTCCAGTGCACGCTCGGCGCGCGCGACGTCGATCTCGTCCGCCAGCTCGGCGATCTCCGCGAGCAGAGACAGCTTGTTGTCGGCGAAGGAGATGAAGCCGCCGTGCACAGCGGCGATCACGGTGCCGCCGTCCACGGTGCGGATGGTGACCGGACCGGTCTCCAGCACGCTCAGCACCGGGGTGTGACCCGGCATGATGCCGGTGTCACCGGAGGCCGTACGGGCGACGACGATGGTGGCCGCACCGGACCACACCTTGCGGTCGGCTGCGACCAGCTCGACGTGCAGCTCAGCCAACGTGGGCTCCTAGGCTCATGCAACCCTCGATTACTCGGGAGTTTCGGTAAGAATAACGGGCCCGCGCCCCCGGCATGAAACCGGCGGCACGGATTTGACCGGAATCACAGCCGGTGCGACGTGAGGGGTGGGTCCCAGGGCTGGGGCCCACCCCTCACGATCACACTCGGCTGCTACCGGACGCGACTACTTCTTCGCGAGCTCGGCGGCGTTCTTCTCGAGGTCCTCGATGCCACCGCACATGAAGAAGGCCTGCTCGGGGACGGAGTCGTACTTGCCGTCCGCGATCGCGTTGAAGGCCTCGATGGTCTCCGACAGCGGCACGGTCGAACCGTCGACGCCGGTGAACTGCTTCGCCACGTAGGTGTTCTGCGAGAGGAAGCGCTCGATGCGACGGGCACGGTGGACCGTGATCTTGTCCTCCTCCGACAGCTCGTCCATACCGAGGATGGCGATGATGTCCTGGAGGTCCTTGTACTTCTGCAGGATCCCCTTGATACGGATGGCCGTCTCGTAGTGGGTCTGCGCGATGTACCGCGGGTCGAGGATGCGGGACGTGGAGTCCAGCGGGTCGACGGCCGGGTAGATGCCCTTCTCCGAGATCGGGCGCGACAGAACGGTCGTCGCGTCCAGGTGGGCGAAGGTGGTGGCCGGGGCCGGGTCGGTCAGGTCGTCCGCGGGGACGTAGATCGCCTGCATCGAGGTGATCGAGTGACCGCGGGTCGAGGTGATGCGCTCCTGGAGGAGGCCCATCTCGTCGGCCAGGTTCGGCTGGTAACCCACCGCGGAGGGCATCCGGCCGAGCAGGGTCGACACCTCGGAACCGGCCTGGGTGAACCGGAAGATGTTGTCGATGAAGAGGAGCACGTCCTGCTTCTCGACGTCACGGAAGTACTCCGCCATGGTCAGCGCGGAGAGCGCGACGCGAAGACGGGTGCCCGGCGGCTCGTCCATCTGGCCGAAGACCAGCGCGGTCTTGTCCAGAACGCCCGAGTCCACCATCTCGTGGATGAGGTCGTTGCCCTCACGAGTGCGCTCGCCGACGCCGGCGAAGACCGACACACCACCGAAGTTCTCGGCGACGCGGTAGATCATCTCCTGGATCAGAACGGTCTTGCCGACACCGGCACCACCGAACAGACCGATCTTGCCACCGGTGACGTACGGGGTGAGCAGGTCGATGACCTTGATGCCGGTCTCGAACATCTCGGTCTTGGACTCGAGGTCCTTGAAGGCCGGCGCCTTGCGGTGGATCGGCCAGCGGACCTTGACCTCGGCCTCGAACTCGGCCTTGTCGACGTTCAGCACCTCACCGAGGGCGTTGAAGACCTTGCCCTTGGTGATCTGGCCGACCGGCACCGAGATGGCGGAGCCGGTGTCGGAGACCTGCGCGCCACGGACCAGGCCGTCGGTCGGCTGCATCGAGATGCCGCGGACCATGCCGTCGCCGAGGTGCTGCGCGACCTCGAGGGTCAGGACCTTCTTGCCCGAGCCGTCGGGGTTGTCCACCTCGACGTGCAGGGCGTTGAACATCTCCGGAATCGCGTCGACGGGGAACTCCACGTCGACGACCGGGCCGATGACCCGCGCGACGCGGCCCGTCGCCGTGGTCGGCTCAACAGTGGTGGTCATTCTCATTCGCTCCCGCGGCTAGCGTCGGCGAGGGCGTTGGCACCGCCGACGATCTCGCTGATTTCCTGGGTGATCTCGGCCTGACGGGCCGAGTTGGCAAGCCGCGTAAGCGACTTGATGAGCTCTCCGGCGTTGTCCGTCGCGCTCTTCATCGCGCGCCGGCGAGCGGCGTGCTCCGATGCGGCGGACTGCAGCAGCGCGTTGTAGATCCGGCTCTCGACGTACCGCGGCAGCAGTGCGTCGAGGACGCCCTCCGCCGACGGCTCGAAGTCGTACAGCGGGAAGATCTCGTGCGTGGCCTTCGACTCGTCGCTGAGCTCGACCTCGTCGAGCTTCAGCGGCAGCAGCCGGGCGTCCACCGCGGTCTGGGTCAGCATGGACTCGAACCGCGTCGAGATCACGTGGACCTCGTCGACACCGTCCGTCTCGGCCGTGAAGGCCGAGATCAGAGCGGCCGAGACCGCCTTGGCGTCGCCGTACGTCGGCTTGTCCGAGAAGCCCGTCCACGACTCCGCGACCGCGAGGTCGCGGAAGCCGTAGTACGAGACGCCCTTGCGGCCGACGACGTACGTCACCACGTCCTTGCCCTCGCGGCGCAGGCGCTCGGCGAGCACCAGCGAGGCCTTGATGGCGTTGGACGAGTAGCCGCCCGCCAGACCGCGGTCCGCCGTGATCAGCAGTACCGCGGCGCGCGTGGCGGCCGGGTTCTCGCTGGTGAGCGGGTGCTTGGCGTTGGACCGGGTGGCCACCGCCGTCACCGCCCGGGTGAGCTCATCGGCGTACGGAGTGGAGGCGGCCACCGCGCGCTGCGCCTTACCGATGCGCGCCGCGGAGATCATCTCCATCGCCTTGGTGATCTTCTTCGTCGCGGTGACAGAGCGGATCCGGCGCTTGTAGACCCGAAGCTGTGCTCCCATGGGTCGTTACGTCCTTTCCCTCGCTACCGGACTCAGGCCTGCTCGGAGAGCAGCTTGCCGTCAGCCGTGGTGTAGCCCTGCTTGAAGGCCTCGATCGCGGAGGTCAGCGCGTCGATGGTGCCGTCCTCCAGCTTGGAGGTCTCGACGATGCCGGCCAGCAGGTTCTTGTGCTGAAGGCGCAGGTGGTCCAGGAACTCGCGCTCGAAGCGGCGGATCTCCGCGACCGGGACGTCGTCCAGCTTGCCGGTGGTGCCGGCCCAGATGGAGACGACCTGCTCCTCGACCGGGAACGGCTGGTACTGGCCCTGCTTGAGCAGCTCGACCATGCGCGCACCGCGCTCCAGCTGGGCCTTGGAGGCCGCGTCCAGGTCGGAACCGAAGCCGGCGAAGGCCTCCAGCTCACGGTACTGGGCGAGGTCCAGACGCAGACGGCCGGCGACCGACTTCATGGCCTTGATCTGGGCCGAACCACCGACGCGGGAGACCGAGATACCGACGTTCACGGCCGGGCGGATGCCGGCGTTGAACAGGTCGGACTCCAGGAAGCACTGGCCGTCGGTGATCGAGATGACGTTGGTCGGGATGTACGCCGAGACGTCGTTGGCCTTGGTCTCGATGATCGGCAGACCGGTCATCGAGCCCGCGCCCAGCTCGTCGGAGAGCTTCGCACAGCGCTCCAGCAGGCGGGAGTGCAGGTAGAAGACGTCACCCGGGTAGGCCTCGCGGCCCGGCGGACGACGGAGCAGCAGCGACACGGAGCGGTACGCCTCGGCCTGCTTCGACAGGTCGTCGAAGATGATGAGGACGTGCTTGCCGTCGTACATCCACTCCTGGCCGATGGCCGAACCGGTGTACGGGGCGAGGTACTTGAAGCCGGCCGGGTCGGAGGCGGGAGCAGCCACGATCGTGGTGTACTCCAGCGCGCCGGCCTCCTCCAGGGCGCCACGCACGGACGCGATGGTGGAGCCCTTCTGGCCCACGGCGACGTAGATGCAGCGGACCTGCTTCTTCGGGTCGCCCGAGCGCCAGTTGTCGCGCTGGTTGATGATCGTGTCGATCGCCACCGCGGTCTTGCCGGTCTGGCGGTCGCCGATGATCAGCTGACGCTGGCCGCGGCCGATCGGGGTCATCGCGTCGATGGCCTTGATACCGGTCTGCATCGGCTCGTGGACCGACTTGCGGACCATGACGCCGGGGGCCTGCAGCTCCAGGGCGCGACGGCCGGTGGAGGCGATGTCGCCCAGACCGTCGATCGCGTTGCCCAGCGGGTCCACGACGCGGCCGAGGTAGCCGTCGCCGACCGGCACGGAGAGGACCTCGCCGGTGCGGCGCACCGTCTGGCCCTCCTCGATGCCGCCGAACTCACCGAGGATGACGACACCGATCTCACGGGTGTCGAGGTTCAGCGCGAGGCCGAGCGTGCCGTCCTCGAACTTCAGCAGCTCGTTCGCCATGACCGAGGGCAGACCCTCGACATGGGCGATGCCGTCCGCCGCGTCAGTGACCGTGCCGACCTCTTCACGCGAGGCGGCGTCCGGCTGGTACGACTGGACAAAGTCGGCCAGCGCGTCCCGGATTTCCTCCGGACGGATCGTAAGCTCCGCCATCAGGCTTCCCTGCTCTCCTAGTTTGCGATCCTCGGCCCGCCATTGAGGGCCGCAAGTATTCGACTCTCGGCCGGGTCTCTCGAACCGGCCGTACGATTTGCCGGCTCCGGTGGAGCCGGTTCCCGACCGAGGGTCGGATGTTCTTCGGTGCTCAGCCTTCGAGCGACTGGCGAGCGCCTTCGAGGCGGCTCGACACGGTGCCGTCGATGATCTCGTCGCCGATCTGGACCCGGACACCACCGACGACCTCGGGGTCGACGTCGATGTTCAGGTGGACCCGGCGGCTGTACAGCCGGCCGAGAGCGCCTTCCAGGCGATCCTTCTGGCTGTCGGACAGCGGCACCGCGGTGGTGACCAGGGCCACCACGCGCCCGCGCCGTGCGGCGGCGAGCCTCGAGTAGGACTCGAGGCCCTGCTCCAGGCTACGGCCACGCGGGTTGTTCACCAGGGCGGTGACCAGCCGGACGGTGCCCGCGTTGGCGCGGCCACCGAGCAGCTTCTTGATCAGCTCGGCCTTGGCGACGGCGCCGGCCTTGGGCTCGGTCAGCGCGGAGCGCAGCTCGGTGGAGCCGTTCACCACCCGGCCGAACCGGAACAGCTCGTCCTCGACGTCGTCCAGGACACCGGCCTTGTCGGCGGCGATGACCTCGGCGTACGCGGCCAGCTCCTCGACCGAGTCGACCAGGTCGCGCGACCCCGACCAGCGGGAGCGGACCAGGCCGGAGACCAGGTCGATGGTCTCGCCGGAGACCTGCCCGGTCAGCAGCGAGGAGACCAGCTGGGCCTTGTCCTGGCCGGACCGGGACGGGTCGGTCAGGACGCGGCGCAGCGACACCTCACGGTCCAGGAGGACCGTGACGGCGGTGAGCTCCTCGGCGACCTTGACCGCGTCCACCGAGGTGGAGTCGGTCAGGGCTTCGAGGTTCTGCCGCCCGGCGGCGAGGGCCTCGCGGCTAGCGCCGATCACTTGGCCGCACCCGGAGCAACGGTGGCCTTGGCCTCCAGCTCGTCCAGGAACCGGTCGATCACGCCGCTCTGCCGCGTGTGGTCCTCGAGGGACTCGCCCACGATGCGGGAGGCCAGCTGCGAAGCGAGCGAACCCACGTCCTGGCGCAGGGCGGTGGTCGCCTGCTTCTTGTCGGCCTCGATCTGCGCGTGGCCGGCGGCGACGATGGCCTCGCGCTGACGCTGGCCCTCCTCGCGCATCTCGGTGAGCTGGGCAGCGCCCTGCTCGCGAGCCTGCTCGACGATGCGGGCAGCCTCGTGACGCGCCTCGGCGAGCTCGGCGCGGTACTGCTCAAGCAGGGCCTGGGCCTCGGCCTGAGCGGCCTCGGCGCGCTCCATGCCGCCCTCGATGGCGTCCCGACGCTCCGACAGCACCTTCTCGATGCTGGGGAGGAGCTTCTTGCCGAGCAGCCCGAAGACGATGAAGAAGCAGAGCAGGCCGATGATGATCTCGGGCCACGCGGGGAGGAGCGGATTCATCTGCTCCTCGGCCGCGAGCGAAGCCGCGATGCTCATATCTGGACCTTCCTCAGAAAGGGCTACGCCGGAATTACTTGCCGGTGCCGAAGACGAACGGCATGACGATGCCGATCAGGGCGAGCGCCTCGGTCAGCGCGAAGCCGATGAACATGTTGGAACGGATCAGGCCGGCAGCCTCGGGCTGACGGGCCATGGCCTGGACACCGTTACCGAAGATGAGACCAACGCCGATGCCGGGGCCGATGGCCGCGAGACCGTAGCCGACGGAGGCGATGGAACCGACGACGCCCTCAGCGAGCATGCTCATTGCAATTGTCCTTTGCAGGGGTGGTGAACCGGTGGTGATTGGCCACCGGGCGATCCGGGAGGTTGGTTCGTGAGGGGCCGGGGCCCCAGGCTCAGTGCGCCTCTTCGAGGGCACCGGCGATGTAGCTGCTGGCCAGCATCACGAAGATGTAGGCCTGCAGGAACTGGACCAGCAGCTCGAAGGCGGTCAGGCCGATGGCGACGATGAACGACGCCGAGCCGTAGAGCGCGCCCAGGGTCGGGCTGAGCAGGTACCAGGAGGCGATGGAGAACATCACGATCAGCAGGTGGCCGGCGAACATGTTCGCGAAGGCTCGGACCGCGAGCGTGAACGGGCGCACGAAGATGTTCGAGAAGAACTCGATCGGCACCAGGATGAACATGACCCAGCCGGGGATGCCCGAGGGCCAGCAGAGGTTCTTCAGACCGCCGACGAAGCCGTGCTTCTTGAAGGTCAGGGTCATGTAGGTGATCCACACGACCCCCGCCAGGCCCGCCGGGAAGGCGATGGCCGCCGTCACCGGGAACTGGGCGAACGGGATGACCGACATGATGTTCATCAGCCAGACGAAGAAGAACATCGAGACGAGCATCGGGACGAACTTCTCGCCCTTCTTGCCGATCGTCTCCAGCACGATGGACCGCTTGACGAAGTCGTAGCCGATCTCACCGACCAGCTGCAGCTTGCCGGGCACCAGGCGCGGCTTGGCGAACGCGGCCCAGAAGAAGACGACCACCAGCACTGCGACGATCATCGACAGCAGCATCGGCTTGTTGAATTCGAAGCTGCCGATCGAGAAGATCGGCTTGAAGTCGAACTCGTTCAGGCCGGGGGCCGGGAAGCCGCAGCCAGCGTCCCCGAAGTGGCAACTGCCTGAGGCGAGCGAAGACGTGAGTTCAGCACTCACCACGGACTCCTTCGTCGTGACGCATGGTTACGGCAACCTCGGTGTGTCGGCGTGGCCCGAGGCCACGGTGCGGCACTGGAACTTGATGGGTTTCTCGCCGATCCCGCACGGCGGTGCGCTGCACCACAGCGGGATCATCGAAGACTGCAAGGATCCGGGGGGCGATCCGTCCATCGTGCGGACAGACCTGGCCTCTTCCCGTACTCCGTTGTTGCGACGGACGATAGCAGTCCGTCAGTGCGGCATAAACACTGCCCCCCTCGTTGGGGGGACAGCCGGGCCTCGTCACTGTTGACGCCCCGAGTCCGAGGGCTTGTCGCCCTTGTTTTCGGAGGCGTCGGCCTCGACGTAGAAGGTCTTGGCCTTGAGCGCACCGCGCACCTGGAAGCCCGTCCAGATCAGGGCGCAGCCCAGCAGGGTGAAGGCGAACGCCTGCCGGTTGAAGAGTTCGGTGTTCTTGAAGACCGCGAGGACGATGCCGACCAGCAGGATCTGCGTGGTGTAGACGAGCAACCCCGCAGCCATCATCATCTGCGGGTTCGACCTGGTCAGCCGGTCGAGGGCGACCTGGCCGAAGCTGAAGAACGCCACCACCAGCAGCGCGCCGAAGAGGGCGCCGAGCAGTCCCTTGCCACCTGCGACGGCGAATGAGATCGCCATGGCGATGACTCCGGCGACCGCAGTGGGGATCGCGGCGCCTCGGAGGATCCGGGCGTCGTTGGACGGCATGTCGGCAGCTCCGGCGGCATGTCGATGTGGCAGGGGGACGGGCACAGAACGTGGTGGTGGTACCGACCAAGGGACCGCCGTGGACCGGCCGCTCTGCGGCGAGTCCGTCGAGGGAGACCGACCGGGGACGGAAGTCCTCCACCTGTCAGGTCTTTCGGCGTGTTCTCGGTACTCGTGAACGGTATCACAAACTATTTGATGAGAGCTTTACCATGATTGTGTGGCACCTGTCACACTGACGGCCCAAGGGTGCCCCCGTACGAGTGAACCACCTTGACGGCGTGTCAGGTGTCGGCCCCGCCGTTCGGACTAGTGGCCGCGACCGCTGCCGTGACCCCGGCCGCCGACCGCCGACGAGCCCCCCTTGCCCAGGCCGCCGAGCAGCTCCTTGTCCTTCGCGGAGAGCTCGGCCATCGGCTCCGAGGCGGCCGCGGCGGCGGCCGGGGCCTCGCCCTCGGCGACCGGTGCGGCGGCGCGGACCGGCTTGCGGCGCCGGTAGCGCGGCGGCACGAAGGCCTGCACGGCCCGCGGCGCGCGCGGGCGGAAGCGCGGGGTGAGCAGCACCACCAGGCCGACCAGGCAGAGCCCGGCCAGCGTGAGGGCGACCGTGCGGCCGGTGTTGGTGACCGAGAAGGCCACGGTGCCGAAGGCGATCAGCGCGGCCCAGAAGTACATGATCAGGACGGCCCGGCTGTGCGAGTGGCCGACCTGGAGGAGCCGGTGGTGCAGGTGCCGCTTGTCCGCGGCGAACGGCGACTGGCCGGCCCAGGTGCGGCGCACCACGGCGAGCAGCAGGTCGGCCAGCGGCAGCGCGATGACGGTCAGCGGCAGCAGCAGCGGGATGTAGATCGGGACCAGGGCGTGCACGGTGGCGGTCTGCGAACCGGTCTCGCTGGTGATGAGGTCCGGGTCGACCCGGCCGGTGATGGAGATCGCGGCGACGGCCAGCATCAGGCCGAGCATCATCGAGCCGGAGTCGCCCATGAAGATCCGCGCCGGGTGCAGGTTGTGCGCCAGGAAGCCCAGGCACATCCCGATCAGCAGCACGCTGAACAGCACGGCGGGCGCCGCGTCGGTGATCGTGTAGCCGTACCAGAGCCGGTACGAGTAGAGGAAGAACGCCATCGCGGCGATGCAGACCATGCCGCCGGCCAGACCGTCCAGGCCGTCGATGAAGTTCACCGCGTTGACCATGACGACGACCATGGTGACCGAGATGACCATGCCCTGGGTGGGGCTGACCGCGACCGCGCCGACGCCGGGCACCGGCAGGGTGATCACGGTGACGCCCTGCCAGACCATCACACCGGCGGCGATCATCTGACCGCCCAGCTTGACCAGGGCGTCGACGCCCCACTTGTCGTCGAGCACGCCGAGCAGCCACATGATCCCGGCGCCGGAGAGCAGCGCGCGGATGTCGGTGCCCTGCGAGAACACCTTGCTGAGGTTGTCCAGTTGGGAGGCGACCAGGATGCCCGCGCAGAGCCCGCCGAACATGGCGATGCCGCCCAGCCGGGGCGTGGGCTCGCGGTGCACGTCACGGGCGCGGACCGGCGGCATCGCGCCGGCCGCGATCGCGAACTTCCGGACCGGGCCGGTCAGCAGATAGGTGACGGCCGCAGTGCAGAACAGCACCAGCAGATACTCACGCACCACTGGCCTCCTGCGTCACTGTCCGACGGGTCGGTACCGAAGGTACTCCCGTGCCTGTCCGGGGTTCGAGGTGCGTCGCCACGGCACACACCTTATTGAGTCGGACGCCCGACGCGTGCATCGCGGTTCGCCCTACCGGGTAGGAGAGTGCGACGCCCCCCGGCCCGGGGCGGCGAAGGCGCCCGCCAGCTCACGGACCCGGGCCCCGATCCGGACGTCCGTGCCTTCGACGAGCAGGCGACCGACCAGTGCGGCGATCTCGGCCAGCTCGGCCTCCCCCATGCCCTGGGTGGTGACGGTCCCGCTGCCGAGCCGGATCCCGGAGGCCTCGGACGGCGGCGCGGAGTCGTACGGCAGCGCGCACTTGCCAAGCAGCAGACCGGCGGCGGCGCAGCGGCGCTCGGCCTCGGCCCCGCTGACCCCGAGCGGTCGGACGTCGGCCGTCACCAGATGGGTGTCGGTACCGCCGGTCAACGGGCGCATCCCGGCCTCCGCGAGCCCCGCTGCCAGCACCCGCGCCCCCGCGACCGTGCGGTGGGCGTAGGCGCGGTACTCGGGGGTGCCCGCCCGGGCGAAGGCGACGGCCTTGCCGGCCACCTCGTTCATCGCGGCGCCGCCCTGGCTGAACGGGAAGACCGCCCGGTCGATCCGCTCGGCCAGCTCGGCGGTGGAGAGCAGCAGGCCGCCGCGCGGGCCGCGGAGCAGCTTGTGGGTGGCGGCCACGGTGACGTCCGCGTACGGCAGCGGGGACGGCGCCACACCGGCCGCGACCAGGCCGGTGGTCTGGGCGACCGAGGCGATCAGATAGGCGTCCACCTCTTCGGCGATCGCCCGGAACGCCGCCCAGTCCGGGTGCCGGGGGTGGGAGATCGAGCCGGCCACGATGGCCTTCGGCCGGTGCCGGCGGGCGAGCTCGCGGACCTGGTCGAGGTCGATCAGGCCGTCGTCCTCGCGCACCCCGTAGCCGATGAACTCGAACCAGCGGCCCGAGAAGTTGGCGCGCGAGCCGCAGCTCAGGTGGCCGCCGTGCTCCAGCGACATCGCCAGCACCACGTCACCGGGGCGCAGCAGCGCGGCGTACGCCGCCAGCATCGCCGAAGTGGCCGAGCGGGGCTGGACGTTGGCGTGCGGGGCGGCGAACAGCTGACGGGCCCGGTCGATCGCCAGCAGCTCGGCGGCGTCCGCCAGGGCGCAGCCGGTGTGGTGGCGCCGTCCGGGGTAGCCCTCGGCGTACTTGTCGATCAGCGGGCCGCCCAGGGCGGCCAGGACGGCCGGATCGGTGAGGTTCTCCCCCGCCAGCAGCTGGATCGTCTCGGCGCGGCGCTCGGCCTCGGCGGCCAGCAGATCGGCCAGCTGCGGGTCGGCCCGGCGCAGCGCTTCGGACGCCCACCGCCCCGTCGTCTCGGAGGAACCGGTCGCGGCATCGGTGACGGTCATGGCGGAGCTCCCGGGCAGCGTCGGGCAGGTGCCTCCAGCGTAGGACCGGGCCCCGCCCGCGGCCTGCCGACGCGGACCCGATGCACCCGCCCGGGCGGCGCCGGCCCGGGGGCCGGCGGCGGCTCACCGCACGGAGCGCGGGGAGGGCATGCCGGTGAGGGCGGTGACCACCGGGTCCACCGCGTCGAATATCTCCTCGCCGCAGTTGCGGAACATGCCGATCGGCGCGCCGTACGGGTCGTGGACCTCGTCGGACTCCGGGCTGGCGGCGAGCAGCCAGCCTCGCAGCGCGGCCGCGGCCCGGACCAGGGCGCGGGCCCGCTCGGTGACGTCGGCGCCGCGGCGCGGATCGGGCAGGGTGCCCGGGTCTATCGTCCGGACCAGGCGGGTGAACTCCTTCAGGGTGAAGGTGCGCAGCCCCGCCTCGTGACCCATCGAGATCACCTGGGCGCGGTGGTCCAGGGTCGCGGTGAGCACCAGGTCGGCCTCGACCACGTGCTCGTCGAGCAGCTCGCGGCCGGCGAAGCCGCCGCTGTCGGCGCCGTACTCGTCCAGCACCGTGGCGGCGTGGTCCTCCATCGGCGCGCCCACGTGGCCCCAGGTGCCGGCGCTCTCCACCAGGATCCGGCCGGCCACCCGGGGGCTGAGCCGGGTGTCCAGTTCACGCCGGGTGAGCCGCTCGGCGATCGGCGAGCGGCAGATGTTCCCGGTGCAGACGAACAGGATGCGGAAGTGGTCCAGCGGCCTGGGGCCCACGCTCAGGTACGGCGATATGCCGGGCCCGGAGTGGAGGGAGGCGGTCGTCAACTGCCGGCCTCCAGGTCGGGGACGACCTCCCTCAGCTGCTCGGCGCTGATCGCGCCGGCCCGCAACAGGACCGGGACCTTGCCCGTGACGTCGACGATGGAGGAGGCGACGGCGTGGTCGGCCCGGCCGCCGTCCAGGTAGACGGAGATCGCGTCGCCGAGCTGCTGCTGGGCCTCGTCGCAGGTGGCGGGGGACGGGCCGCCGGTCAGGTTGGCGCTGGAGACGGCGAGCGGGCCGGTGGCGTTCAGCAGCTCGATCGCGACCGGGTGCAGCGGCATCCGGACGGCGACCGTGCCGCGGGTCTCGCCGAGGTCCCAGCGCAGCGAGGGCTGGTGCTTGGCGACCAGGGTCAGCCCGCCCGGCCAGAAGGCGTCGACGAGCTCCCAGGCCTGCTCGGAGAAGTCCGTGACGAGGCCGTGCAGGGTGGTCGGCGAGCCCACCAGGACGGGCGAGGGCATGTTGCGGCCCCGGCCCTTGGCGGCCAGCAGTGCGGCGACGGCCTCCGGCGAGAAGGCGTCGGCGCCGACCCCGTACAGGGTGTCGGTGGGCAGCACGACGATTTCGCCGCGGCGGATGGCCGAGGCGGCCTCGCGCAGACCGGTGGCGCGGTCCCCGGCATCGGCACAGTCGTAGCGGCGGCTCATCGGTGCGGTCCCCTTCCGAGATGACTCATGACGGCGTTCACAGCGCGGCTCCGCGCCCGGTGGTGGTGCACCGGGTGTTCACAGCGAGACCCTTCGGGCCGTCGTGAAGCGGGGCCGGTTGTTGAGGTCGCGGTGGTCGGCGGTGTCCGTCCAACCACCTTCCTCGTTGAAGATCCACGGCACCTGGCCGCCCTGCGTGTCGGCGTGCTCGATCACCACGGCGCCGCCCGGGCGCAGCAGGCGGGCGGCGACCCGCTCGATGCCGCGGATGGTGTCCAGCCCGTCCTCGCCGGAGAACAGCGACATCTGCGGATCGTGGTCGCGGGCCTCGGGGGCGACGTACTCCCACTCGGTGAGCGGGATGTACGGCGGGTTGGAGATCACCAGGTCGAAGCGGCCGTCCCAGGAGCGGTCGTCCTCGAAGGCCTTGGTGGCGTCGCCGGCGTGCAGGGTGACCCGGGCCCGGTCGGAGCTGGCCTCGATGTTGCGCCGGGTGTACCGCAGCGCACCCTCGTCCAGCTCGAAGGCGTGCACCGTGGAGCGCGGCAGCTCCTGGGCGAGGGCGAGCGCGATGGCCCCGGAACCGGAGCAGAGGTCGACCACCAGCGGCTCGGCGACGTCCATGTCGCGGACGGCGTCTATGGCCCACTCCACGACCGACTCGGTCTCCGGGCGGGGCACGAAGACGCCGGGGCCGACCGCCAGCTCCAGGTAGCGGAAGAACGCGCGGCCGGTGATGTGCTGCAGCGGTTCACGCGCCTCGCGGCGGGAGACGGCCTCCCAGTACCGGGCGTCGAAGTCCGCGTCCTTCACCGTGTGCAGCTGGCTGCGCTTCACGCTGTGGACGTGCGCGGCCAGCTCCTCCGCGTCGAAGCGCGGCGACGGCACGCCGGCCGCGGCCAACCGCTGGGTGGCCTGGGCCACCTCGGCAAGCAGCAGGTTCACGAACGACCTCTTGTTTCTGCGCTGCGGCTTCTCTGGTGCATTCGGGCCCGGAGGCCGGTCTCAGTTCTGCTGGGCCGCGGCGAGCTTGGCCTCGGCGTCCGTGTCCACGCAGGACTGGATCACCGCGTTCAGCTCGCCGTCCAGGACCTGGTCCAGGTTGTAGGACTTGAAGCCCGTGCGGTGGTCCGAGATGCGGTTCTCGGGGTAGTTGTAGGTGCGGATGCGCTCGGAGCGGTCCACCGTGCGGACCTGGCTGCGACGCGCGTCCGAGGCCTCCCGCTCGGCCTCCTCCTGCGCGGCGGCCAGCAGCCGCGAACGCAGGATGCGCATCGCCTGCTCCTTGTTCTGCAGCTGGCTCTTCTCGTTCTGGCAGGACGCCACGATACCGGTCGGGAGGTGGGTGATCCGGACCGCCGAGTCGGTGGTGTTGACGGACTGCCCGCCGGGACCGGACGAACGGTAGACGTCGATCCGCAGGTCGTTGGCCACGATCTCGACCTCGACCTCCTCGGCCTCGGGGGTGACCAGCACGCCGGCCGCGGAGGTGTGGATGCGGCCCTGCGACTCGGTGGCGGGGACGCGCTGCACGCGGTGGACGCCGCCCTCGTACTTCAGCTTGGCCCAGACGCCCTGGCCGGGTTCGGTGCTGCCCCTGGTCTTCACGGCCACCGAGACGTCCTTGTAGCCGCCGAGGTCGGACTCGTTGGCGTCGATGATCTCGGTCTTCCAGCCGATCCGCTCGGCGAAGCGCAGGTACATCCGGAGCAGGTCGCCGGCGAAGAGCGCCGACTCCTCGCCGCCCTCACCCGCCTTGATCTCCAGGATGACGTCCTTGTCGTCGTTCGGGTCACGCGGGACGAGCAGCAGGCGCAGCTCCTCGGTCAGCTCCTCGCGCCGGGCCTCGGAGTCCTTCACCTCGGCGAGGAACTCCGGCTCTTCGGCGGCGAGTTCGCGCGCTGCCTCGATGTCCTCGCCGGCCTGGCGCCAGGCCCGGTAGACCCGGGTGATCGGCGTCAGCTCGGCGTACCGCTTGGCGAGCTTGCGCGCGTTGGCCTGGTCGGCGTGGACGGAGGGGTCGGCCAGCCTCGTTTCGAGGTCGGCGTGCTCGACGAGGAGCTCTTCGACTGCCTCGAACATGAAGGGGCCTTCTTCCCTGGGAACCGGTGGAGGGATGACACGGACGAGTCGTGGGACGCGAACGGCGCCGGTCTCCAGCGCCCCCGGAACGAGTACGGGGGCACCGGAAACCGGCGCCGAGGGAGCGCTAGGCCTTCGCGCTGTGCTGCTTGCCGAAGCGGGCCTCGAAGCGGGCCACGCGGCCACCGGTGTCGAGGATCTTCTGCTTGCCGGTGTAGAACGGGTGGCACTGCGAGCAGACCTCGGCGCGGATCTCGCCACTGGTCTCGGTCGAGCGGGTGGTGAACTCGGCGCCGCAGGTGCAGGTCACATGGGTGACCACGTACTCGGGGTGAACGTTGGGCTTCAAGGGGATCTCCTAGGTTCGGGAGGGCACCGGGTCGGCGGCTTGAATGCCGCACGTGAACCGGGACCGACGTACCAGTCTGCCAGGACCGGTCGCTTCTTCCCAAACCGGGTCGCGTTCCGGGATATTCCGGGCCCGGCCGACGGGACCGCCGGGGCGGCCACGGGGGCTGCCACCGGCCGGCCGGCGGGCGGGTCAGCGCCGCGGCGAGGGGCTCGCCGCGGTGCCCGCGGCGGGCTGCGCGGAGGCCCTGCCGGAGGCCTTGGGGGCCGCCGTGGGGGCCGCCGGGGTGGTCTGGGCGGGGTTCTGCGGCTGCTCGGCCAGGACGGCCTGCGGGAGCGGCTGGTCGGCCTTCAGGGCCGCCCAGAGCTGGTCGGCCCGGGGCTGCTGGGCGACCACCCGGTTGGCGTCGCCGGGCGCCGTCACCACCGGCAGGGTGACCATCGAGAGCTGGTCGGGTCCGATCCCCTTGAGTTCCTCGGCCAGCCCCACCAGCGAGTTCACCGAGGCCAGCGCCGAGTCGGTGGTGATGCTGCGGGTCAGGGTGTCGCCGACCGACCAGAGCTTGACCGGGTTGCCGAACAGCCCGATCCCGCCGGCCTGTCCGAGCAGCGACTTCACCATCTGCTTCTGCAGCTCGATCCGGCCGAGGTCGCTGCCGTCGCCGACGCCGTGCCTGGTCCGGACGAAGGCCAGCGCCTGCTGCCCGTCGAGGTGGTGCTCGCCGGCCGCGAGGTTCAGCCCGCTGTCCTTGTCGTCGATCGGGACGGTGGTGGTCACGGTGGCCCCGCCGAGCGCGTCGACGACCCGGGCGAAGCCGGCGAAGTCGATCTCGATGTAGTGGTCCATCCGCAGGCCGGTCAGCGCTTCGGTGGTCTTGACCGCGCACGCGGCGCCACCGGTCTCGTACGCGCTGTTGTACATCGCCCGCTTGGCACCGGCGGCGGTCTTGCCCTTGCCGTCCGTGCAGTCGGGGCGGGTGACCAGGGTGTCCCTGGGTATCGAGACCACGTCGGCCCGGGTGTGGCCCTGGTCGACGTGCACCACCATCGCGGTGTCCGAACGGGCGGTGTCGCCGGTGTCCCCACCGGCCAGCGCGCCGTTCCCGCCGGCCCGCGAATCCGAGCCCAGGACGAGGATGTTGAACGAGCCGTCGGTGGCGGACGGCGGCCGGGCCGTGCCCAGCCGGGCGTCGATGTCGACGCTCTTGATGTTGCCGTTCAGCTTGAAGTACGCGTACCCGGCCGCACCGGCGCCGAGGACGACGAGCGCGGCGAACGCGCACGCGGCCACCCTCAGGACCGTGCGGCGGCGGCTCGGGATCCTCTTGTGGTCGGCCATACGGTCCAGAGTAAATCGGACAACATGATCCATAGGGTTCCAAATGTCCCAACTCTGGAACAAGCAGAGAACCCTGGCCCGCTCGCGCGGACCAGGGTTCTGTGCTCACGAGCCGCTCGGCAGCGGTCAGTCGCCGGACCCGGGGGTCGTCTTGGCGATCTGCATGAGGAACTCGGCGTTGCTCTTGGTCTGCTTCATCTTGTCCAGCAGCAGCTCGATCGCCTGCTGCGAGTCGAGCGCGTGCAGCACCCGGCGGAGCTTCCAGACGATGGCCAACTCCTCGCTGCCCAGCAGGATCTCCTCCTTGCGGGTGCTGGAGGCGTCGACGTCGACGGCCGGGAAGATGCGCTTGTCCGAGAGCTTCCGGTCGAGCTTGAGCTCCATGTTGCCGGTGCCCTTGAACTCCTCGAAGATGACCTCGTCCATCCGCGAGCCGGTCTCGACCAGCGCGGTGGCCAGGATCGTCAGCGAGCCGCCGTTCTCGATGTTGCGCGCGGCACCGAAGAACTTCTTCGGCGGGTACAGCGCGGTCGAGTCGACACCACCGGACAGGATGCGGCCGGAGGCCGGCGCCGCCAGGTTGTAGGCGCGGCCCAGGCGGGTGATCGAGTCCAGCAGGATCACCACGTCGTGGCCCAGCTCCACCAGGCGCTTGGCGCGCTCGATGGCCAGCTCCGCGACGGTGGTGTGGTCCTCCGCCGGGCGGTCGAAGGTCGAGGAGATAACCTCGCCCTTCACCGACCGCTGCATGTCGGTGACCTCTTCCGGACGCTCGTCCACCAGGACGACCATCAGGTGGCACTCGGGGTTGTTGTGGGTGATCGCGTTGGCGACCGCCTGCAGCACCATCGTCTTACCGGTCTTCGGCGGCGCGACGATCAGACCGCGCTGGCCCTTGCCGATCGGCGACACCAGGTCGATGATCCGGGTGGTCAGGATGCCCGGGTCGGTCTCCAGGCGCAGTCGGTCCTGCGGGTAGAGCGGGGTCAGCTTGTTGAACTCGGGACGGCCGCGGCCGCTCTCCGGGTCCATGCCGTTGACGGAGTCCAGCCGCACCATGGCGTTGAACTTCTCGCGGCGCTCGCCGTCGCGCGGCTGGCGCACCGCGCCGGTGATGGCGTCACCCTTGCGCAGGCCGTTCTTGCGGACCTGGGCGAGCGACACGTAGACGTCGTTCTGGCCCGGCAGGTAGCCGGAGGTCCGGACGAACGCGTAGTTGTCGAGGATGTCGAGGATGCCCGCGACCGGGATCAGCACGTCGTCGTCGCCGACCTGCGGCTCGGCGGGGCCGACCTCGAAGCCCTCGCGGCGGGTGCCACGGCCCCGGCGGTCACGGTAGCGGCCGCGGCGGCCGCGACGGCCGTCGCCGAACTCGTCGTCGTCGTAGCCGCCCTGCTGCGCCTGCGGCTGGGCCTGCTGGCCACCGCTCTGGCGGCTCGGCTGGCTCTCGCCCTGACCGCCCTGCTGCTGGCCCTGGCCACCCTGGCCCTGACCCTGGCCGCCCTGGCGGTCGGCACGGTCCCGGCGGTTGCGGCGGTCACGACGCGACTCGCGGGAGTCGGCGTCCTGGCCGGCCTGGGCGTCGCCGCCCTCCTGGCGGCCCTCGCGCTCGCCGCCCTCGCGGCGGTCGCGGCGGTCCCGGCGGTCCCGGCGGGTCTCGGTACGACCCTCCTCGCGGCCCTCGAAGCCGCGGGACTCGGCCGGGCGGGCCTCGGCCTGCTTGGCCTCGGTGGCGACGGCGGCGGGCGCCTCGGCGACCGCGTCGGCGGTCGGCGCGCCGGCGGCCGAGGTGGCCCGGCGGCGGGTGCGCTCGGCACGGGCCGGCGCGGCGGTCTCGGCGGCGGCCTGGACCGGGATGTCGATCTGGGCCTGCTCGTCGGCGGCCGGGGCCTCGGCCTGGGCGGCCTTGGTCCGGCGGGCGGGCTTCTCCGCCGGCTCGGCGGAGCCGGCCTTGGCGGCGGTGCGCTTGGCGGCCGGAGCGGCGGCGGGAGCGGCACCGGCGGCGAGCAGCGGGTCCCCGCCGCTCTTCTCCTTGATGGCCTCGATCAGCTGGCTCTTGCGCAGGCGTCCCGTGCCGCTGATACCGAGCGTCGAGGCGAGCTTCTGCAGCTCGGCCAGGACGAGGCCGTCCAGGCCCGCGGCAGCGGTGCGACGGCGCCGGGCCGGGGCCGCGGGGGCGGCGGCTGCGTCCGACGCCTCGGCGTCCGGGCGCGCGCCCATCAGATCGGTGGTGTCGCTCACTAAGGGTCCTTCCCTGGAGCGGACGTCGGCCTGTCTGGCTCGGCGACCGGTTGTGCTGTCCTGACCAACGCTCGACTGCGTCGGTCCGAGGCGGTGATCCCCCGGATGGCGGGTAGCCAGTCGGAGGAGAGCTGCGAGGTGCGGTGCGTGATGCACGGTGGTGCTGATTGGCGCGGTGGGACGGTCGCATGCCGACCCTCCCCCAGCCGGCCATGGCCGGGTGGTACCCCCACGCTGCCTGCGAATCCCGGGCCCCCGTCGCGTGACGGTGGCCCGCGCTCCGCCCGTCCTTGCCTCAAGGTGGGAGGCCGCGGGTGGGAGTCAGGTGCCGTCACGGCTTCGGGATGCGGCCGCAAGTCGCGCAGGCAGGCTGCGTACGCGCTGCGGTGGGCTCCCGGAGAATCGTCGCCCCGTACATCGCCGGGACTCCGCCTGGGCGGAGTGCTGGGATCGGGACGCGGCGCACCGAGCCCCGGAGGGCACCTGGTGCAGCAATGAGGTTAACACTACCGACCCCCTCAGACATTCCCCAGCCTTGCGCTTGCCAATCGTGTCCGGACGGTCCGGCCCGGACACGGCCGGATCCGGGCCGCCGGACCGGTGCTCAGCCGTCGAGCGGGAGCACCGAGGCCCCGGCCCGGTCGAGCTCCAGACGGTGTGCGGCGAACACCGCACCGCCCTGACCTGCGTCCTCGGCGAAGGCCAGCACCTTGCCGGCGCCCGCCTCGTCGGTGAGCGCGAGTACGGTCGGGCCGGCGCCGGAGATCACCGCGGGGATGCCCTCCGCGCGCAGCGCGCCCACCAGGGCGGCGCTGTCCGGCATCGCGGAGGCCCGGTAGTCCTGGTGCAGCCGGTCCTCGGTCGCGGCGAGCAGCAGCTCGGGCCGGCGGGTCAGCGCCTCGACCAGCAGCGCGGCACGGCCGGCGTTGACGGCGGCGTCGGCCAGCGGGACGGTCCGGGGCAGCAGACCGCGGGCGGTCTCGGTGAGCACCTCGGTCGCCGGGACGAAGACCACCGGGACGACCCGGTCGGACGGCTCCAGGGTGACGGCCTTGGCCGACTCCTCGTCCGTCCAGGCCACCGTGAAGTTGCCGCGCAGGCAGGCCGCGACGTTGTCGGGGTGGCCCTCCAGCTCGGAGGCGAGGGCCAGCAGCGCGTCGTCGTCCAGCGCGGACGGGCCGCCGATGGTGACGGCACGGGCGGCCACGATGCCGGCGCAGATCGCGGCGGAGGAGGAGCCCAGGCCACGGCCGTGCGGTATCCGGTTGGCGCAGACCACTTCGAGGCCGCGCGGCTGGCCGCCGAGCCGGTCGAAGGCGGCGCGCATCGCGCGCACCACCAGGTGGCGCTCGTCCCGGGCGAGCGTCTCGGCGCCCTCCCCGGCGATGTCGACGGTGAGCCCGGAGTCGGCGACCCGGACGACCACGTCGTCGTACAGACCCAGCGCGAGTCCGAAGGCGTCGAAGCCCGGGCCGAGATTGGCGCTGGTCGCGGGAACCCGGACCCGGACGGCGGCGGCACGGAACGCAGGACCGGCCATGCGGTGGACTCTCCTGGGGAAATCGGGCGGCGCGAAGCGCGTCGGTGCGAGGGTGGGAGGGGGCCGCGGGCCCCGATCGGGGTGGGCGGTCACAGCCGTCGTCGCGACCCCTGGAGGGGTCGGACCCGGGGCATGTGCCACACGGCCGAACCCAGAGTATCGAAGAGAGGTTCCACAGTGGTACACCCCGTGGGCCTTCGATCTGGTGTGTTGCCGTTTCTGGCCGGAATACGTGCCGGAATGGCACCGGAATACGTGGCTGAATTGACACAAAAGTGTCAGCCGAGAACGGCTGTGGGCCGCCCCCCGAAAGGGGGGGTCGGCCCACAGTGTGTTCGCCCGCTCGCCTCCGGGGCGCTCGACCCGGCGCCGACACTCGTCGCTCCAACGCCCCTCGTTCCTCGGGGCGTCCTCGCTTCTCCCTTTCGGCACCGGCGCGCCCCTTCGGCTCGGGGCGGGTTCGGCTCGGGGTGGGGTCGGCTCGGAGTGTCCTCGCTTCTCCCTTTCGGCACCGGCGCGCCCCTTCGGCTCGGGGCGGGGTCGGCCCGGGGCGGGGTCGGCTCGGAGTGTCCTCGCTTCTCCCGCCCCTACGGCGTCGCCGTGCCCCCTCGGCTCAAGGCGGGGTCGGCTGGGCGGATCCTGGTCCGGGGGCGGTGATTCGGCCAGGTCAGGCGGGTTCCGGTCAGGCGGGTTCCGGTCAGTCGAGCAGGCCGAGGCGCTGGGCGGCGGCCTCGGGGTCGATCGGGACGATCTGCGGCTGCGGCGCGCCGGCCACCGCCCAGTCCGGGTCCTTGAGGCCGTTGCCGGTCACCGTGCAGACGATCCGCTGGCCCGGGTCGACCAGGCCGGCCTCCGCCTTGGCCAGCAGGCCGGCCACCGAGGCGGCCGAGGCGGGCTCCACGAAGACACCCTCCTGCGCGGCCAACAGCCGGTAGGCCGAGAGGATCTGACGGTCCGTCACCTTGTCGATGAGGCCGCCCGACTCGTCCCGCGCGGCGAGCGCGTAGTCCCAGGAGGCGGGGTTGCCGATCCGGATCGCGGTGGCGATGGTCTGCGGCTTGAGCACCGGGGCGCCGTCCACGATCGGGGCCGAACCGGAGGCCTGGAAGCCCCACATGCGCGGCGTCCGGGTGGACAGTCCGTCGGCGGCGTACTCGCGGTAGCCCTTCCAGTACGCGGTGATGTTGCCCGCGTTGCCGACCGGGAGCACGTGGATGTCCGGCGCGTCGCCGAGCATGTCCACGATCTCGAAGGCGGCGGTCTTCTGGCCCTCGATCCGCACCGGGTTCACCGAGTTGACCAGCGCCACCGGGTACTTCTCGGACAGTTCACGCGCAAGGGTGAGGCAGTCGTCGAAGTTCCCGTCCACCTGAAGGATCTTGGCGCCGTGGACCAGTGCCTGGCCCATCTTGCCGAGCGCGATCTTGCCCTGCGGCACCAGCACCGCCGACACCATCCCGGCGCGCACCGCGTAGGCGGCGGCGGAGGCCGAGGTGTTGCCGGTGGAGGCGCAGATGACGGCCTGGGCGCCGTCCTCCTTGGCCTTGGAGATGGCCATCGTCATACCGCGGTCCTTGAAGGACCCGGTGGGGTTGGCACCCTCGACCTTGAGGTAGACCTCGCAGCCGGTGCGCTCGGAGAGCACCTGGGCGGGCACCAGCGGCGTGCCGCCCTCCAGCAGGGTGACCACGGGCGTGGTGTCGCTGACCGGCAGGCGGTCACGGTACTCCTCGATCAGCCCGCGCCACTGGTGGGTGTGCGCGCCTCTGGCGATCACGGCGTTCATGGCTCTTCCTACTCCCCTTCGACCCGCATGATGCTGGCCACGTCCCGCACGCTGTCCAGCGCGCGGAGCTTGTCGACCGTCGCCGACAGGGCGGCGTCGGTGGCACGGTGGGTGACCACGACGAGCGAGGCGTCGCCGTCGCGGCCCTGCTGGCGCACGGTGTCGATGGAGACCCCGTGGTCGGCGAAGACGGACGCCACCTGGGCGAGCACGCCCGCGCGGTCGTCCACATCGAGACTGACGTGGTACCGGGTGACGACCTCGTCCATCGGCTTGGCCGGCAGCCGGGTGTACACCGAGTCGCCGGGGCCGGTGGCGCCGGCGAGCTTGTTGCGGCAGACCGCGACGAGGTCACCGAGGACCGCCGAGGCGGTCGGCGCGCCGCCCGCGCCCGGGCCGTAGAACATCAGCCGGCCGGCCGCCTCGGCCTCCACGAACACCGCGTTGTACGCCTCGCGGACCGAGGCCAGCGGGTGCGTGAGCGGGATCATCGCGGGGTGGACCCGGGCGGTGACGGACGCGCCGTCGGCCGCCCGCTCGCAGATCGCCAGCAGCTTGACGACGCAGCCCATCTGCTTGGCGGAGGCGATGTCGGCGGCGGTCACCTCGGTCAGGCCCTCGCGGTAGACGTCCGCCGCGGTGACCTTGGTGTGGAACGCGATACCGGCCAGGATCGCGGCCTTGGCGGCGGCGTCGAAGCCCTCCACGTCGGCCGTCGGGTCCGCCTCCGCGTAACCGAGCGCGGTGGCCTCCTCCAGCGCCTCCGAGTAGCCGGCGCCGGTGCTGTCCATCTTGTCGAGGATGAAGTTGGTGGTGCCGTTGACGATCCCGAGCACCCGGTTGACCTTGTCCCCGGCCAGGGACTCGCGCAGCGGGCGGATCAGCGGGATCGCGCCGGCCACCGCGGCCTCGTAGTACAGGTCCACCCCGGCCTCGGCGGCCGCGGCGTGCAGCTCGGTGCCGTCCTTGGCGAGCAGCGCCTTGTTGGCGCTGACCACCGAGGCGCCGTTGCGGAACGCCGACAGGAGGAGGTGTTTGGAGGGCTCGATGCCACCCACCACCTCGATCACCACATCGATGTCGCCCCGGTTGACCAGGGCCTCGGCATCCGTCGTGATCAGGTGCTCCGGCACGCCCGGGCGCACCCGCCCGGCCCGGCGGACCGCGATGCCGGCGAGCTCGACCGGCGCGCCGATGCGCGCGGCGAGGTCGGCGGCGTCCGTCGTCATGATGCGCGCCACCTCGGAGCCCACCACACCACAGCCCAGCAACGCCACCTTCAGCGGCCGCGTACGCATCATCCGACTCCGCTCTGCATTCTTCGTGCTTCGGTTTCCGGCGGTATTTCGGGGATCCGCCGGATCTTCGGTCTGTACCAGTCTCCGGGACTTTCCGTACGGATCTACGGTCGTTCCATGATCTGAGACAAGAATTTCGTCATCCGATATCGAGACGCAGGAGATCCTCCTCCGTCTCGCGCCGGACGATCACCCTGGCCGCACCGTCCTTGACGGCCAGCACGGGAGGCTTCAGGGCGTGGTTGTAGTTGCTCGCCATCGAGCGGCAGTACGCACCGGTGGCGGGCACCGCGATCAGGTCGCCCGGGGCCAGGTCGGCCGGCAGGAAGGCGTCCCGGACGACGATGTCGCCGGACTCGCAGTGCTTGCCGACCACCCGGACCAGCATCGGCTCGGCGGCGCTGGCGCGCGACACCAGGGCCACCGAGTACTCGGCGTCGTAGAGCGCGGTGCGGATGTTGTCCGACATGCCGCCGTCCACGCTGACGTAGGTGCGCAGACCCTCCAGCGGCTTGATCGTGCCGACCTCGTACAGCGTGAAGGCGGTCGGGCCGACGATCGCGCGGCCGGGCTCGACGGAGAGCCGGGGGGCGCTCAGGTTCGCGGCGGCGCACTCGCGGCGGACGATGTCGGCCAGCGCGGCGGCGATCTCGGCCGGCTCGCGCGGGTCGTCCTCGCTGGTGTACGCGATGCCGAGGCCGCCGCCGAGGTCGATCTCGGGCAGCTCGACGCCGTGTTCGTCGCGGATCTCGGCGAGCAGGCCGACCACCCGGCGGGCGGCGACCTCGAAGCCGGCCGTGTCGAAGATCTGCGAGCCGATGTGCGAGTGGATGCCGCGCAGCTCCAGGCCGGGGTGGCCGAGCACCCGGCGGACCGCCTCGGCCGCCGCGCCCCCGTTCAGCGAGAGCCCGAACTTCTGGTCCTCGTGGGCGGTGGCGATGAACTCGTGGGTGTGCGCCTCGACGCCGACCGTGACCCGGATCAGCACCGGCTGGCGCACGCCCTGCCGGCCGGCGATCGCGGCCAGCCGCTCGATCTCCTCGTAGGAGTCGAGCACGATGTGGCCGACGCCGGTCTTCACCGCGTGTTCGAGCTCGTCCACCGACTTGTTGTTGCCGTGCAGCGCGATCCGCTCCGGCGGCATCCCGGCGGCCAGCGCCACGGCCAGTTCGCCGACGCTGCACACGTCGAGGTTGAGGCCCTCCTCGTGCAGCCAGCGCACGACCGCCTTGGACAGGAAGGCCTTGCCCGCGTAGTAGACGTCCGCGCCGGTGCCGAAGGCCTCGCGCCAGGAGCGGGCCCGGGTCCGGAAGTCGTCCTCGTCCATGACGTAGGCCGGGGTGCCGAACTCGGCGGCGAGCCGCTTGACGTCGAGGCCGCCGACGGTGACCACGCCGTCCGCACCGCGGGCGACGGTCTTCGACCAGACCTTGGGGTCGAGCGCGTTCAGGTCGCTCGGCGGCGCCTGGTAGTGGCCCTCGGTCAGCACGTCGCCGTGCCGGGGGCCTGCGGGGTGTGCGGAGCGGCTCATCTCTGCTTACTTCCTTGGCTTATGGCGAGGGGCGGCGACGGTCCTCGTTGACCGTCCGCCGCCCCCGCTGTGCGCTTGGGGGTGGTCCTACATCCGCTCGGGCGCCGTCACGCCCAGGAGCGTGAGGCCGTTGGCCATGACCGTGCGGGTGGCCTCGACCAGCCACAGCCGGGCCCGGTGCGTGTCGTTGAGCTCTTCGTCGCCCTTGGGCAGGAACATGCAGTTCTCGTACAGGCGGTGGTACTTGCCCGCGAGGTCCTCCAGGTAGCGCGCGACCCGGTGCGGCTCGCGCAGCTCGCCGGCCGTGGCCAGGATCCGCGGGAACTCGCCGAGGGCGCCGAGGACGTCGTTCTCCCACTGGGTGGCGAGCAGCTCGGGTTTGAAGTCCCCGGCCGGGCCCTTGTCGACGCCGAGCTCCGCGGCCTTGCGGGCGACGCCGCACATCCGGGTGTGCGCGTACTGGACGTAGTAGACCGGGTTCTCGTTGGTCTGGCTGGTCAGCACGTTGATGTCGAGCGTGATCGTGGAGTCGGTGGAGGAGCGCGCCAGGGTGTACCGGGCGGCGTCCACGCCGATCCAGTCGACCACGTCGTCGATGGTGATGATGTTGCCGGCCCGCTTGGACATGCGGACCTCTTCGCCGTCGCGAAGCATCTTCACGAACTGGCCGATCTTGACCTCGATGTTGCGGTCCATGTCGTCGCCCGCGCAGGCCGAGATGGCCTTGAGGCGGTTGACGTAGCCGTGGTGGTCCGCGCCCAGCATGTAGACGGAGACCTCGGAGCCGCGGTCGCGCTTGGAGAGGTAGTAGGCGGCGTCGGCGGCGAAGTAGGTGGTCTCGCCGTCGGCCTTGACCAGGACGCGGTCCTTGTCGTCGCCGAAGTCGGTGGTGCGCAGCCAGATCGCGCCGTCCCGGTCGAAGACGTGGCCCTGCTCGCGCAGCCGCTCGATGGCCTTCTCGACGGCGCCGGAGTCGTGCAGCGACTTCTCCGAGAACCAGACGTCGAAGTGGGTGCCGAACTCCTCCATCGAGCGCTGGATCTCGGCGACCATGAGCTTGAGGCCCTCGGTGCGGAACACCTCCAGCTGCTCGCCCTCGGGCAGGTCGAGCACGCCGGGGACGCCGTCCACGATCGCCTTGGCGATGTCGACGATGTACTCGCCGACGTAGCCGTCGGCCGGCACGGGCTGCCCGTTGGCGGCGGCCTTCAGCGAGCCGGCGAACTTGGAGATCTGCACGCCGGCGTCGTTCAGGTAGTACTCGGTGGTGACGTCGGCGCCGGTGGCCCGCAGCACCCGGGCGAGCGAGTCGCCGACGGCGGCCCAGCGGACGCCGCCGATGTGGATCGGGCCGGTCGGGTTGGCGGAGACGAACTCCAGGTTGATCTTCAGGCCCTTGAGCGCCTCGTTGCGGCCGTAGGACTCGCCCGCCTCGACGATGCTCCGCGCCAGCGCGCCCTGGGTGGCGGCGTCGAGCGTGATGTTCAGGAAGCCCGGCCCGGCGATGTCGACCTTGGCGACCCCGGGCAGTTCACGCAGACGGGCGGCCACCAGGTCGGCCACGGCTCGCGGCGGCCGACCGGCCGACTTCGCGAGCTGGAGGGCCACGTTCGTCGCGTAGTCGCCGTGGTCCCTGTTCTTGGGTCGCTCGACCGTCACGTGCTCGGGCACGGCGACGGCCAGCTCGCCCGCCTCGACGGCGGCGCTCACTGCGGCCTGGACTGCCTGGGAAAGCTCTGCGGGGGTCACGACGCCAAGCGTAGGCGAGACGGGGTACCCGCTCGCCACCCGGTTTGCCGGTTGAGACGCCCGCGCGCCGTGCTCAGCCGCGATCCGTGCGCTCTGTTCGCTCAGGGCGAAACCCGTCCGGCCTCGCCGCCCGCGCCATCAGCCGCCACACCAGCGCCACCAGATCGGCGGGGTCGAAGGGCTTGCCCAGGTAGCCGTCCACCCCGACCGCCTCCCCGAGGTCGAGGTCGGCCGGCGTGCAGGCGCTGACGATCGCGATCGGCAGCCCGCTGGTCACCGGCGCCGCCCGCAGCCGGGCCGCCGTCCGCAGGCCGTCCAGCCGCGGCATCACGACGTCCAGCGTCACCACGTCCGGCCGCACCCGGCGGACCACCTCCAGGCACTCGGCGCCGTCGGCGGCGGTCACCACCTCGAAGCCTTCCAGCTCCAGGTTGACCCTGATCAGCTGGCGGATCACCTCGCTGTCGTCCACCACGAGGACCCGCCCGGACACTCCCGACACCTCACCGAGGGTATCGGCGCGCCCGCCGCTCCGTCCGGCCTTTCCGGACTTCCGCTCCCCCTCCGGCCCCGCTCCGCTCCCCGCCACCGGGCCGGTGGTGGAAACCCGTGCACGGACCACGCCCCGGGCCTGGTAATGTTCTCCACGTCGAAGCGAACGCGACGACAACACCAAGCAGGCCCCCGTAGCTCAGGGGATAGAGCACCGCCCTCCGGAGGCGGGTGCGCAGGTTCGAATCCTGCCGGGGGCACTTCGCGAGAAGTGCAACAGAGGCCCAGATCAGTGGAGTTCATCCACGGATCTGGGCCTTCGTCATGTCGGCGGCGGGGCGGGCGGCATGACCGGGGCCGCCGCCCGGGAAGGACGGCGGCCCCGGGGCTCCGGGCGGCTCGTGGTCAGCCGGCCGCCGGGGCGGCGAAGGTCTCGGCCGGGCCGAAGTCGGAGAAGGTGACCTCGTTGACCGCCTTCACGCCCTTCATCTCGACCTGCTGCTCGGCGTAGCGGGTGCGGCCCGCGCGGTCGATCCACTGGTCGAAGTCGAAGCCGGTGGTGCCCTTCGCCTTCAGCGACTTGTACGTCCGCGGGTCGACGGTGCTCAGCTGTTCGGTGCTGAGGTGGCCGGTGAGGTGGTGGACGGCGACGCCGTCACGCGTCTCCATGCCCTTGTGCGCACCGGGGCCGGCGGCCAGCAGCAGCTTGGCGTAGTCGGTGTGGTCGACGACCGCGTTGTCGGTGGAGCGCGGCATCTCGGCCCACTCGTCACCCGACGTGGACAGGTCGCGCAGGTGGCTGGCGTCGGCCGTCGTCAGGCTCTCGATCCAGAGGATTCCGGGCCGGGCTCAGGAGGCCGCCTCCACCGCCTCCTCGTAGAGGGCCGCCACGGTGTGGTCGAAGGCGGCGCTGTAGGAGGTGTCGGGGCTGTCGCCGCCCTCCTGGTAGCCGCCGATGACGCCGACCACATGGCCGGTGGTGGTGCTGATCCACGGGCCGCCGCTGGTGCCGCCGGGGTAGCCGGGGCAGTCGACGACGCGCTGGTAGGTGCTCTGGCGGCCGGTGGTGTTGCCGCACAGGAGCGGCGCCTCGGTGCCGCTCGGGTACCCGTAGAGGCGGACGGTGACACCGAAGGGCTCGTCGGTGCCGAGCTGGTTGGCGCCGACCACGTCCTCGATCCGGCGGCCGCCGTCGGACGCGGTCTCCAGGACGGCGAAGTCCTCGTCCTGGTCGCCGTCCCGCGACCAGCCGGTGGTGGTGTGGATCGCGGTGACCCGCCAGGTGCCGTAGGGGGCGGCGCCGTCGCGGTAGCCGGGAACGAAGGTGACCCCGGCGGCGCTGTCGAGGCAGTGGGCGGCGGTGATCAGCAGGTTCTTCGTGGTGCTGTGCAGCACGCTGGCGGTGCAGAAGTGGTCGCCCGCCGTGGCCTTTCCGCTGAACAGGGCTCCCACGGTGGCGGATTCGGGCGTGGCCGGGGCCACCGCAGTGGTGCCGAGCGGGCCCGGGACGGTGACGGCGGCGGTGGCCGGGTCGGTGGGCGCCTCGGCGGCGGCCTGGTCGGTGGTGGCCTCGCCGGCGGCCCCGTCCGCGGGCGCCCCGGTGGTGGCCGGGGCCGCCGCGTGCGCCGCCGCGTCCGGCGGCGAGGCAGAGGACGAGGGCGCGGGCGAGGGGGACGACGTGGCGGCCGCCGGGGCGGTCACCGTCGGGCTGCCCGCCGCCGTCACCTCCGAGGTCACGCTGTGCGCGCCCGTGACGACGGCCGCCACGGTGAGCACCGAAAGCAGGGTGAGGAGGGTGGGGGCCAGAAGCCGGCGTCGGGGCTGAAGGCGACGGTGCTGGGCCATGCCTGGTCCTCCTGACCTGGATGTCGGTGCGAGTACCGTCCGACTATGGCCCAGGGAGCTGGGAGGGCTGTGATGTCCGGCTGGGAGCCGGATGAGAAATCCTCCGCCCGGCGGCCCGGGGCCGGTCGGTCCCGAGGCGTCACCCCGGGGTCCGGCGCCCCCCGGCACGGCGGCGCCTCCCCGCTCCCGGGGTGGCCGGGAGCGGGGAGGCGCCGGAGGTCGACTGCGGGACCTCGGGGCATCTTTCAGTCGGCGCGGGTGCCGGGGCCGCGGCTCATCGGGCGCGCTGCCGGTGGCTCGGCGCCGCCGCCCCCGCGGTGGCCGTCGCGCCGGCCTGCGCGCCCGCCCCGGACACGGTCTCCCCGGTGGCCTCGCCGGGTGCCGGGCGGTGGTTGATCATCAGGAAGGCGATCAGCGCCGCCGCCAGCAGGATGCCCATCGCCACCCAGGTCGCGATCACGTACCCGTGCACCGCGCCCTGGGCCTGGACCTGGGGATTGCCGGCGATCCGGGTGGCCAGGTACGTCGCGGTGGCACTGGCCGCGATCGTGTTCAGCAGCGCCGTACCGACGGAACCGCCCACCTGCTGGGCCGAGTTGATGGTGGCCGACGCGGCGCCGGCCTCGTTCGGGGCGACGCCCAGGGTGGCCAGGCTCATCGCCGGCATGAACACCAGGCCCATCCCGAAGCCGAGCAGCAGCTCGGCGGGGAGCACCATGCCGGCCCACGGACTGTCCACCTTCATCTGGGTCAGCCAGGCCATCGCGGCCGCGGCCAGCAGCAGCCCGGGCCCGATCAGGTTGCGCGAGGGCACCCTGGTCATCAGCCGGGCCGCGAACCCGGTCGAACTGATCACGATGGCGGCCGTCATCGGCAGGAAGGAGACGCCGGACATCACCGGCGAGAAGTGCTTGATCACCTGGAGGTAGTAGGTGAGGAACAGGAACAGGCCGAACATCCCGACCATCGCCAGGCCGATCGAGAGCGCGGCGCCGCCGCGGTTGCGCTCGCCCACGATGTGCAGCGGCAGCAGCGCGTGTTCGGTGCGCCGCTCCACCAGCACGAAGGCCACCAGCAGGAGCGCGCCGAGCGCCAGCGAGCCCAGCACCAGCCAGTCCACCCAGCCCCGGCTGACCGCCTCGGACGTACCGAAGACGATGGCGAGCAGGCCGCCGCAGCCCAGGAACGCGCCGGGCAGGTCGAGTTTGACCCGGCGGCCCTTGGCGACGTGGTCCGAGGTGAGGATCGAGAAGGCGGCGAAGGCCGTCGCGATGGCGATCGGGGTGTTCACGAACAGGCACCAGCGCCAGTTCAGGTACTCGGTCAGCAGGCCGCCCAGGAGCAGGCCGATCGCGGCGCCGCCGCCGGCGATGGCACCGAAGATGCCGAACGCCGTACTGCGTTCCCGTGGATCGCTGAAGGTGGTGGAGAGCAGGCCCAGGGCGGACGGGGCGAGGAGCGCGCCGAAGGCGCCCTGGAGGGCGCGGGCCGCGAACAGCATCGCCGACCCGGACGCGGCGCCGCCGATCGCGGAGGCGAGGGCGAAGCCGAGCAGGCCGATGATGAAGACGCGTTTGCGGCCGAAGAGGTCGCCGAGCCGGCCGCCGAGGAGCAGCAGGCCACCGAAGGCCAGCGTGTAGGCGGTGATCACCCACTGCCGGTTGGCGTCGGATATCCCGAGGTCCTTCTGGGCCGAGGGCAGGGCGATGTTCACGATGGTGATGTCGAGGACGATCATCAGCTGGGCGATGGCGATGACCGCCAATGCCCACCAGCGACGACTGTCCGCCGCCTTAGGACCGGTGGCAGGTTGAGCAGACACTGGGGGAGCCTTCCGCAGGGGTTCGGAGAGGTCACGCAGTCGCCTTCCAGCCAAACGCTCCGCGCGGCGAATGGCAAGGAAAAAGCTCACCAAATCGGACGAATGGGACTAATTGACCACTGGCCCGGGACCACGGGACCAGGCCCGCCCCGGCCGGAGGCGGCGAAGAGCCCCCGGGTGCCCCTGCACCCGGGGGCCGGGCCGTCGGCCGCCCGGGCCGGGGGACCCGCCGTCGTCGGCACCGCGCTACAGCGCGGCCAGCTCCGCCACCAGGTCGTCCAGCCCCAGCGAGCCCTGCGAGAGTGCCGCCATGTGCCAGGCCTTGAGGTCGAACTCCTCACCGCGCGCCTCGTGCGCCGCCCGGGCCGCCGCCCGGCCGCGCTGCCAGGCCCGCTCGCCGAGCTTGTAGCCGATCGCCTGGCCGGGCATGCCGAGGTAGCGGACCAGCTCGCTGTCCAGGACCTCCGGCGCCAGCCCGCAGTACCGGCCGAAGAACTCCCGGGCGGCGTCCGGCAGGACGGCCTCGCCCGGGCGGAACGGGGAGTCCGCGGGGAAGTCCAGCCCGACGTGCATGCCGATGTCGACGATCACCCGCAGCGCGCGCATCATCTGGGCGTTGAGGTAGCCGAGCCGGTGGCCCGGGTCAGTGAGGTAGCCCAGCTCGTCCATCAGGCGCTCGGCGTACAGCGCCCAGCCCTCCATGTTGGCGCTCACCCCGCCGATGCTGACCTGGTAGGTGGAGAGCCGGTCGGCGACGTAGTTCCACTGCGCGAGCTGGAGGTGGTGGCCGGGAACGCCCTCGTGGTACCAGGTGGAGACGAGGTCCCAGACCGGGAAGCGCTCCCGGCCGATGGTCGGCAGCCAGGTCCGCCCCGGGCGGGTGAAGTCCAGCGACGGCGAGGTGTAGTACGGCGCGGCCGCGCTGCCCGCCGGGGCGATCATCGACTCGACCCGGGTGACCGGCTCGGCCAGGTCGAAGTGGGTGCCCTGGAGGTCGCGGATCGCCCCGTCCATCAGCCCCTGGAGGTACTCACGCGTCGCTTCGGCGCCCTGGACGGCGGGGCCGTCGCTCTCCAGCCACCGCATCGCCTCCATCGGGGTGGAGCCGGGGAGCACCTTCTCGGCCTCCGCCTCCATCTGGGCGAGCAGGCCGTGGAATTCCTGCCAGGCCCAGCCGTACGCCTCGTCCAGGTCGAGGTCGGCGCCGGTCCAGTAGCGCACCCACCGGCCGTAGCGCTCGCGCCCGATGGTGTCGGAGGTGCCGGCGGCGGCCGGGCCGTAGACGTCGCGCAGCCAGTCGCGCAGCGCGGCCACCGCGGCGGCCGCGGCGGCGGCGGGCCCGGCCAGCTCGGCGCGCAGCCCCTCGGGCGCCTGCCGGACGAAGACGCCGAACCAGCCGGCCTCGTCCCCCTCCAGCCAGTCGCCGAGCTGCTCGACCACGGTGCTCACCTGACGGGGGCCGGAGAGCAGACCGCGCTCGATGCCCGCGGCGAGGGTGGCCCGGTACTGCTCCAGCGTGAGGGGCACCCGGGCCAGCCGGCGCCCGATCACCGCCCACTGCTGCTCGGTGTCGGCGGGCATCAGGGTGAAGACGTCCCGCACGTTGTGGACCGGTGAGGCCAGGTTGCGAACCGCGCGGAAGCCCTCCCCCGCGTCGTGGACGGCGAGCGAGGCGGTGAGCCGCTCGCGCAGCAGCCGGGCGCAGCGGCGCTCGGCCTCGTCCTCGGCAGCTCCGGCCCGCTCCGCGTCCGCGAGCCGGGCGAGCGTGCGGCGGCCGAGTTCGGCGAGCGCCTCGTCACCGGCCGGGGAGAGGTCGGGGAGTCGGTCGTCGTCGAGGTTGAGCCCGAGGTACACCGCGGTCAGCGGGTCGAGCTCGGCCAGGGCCTGCACGTAGTCGTCGGCAATACGGCGCGGGGTGGTGCCGTCGGAGCTGATCAGTTCTTCAACCATCCGGACATCATTTCGCGGCCCGGGCCGATTGCAAGCCCCTACCCTGTGGCATGGACCGGCCATTTCAGACCTCCGCCCGGCGCTCCCGCCTGCGCCGGAGCAGCAGTCCCGGGTCCCACCTGGACCGGCCGCGGGCGAACCGGAAGAAGCAGAGGCCGATCAGCACCGCGCAGAAGTGTCCGAGGTCCGTGAAGGTGTGCGAACCGACCAGCGGCACCAGGTAGAAGACCAGCACGCCGCCCCCGTACAGCAGCCGCCAGCGGCCGGCGAAGCGGTACGTCAGCACGGCGACCACACCGGCCAGCGCGTACGAGACGCCGACGTCCACCGTGCCGGCCAGGCTCTCCCCCAGCCGGCCGCGCGTGATGCCCCGGGCGACCACCCCCTCGCTGACGAGGGTGGCCAGCACGTGGGCGGTGGCGGCCACCGTGAACCAGCGCGGCGTGCCCAGCCAGCGCTCCGCGTTGGCGTGGAAGAGGGTGAACAGCACGAAGTAGAGGAGGAAGCTCGACTGCTCGGTCCAGAGCGCGCTGGCCACCAGGACGTGCACCGGGTCCGAGCGGAGGTTCTCCAGGTTGGTCGAGCGGGCGGCCAGGAACCAGTCCAGCCGCGCCGGGTCCATCCGCGCCACCACGAAGCTCGTGGCCGCCAGGAGCAGCAGCCACAGGTACGTCCCGGGCGCCGACCGGACCCACCGGAGGACCGCCCCCGGCACCCGGCGCACGGCCGCCGTCCACTGCACTGCCCGCGCCATCCGGCGGCCCTCCTCGAAGCGACGGCGACGATCCGTCCCCATGGTCGGCGCCCGGCCCGCCGTGCGGCGGGCCGACCCGCCGGGACGGGCGGTCGCGGAGCGGCGGCGGGTCACGAGCGGGCCGGGGCAGGTCGGGGCGGCGGGGGCCGGGGCTGCCGGGCAGCTGGAGCGGCCGGGGCGCCCGGGCGGCAAACATCCGTTCGGAATGATCGGTACAGGCAAGGATCCGATCGGACCGGCGACCATTACGCTGACCGCCATGGAAGCCAGCTCAGCGCCCGTCCCACCGTCCTCCGAGGCCCGGCCGCGGCGCAGCGGGTACCGGCGGCTGACGGTGCAGCAGCGACGGGACCAGCTGATCGCGGTCGCCCTGGAGCTGTTCGCCTCGCGGCCGCCGGACGAGGTGAGCCTGGACGACGTGGCGGAGGCCGCCGGGGCCTCCCGGCCGCTGGTGTACCGCTACTTCGCGGGCGGCAAGCAGCAGTTGTACGAGGCCGCGCTGCGCACCGCCGCGGAGGAGCTGACCAGCCGGTTCACGGTGCCGCTGACCGGGAGCCCGACCGAGCAGCTGGCCGCCGTGCTGGAGAGCTACTTCGCCTTCGTGGCCGAGCACGACGCCGGATACTCGGCCCTGTTGCGCGGCGGCTCGGTGGTGGAGACGCAGCGCACCTCGGCGATGGTGGACGACGTCCGGCGGGCGGCGCTCAAGCGGACCCTGCGCCACCTCGGGGTCCGGGAGGCCGGGCCGCGGCTGACCCTGCTGGTGCGCTCGTGGATCGCGGTGGTCGAGGGCACCTCGCTGACCTGGCTGGACGAGGGCCGCACGCTGCCGGTGGACGAGCTGCGGGAGTGGCTGGTGGACCAGTTCGTGGCGATGGCCGCGGCGACGGCGCTGCACGATCCGCAGACGGCGCAGGTGCTGACCGCGCTGCTGGCGCTGGAGGGCCCGGACGCACCACGGACCGCCCGGCTGCGGGCCGCGCTCGGCGGCTGAGGCGCGGGGCGCGGCGGTTCTTCGCGGGCGGGTCCGGCTCGCTCTCGCGGCCCGACCCGCGACCCCCGTGCCCGGGGTCGGGGTCGGGCCGCCCGGACGTCAGGCCTTGCCGAGCACCTGACGCTGGCGGCCCAGCCCGTCGATCTCGATCTCCACGACGTCCCCGGCGGTCAGGAACGGGGTGCCCGGGTGGCCCAGGGTGACGCCGGCCGGAGTGCCGGTGACGATCACGTCCCCCGGCTCCAGCACCATGAACTGGCTGACGTACCGGACGATCTCCAGCACCGGGAAGATCATCTCGGCGGTGGAGCCGTCCTGCCGCAGCCCGCCGTTGACCCAGAGGCGCAGCCGCAGCCGCTGCGGGTCGGCGACCTCGTCCGCGGTGACCAGCCAGGGGCCGAGCGGCGTGAAGGTCTCCGCCGACTTGCCCTTGTCCCACTGACCGCCGCGCTCCAGCTGGAAGGCGCGCTCGGTGACGTCGTTGGCGATCGTGTAGCCCGCGATCGCCTCCGCCGCCTCCCGGTGGCCAGCCAGGTATCGGGCAGTGCGGCCGATCACGATCGCCAGTTCGGCCTCGTAGTCGGTCTTCTCGCCGCCCCGGGGCACCAGCACCTCGTCGTACGGGCCGACCACGGTGTTGCTCGGCTTGAGGAAGATCACCGGCTCGTCCGGGATCGCCGCGCCGGCCTCGGCGGCGTGGTCCCGGTAGTTGAGCCCGATCCCGACCACCTTGCCCGGCCGGGGGACCGGAGCGCCGACCCGCTGCCCGGCGATGTCGGCCACCGGCAGCAGGCCGGCGGCCGCGTCGCGGGTCAGCGCGGCCGGGTCGAGCCCGGCCAGGAAGGCGCCGTCGATGTCCCGGGCGCGCCCGGAGAGGTCGTACGCGGTGCCGTCGTGGCCCAGCGCGATCGGACGCTCGGCGCCCGGTGGTCCGACACGGAGGAGCTTCATCTGAGCGTCACCACCACTTTCGTCTCAGCTCGCCGGTACGGCCGCACACACCGCACCGAACTCTTGTTGCGAGGTATATCAACGGCTGCCGCCTGCGAACCAGACAGTCCAGCTCGGCGAATTCCTATCAATTCCCACAACCCGGAGCAGCGCCGAATCAGGTGCCCGTACGGTTGACAGCCTCCGGCCCGGGCGACGGCCACCGGGGCGGGACCCTGACAGGCCTCCCGGCCGATTGAAATAACGATCTTCACAAGTGTCTCGACGGCAGGTCAGGGCCGCTGCCACACTTTGCCGGACCTGCCCAGCAGGTCCGCAGCCGCACGCTCCAAACGGGGGGGCGCGAGCTGCCTGCCTTCTGGAGACCCCAACGTGCGCATCACTCGCGCCCTCGGGCTGACGGCTGCCTCGGCCACCGTCGTCCTGGGCGCCCCACTGCCGGCCCTCGCGGCCCCGGCCACCACGCTGTACGTGAACAACGTCAGCTCGGCCTGTTCCGACGCCGGCGCCGGAACCCAGGCCTCGCCCTACTGCACCCTCACCTGGGCCGCCCAGGTCGTCGAGCCCGGCCAGACCGTGGAAGTACGCGGCTACTCCTACCCCGAGGGCCTCAGCCTGAGCCGGTCCGGCAGCCCGGACCGGCCCATCACCTTCGTCGGCATCCCGTACGGCACCGAGTCCACCTCCGTCCCGCGACTGGGCCCCGCGCGCACCGGGCCCGCGCTCTCCGTCACCGGCGCCCACGACGTGGTGGTCCGGGGTTTCGCGCCGAGGTCCGTCACCACGGACGCCGTCCTGGTGACGGGTTCCCAGCGGGTGACCGTCGACCGGACCCGTTTCGATTACGGCGAGTCCGGCCGCGGGGGTGTCCGGGTCACCGGGCAGAGCGACCACGTCACGATCTCCCGCAACGACTTCCAGGACGTCGGCGGCGTGGCCGTCGACCCCGGCTCGCACGACGTCGTGGTCACCACCAACGAGTTCTTCGGCGGCTACGGCGGGGTGTCGGCCAAGGACGCCCCCGGCCTGGTCGTCACCAACAACACCGTCGCGGCGGTCTGCGGCCCGAGTATCGCGCTGGCCGGTGCCTCGACGGGTGCCGTGATCGAGAACAACATCGCCACCAGCCGCCTCCAGAGCGCACGGAACCCGCTCTGCGACACCGTGCCGGGCGGCCCCGGGGACGCGGAGGTCACGGTCGCCCCCGGATCGGTCGAGGGCACCCGGATCGACTACAACGTCGTCCACGCCGTCGGCGGCGCCGCCTACGTCTGGGGCGACACCCGCTACGAGTCCCCCGGAGCCCTCGCCGACGCGACCGGCCAGGCGCGGCACGACGTCGACCAGGACATCGAGTTCGCCGACATCTACGACCGGCTCGAACTCACCGACGCGGCGACGGCCGCCATCGACTCTGCCGACCCGGACGCGCCGGGCCTGCTCCCCACCGACCTGGCCGGCCGGCCGGCGGTGGACAGCCCGCTGGCCCCCGGCACCACCGGCCGGGACCGCGGCGCCCGCGAACTCCAGGGCCTGCAGTGGGCCACGCTCGCCACCGCCGGGGCGGCCTTCCCGACCGCGAAGGGCCCGGCGCCGCTCGACGTGACGGCCACCGCGTCGGTCAAGAACAACTGGCCCACGACACCGGCCTACAGCTTCGACTTCGGTGACGGCACCACCCCCGTGGTGACCTCCGAGCCGTCGGCCGGCCACACCTACACCACGGTCGGCACCTACCACCCGACCGTCACGGTGACCGACGGCATCGGTGGCAAGGTCACCAGCCCGGCCGGTCCGGAGACCACGGTGTCGGCCCCCGGACCGCTGGTCCCGAAACTCCGCATCGACGGCAGGGACCTCACCTACAACTTCTCCGGGGTCGACAGCACCAGCCCGTACGCCCTCACCGGTTTCACGGTGGACTTCGGCGACGGCACGAGTGGCAGCTCCGCCGACCCGGGCAGCCGCTACACCGTCGCGCACACCTACGCGCGGACGGGCCGGTACACCGTCACCCTGACCGCGACGGACGAGGGCGGCCGCTCCGCGACCACCAGCCAGGTGCTGGACGTCGCGTACGACTGGCTCGCCGACCAGATGTGGGGCCAGCGGGTCCGGCTGCTCACCCAGACACCCACCGAGACGCTCATCGCCAACGCCAACTACACCCGGGGACGGTGGAACCCGTTCGCCCGGCTCGCGTGGCCGGAGCCCGACCGGCCGGCCACCGCACTCGCCGAGGCCTTCACCACCAACGGCGGCCTGCACGCCTACAAGGTCTACGCCGGCGCCCTGGAGACCACCAACCTGAACAGCCCCACCAGCCTGTGGGAGGAATGGCGGGGCGTGCCGCTGGGCAACATCGGCGAGCCGATCACCCAGGTCGCCGCAGCCCAGGCGGGGCGGGCCGTCCACGTCGTCGTCCTCACCGCCTCCGGCCGGGTCCGCGAGGCGACCGCCGACTACTCCGTCGGCTGGAGCGCGTGGGGCGACATCACCGAGGCCGCCGGGCTGCCGGGCCGGACCACCCAGATCGCCGCCGGGTTCACCGACAACACCCTGCACATCGCCGCGCTCGGCGACGACGGCCGGATCCGCATCGCCGAGGGCGACTACAGCAAGGGCCGTTGGAGCTCCGGCGACCTCACCTCGGCCCTCGGCGACCTCGCCGGGACCACCCAGCTGTCCGCCGCCGTCCTGGGCGGGAAGTTCCACCTCCTCGCCGTGGCCGACGGCAACGTCCGCCAGGCCACCGCCGACTACACGGCCGGCGCGTGGGGCGGCTGGTACGACATCTCGGCCGTCACCGGACTCCCCGGCAGCGTCAGCCGGCTCGCCGCCGCCACGACCGGCACCTCGCTGCGCCTGTACGCGATCAGCGACGGTCGCATCTACGACGCGAACGGCGACTACACCAAGGGCTACTGGACCCCGTGGGCGAACGTCAGCGGGGTCGCCGGTCCGCAGGCCCCGGCCTCCGTGCTGGCCGCCGCCGGGATCGGCTGACCGGACGCTCCCCCGCACCCCGGGCCCGCCCCACCGGCGGGCCCGGGGTACCGGGCGACCGGAGGGGCCGAACGAATCCGGACGGAGCCGGACATCCGGCGCAGCCGGACCGACGCCCCTCGGAATTGCCTCGACGCCCTGTCAGAAGCACTGCCAGACTCTGATCGACTTCCCCCAGGTCCACTCCCGCAGCCCGCACACTCCGTCGGAGCCGGCGCTGCCCTCCACCGGAGAACTCCCATCGTGCGCATCAAGCGCGCCCTCGGGCTGACGGCTGCCGCGGCAGCCGTCGTCCTGGGCGCCCCCCTGCCGGCCCTCGCGGAGCCGGCCACCACGCTCTACGTCAACAACACCCCGGCTGCCCACTGCTCCGACGACGGCAGCGGCACCCAGGCCCAGCCCTACTGCACGCTCACCAGGGCCGCCCAGGTCGTCGAGCCCGGCCAGACCGTCGAGGTCCGCGGCTCCGTCTTCACCGAGGACTTCAAGCCGGCCAGGTCCGGCACCCCCGACAAGCCGATCACCTTCGTCGGGATCTTCCCGGGAGGCAGCGGCTGGTACCGTCCCCAGCTCGCCCCCCACGGCACGACGGCGCTCGCCCTGACCGGCGTCCACGACCTGGTGATCCGCGGCTTCTACCTGAACACCCCGAAATCGGTGGTGGTGACCGACTCCAGCCGGATCACCCTCGACCAGAACTACCTCAACGACAGCAACCCGACGAGCTCCTGGGGGCCGACCGTCCGGGTGACCGGCCAGAGCGACCACGTCACGGTCAGCCGGAACACCTTCCGGCTCGCCAACGGCGTGGCCGTCGAGCCCGGCTCGCACGACGTCACGGTCACCACCAACGAGTTCAGCGGCGGCTACGCCGGCATCTCCGCCACCGACGCCCCGGGGCTGGCGGTCACCAACAACACGATCGCCTCCGTCTGCGGTCCGGGCGTCGCGCTCAAGGGTTCCTCGACGGGCGGCTCGGTCCAGAACAACATCATCGACGGCTACAGCTCCTCGCTGGCGTCGACCCCCGACTGCTCCCAGGTACCGGGCGGCTGGGGCGACGTCACGGTCGGCGTGGCCGCCGGCTCGACGGCCGGAACCACGGTCGACTACAACATCGTCCACCCCCGTGACACGGCCGCCGCGTACGCCTGGGGCGACGCCCGCTACGGCACCGCCGTGGAGTTCAACACCGCCACCGGCCAGGGCGCGCAGGACACCGACCGGCAGATCGCCTTCCCCAACGCCCCCAGTGCACTCGACTTCACCGAGGCCGCCACGGCCGCGATCGACTCGGCCAACCCCGCCGCTCCGGGCGTCCTCCCCACCGACCTGACCGGTAGGCCGGCCATGGACGACCCGCTGGTGGCCAACGTCCCCGGCAACACCGGCCGGGACCGCGGCGCGCACGAACTCCAGGGCCCGCAGCGGGTGTCGCTCCAGGTCGACGGCGCCGACTTCCCCAGCCCGGAGGGCCCCGCGCCGCTGGCCGTCAAGCTCACCGCCAGGGTGGTCAACAACTGGCCGACCAAGCTGACCTACACCTACGACTTCCACGACGGCACCGCACCGGTGACCAGCGACGAGCCGTCGGTTCGGCACACGTACACGACGGTCGGCCGCTACCTCGCGAGCGTCACCGTCCAGGACGAACTCGGCGCCGGTGTCAGCGCCTACTCGGGGGGTGACGCCGCCGTCAACCCGCCCGGCCCGCTGACCGTCTGGCTCGGCGAGGCGAAGCAGACCCGGCAGCCGCTGGAGTACGTCTTCGAGGGCGGTGCGAGCAGCCCCTGGCGGCTCGTGAGGTACGCGATCAACGGGGGCGACGGCAACAACCGCACCAGCCCCTCGTTCTCGTACACCTTCCCGCAGCCGGGTACCTACACCGTGACCCTCACGGCCACCGACGAGAGCGGCCGGAGCGCCAGCACGACCAAGACCGTCGACGTCGACTACACCGCCGACCAGAAGAACCTGATCTCCGGCGAGCGGGTGCGCGTCCTCACCGACACCCGTCCGACCATCATTGGCCTCAGCGACGCGGCGGCCAACTACACCAGCGGGACCTGGCGTCCGTGGACGACCGTCCAGGCCACCGACAACGTGTACGCCGGGTACAACATCCCGATGGCCTCGGCCTTCACCGCCAACGGTGACCTGCACGCCTTCCGCCTCGTGGGGTGGGACCTGGCCACCGCCGACTGGAACAGCAAGTCCTTCGGCTGGGGCACGTGGAAGGCACTCGCCCCCAACACCTACAACCGCTCCACCCCCCAGCGGGTCACCGTCGCCGCGATCGGCAACAAGGTGCACGTGCTGACGCTGGTCAGCGGACGCGTCTACCAGAACACCGCCGACTACGACGCCGGCAGCTGGTCCGGCTGGGTGGACATCACCTCGGTGACGGGGGCCGTCGGACCGGTCTCGCAGATCGCGGCCGGCGCGGTCGGCAACGTCCTGCACCTCGCCCTGATCGACGGCACGGGCCAGGTCCGGGCCGCCGACGGCGACTACGACCGCGGCACCTGGTGGTCCGGCCCGCTGCCCGGCTGGCTCGGCAACCCGACCGGGGTCAGCCAGCTCTCGGCGGCCACCGTCGGCTCCACCTTCCACGTCCTCGCGCTCGCCCGCGGCAGCGTCTACCAGGCCGCCGCCGACTACTCGGTCGGCAGCTGGAGCGGCTGGTACAACCTCTCCGACGTCGTCGGCCTCCCCGGCCGGGTCACCCGGCTCGCCGCCGCCGGCACCAGCCACTCGCTGCAGCTGTACGCCGTCAGCGACGAGTTCAGCGGCAACCACGTCTACAACGCCACCGGCGACTTCGCCCGGGGCGCCTGGCACCCGTGGGCGGAGATCACCACCGCCGGCGCGGCCGGCCCGCTGCCGAACCTCCTCAACCTGACCGCGGCCGGAACCGGCTGACCGCCGCCCGGCCCCGCGGTGCCCGGTCCGGCCGCACGGCCGGGCCGGGCACCGGCCGTCCTCCCCGTTCACCCCTCACCCGGAAAGTCCCCCCGTGTCCATACGCCGCGCCCTCGGACTGACCGCCGCCACGGCCGTCACCGTCCTGGGCCTGCCCGCGCCGGCCGCGACCGCCGCCGAACCGCCCACCACCCTCTACGTCGACGCCGGGGAGCCGCAGTGCTCCCCGACCGGTCCCGGCACCCCCGAGCACCCGTTCTGCTCGATCTCCGCCGCCGTGCACGTCGCCGACCCCGGACAGACCGTCCACGTCGCGCGCTTCTCCGGCAACGAGGGCAGTGTCGAGGTCACCCGGTCCGGCACTCCGGAGAAGCCGATCGTCATCGAGGGCGACGATCCGAACCTCCGCTCGGATCTGTCCTACCGGACCCAGCTCGGCTTCGGCACCACGCTGTTCGCCCTGACGGGCGTGCACGACGTGGTGATCAGGAACTTCAACCTGCACACCTACAAGACCGCGTTCACGGTCACCGACTCCAGCAACGTCGTCATCGAGCACAACGACTTCCAGTTCGGTTCCGACGGGACCGACATCCACGTCTCCGGCGCCAGCCACGACGTGACCGTCCGCGGCAACCGCTTCAACAGCTCCACGGGCATCTCGCTCGATCCCGGGGTCCGGGACACCGTCGTCGCCACCAACGTCTTCACGCTCGCGAACCGCAGCCCGGTCTCGGCGAACGGTGTCACCGGCCTCGCCGTCACCAACAACACCGTCACGGCCCCCTGCGGACCGGGCGTGGCCGTGACCGGCGCCTCCACCGGGGTGTCGATCCGCAACAACGTCCTGACCGCCGTCCCCGCCAACTGGACGCCGGCCTGCACGCCGGGCGCCGCACCCAGGGGCGGAGCCCAGATCACCATCGCCCCGGAGGCGGCCGCCGGGACGACCGCCGACTACAACACCGTCCACCCCGCAGCCGGTGGCCCCGCCTACGGCTGGGCGGGCTCCGCGTACCCCTCCCCGGCCGCCTTCGCCGCCGCCACCGGCCAGGGCGCGCACGACCTCGACCTCGCCCCCGTCTTCATCGACGGAGCGGACCACGAGCTGACCGAGGACAACGCCGCCGCCATCGACGACGCCGACCCGGACGCGCCCGGCATCCAGCCCACCGACCTGCTGGGCCAGGCCCCGGTGGACGACCCCGGCGTGCCGCACACCGGGCCGCGCGGCACGGTCCGCGACCGGGGCGCCTACGAGCGGACGGGCCTGCGCGAAGCGGACCTCGTCGTCTCCGGTACGGTCCACCCGAGTGTCCAGGGACCCGCGCCCTTCACCGTCAAGGCCACGGCGACGGCCCGCGACGAGTGGCCGACCAAGCTCCGGTACTCCTTCGACTTCGGGGACGGCACCCCGCCCGTGGTGACCACCGAGCCGACCGCCACCCACGTCTACTCCCGGACCGGCGAGTTCCTGCCCGTCCTCACGGTGCTCGACGAGCTCGGCGCGCAGCGGCCGACCAGCGCCCGGCCGGATCCCGTCTCGGTCCGCCCGGACGCCCCGCTGACCCTCGACTTCACCACGACGCAGGACCAGGACGTCGAGGCCGGCGTGATCCGGTACTCGATCAACAGCCAGTCGGCCCTCAGCCCCTGGGTGCTCACCGCCCGCTCCGTCGACTGGGGTGACGGCACCCGGGACAACGAGTGGCGGCACGTGTACGCCCGTCCCGGGAGCTACACCGTCACCGTGCAGGTGAACGACGCGGGCGGCCGCACCCGGACCACGAGCCACACCGTCGACGCGGACTACCTCCCCGCGATCAAGGCCCGGCTGTCCGGCCAGCGGGTCCAGCTCGTCGAGGGCTACGGCGGCGGCCAGTTGTTCACCATGCACGCCGACTACACCCGGGGGACGTGGACGCTCGGCAACCGGGCGCTCAGCAGCCAGGACGGCACGCGCCCGCCGCTCGCGGAGGCGTTCACCGCGAACGACCAGGTCCACGTGCTCAGGGTGGAGAACGGTCGCGTCCTGATCGCCGACCGCCGGCTGGTCGAGGACAACTGGCGGGGCTGGTACGACATCGAGGTCCCGGGAGCGGCCGGGCCGCTCGGCACGGTCACCGCGGTGGCGGCCGCCTCGATCGGCGACACGTTGCACGTCGTCGCCGTGGCCGACGGCCGGCTCTACGAGGCCGTCGCCGACTACGGCACGGGCAAGTGGAGCCGGTGGGGCGACATCACCGGCGCCGCCGGCCTGGCCTCGGGAGTCCAGCAGGTGGCGGCCGCCACGGTCGGCAACACCCTGCACCTCGCCGCGCTGGGCACCGACGGCCACATCCACACGGCCGACGGCGACTACGACCGGGGTAGTTGGAGGTCCGACGACATCACCGCCCTGTTCGGCGCGCCGGGCACCGTCACCCAGCTGGCGGCCGCGAGCACGGGCGCACGGTTCCACGTCCTCGCCCTGGTCGGTGGCAGTGTCCACCAGATCACCGCCGACTACGCGGCCGGGCGCTGGAGCGCCTGGGCCGACCTCTCGGCGACCCTCGGTCACCGCGGCGACATCGAGCAGCTCGCCGCCGCGGCCACCGGGAACACCCTGCGGCTGTACGGAATCGGCAAGTCCTTCGGCACCGTCCTGGACGCGGCCGGTGACTACGACGCCGGCCAGTGGACCGGCTGGGCGGACACCTACCGGAGCACCCGGCTGCTGGCCGCGGCCGGCATCTGACCCGGCCCGACCGGCGCGTCAGCCGCTCTGCGCGGGGCCGCCGAGGAGCTGGTCCAGGGGTTGCGCCCGGGCCGGGCCGGGGCCGGCCTCGTCGCGCTCCCGCTCCCAGCGGTCGAGGTCGCGCAGGACGTCGGCGTGCGCCCTCGGCTCGCCGGACAGGGCCGGGGCCAGCTCGCGCAGCAGCGCGGCGGCGGCGCCCGGGCTGCCGGCGCGGGCCAGCCAGAGGGCGAGGTCGTGACAGGTGCGCAGGGTGCGGAGGTCGGCCGGGCCGAAGCTGCGGGCGAACCGCGGGATCAGCTCGGTCAGCATCCGCACGGCCTCCTCGGGCCGGCCCTCCACGCCGTACTCCCAGGCCCGGTCGGCCCGCTGCCGCAGCGCCTCGGGCGGCTCGGGCGGCGGGGCCGGGGCGGCCGGGGTGCTCCGGCCGACCGGGGTGCTCTGCCCGACCGGGATCTCGCGCAGCCGGCGGCGCACCTCGGCGGCGTCGGCGGGCCGGTCGGCCGGGTCCTTGGCGAGCAGCCGGCGGATCAGGGCGGCGAGCGCCGGGTAGGGGGTGCGCACCGGCGGCGGCGCGTCGTTGAGGTGCTGGTACATCATGGTGACCGGCGATCCGGCGTTGAACGGGCGCTGTCCGGTGCAGAGTTCGAAGAGCACCACGCCGAGCGCGTAGAGGTCGGCCCGGCCGTCGATGGCGCCGCCGGCCCAGCACTCGGGAGCCAGGTACGGCGGGGTGCCGATGACCACACCGGTCGACGTGAGCCCGGTGCCCGACTGGGTGAGCAGCCGGGCGATGCCGAAGTCCAGCACCTTGGCCTCGCCGCTCTCGGCGATCATGATGTTCTCCGGCTTGATGTCCCGGTGCACCACGCCCGAACGGTGGGCGGCGTCCAGCGCCTTGCAGACCTGCCGGGCCCACTTCAGCGCGAGCGCCGGGTCGGGCGTGCCCTCCTTGAGCACCGCGGACAGCGGGCGGCCGCGGACCAGCTCCATCACCAGGTAGTGGGTGGACCAGGCACCCTGCTGGACCCGGCCGTAGTCGTGCAACGTGACGATGTGCGGATTGGACAGGCTGCCGGCGGTCTTGGCCTCGCGGACGAACCGCGCGACCGCCTCCTCGTCGCTCGCCTTCTCCTCGGAGAGGACCTTGACCGCGACCGCCCGCCCGATGTTGTTGTCGTGGGCCGCCCAGACCACCCCGAAGCCGCCCCGGCCGAGCGTCCGGTCCAGCCGGTAGCGGCCGTCCAGAACCTCCCCAGCCCTCATGTCTCCCCCAACCCCCGGGTGCACCGGATACGAACAGCGTCCACCGTGACCGGGGCCACCATAGCGTCGGGGGAGGACATGGGGGTGAACGGGCTACGGCTTGGGCTTGGGCAGGCCGGGCGGGTTGATCTCGGAGGTCTGGACGGCCTCGCCGTCGAGCCCCCAGCGCTTCAGCGCCTGGCCGTAGGTGCCGTTCTTGATGATCTCGTTGATCGCCCCGTTCAGTGCCTGGACCAGCCCGTTGTCCTTCTTGGTGGTCGCCGCGATCTTCCCCAGGACGTCCGCGCCGCCGCCGGAGTAGGTGCCGACCACCTCGGTCTGACCGGTCTGCACGGCGTGGAAGGCCGAGCTCGGGTTGGGGCCGACGTAGGCGTCGATCCGGCCGGAGGAGAGCGCCAGGTAGTAGTCGGAGGAGCTCTGGAAGTACTTGATGTCGGCCGGCTTGAGGCCGTTCTTCACGTTCTCCTCGTTCCAGGAGATCAGCAGCTTCTCCTGGTTGGTGCCGGAGGAGACGGCGATCGTCTTGCCGGCCACGTCCTTGGGGCCGGTGACCTTCCAGCCGGTGCCCTTCTTGGCCTCGAAGCCGAGGATGTCCAGCCGGTAGGTGGCGAAGTCGTACTTCTCCTTGCGGGCCTCGGTGACGGTGATGTTGGTCATGCCGACGTCGAACTTGCCGCTGTCCAGGCCCACGAAGACGTTCTCCCAGGAGACCGGGTTGAACTCGACCTTCAGGCCGAGGACGTCACCGACCAGCGAGGCGAGGTCCGGCTCCACCCCGATGATGGTCTTGTCGTCGTTCGCGTAGAAGTCCAGCGGCGGCGTGGTACCGAGCGAGTTGGCGACCGTCAGCGTCCCTCTCTTTCTGACCTCCTCCGGAACCAGCGCCGCGATGGCGTCCACCTTCGCCGTCGTGATGCGGTTCTGATTTGGCGTCAGGTTCACCGTGGTGCCGTTGGGCGCGGTACTGCCCTTCGCGGGGGCGAGCTCCGCGGCGGCGTCCGTGGAGCTGCCGCAGGCGGCGAGGGTGAGGGTGGCGGCGAGCGCGGCGGCGGCGGTCACGAGGGCGCGACGGGGTAGGGACATGGCGGAACTCCTGATGGCTGGAAGAGGGTCGGGGAGCGGGAGGGGGTCGGCGAGGGCGGTCAGAGGACCTTGGCGAGGAAGGCGCGGGTGCGCTCGTGCTGCGGATCGTCCAGGACGGCCTTCGGCGGGCCCTGCTCGACCACCACCCCGCCGTCCATGAAGACCACGGTGTCGGCGACCTCGCGGGCGAAGCCGATCTCGTGGGTCACCACGATCATGGTGGTGCCGGCCCGGGCGAGGTCCTTGATGACGTCCAGCACCTCGCCCACCAGCTCCGGGTCGAGTGCCGAGGTCGGCTCGTCGAAGAGCAGCACCTTCGGCTCCAGCGCCAGCGCCCGGGCGATCGCCACCCGCTGCTGCTGGCCGCCGGAGAGCTGGCGCGGGTAGGCGTCCGCCTTGTCGGCGAGGCCGACCCGTTCCAGCAGCGCCAGCGCGGCCGCCCGGGCCTCGGCCTTGGGCCGGCGCAGCGCGCTGACCGGGGCCTCGATGATGTTCTCCACCACCGTGAGGTGCGGGAACAGGTTGAAGTTCTGGAACACGAAGCCGATGTTGGTCCGCTGGCGCAGGACGTCGCGCTCCCTGAGCTCGTGCAGCCGGTCGCCGGAGCGGCGGTAGCCGATCAGCTCGCCGTCGATCGCGACGAAGCCGCGGTCCAGCTTCTCCAGGTGGTTGATCGAGCGCAGCAGCGTCGACTTGCCGGAGCCGGAGGGGCCGAGCACCACCGTCACCGAGCCGGCCGGCACGTCGAGGTCGACGCCGCGCAGCACGGCGAGCGGGCCGAAGCTCTTGTGCAGGCCCCTGACCTGCACCATGGGTTCCACGACGGGGGTGGTCACGAGCGTCCTCCGGTAGCGGTCTCGACGGGGGTGCGGGCGGCCCGCAGGCCCTGGACGAAGGCCCGGGCCCGCTGCAGCGGGGTGGGCGGCGGGGTGCGTTCGGCGCCCCGGGCGAAGTAGCGCTCGACGTAGTACTGGCCGAGCGACAGCACCGTGGTCAGCAGCACGTACCAGACGGTGGCCACCATCAGCAGCGGCACCACCCGGCCGGTGCGGCCGTAGACGACCTGCACCTGGTAGAAGAGCTCGCCGATGGCCATCACGTAGACCACCGAGGTGCCCTTGAACAGCGAGATCACCTCGTTGGCGGCGGCCGGCAGGATGCCGCGCATGGCCTGCGGCAGCACGATCCGCCAGGCCTGGCGCCAGCGCGGCACGCCCAGCGCGGCGGCGGCCTCGCGCTGCCCGCCGTCGACCGCGATGATGCCGCCGCGGATGATCTCCGCGGCGAACGCGGCCTGGTGCAGGCCCAGCCCCAGCACGGCGGCGCCGAGCGCGCCCAGCACCCCCATCGTCTCGAACTCGGCGAAGGTCGGGCCGAACGGGATCCCGATGCCGAACCGCTTGTAGAGGTAGGAGAGGTTGAACCAGAAGACCAGCTGCACGATCAGCGGGATGGAGCGGAACGCCCAGACGTAGGCCCAGGCGATGGACTGCAGGATCGCGCTGCGCGACAGCCGCATCGCCGCCACCACCGCACCCAGCAGGAAGCCCAGCAGCGTTCCGTAGAAGGTGAGTTCGATGGTGCGGCCGACGGCGCGCAGGATGGTGTCGGCGGAGAAGTAGACCCGGAAGGTCGCCCAGTCCCAGCCGGGGTTGGTGGCCAGCCCGTGGGCGAACTGGAGCAGGACGACGACGGCGGCGAGGCCGGCCGCCCAGCGCCACGGGTGGCGGGCCCGGACGGTCCGCAGACCGGCCAGCTCGCCGAGGTCGACGCGCCCGGCCGGGGCGGCCGGCGCCTTGGTGGCGGTTCTTCCGGCCGGCGGACCGGCCTCGGTGGTGGTGATGCTCATGGGGGGATTCCTCCAACAGGCCCGGGGCCCGGACAGGGGGTCACACGTGCTCGGGCGGGCTGATCTGGGATTCCTTGATCGCCGAATCGACGACTCCCCACTTCTTGACGATCTTGTCGTACGTCCCGTCCTTGATCAGCTGGTTGACCGCCGCCTGGAAGGCCGGGGCGAGCGGGGAGCCCTTCTTGAACGCGAAGCCGACGTCCAGCCGGTGGAACTCGCCGAGGAACTTCGTCCCCGACGCCTCCTGGGACGCCTGGTAGCGCAGGCCGTTGATGGTCGACATCACGACGTCGATCCGCCCCTGCTGGAGGCCGGTCAGCGTGGCGCCGTTGTCGCTGAACGCCTTCACCTCGAAGGGCTTCTTGCCGGCGTCGGTGCAGACGTTCTTCTTGGCGTTCAGCGTGGTCTCGAAGGTGGTGCCGGCCCCGGTGCCGATGACCAGCCCGCAGAGCTGCGCGAGGTCGGTGACCGGCTGGACGCTGGTGTTGTCCTTCTTGACCGCGAAGCCCTGGCCGTCGTCGATGTAGGTGACGAAGTCGATGGTCTTCAACCGGACGGCGGTGACCCCGAAGTTGCCGGTGCCGACGTCGTACTTGCCGCTGCCCAGCGCGGGCAGGATGGTCTCGAAGGCGGCCTCCTCGCGCTCCACGGTCAGGCCGAGCACCTTGGCCACCGCGTCGGTGAAGTCGATGTCCACCCCGGCCGCCTTCTTGGTGGCCTGGTCGGCGTAGAAGGCGGCGGGCGGCGAGGCGATCGCCGAGCCGAACTTCACCGTCCCGGCCTTGCGGACGTCCTCGGGCAGGAGGGCGGCCGCCGCGTCCGACTTCGCGACGCCGGAGACGAGGTCCTGCGCGGCGGCGTCGACCGCCGCCTGGCCGGCGCCCGGCTGGGCGGCGGTCTTCGGGTCCGAACCGCACGCGGCCAGGGCCAGGACCGGCAGCAGGGCGGTGGCCGCGAGCAGGCGGCGGCGGACGGTGGTGGTTCTCACGGGAGTTGGGCGCCTTTCGGGGTCGGTGCGTGATGGGGTCGCGCGGGGGCCTCGGCCCGCTCGCCGTCGGTGCGGGCCGGCAGGGACTTCTCGAACGCCAGCGGGCCGATCTCCAGCGGATCGGCGTCGACGTCGAACAGCGGGGTGTAGCCGGTCGCCAGGTAGAGCCCCCTGGCCTCGGGCTGGCGCGGGCCGGTGGTGAGGAAGATCCGGGTGTAGCCGACCGCCCGCGCGGCCCGCTCCAGCTCGGCCAGCACCCGGCTGGCCAGCCCCCGGCGGCGGTGCGCGGAATGCGTCCACATCCGCTTCACCTCGGCGGTCCGTTCGTCGTACCGCTTGTACGCACCGCCGGCCACCGGCTCGCCGTCCTCCAGCAGGAGCAGCAGTACGCCGGCCGGCTCCGCGAAGGCGTCCTTCGGGTACCGGCTCATCTCCTCCCGGGCATCCGGCCCGTAGCGGGTGACGTACTCGTGGGTGAGCTCCCGCAGCAGCGGCTCGACCAGGGGGTCGTCGATCGTCACCCGGCGGACCTCGGTCGCCAGGCTGGTGCCGCTCACGCCTGGACCGCGATCAGCTGGTGGCGGTCGCGCTCGGCCCGGGCCTCCCGCTCGGCCGCCCCGGCCGCCTTCGCGGCGTCCCGCCGGGCGACCTCCTCGCGCACCAGCGGGATGACGTACCGGCCGAAGTCGATCGCGTCGTCGAGCAGCGCGTAGCCGCGCGCGGAGAGGATGTCCACGCCGAGGTCGTAGTAGTCGAGCAGCGCCTGCGCGACCGTCTCCGGCGTGCCGACCAGGGCGTTGGAGTTGCCGGCCCCGCCGGTGGCGGCCGCGGTCGGGGTCCAGAGCGCGCGGTCGTAGCGCTCGCCGGCCGCGGCGATCTCCAGCAGCCGCTGCGACCCGGTGTTCTCCGGGGTCCGGGCCGCGACCGCACCGCGCCGGACCAGCTCGTCGGACTCCTTGCGGGCCCGGATCGCGTCCACCGTCCGGTACGCCTTCTCCCAGGCCAGTTCCTCGGTCGGCGCGATGATCGGCCGGAAGGCGACCTGGATGCGCGGCACGTCCGTCCGGCCGGCGGCCCGCGCGGCCTCCTTGACCCGCTCGATCTGCTCGGCGGTCCGGGCCAGCGGTTCGCCCCAGAGGCAGTAGATGTCCGCCTCCGCCCCGCCGGCCGCGTAGGCGGCCTCCGAGGAGCCGCCGAAGGAGACGCCCGGGCGCGGGGCCTGGACGGGGAAGACGTCCGAGACGAAGTCGTTGAAGCGGTAGTACTCGCCCTCGTGGTCGAAGGCCTCCGTGCTGGTCCACGCCTTCTTGACGATCCCGATGTACTCACGGGTGCGGGCGTAGCGCTGGTCCTTGGTCAGGAAGTCGCCCTCGCGCTGCTGCTCGTGGTCGTTGCCGCCGGTGATGAAGTGGACGGTGAGCCGCCCGTCGCTGATCCGGTCCAGGGTGGCGAAGGTCTTCGCCGCGTAGGTCGGGTAGGAGACGTTCGGCCGGTGGGCCAGCAGGATCTGGAGCCGGTCGAGCCGGGCCGCGAGGAACGCCGCGGCCGCCGCCGGGTCGGGGGCGCCGGCGCCGTAGGCGAACAGCACGCGGTCCCAGCCGTTGTCCTCGTGGGCCCGGGCCAGCCGCAGCGTGTAGTCGCGGTCGAAGGCCGCCGTGGAGCGGGGGGTGGTCTCCGAACCATCACCGGTGGCGGCGATGCCGAGGAATTCGACGGGCATGGTGACTGACCTTTCGGGTCGTACGGAATCCGGCGGCTGCGGGTGGGCAGACCGGAACAGGCCGTGGCAGAGCCAGGCTTGGAGCAGGGAGCACGGAGCGGGGAGCGAGAAGGCCGAGCGGGGAGCGCGGAGCGAAGAGGGCCGAGCGGGAGGGCGGAGCGGAGCGCGCGGATCGACGGGCACGGGCACGTGACGGTGACGACGGCGGCGGAGCCGTCGACGTCGGCGGAAGGGCGACGGAGAACTGCCGGAGTGCAGTGGGGTACGGAAGGCTGAAGGCGGCAGCGTGCGCCTGAAACGGCCGTCCGTACGGGACTGGACGGCCTACCCGGCCCGCGACGGGGCACCGAGGGAGAGGTCTCCGCGAGGAGGGCCTCCGAGGGAGGAGGCTCCTAGGAGGACAGGGCCGGCTGGACGGCCCGCTGCCGGGTCAGCCGCGACACGCCGCGGACCACACCCGACCGAAGTCGATGTGGTCGCGGGTGACCAGGAGCTGCTCGGCGTACATGAGCACAAGTTGAGCAGTGAAGGATGCACGGCGTCAACCACCGTCCATTACCGCTCTGTTGCGATCACTTGTCGCCGTGTGCCCCGGCGGCGCCACCCTTGACAGCCCTCGTTCGCGCATGCGTACGATCAATGCGGAGAGCAGTGCGGAGCCGGTCGCGTTGAGGGACGCGAGCCGGCCCGACGGCCGTACGTGACCACCCCCGTACCTCCCGCCTGCCCGCAGCTTCCGCCTGGAGCCTCCTCATGGCCACCCCGCAGGACGTCCTTCCCGCGCCCTCCCTCACCGAGAACCCCGTGCCGGCCCCGGAGCCGCCCGCCGGCGCCGTCGTCGACCCCTCGGCCCGGCTCGTCGCCCGCCGCCGGCCCGGCCAGTGGGTCTCCGCCGCCGTCGCGCTGCTGCTGTTCGCGATGGCCCTCAGTTCGGTGATCCGCAACAAGGCCTTCCAATGGGACGTCGTCGCCGACTGGTTCACCGCCACCTCGGTCCTGAACGGCCTCACCCTGACCCTCTGGCTGACCGCCGTCACGCTCGGCCTCGGCTTCGTCCTCGGCACGGTGCTCGCCACCATGCGGCTCTCCACCAACCCGGTGCTGCGCACGCTGAGCTGGACGTACATCTGGATCTTCCGCTCCACCCCGGCGCTGGTGCAGCTGCTGCTCTTCTTCAACATCGGCGCGCTCTACCCGACGCTCGGCCTGGGCATCCCGTTCGGCCCGGAGTTCGTCACCGTCCGGACCGTCAACCTGTTCGGCCCCACCCTGACCGCCGTGGTCGGCCTGACCCTGCTGGAGGCCGCGTACGCCGCCGAGGTGGTGCGCGGCGGGATCCTCTCGGTCGACCGCGGCCAGCTGGAGGCCGCCTCGGCGCTCGGGCTGGGCCGTTGGCGGGTGCTGCGCCGGATCATCGTCCCGCAGGCGATGCGCTCGATCGTCCCCACCGCCGGGAACATGCTGATCAGCGCGCTCAAGGGCACCAGCATCATCAGCGTGCTGGCCGTGTCCGACCTGCTCTACTCGGTGCAGCTGGTCTACCTGCAGTCCTACCAGGTCATCCCGATGCTGATGGTCGCCACCATCTGGTACATCGTGATCACCACCGTGCTGTCCGTCGGCCAGTACTACGTCGAGCGGCACTACGCCAAGGGCGCCACCCGCGACGGCCTGCCGCCCACCCCACTGCAGAAGGCCCGCGCGGCCTGGCGCCGACTGCGCGCCGCCGCCGACGCCCCGGCCGGGGCCGACGCCGCGACCGGCGCCAAGACCGCAGCCGGGGGGACGCGTTGACCACCCTGGTGATCGTCGGCGCCGGCCCGCGCGGCACCGGGCTGCTGGAGCGGATCGCCGCCAACGCGGCCGAACTCCTGCCCGCCGAGCGCCCGCTGGAGATCCACCTGGTCGACCCGCACCCGCCCGGCGCGGGCCGGATCTGGCGCTACGACCAGTCCCCGCTGCTCCGGATGAACTCGATGGCCGAGGACGTCACGATGTTCACCGACGAGCGGTCCACCATCGACGGGCCGGTCCGCCCCGGGCCCTCGCTGGCCGAATGGGCCGCCCGGCAGAGGGAGTTCGCGCCCTACCGGGAGGTCGAGGACCCGGCGGTCCGGGCCGAGCTGGGCGCCCTGGCGCCGACCGACTTCCCCACCCGCCGGGCCCAGAGCGCCTACCTGGACTGGGTGTTCCGCCGCGCCGTCGCCGACCTCCCGCCGCACATCACCGTCACCGTGCACCGGGACACCGTCCGCCGGGTCGAGGGCCCGGTGGACGGCCCGCAGCTGGTCCACCTCGGGGACCGGGTGCTCACCGCCGACCACGTCACCCTGACCCTCGGCCACCTCGACTCCGCCCCGCACCCCCGGTACGCCGCGGACGCCGGGTTCGCCGCCCGGCACGGCCGCTTCCACCTGCCGCCCGCCTTCTCCGCCGACGCCGACCTGAGCGGCATCGGCGCCGGCGAGCACGTCGTCCTGCGCGGCTTCGGGCTCGCCTTCGTCGACCTGGTCGCCCTGCTCACCGAAGGCCGGGGCGGCCGCTTCGAGGAGACGCCGGACGGCCCGGTCTACCGGCCCTCCGGCCGCGAGCCGGTGATCCACGTCGGCTCCCGACGCGGGGTGCCCTACCACTCCAAGACCGGCTACCGGCTCCAGGGGCCGCCCGCCCCGCTCCCCCGCTACTTCGACGCGGCCGCCGTGGACGCCGTTCTCGCGCGCCCCGGACCGCTCGAACTGCGCCGCGACTTCTGGCCGTTGATGGCGAAGGACATCGGCTTCGGGCACTACCACGAACTGTTCCACGCCCACCCCGAACGCACCGCGCTCCCCTGGGCCGAGTTCCTCGCCGGCTACGACGCCCACGACTGGTACGCGCCCGAGCTCGCCCGGCTGATCGCCCGGGCCGTCCCCGACGAGGCCGACCGGCTGGACTTCGAACGGCTCGACTTCCCGCTGGCCGGTCTCGAACTCGGCTCCGCCGAGGAGCTCCAGCGCCATCTGCGCGGCTACATCGCCGAGGACGCCGACCGCCGCGCCGACCCGGCCCACAGCGCCGACCTCGGCGCCTTCCTCGCCCTGCTCTCGCTCTTCGGCCAACTGCCCCGCGTGCTGGCCTCCGGCCGGCTCACCGCCCGCTCGGTCGGCGAGGAGGTCGACGAGTGGTTCTTCGGCTACTTCAGCTACCTCGCCTCCGGCCCGCCCGGCTTCCGGCTGCGCCAGCTGCTCGCGCTCTCCGAGGCGGGCGTGGTCCGCTTCCTGGGCGCGGGCGTCCGGGTCGACCGGGACGAGGCGACCGGCACCTGGCGGGCGTCCGGTAGCACCGTGCCCGGGCACCGCGTCGAGGCCACCGCGCTGATCGAGGCCTATCTGCCCAAGCACGCGCTGGCCCGCACCCGGGACCCGGTCCTGCGGGACCTGCACCGCGCCGGGCGGATCGTGGAGGAGGTGGTCAGCGACGAGGAGCACACCCACCGCTCCGGGCTGCTCACCATCCGGCCCGGGGACAGCCGGGTCCTGGACCCGGCCCTGGACGGCGGGCCGCACCCGCGGCGGACCGCCCTCGGCCCGCACACCAGTCTGCGCGCGGCGGCCGCCTTCGCCCGGCCGCGCACCGACTCCCCGGGCTTTCGCCAGAACGACGCCGCCGCCCGGGCCATCCTGCGGGCCCTGGCGGCCGTCCCGGCAGCGGGCGGGCGGCCCACCGGGCGGCCCACCGCGCCGCTCGCGGCCCGCGTGGTCGGCCCGGGGCCCCGCGCGGCCGGCTCGGGGCCCGAGCAGCTCCTCGACCAGGTCCTCGGCGGTGACGTGGTCCGGAGCTGACACGATCCAGCCCCCGCTCGACGTGATGCCGGTCCCGCGCTCCAACCCGGTCAGGCAGGCACCGGCCCCCTGGCCCGAGGCGACGTCCCGGGCCAGGAGGGCGCCGGATCGGCACCACGGCCCCTGGCGGGGCGCTCCTGCCCCGGCGGGCCACCCGGGGCCCCGGCGCGCGGGCAGCGCCGGCCGCTGCTGGTAGGCAGGCCGACAGGTCGTGCCGGGCCCGCGCGGTGGCCGGTCACCCGCGCCCCCGCCTCTCGAAGCGGCCGCACCCCGTCGACGCACCGTGCGGGGTCGGCCGGGACCGGTACCGGGATGGCCCGGACGACTCGAACGGGTGGAAGGATGGACGCCGGGCCACGCGACGGAGCGGCGGCCGGACGAGCACAGCCGAGGAGCGCAGTCATGGCCAAACCGGCCCCGCAGAGCGATCCCGCGCAGGACGCCCCCGTGGTGTCCGCGCCCCAGCACGCCGCGGCCGGACTGCCGGCGGTCGGCCACAGCCTCCGGATGGCCACCGAGCAGATGGGTGCTCGGCGCACCCTCGCCACCCTGCGCAAGGTCAACCAGCCGGACGGCTTCGACTGCCCCGGCTGCGCCTGGCCCGAGCCCGGGAAGACGCACACCGCCGAGTTCTGCGAGAACGGCGCGAAGGCCGTCGCCGAGGAGGCCACCGAGCGCCGGATCCGCGCCGAGTTCTTCGCCGCCCACCCGGTGGCCGAGCTGGCCGAACGCTCCGGCTACTGGCTCGGCCAGCAGGGCCGCCTCACCCAGCCGATGCTGCTGGACGAGGGCGCCACCCACTACACGCCGATCGCCTGGGACGACGCCTTCGCGCTGATCGCCGAGGAGCTGCGCGCCCTGGACACCCCGGACGGCGCGGCCTTCTACACCTCCGGCCGGACGAGCAACGAGGCCGCCTTCGCCTACCAGCTGTTCGCCCGCCGGCTGGGCACCAACAACCTGCCGGACTGCTCCAACATGTGCCACGAGTCCTCCGGCTCGGCGCTCACCGAGACGCTCGGCGTCGGCAAGGGCAGCGTCAGCCTCAAGGACCTCTACCAGGCCGACCTGATCATCGTGGCGGGCCAGAACCCGGGCACCAACCACCCGCGGATGCTCTCCGCCCTGGAGCGGGCCAAGCGCGCGGGTGCCACCGTCGTCAGCGTCAACCCGCTGCCCGAGGCCGGCCTCGAACGGTTCAAGAACCCGCAGAACGCCCGCGGCCTGGCCGGCCACGGCACCAAGCTGACCGACCTCTTCCTGCAGATCCGGCTCGGCGGCGACCTCGCCCTGTTCCGCGCGCTCAACCGGCTCGTCCTCGACGCGGACGGCGGCGTCGACGAGGAGTTCGTCGCGCGGCACTGCCACGGCTTCGAGGAGTTCGCCGCCGAGGCCCGGCAGACCCGGCGCGAGGAGGTGCTCGCCGCCACCGGCCTGCCGTGGGAGCAGATCGAGGAGCTGGGCCGCCTGGTGCTCTCCTCCCGGAAGATCATCGTCTGCTGGGCGATGGGCCTCACCCAGCACAAGCACGCCGTGCCGACCATCCGCGAGGTGGTCAACTTCCTGCTGCTGCGCGGCAACGTCGGCCGCCCGGGCGCCGGGGTCTGCCCGGTGCGCGGACACAGCAACGTCCAGGGCGACCGGACGATGGGCATCTTCGAGCGGCCCTCGGCGGCCTTCCTGGACGCGCTGGGCGGCGAGTTCGGCTTCGAGCCGCCGCGGGCGCACGGCTACGACTCGGTGGACACCATCCGCGCGATGCGCGACGGCCGGGTGAAGGTGTTCTTCGCGATGGGCGGCAACTTCGTCGCCGCCACCCCGGACACCGAGGTCACCGAGGCGGCGATGCGCCGCTGCCGGCTCACCGTGCACGTCTCCACCAAGCTCAACCGCTCCCACGTCGTGACCGGGGCCCGGGCGCTGATCCTGCCCACCCTGGGCCGCACCGACCGGGACGTCACCGCCAGTGGCGCGCAGTTCGTCAGCGTCGAGGACTCGATGGGCCAGGTGCACTCCTCGCGCGGCGGCCTGCGCCCGCCGGCGCCGGGGCTGCTCTCCGAGGTGGCGATCGTCTGCCGGCTGGCCCGCGCGGCGCTCGGCCCCCGGGACGACGTCCCGTGGGAGGACTTCGCCGACGACTACGACACCCTGCGGGACCGGATCGCCCGGGTGGTGCCGGGCTTCGACGGCTTCAACGACAAGGTCCGCCGGCCCGGCGGGTTCACCCTGCCGCACGGGCCGCGCGACTCCCGGACCTTCCCGACCGCGACCGGGCTGGCCAACTTCACGGTCAACCCGCTCACCGCGCCCGAGGTCCCGCCGGGCCGGCTGCTGCTGCAGACGCTCCGTTCGCACGACCAGTACAACACCACGATCTACGGCCTGGACGACCGCTACCGCGGCATCACCGGCGGCCGCCGGGTCGTGCTGGTCAACCCCGTGGACGCCGCCGAGCTGGGCCTGACCGAGGGCGGGTACGTCGATCTGGTCGGCGAGTGGAAGGACGGCGTGGAGCGGCGCGCCCCGCACTTCAAGGTGGTCCACTACCCGGTGGCCCGCGGCGGCGCGGCGGCGTACTACCCGGAGACCAACGTGCTGGTGCCGCTGGACTCCACCGCGGACATCAGCAACACCCCGACCTCCAAGGCCGTGCTGATCCGCTTCGAGCCGGACAGCGGCGCGAACTGAACCGGCCGACGGCCCGGGGCTCCCCGGGCCGTCGGCCGTCGGGCCGAGCTAGTGCTGGCCCGCCGGCAACGGGGTGGCCGAGGTGGAGCCCGGGGCCGAGGCGGTGGCCGAACCGGTACGGGTGCCGCTGGGCGAGCCCGCGGGAGTCCCGGCCGGCGTCCCGGTGGGGGTGCCTGTGGGCGTACCGGTCGGCGTCCCCGTGGGCGTCCCGGTCGGCGTGCCCGTCGGGGTACCGGTCGGCGTCCCCGTCGGGGTACCGGTCGGCGTCCCCGTCGGCGTTCCCGTGGGCGTCCCGGTCGGCGTGCCCGTCGGGGTGCCGGTCGGCGTCCCCGGGTCGGTCGGCGTGCCGGTGCCGGGCTGCGGGGTGCCGGGCGTCGGCGTCCCCGGGGTGGGCGTACCGGGCGCGGTCGGCGTGCCGGGCGCGGGGTTCGCCGCGTTCGGGTCGACCGGCACCTGGTTGGCCGGGCTCGGGGCGATCGGGGTGACGCTGTCCCAGCCCGCCGGGAGGTCCGGCACCTTCCAGGCACCGCCCGCCTCGTCCGAGGCGGTCTCCGGGTCGGGGCGGACGGCACCGAGGATCGGCATCGAGCCGATCGGCGACACCTTGATCACGGCGCCCGGGCGGGGCGCCTGGACCACCAGCCCGCCGCCGATGTAGAGCGCGACATGGGTGGCGCCCTCGAAGTAGATGACCAGGTCACCGGGGCGCAGCTGGTTCAGCGCGACGTGCTGGAGCTGGGCCCACTGCTCCTGGCTGGTGCGCGGGATCGGCTTGCCGGCGTGCAGCCAGGCCTGCGAGGTGAGGCCGGAGCAGTCGAAGACGTCCGGGCCGGCGCCGCCCCACACGTACGGCTTGTTGAGCTGCGCCAGCGCGTACGCGACGGCGGCGCGGCCGGCCAGCGACGGGGTGCGCTCGCCCTTGCCGAGGGCGCCGGAGGCGAGGAAGGCCAGCTGGGCCTCGTCGGCCTTGGCCTTCTCCAGCTGCTCCAGCTCGGTGCGCTGGGCACCGGTGAGCGAGGAGACCAGCTGCTCGACGGCGGCCAGGTCGGTGGCGAGCTTGGCTTTGGCCGCGTCCTGCTGGGCGACCAGTGCCTGGGAGTTCTTCAGCGCCTCCTCGCTCTGCTTCTGCAGGCCGGTGAGCGCTTCGCGGTCGAGCTTGAGCCGGTCCAGGAACTCGGACTGCGAACGGCTCGCGGCGGAGAGCAGTTCGGCGATGGTGACGGCCTCGTACGGGTCCTGGGAGAGCAGCAGTTCGGCGTAGGCCGAGGTGGCGCCGTTGCGGTACTGGGCGGCGGCGAGCTGGGCGGCCACGTCGGTACCGGCGTCCACGAGCTTCTGCTGACGGTCCAGCCGGTCGCCCAGGTCGGTGACGGTGGCCTGCTGCTCGGCGACCTTGGTGACGGCGGCGTTGAACTGCTCGGTGGCGGCCTCCGCCCCCGTGTACAGCTCGTGCAGCCGGTCGAGCAGCGGCCCGAGGGTGGCCTTGGCCTCCGCGAGCGGGTCCGCGCCGGGCACGGCGGCCGGGGCGGTGATGCCCGGATTGCCCGGGTCCGGTGCCGCGTAGGCGGCCTGGGCGGCCAGCGGCAGCGCCAGCGCGGCGGCCGCCAGGACGGCTCCGCAGCGCAGGGCGGCCCGCACCCACGGTCGTGTTCCCGCTGTCTCCGTGCGCTGTGCGGCCCCGCCCATGGATTCGTTCCTCCCCGCCCCTGCCGATCCCCGGGATGCCCGGATCCTCGCCGATCCTGTCATGGGTCACCCGGCAGAAACAGACCGCACCCGTACGGCCCGATGAATTCTTCGGTCGGTTGTGAGACAGGTCTCAGCAAACCGGAGCGAACCAGGACGTTCTGCGCCAATGCCCAGTTCAGCGGGCCTGGGGACACCTCCTGGCAAGGTCATGGCAATCCCTTGGACACGTCCGGAACCACGCGGCCCGTCTCAGTTCACCTTCCGTTCACCGAGGCTCCCTACCGTCGCGATCGACACCAACGTCAGTGCGACAACTACGACGATTGTTTGGGTATGGAACACATCTCGTTCCTGGTGGCCGTTGTGATCATCACGGCGCTCGCCTTCGACTTCACCAACGGGTTCCACGACACCGCCAACGCGATGGCCACCTCCATCGCCACCGGAGCCCTTCGACCCAAGGTCGCGGTCACCATCGCGGCCGTCCTCAACTTCGCCGGGGCGTTCCTCTCGGTGAAGGTCGCCACCACCATCTCCGGCGGCATCGTCAACGAGAAGGCCGGGATCCATCCGGAGATCATCTTCGCCGCACTGGTCGGCGCGATCCTCTGGAACCTGATCACCTGGCTGAGAGGCCTTCCGTCCAGTTCGTCGCACGCGCTCTACGGCGGCCTGATCGGCGCCACCGTGGTCGGCGTCGGTCTCCACGGCGTCAACTTCGACACCGTGGTCACCAAGATCCTCATCCCGGCGATCGCCTCCCCGCTGGTCGCGGGCCTGGCCTCGTGGGGCGCCACGAAGCTGGCGTACGCGATCACCCGCAAGAGCGACGGCGCCACCGTCACCAAGGGCTTCAAGACCGGCCAGGTGTTCTCCTCCTCGCTGATCTCGCTGGCCCACGGCACCAACGACGCCCAGAAGACGATGGGCATCATCACCCTGACCCTGGTCTCGGTCGGCGCCCTGCCGACCGGCGCGCTGCCCCCCACCTGGGTGATCGTCTCGGCCGGTGCGGCGATCGCGCTCGGCACCTACATGGGCGGCTGGCGGATCATCCGCTCGATGGGCAAGGGCCTGGCGGACATCCAGGCGCCGCAGGGCTTCGCCTCCGAGTCCGCCGCCGCGACCGTCATCCTGACCTCCTCGCACATGGGCTTCGGCCTCTCCACCACCCAGGTCTGCTCCGGCGGCATCATGGGCGCCGGCCTCGGCGGCCCGAAGGGCGAGCTGCGCTGGAGCCTGGTGCGCCGCATGGTCTACACCTGGGGCCTGACGCTGCCCGCCGCCGCCGCGGTGGCCGGCCTCGCGGCCCTCGTGGTCGAGCAGGGCACCTGGGGCGTGGTCCTGGTGGGCGCCGTCCTGGTCGCCGGCTCGGGCGCGATGTGGCTGATCTCCCGCCGCCAGCCGATCCACGCGGACAACGTCAACGAGGCCGGCGACATCACCCCGGTCGAGATCACCCCGACCGCCGCGGCCGGCACCCCCACCACTCCCGCCTCGACCACGGTCGCGGCCTGAGCGCCGACGGCTGAGGAGCACACAGCATGCACATCAAGTGGAACGCCCTGGCCCAGACCGCCGGCTTCAGCTTCGGCATCACCGTCGCGGTGGTCACCGTCTTCGCGCTGGGCATCCTGGCCCTCTCCCGCCGTGAGGCCGCGCTGACCGCGCAGCGCTCGGCGGCGGGCTCCGACGCCCCGGCCGGCGGCGGCCGACTGGCCCTGGCCGGTGCCTACACCTGCTTCGCGGTCTGCGGCGCCGCCGTCCTCTACGGTCTGTCCCTGATCGCCGGCCACTGACGCACGGAGTACGGCGAAGGCCGGGGAGCGGTGTTCCGCTCCCCGGCCTTCGCCGTGTCCTGCCCCGTGCCCCCGCCGACGGCGGTCAGCCCTGGTGGCCGGTGCGCAGCACGGTCTCGCGGATGAACAGCACCGTCACGAAGGCCAGCAGCGCGAACGGCGCCGCGACCAGGAAGACCACGCCGACCCCGTGCCCGAAGGCGTCCGTCACCAGCGGGACGAGCGGGGCGGGCAGCTTGTGCAGGTCCGGGATGCCGCCGCCGGCCGCGGCGCCGGTGGCCGGGACGTGCGCGGCCGCCAGGTTCTCCGTCAGGTAGTGGCCGACCCGGTTGTTCATCAGGGCCCCGAGGGCGGAGACGCCCATCGCGCCGCCCATGGTGCGGAAGAAGGTGACCACCGAGCTGGCCGCGCCGAGCTCGTGCCGGGGCACCGTGTTCTGCACCGCGAGCACGAGGTTCTGCATGGTCAGGCCGAGGCCGATGCCGGTGATCGCCATGTAGACGGCGAGCAGCACGTAGTCGGTGTCGGCCCGGGCGGTGCCGAGCAGGGCGAAGCCGACGGCCAGCATCAGGGTGCCGGCGACCAGGTAGGCCTTCCAGCGGCCGTACTTGGTGATCAGCTTGCCCGCCACGGTGGAGGCGACGGCCAGGCCGAGGATCATCGGCAGCGTCATCAGGCCGGCGATGGTCGGGGACTTCTCCCTGGCCAGCTGGAAGTACTGGCTGAGGAAGGTGGTCGCGCCGTACATCCCGATGCCGACCAGCACGCTGGCGACCGCCGCCAGGGTGACGGTGCGGTGGCGGAAGAGGCTCGGCGGGATGATCGGCTCGGCCGCGCGCTTCTCGATCGCCACGGCGAGCCCGCCCAGCACCAGGCCGCCGCCGACCATGGCCGCGGTCTGCCAGGAGAGCCAGGCGTAGTTCTTGCCGGCCAGCGTGATCCAGATCATCAGCAGGCTGACGGCGCCGGTGATGACCAGGGCGCCCAGGTAGTCGATCTTGACCTTGCGCTTGACCACCGGCAGCTTCAGGGTGCGCTGCAGCACCGCGATCGCGGCCAGCGCGAACGGGATCCCGACGTAGAAGCACCAGCGCCAGCCGAGCCAGGAGGTGTCCACGATGACGCCGCCGATCAGCGGTCCGCCGATGGTGGCGAGGGCGAAGACCGCGCCGAAGTAGCCGCTGTACCGGCCGCGCTCGCGCGGCGGGACCATCGCCGCCAGGCAGATCTGGGCGAGCGCGGTGACACCGCCGGCGCCGATGCCCTGCAGCGCGCGGCAGGCGATCAGCTCGCCGGTGTTCTGGGCGAGGCCGGCCAGCGCGGACGAGGCGATGTAGATCACCAGGGCGATCTGCAGGAGCAGCTTCTTGCTGGCCAGGTCGGACAGCTTGCCCCAGATCGGGGTGGAGGCGGTGAGGGTGAGCAGGGTGGCGGTGATCACCCAGGTGTAGGCGGACTGGCCGCCGTGCAGGTCGGTGAGGATGCGCGGCAGGGCGTTGGAGACGACGGTCGACGACAGCACGGCCACGAAGAGGCCGAGCAGCAGGCCGGACAGGGCCTCCAGCACCTGCCGGTGGGTCATGGGTGTGTCGTCGTCGGCGGTGGCGGCTCCGGTCGCGGCTCGGGCGGTGACGGTCATCTGGGTCCTTCGGCGGGTGCGGGGCGGAAGCGGGAGGCGGCGACGGGGGACGGAAAAGTCGTTGCCTTAAGCAACCATAGGATCAATGGTTGCTTAAGGCAACTTTCTTCAAGCCCAAGTAAAGTCCCGCCCCGCGACCCGCGCCGGACCGCCGGACCTCAGGTCCCGACAGCCTCCCCGACCACGTCGTTGAAGCGGTGCAGCAGCCCGGCGAAGCGGATCACGTCCTCCTCGGACCAGTTGGCCATCAGCTCGCGCACCCGCTCGATCCGGGCGTCCCGCGCGCCCAGGTAGCGCCGCCGGCCGTCGTCGGTGAGCGAGACCAGCGCGGACCGGCGGTCCAGCGGATCCGCCTCCCGGGTCACCAGGCCCAGCTCCTCCAGCGCCCGGATCTGCCGGCTCACCGTGGCCTTGCCCACCGCGAAGTGCACGCCGACGTCGGTCACCCGCACCCGCCCGGCCTGCTCGATGTAGCCGAGCATGCTGTACGCCGCCCCCTCCAGGCTGGGGTGCACCCGGCGGGAGAGTTCCGCCACCCGGGCCCGGCCCCGGCGGAACATCAGCGCGACCTCGCGCTCCACCGCCAGCAGGGGTTCCTCGTCATTCGCCGCACTCACCGCGCAAGTATCCCGCAGCACAGTGCCCCCACATACGGCGCGGGAAATCGGGAAAGCCAACTACTTGATGGTATGAAGTATCCGTTTTTCCCGATACGCAAGGAGATGTGGATGACCACCCCAGGGCAGGGACCGAGGCCAGGACTCGTCGCCGAACTGAAGGGGGCGGTCACCCCGCGCGCGGCGCTGCTGGTGATCGCCGTCCTCCTCCTCCAGCTCGGCTTCATCACCTCGTACGTCGGGGCGCTGCACAGCCCCACCCCGCACGAGCTCTCGATCGCGGTGGTCGCGCCGCCGCAGGTCTCCCCCAAGCTGGTCGAGGCGCTGGAGGGGGTGCCCGACAACGCGGTACGGGCCTCCACCGCGCCCGACGCGGAGACCGCCACCGCCCGGATCAAGGACCAGAAGCTCTACGCCGCGCTGGTGGTGGACCCGGCCGGCACCGAGGACACCCTGCTGGTCGCCAACGCCCGCGGCCCGGCCGCAGCCCGGGCCGCCCAGACCATCGTCACCGCGGTGGACCAGACCCAGGGCCGGACGGTGCGCACCGTCGACACCATCCCGCTGGCCAAGGGCGACACCAACGGCCTGTCCTCCTTCTACCTGGTGATCGGCTGGTGCGTCGGCGGCTACCTGGTCGCCTCGATCCTCGGCGTCAGCGCCGGGGCGAAGCCCGCCAACGCCTACCGGGCGGCCATTCGGCTCGCCGCCCTCGCGCTGTACTCGATCGCGGCCGGCATCGGCGGGGCGGTGATCGTCGGACCGGCGCTGAACGCCCTGCCCGGCTCGTCCTGGGGGCTCGCCGCGCTGGGCGCCCTGGTGGTGTTCACGGTCGGCGCGTTCACCATGGCGCTGCAGTGCCTCTTCGACATCATCGGGATCGGCGTCGCGGTACTGATCTTCGTGGTGCTCGGCAACCCCAGCGCGGGAGGGGTCTTCCCGCCACCGATGGTGCCCCCGTTCTGGCGGGCCATCGGCGCCTGGATCCCGAACGGCGCCGGCACCGACGCGGCCCGCTCGATCGCCTACTTCGGCGCGACCAACCTCACCATGCCGCTGCTCGTGCTGCTGGTCTGGGCACTGGTCGGCGTCGCGGTCACCTTCGCCGCCGTGCTGCGCCGGCCGCGCGGGGGCCGCGAGCTGCCCGCCGGGTAGCCGGACCACCGCCACCGCCCGGGCCGGCCCGACACCGCCCCTACCCGTCGAGCCGGCCCGGGTCCGCGACGATCGCCCGGACCACGCCGACCGCCGCCCCCAGCAGCGGCCCGCGCCGGCCCAGCCGGGAGACCGTCAGCCGCTCCTCCGTCCAGGGGCGGACGGTCACCCGGGCCGCCAGCTCGGCCCGCATCCCCGGCAGCAGCCAGGGCGCCAGCCGGGCGTAGCCGCCGCCCAGCACCACCTCGGCCGGGTCGAGCAGGTTGACCGCCCCGGCCGAGGCGATCCCCAGGGCCGACCCGGCCCCGTCCAGCGCCCCGCGGACCTCCTCGTCCCCGGCCCCGGCCCGCTCGGCGAGCAGGGCGACCCAGTCGCCCCGGATCCCCTCCAGCCCCGCCGCCCGCAGCACCGCCGCCTCCCCCGCGTACTGCTCCAGGCAGCCGTGCGCCCCGCAGGCGCAGCGCGGTCCGTCCGGGTGGACCGGCACGTGCCCCAGCTCTCCGGCGTATCCGTGCGTCCCGCGCATCAGCCGGCCGCCGACCACGATCGCCGAGCCGACCCCGGCCTCGGCCGAGACGTGCAGGAAGTGATCCGGGGCGCCGCCCAGCCAGAGCTCGGCGAGCCCGCCCAGGTTGGCCTCGTTCTCGGCCTCGACCGGCAGCTCGGCCAGGCCCTGCGCGCCGGCCGCGCGCAGGGCCGGCCGCAGCTCGGCGGCCAGCGGCACGTCCTGCCAGCCCAGGTTGGCGGCGCGCTGGAGCACCCCGTCGCCGTCGCCGACCAGCCCGGGCACCGCGAGCATCAGCCCGGCCGGGCGCAGCCCCGCGTCGACGACCGCCCGGCGCAGCAGTTCGGCCAGGTCGGCCATCACGGCGGCGGGCCGCCGGTCCCGGTTGCGGATCTCCTGACGGTGCCAGGCGCGGACCTCGCCGCGCAGGTCGACCACGCAGGCGCCGAGGTGCTCGACCCCGATCTCGGCGCCCAGACCCGCCGGTCCCTCGGGGTTGAGCCCCAGGGCCGTCCCGGGCCGGCCGACCTTGCCGCTGGGCGCCGCCGGACCCTCCTCGACCACCAGCCGGGCCGCGATCAGCTCCTCGGCGAGCGAGGACACCGCCGCCCTGGTCAGCCCGCTCTCCGCGGCGACCTCCGCGCGCGAGCGCGGGGCCCGCGCGATCACGCCGAGCACCAGCGCCAGATTGGCCCGCCGCATGCCCTGCTGGCTGGCCGGCCCGGCCCGGAGGCCGTCCGTCTCGCGCATCGCGCTCACCCCGCTCAGCTTCCGCCCGCCCCGCCGGTGGGCGGGTCCCGCAGTTCGGACCGGTGTCTGCAGCGTAACCGCGTTCGGCCGGGCGCTCCCGCCGGGCCAGGGGGGCGGATCGGCCGCTCCGGCGCCCCGCCGCGCCGGGCCGCTACGGGATCCGCTGCGGCTGCTCCACGCGGGGGGCGACGGGCTCGGGGAAGCGCGTGAAGACCCAGCGCTGCATCGCCCAGAAGCGGAAGAGCATCGCGACGAAGGTGCCGAGGACCATGCCGCTCAGGAAGTCGGCCACCTCCTGGGTGAAGGGCGTCACCTGCGGCTCGCGCAGGTCCAGGACGTAGCGCGAGACGATCAGCGGGAGGTCGTTGACGCCGATCGCCACCACGCTGACGAGCAGGAACAGCAACACCTCACGCCGGTGGCCGCGGGCCCGGAAGGACCACCGGCGGTTGAGCACGTAGGAGACGGTGGTGGCCACCACGGTCGCGATGGTGAGCGCCACCACCGGTTTGTGCTCCAAAAGGGTGAACTTCAGTGAGAAGTTGATCACTGTTGTCAGAACGAAGCACGTCCCCCCGACCAGCAGGACCTTCACCAGCCTGCGGTGCCTGACCAGGAACGGGCGCAGCCCCGCCGGCACCTTGGCCAGGGCGCGCTGAGTGGGGGACGGCATCCTCGCAGTTTCGCACGGGGTCCGCCGACGCTCCCTCCGACGGAATCGGCGGAAAGCGGCCCGGCGGCCCAGCGGCTCCCGGCGCTCCCGCGCCGCCCGGCGCCCCCGGTCGTGCGAACGGGGGGGGGGGGGGGGGGGGGGGGGGGGGGGGGGGAGGGGTGGGGGGGGGGGGGGGGGGGGGGGGGGGGGGGGGGGGGGGGGGGGGGGGGG
>NZ_JBVHVO010000005.1:159013-169245 GCF_055564815.1 Kitasatospora sp. NPDC028961 | reverse complement strand
TCGCGCGCCACACGAAAAAAAAAAAAAAACAGCACCCCATCCTCCCCCCCCCCCCCCCCCCCGCCCCCCCCCTCTGCTCCCCCCCCCCCCCCCCCCCCCCCCCAGACCCCCCCCCCCCCCCCCCCACCCCCCCCCCCCCCCCCCCCCGCCGCCCGTTCCCGTCCCGCCGTCAGGCGGCGACCAGCACCTCGGCCGGCTCCAGGGCCAGCTCCAGCACCTCCCGCACGTCCGCCACCGGGTGGACGGTGAGCCGCTCCAGCACCTCGGCCGGGACGTCGTCCAGGTCGGCCTCGTTGCGCTTGGGGATGATCACCGTGCTGACCCCGGCCCGGTCGGCGGCGAGCAGCTTCTGCTTCACCCCGCCGATCGGCAGCACCCGCCCGGTCAGCGACACCTCACCCGTCATCGCCACGTCCGTGCGCACCCGGCGGCCGGAGAGCAGCGAGGCCAGGGCGGTGGTCATGGTGATGCCGGCGCTCGGCCCGTCCTTGGGGACGGCCCCGGCGGGGACGTGCAGGTGCACGCCCCGGTCGCGCAGCGAGGTGACCGGCAGCTCCAGCTCGGCGCCGCGCGAGCGCAGGTAGGAGAGCGCGATGTGCGCGGACTCCTTCATCACGTCGCCCAGCTGCCCGGTGAGGGTGAGCCCGGTGCCGCCCGTCTCGGCGTCCGCCAGCGAGGCCTCGATGTACAGCACGTCGCCGCCGGCGCCCGTCACCGCCAGGCCGGTCGCCACACCCGGTACGGCGGTCCGCCGCTCGGCGGGCTCCTGGGCCGCCTCCGGGACGTGGTGGGGCCGGCCGATCAGCGCGCGCAGCTCGCCCGCGCCGATCGCGGCGGGCAGCTCGCGCTCGCCCAGCTCGGACTGCGCGGCGATCTTGCGCAGCACCCGGGCGATCGAGCGTTCGAGGGTGCGGACGCCGGCCTCGCGGGTGTACTCCCCGGCGAGCTTGCGCAGCGCCTCCTCCTCGACGGAGACCTCCGCGCTCGTCAGTCCGGCCTTCTCCAGCTGGCGCGGGAGCAGGTGGTCCCGGGCGATGACGACCTTCTCGTCCTCGGTGTAGCCGTCCAGCCGGACCAGCTCCATCCGGTCGAGCAGCGCCTCCGGGATGGCCTCCAGCACGTTGGCGGTGGCGAGGAAGACCACGTCCGAGAGGTCCAGCTCGACCTCCAGGTAGTGGTCCCGGAAGGTGTGGTTCTGCGCCGGGTCCAGCACCTCCAGCAGGGCGGCCGCCGGGTCCCCCCGGTAGTCGGAGCCGACCTTGTCGATCTCGTCGAGCAGGACGACCGGGTTCATCGAGCCGGCCTCCTTGATCGCGCGCACCAGGCGACCGGGCAGCGCGCCGACGTAGGTGCGCCGGTGGCCGCGGATCTCCGCCTCGTCCCGGACGCCGCCGAGCGCCACCCGGACGAAGGTGCGGCCCATCGCCCTGGCCACCGACTCGCCCAGCGAGGTCTTGCCGACGCCGGGCGGGCCGACCAGCGCCAGCACCGCACCGCCGCGGCGGCCGCCGACCAGGCCGAGCCCCTGGTCGGCCCGGCGCTTGCGGACGGCCAGGTACTCGACGATCCGGTCCTTGACGTCCCCGAGGCCGGAGTGGTCCGCGTCCAGCACGGCCCGGGCGCCGGCGATGTCGTAGGCGTCCTCGGTGCGCTCGTTCCAGGGCAGCTCCAGGACGGTGTCCAGCCAGGTGCGGATCCAGGAGCCCTCGGGCGACTGGTCGGACGCCCGCTCCAGCTTGTCGACCTCCTTCAGCGCGGCCTCGCGGACCTTCCCGGGCAGGTCGGCGGCCTCGACCCGGGCGCGGTAGTCGCCCTCCTCGTCGGCCGGGTCGCCGTTCAGCTCGGCCAGCTCCTTGCGGACGGCCTCCAGCTGGCGGCGGAGCAGGAACTCCTTCTGCTGCTTGGCCACGCCCTCCTCGACGTCCTTGCGGATGGTGTCGTTGACCTCCTCCTCGGCGAGGTGGTCGCGCAGCAGGGTGAGGGCGTACTCCAGGCGAGCCACCTGGTCGGCCTCCAGCAGCACCTTGAGCTTCTGCTCCGCGGTGACGAAGGACGCGTAGCCGATGTTGTCGGCCAGCTCGCCGACGCCCTCGATCTGGGCCACCCGGTCGACGATCTGCCAGGCGCCGCGCTTGCGCAGCCACTGGGTGGAGAGCGCCTTGTACTCCCTGACCAGCTCGGCGGCGCGGCCGGCCACCGGCGTGCCCTCCGAGGACTCCCGGAACGGCGTGGTCTCCACCCAGAGCGCGGCACCGGGCCCGGTGGTACCGACGCCGATCCGGACCCGGCGCACGGCGCGGACCAGCGCGGCCGGCTCCCCGTCGGCCAGCCGCCCGACCTGCTCGACGGTGGCGAGGGTGCCGACCGCCGCGTACGAGCCGTCCACCCGCGGCACCAGCAGCACCTGGGGCTTGCCGGCGCCGGCGGCCGCGGCCCGCGCGGCCTCGACCGCGGCACGCACCTCGGTGTCCTTGAGGTCCAGCGGGACGACCATGCCCGGGAGCACGACCTCGTCGTCGAGCGGCAGTACGGGCAGGGTGAGCGGAGTGGACGTCGATGCCATGATCTCTCCCCAGTCAGCGAAGTTGAGTTGACCTGACTAAGGTTTCGCAGCGATGGAATGTTCCCCCCGCCCTGTTCGCCGGGAGCGAACAAGGAGGGGTCCGGGAAAGGGTGTCAAAAACGCCTCGCGGGGGCGCGCGCCACCCCCCGGGAGCACCCGGCAGTTACGCGCGGTCCAGCAGGGCGGTCGCCCCCTGGGCCTGCGCCGGGCCCGTGGCGCCGACGGCCGCCGCCTCCGGGCGCCGCCACCGGGGGCCGGGCCCGTTCCGCAGCCAGCGCCAGAGCGCGACCCCGGTCAGCAGCGCCACCGGGTGGCCGACCCCGGTCACCAGGTCCCGGTCGCCGGCGATCTGCTCGGCGACCAGGACGGCGGCGCCGCCGAGCGCGAGCAGCCGCCCGTGCGGCGGCAGCAGCCCGGCCAGCGCACCGAGACTGACCAGCACGCCGTAGCTGACCCCGATGTCCAGGCAGTCCAGCGCGCGGGGCTCCATCCGGCCGGTCGCCACGGCGGTGATCACCACCGACTGGGAGAGCACCGTCGCCGTGACGTGCCCGATCCCGAAGACCGCCGCGGCCCGGACGGCGCCCACCCGGCGCTCCAGCGGCGCGACGGTGAAGGCGAAGGCCCAGAGGTAGGGCATCCAGATCGTCCCGGACACCCAGAAGCCGCTGAACAGCAGGGCGCGCAGCGGGTGGTGGACCAGGTTGTGCCCGTCCGAACTGGAGGCCTCCTGCAGCCGGAGCACGAGGTCCGGGTCGGCCAGCCCGGCGAAGGTGGTGGTGGCCACGACCACGGCGAGGTAGCCGAGCGCGAAGGGGTTGCGCCGGGGCGTCGGCACCCGGGCGAGCACCCAGACGGCCAGACCGGCCCGCAGGCCGAACCGGAGCATCCCGTACGGCGGCCCCGGACGCGGCCCGCTCACCACAGCGTTCCTCCGCAGCTCCGCCATGCCGCCTCCGCTCCAGACCCGCAGCCTCCGGCCCCCGTCCGGTGCTCAACGTACCGGCGCGCGCCGGAAATCCCACCTGTGCGACTTGTCGTGACCACGGTACTTCGGGGTCCTGGGAGCCAGCTGGGAATACCCCGTGAACATCATGTGGCGCGCGACTCCAGGATTGGTACAGACCTGCACTCCGTCTACGCACGAGTAGCGGCTCTGACCGGCGGCTTGTCGCCAACTGGAGTGCATACGTACCGTTACGCAGTGAAAAATCGGCGGGTAAGGTACTGGCCCGTGCCCACTTCCGAGTGGGTCCGACGGGCGGCCGGACGGCCGGCCCACGGGCCGGAAACATCCGGTCCACCTGCCGGGAAGCACCGGGTGTCCGTACGCTGCGAAGTGTGCGGGAGCGGTGGGCAGTCCACACCTGTCCTCCGACTCCGCACGCGCTACGGGACGGCGGACCCGGCACAGTCCACGACGGAACAAGACTACGAGCGGAGCCTCGCCATCCCCACAGGTGGCCGGCCCGCAGCCCTGGGGGCGGTGGCGTGACCGTGACAGAAATTCAGCAGGACAACCAGAACAGCGGCGGCACGGTGAGCAGCCAGCGCAGAGTGCTGGTGGTGGAGGACGAGCCCACGATCGCCGAGTCGATCGCGGCCCGGCTGGGCGCGGAGGGCTTCAAGGTCGCCGTGGCCCACGACGGCCCGGGCGCGGTCGACGGGTTCCACACCTGGCAGCCCGACCTGGTCGTGCTCGACATCATGCTGCCCGGCTTCGACGGCCTTGAGGTGTGCCGCCGGATCCAGGCCCAACGCCCGGTACCGGTCCTGATGCTGACCGCGCGTGACGACGAGACGGACCTCCTGGTCGGTCTCGGCGTGGGCGCCGACGACTACATGACCAAGCCGTTCTCCATGCGGGAGCTGGCGGCCCGGGTCAACGTCCTGCTGCGCCGCGTCGAGCGCGCCCAGCAGGCGGCCCGCACACCGGCGCTCGGCTCGCTGCGCTTCGGCGAGTTGGAGATCGACCACGTGCAGCGCCGGGTCCGGCTGGCCTCGGGCGACGTCCACCTGACGCCGACCGAGTTCGACCTGCTCGCCTGCCTGGCCGCACAGCCGCGGGCGGTACTCACCCGCGAGCAACTGCTGGCCGAGGTCTGGGACTGGACGGACGCGTCCGGCACCCGCACCGTGGACAGCCACGTCAAGGCGCTGCGCCGGAAGATCGGCGCCAGCTGGATCCGCACCGTCCACGGGGTCGGCTACGCGCTGGAGGCCCCGCTCTCCTAGCGGCGCCTCGGGCACCGGGCCTCCGGGGGGCCCGTGTCCCGAACCGCCGCGCGGACCCGCGGGGATCACAGGGGACCAATGACCTTTCCACAGCAACGCAACGGCGACGCCGACGGCGCCCGGCCCACGCTGGCCGCCCGCGCCGCCCACCGGGTGTGGGCCGACATCCGGCCGCTCGACCCGGTCCGCTCGATCAAGGGCAAGCTCGCCCTCCTGGTGATCGTCTCGGTCTTCCTCGCCACCGGCATGGTCGTGGTGGCGATCCGCTCCGAGACGCAGATCCGGATCATCATGGTCTTCTCCATGATCGCTTCGCTGCTCTTCATGCAGTTCCTCGCGCACGGGTTGACCGCCCCGCTGCGCGACATGACCGCCGCCGCCCGCGCGATGGCCTCCGGCGACTACAGCCGCCGGGTCGAGGTGAGCTCCCGGGACGAGATCGGCGAGCTGGCGGCCACCTTCAACCACATGGCGGCCGACCTGGAGGCCGCCGACCGGCACCGCCGGGAGCTTGTCGCCAACGTCTCCCACGAGCTGCGCACGCCCATCGCCGCGCTGCGCGCCGTGCTGGAGAACGTGGTGGACGGCGTGGTCCAGCCCAATCCCGCGACCCTGGGCGCCGCCCTGGAGCAGACCGAACGGCTCGGCCGGCTGGTCACCCACCTGCTCGACCTGTCCAAGATCGACGACGGGGTGGTGGACCTGGACGCGCGCCCCTTCGAGGTGCGCGAGTTCCTGGACGGCGTGCTGCGCGGCGTCACCGTGGACGGCGCGACGGCCGGCGGGGCCTTCTCCCGGCGCGGGGACGTCCGGCTGGCCCTGGAGGTCAGCCCGGCCGGCCTGACCGGCGTGGCGGACACCGAGCGGCTCCACCAGGTGGTCGCCAACCTGGTCGACAACGCCTGCAAGCACTCCCCGCCCGGCGGCACCGTCACGGTCCGGGCCCGGCCCGGCGGCGAGCCCGGCGCGCTGCTGCTGGAGGTCGAGGACGAGGGGCCGGGCATCCCGGCGGCCGACCGCACCCGGGTCTTCGAGCGGTTCAGCCGCAGCGGCACCGCCACCGCCCAGGGGCCCGGCTCCGACGGCGGCACCGGGCTGGGGCTGGCCATCGCCCGCTGGGCGGTGGACCTGCACGGCGGGCGGATCGAGGTGGCGGAGGCCTCCCCCGGCTGCCGGATCGAGGTCCGGCTGCCCGGCCCGCGGTAGCGCCCGCCCGGGGTCCGCTCGGCGGCCCCGGGCACCCGCCCGCGTCGATCGGACGTCGCCCGCATGTCACAGAAGCGACACAGACGTGGACGGACGATCCAGGTGGCTCCGGACTATGATTTGTCCGGTTTCATCCATATATAGCGGCTGATCGGAAGCGATCGCTTCCCATCCGAGGCGGCTTTCTAACGCACATTTTCAGCCAACCTGCAGGTCAGGACTGTGATCTGGGCGACGCCTGAGCCCTGGGGACTGCGCGATCACTGGTCAGGGGCGTAGCCTTAATCCCCGCTGTCCAAACATCCCAAAAGGAAGCGGAAGAGGGCGGTTGCCGCCGTGTCGCCACAGTCCCAAGAAACCCCCAACAGCTCGGCAAGCTCCACTGGCTTCGGCCCCAATGAGTGGCTCGTCGACGAGATCTACCAGCAGTACCTCCAGGACCCGAACTCGGTCGACCGAGCCTGGTGGGACTTTTTCGCCGACTACAAGCCCGGTACCGAGGTGACCCCAGTGACCCAGGCCGCGACCCAGGTCGGCCCCACGCCGACCCCCGTTGCCGCCCCCGCGCCCGCCGCTGCTGCTCCGGCCGCGCCCGCCCCCGCCGCACCGGCCGCGCCAGCGCCCGCCGCCGCGGCCCCGGCGCCCGCGCCCCTCGCCGCAGCTCCTGCCGCGCCCCCGGCCCCGAAGGCCGCCGCTCCGGCGCCGGCCGCGCCCGCCGAGACCGGCCCCGAGCTGGTCCAGCTCCGCGGCCCCTCCAAGGCGGTGGCGACCAACATGGACGCCTCGCTGGAGGTGCCCACGGCGACCTCCGTGCGCGCCGTGCCGGCCAAGCTGTTGATCGACAACCGCATCGTCATCAACAACCACCTGCAGCGCGCCCGCGGTGGCAAGGTCTCCTTCACGCACCTGATCGGTTACGCCCTGGTCCAGGCCATCAAGGCCTCGCCGGGCATGAACCACAGCTACCAGGTGAAGGACGGCAAGTCGTACCTGGTCAAGCCCGAGCACGTGAACCTGGGCCTGGCCATCGACCTGGTGAAGCCGAACGGCGACCGCCAGCTCGTGGTCGCGGCGATCAAGAAGGCCGAGACCCTCGACTTCTTCGGCTTCTGGCAGGCCTACGAGGACATCGTCCGCCGGGCCCGCGCCAACAAGCTGACCATGGACGACTTCACCGGCGTCACGGTCTCGCTGACCAACCCCGGCGGCATCGGCACCGTGCACTCCGTGCCGCGCCTGATGCAGAACCAGGGCACCATCGTCGGCGTCGGCGCCATGGAGTACCCGGCCGAGTTCCAGGGCTCCGCCCCGGAGACGCTGTCCCGGCTGGGCGTCTCCAAGATCATGACGCTGACCTCGACCTACGACCACCGCGTCATCCAGGGCGCGGCGTCCGGCGAGTTCCTGCGCGAGATCCACCGGCTGCTGCTGGGCGAGAACGGCTTCTACGACGAGATCTTCGAGTCGCTGCGGATCCCGTACGAGCCGGTCCGCTGGGCCACCGACGTGGCCACCACGCACGACGACGAGGTCAACAAGACCGCCCGCGTCATCGAGCTGATCCACTCCTACCGGGTCCGCGGCCACCTCATGGCCGACACCGACCCGCTGGAGTACAAGCAGCGCAAGCACCCCGACCTCGACGTCACCACGCACGGCCTCACCCTGTGGGACCTGGAGCGCGAGTTCGCGGTCGGCGGCTTCGGCGGCCAGCGGATGATGAAGCTGCGCGACATCCTCGGCCTGCTGCGCAACACGTACTGCCGCACGGTCGGCATCGAGTACATGCACATCCAGGACCCGACGCAGCGCAAGTGGCTGCAGGAGCGCCTGGAGAAGCCGTACACCAAGCCGGAGCGCGAGGAGCAGCTGCGCATCCTGCGCCGGCTGAACTCGGCCGAGGCCTTCGAGACCTTCCTGCAGACCAAGTACGTCGGGCAGAAGCGCTTCTCGCTGGAGGGCGGCGAGTCGCTCATCCCGCTGCTGGACGCGACCATCGACTCGGCGGCCGAGCACCGCCTGGACGAGGCCGTCATCGGCATGGCCCACCGCGGCCGCCTCAACGTGCTGGCCAACATCGTCGGCAAGCCGTACGGCAAGATCTTCGGCGAGTTCGAGGGCAACCTCGACCCGAAGTCGATGCACGGCTCCGGCGACGTGAAGTACCACCTCGGCTCCGAGGGCACCTTCACCGGCCTGGACGGCGAGACCATCAAGGTCTCGCTCGCCGCGAACCCCTCCCACCTGGAGGCCGTGGACCCGGTCGTCGAGGGCATCGCCCGCGCCAAGCAGGACATCCTGGACCAGGGCGGCACCACCTTCCCGGTGCTGCCGATCCAGATCCACGGCGACGCGGCCTTCGCCGGCCAGGGCGTCGTCGCGGAGACCCTGAACATGTCGCAGCTGCGCGGCTACCGCACCGGCGGCACCGTGCACGTCGTGGTCAACAACCAGGTCGGCTTCACCGCCGCGCCCGCGAGCAGCCGCTCGTCGATGTACTGCACCGACGTGGCCCGCATGATCGAGGCGCCGATCTTCCACGTGAACGGCGACGACCCGGAGGCCGTGGTCCGCGTCGCGCGGCTCGCCTTCGAGTTCCGTCAGGCGTTCCACAAGGACGTCGTGATCGACCTCATCTGCTACCGCCGCCGCGGTCACAACGAGGCCGACAACCCGTCGTTCACCCAGCCGCTGATGTACGACCTGATCGACAAGAAGCGCTCGGTGCGCAAGCTGTACACCGAGGGCCTGATCGGTCGCGGCGACATCACCATGGAAGAGGCGGAGCAGGCGCTCCAGGACTTCCAGGGCCAGCTGGAGAAGGTCTTCGCCGAGGTCCGCGACGCCGCCCAGACGCCGGCCCCGGCCTCCAACGGCAAGCCGCAGGCGGACTTCCCGGTCAACATCCAGACCGGCATCTCCCAGGAGATGGTGAAGAGGATCGCCGCCTCGCAGGTCAACCTGCCGGACTGGCTGACCGTCCACCCGCGCCTGCTGCCGCAGCTGCAGCGCCGGGCCGCCTCGGTCGAGGACAACACCATCGACTGGGCGATGGGCGAGACCCTCGCCATCGGCTCGCTGCTGATGGAGGGCCACCCCGTCCGCCTCGCCGGCCAGGACAGCCGCCGCGGCACCTTCGGCCAGCGCCACGCGGTGCTCATCGACCGGGTCTCCGGCGAGGACTACACCCCGCTGCTGTACCTGACCGAGGACCAGGCCCGCTACACCGTGTACGACAGCCTGCTGTCCGAGTACGCGGCGATGGGCTTCGAGTACGGCTACTCGCTGACGCGGCCGAACTCGCTGGTCATGTGGGAGGCGCAGTTCGGCGACTTCGTCAACGGCGCGCAGACCGTGGTGGACGAGTACATCGCCTCCGCCGAGCAGAAGTGGGGCCAGCACTCCGGCGTCACCCTGCTGCTGCCGCACGGCTACGAGGGCCAGGGCCCGGACCACTCGTCCGCCCGCCCGGAGCGCTTCCTGCAGCTGTGCGCGCAGAACAACATGACGGTCGCCATGCCGACCCTGCCGTCGAACTACTTCCACCTGCTGCGCTGGCAGGCGCACAACCCGCACCACAAGCCGCTGGTCGTCTTCACCCCGAAGTCGATGCTGCGTCTGAAGGCCGCGGCGAGTGCCACCGAGGAGTTCCTGTCCGGCTCGTTCCGCCCGGTCATCGGTGACACCACCGTCGACCCGGCGAACGTCCGCAAGGTCGTCATCACGGCGGGCAAGTTCTACTACGACGTCGAGGCGGCCCGTACCGAGCGCGGGGTCACCGACACCGCGATCGTCCGGGTCGAGCGGCTCTACCCGCTGCCGGTGGCCGAGCTCCAGGAGGAGCTGGCCCGCTACGGCGACGACGTCCAGTTCGTCTGGGCGCAGGAGGAGCCGGCCAACCAGGGTGCCTGGCCGTTCATCGCGATGAACCTGGTCGACCACCTGCAGGTCGTCATCGGCCGCAGTGCCAACGGTTCGCCGCGGCTGCGCCGCGTCGCCCGCACGGCCTCCTCGGCCCCCGCGGTCGGCTCGGCCAAGCGTCACGCCGCCGAGCAGCAGGCGCTGCTGGAGGAGATCTTCACCATCTGAGCCCGCCCCGGCCCCGGTCGGGCTCGAACGGCCCCGGGCCCCACGCCCCCCCCCCGGGGGGCGGGGGCGTTCCATTTTCCCTTGGCCCCTGTGAAGCTCCGTGTACAAGTTCCAACTTCTCCACCCAACATCCCCCCAC
>NZ_JBVHVO010000005.1:0-159003 GCF_055564815.1 Kitasatospora sp. NPDC028961 | reverse complement strand
AAAGAAACACGTGTGTCGGGCGGACCCCCCCCCCCCCCCCCCCCCCCCCCCCCCCTTCCTCCCCCCTCCCCCCCCCCCCCCCCCCCCCCCCCCGCCCCCCCCGGGGCCGTTCCGTTGTCCCGCGGCCCGTGAACAGCGCTGTGCCAAGGTCCCAGCTCTGCAACCAAACGGCCACCGACCTGCGAGCACAGCTGACGGGTCGGTAGGTTATGCCTCGCCGGACCGATGCCCGGGCGCCCTCACCGCGCCCGTGACCGACCGGATGACCTCACCGCTCTCCCAGGGGGATCACCACATGACCGCCGACACACCACGGGACGCCACGGCCTCGCCGCTCCCGCCGGTCTTCCAGCCACTGCACCCGGACGACCCGCGCGAGGTCGGCGGCTACCGGCTCTTCGCCCGCCTCGGCGCCGGCGGCATGGGCCGGGTCTACCTGTCGTACACCCCGGGCGGCCGTCCGGTGGCACTCAAGGTGGTCCGCCCGGAGTTCGCCGAGGACGGCGAGTTCCGCCGCCGCTTCGCGCAGGAGGTCAGCAACGCCCAGCGGATCCACGGCCTCTACACGGCCCAGGTGATCGACTCCGGCGGCCTGGACTCGGACGCCCCCTGGCTGGTCACCGCGTACGTGCCGGGCCCGTCGCTGCAGCAGGTGGTCCGCGAGAACGGCGCCCTGCCGGTGCGCACCGTGCTGCTGCTGATGGGCGGCATCGCCGAGGCGCTGCAGGCCATCCACAGCGTCGAGGTGGTGCACCGCGACCTCAAGCCGGCCAACGTGCTGGTGGCCGGCGACGGCCCGCGCGTGATCGACTTCGGTATCGCCCGGGCCGCCGACGCCACCGCGCTGACCGGCACCGGCTACCGGATCGGCTCGCCCGCCTTCATGTCGCCGGAGCAGGCCCAGGGCCGCCCGGTCACCCCGGCCACCGACGTCTTCGCGCTCGGCGCGCTGGCCGCGTACGTGGCCGGCGGCACCGCGCCGTTCGGCGACGGCCCGGACACCGCCGTGCTCTACCGGGTGGTGCACGAGCAGGCCGACCTGGACGCCGTCCCGGCCGACCTGCGCGAGCTGATCATGCGCTGCCTGGCGAAGTCCCCCGAGGACCGCCCGAAGCCCGCCGAGATCATCGAGATCGCCCGCAACCACCCGTCGGTCGGCGGACAGCTGCGGTTCGCCGACGACTGGCTGCCCCGGCAGGTCAACACCGAGATCACCCGCCGCTCGGACCTGCCGAAGACCCCGCCGACCCCACTGCCGGCCGCGCCCACCGCGCCTCCGAGCGGCCCGCCGACCACCCCGCCGCAGCCCTTCGCGCCGCCGACCCACCCGGCCACCGCGGCCTCCTTCGGCGTGCCGGACTTCGGCACCCCCCGGCCGCAGCCGGTCACCCCGCCGCCGGGCTTCACCCCGCCGCCGCTCGGCGCGTACGGCCCTCCGCAGCCCGGCTACGAGGCCCCCACCGCGCCGGTGCTGCCCTCGCCGCCGACCGTGCAGCTGCGCCAGGAGCCGCCGTCCTACGACACCCCGCCGCCCGGCCCGGTGGTGACGGACACCCCGGCGCCCGAGCCGCGGCGCAAGGGCGTCTCCTGGAAGGTCCTGCTGGTGGTCGCCCTGGTGATGGCCCTCGGCGGCACCGCGGGCGGCGTGGTGCTGGTGAAGAAGCTCGGCGACGACAACAAGAAGAACGACAGCGCGAGCACCGCCCAGCAGAGCCCCGGCAACCAGCCCCAGCCGCTGCCGTCGCAGACCGCGGACGCCGGGGCCGCCGGCTCGTACAGCCCCTCGCCGACCCCGTCGTCCGCCGGGAAGGTGACGGCCGCGCCGTCGGCCACGAGCAGCAACGGCGTGACCGCGCCCGCCCGGCCGGTCGGCTACACGCCGCTGCTCGACAAGAAGCCGCTGGCCATCCCCGGCACCGAGGCGTACTACGACTCCTACCGGATCGACCTGGACGGCGGGACGGTCGTGCCGCGCGGCAACGACCTCAAGTGGGGCCTGGGGCTGAACGCCACCGGCAGCAGCAGCAAGGCCAACTCCTTCACCACGGCGGGGGACGACAAGTCCGACTTCGCGGTGATCACCGAGGCCAGCGTGACCCCGGAGCAGTGCGCGATCGCGATCGACTCGCGGCCCGACACCGACCTGTCCTTCAACCGGGTCTCGCCCGGACGCCTGCTCTGCGTCCGCGACCGGCTCACCCGCAACATCGCCATCGCGGTGGTCGAGATCGCCGACGGCACCACCGGCGCCGTCAAGCTCACCGTGAGCACCTGGCGGGCCAGCTGACCGGGCGCCCGCCCGGACTATCCTGACCAGGTCGAATCCCCACCGGACCGGAGCGAACCCGTGTACTTCACCGACCGCGGCATCGAGGAGCTGCAGAACCGGCGCGGCGACGAGGAGGTCACCTTCGAGTGGCTGGCCGAGCGCCTGCGCGAGTTCGTCGACCTCAACCCGGACTTCGAGATCCCGGTCGAGCGGCTGGCCACCTGGCTGGCCCGGCTCGACGACGAGGACGACGAGTGACGCGGTAGACCGTGACCGAAGGGCCCGGGAGGCACCAGCCTCCCGGGCCCTTCGCGTGCCGCGCCCCGTAGGGGGCGTCTCGGGGTTCGTTCCGGGTCGCTCTCCGGGGCGCCCTCGGGGCCGGATCCCTTGACTTCGCCGTCACGCGATATATCGTCTTTGGAAGAGGACGCGATACATCGCGAGTCGTAACGGGAGGCGGCAGACATGAGCCAGTGGACGGTCGAGGGCCCCGACAGGATCACCATCGACGGGGAGGTCGACGCCCTCCACGTACGGATCGTCGGAGGCGCCGTGAACGTGGTGGCCACCGAGGGCCCGGCCCGGTTGGAGGTCACCGAGCTGGAGGGCGAGCCCCTTCAGGTCACCCTCGCCGAGGGGGTGCTGACGGTCACCTACAAGGACCTCAGCTGGAGCGAGTTCGGCGAGTCGGTCAAGTCGGTGCAGTCCATCAAGTCGTTCTTCGGCGGGCTGCGGCGCACCCGCCGGGCCGTGGTCTCGCTGGCCGTACCGGCCGGCGCCAAGGTCAAGGCCGGCACCGTCTCGGCCGGCGCCACCGTCTCGGGCATCACCGCGCCGGTCTCGGTGCACAGCGCCAGCGGCGACGCCACCCTGGTCGGCCTGACCGGCCGGACGGAGGCCCACACCGTCTCCGGGGACGTCGACGCCCAGTCGCTCTCCGGCGACCTCAAGGTCAACACCGCCTCCGGGCAGGTCACCCTGGTCGCCGGCACCTCGGACAACGTGCAGGTCCACTCGGTCAACGGGGACGTCACCCTCGACCTCGACGTGGCCACCCCGTCGGAGATCCGGGTCACCACGGTGAGCGGCTCGGTCGGCGTCCGGCTGCCCTCGCTGGTCGACACCAAGGTCGAGGCGGGTACCAACAGCGGGGACGTCACCAGCACCTTCGAGCAGCTCAAGGTCGGCGGCTCCTGGGGCGCCAAGCGGCTCTCCGGCAAGCTCGGCGACGGCCGGGGCAACCTGGTGGTGACCACCGTGTCCGGCGCCGTCACCGTGCTCCGCCGGCCGGAGGCCGAGGACGACGGCCCCGTGATCGTCAAGGAACTCCCGGCCGGCCCCGACCTCGGCACCGGCCCCGACCTCACCAAGGAGGTCTGAGATGACCCCCGTCTTCGGCCACGGCCGCCTTCGCCTCTACCTGCTGAAGCTGCTCGACGAGGCACCGCGGCACGGCTACGAGGTCATCCGCCTCCTGGAGGAGCGCTTCCAGGGCCTGTACGCGCCCTCGGCCGGCACCGTCTACCCCCGGCTCGCCAAGCTGGAGCAGGAGGGCCTGGTGACGCAGAGCACCGAGGGCGGCCGCAAGGTCTACCGGCTCACCGAGGCCGGCCGGAGCGAGCTGGCGGCCCGCCAGGGCGAGCTGGACGAGCTGGAGCTGGAGATCCGCGACTCGGTGGCCCAGCTCGCCGGGGCGATCCGCGAGGACGTCCGGGACGGCGCCCGGAGCCTGCGCGAGGAGCTGTGGGGGGCGGCGAAGCAGGCGCCCCGCCCGGAGGGCGCCGAGAGCGGGGACCCGTGGGCCGGCCCCTGGGGGGACAAGGACGCCTGGCAGCGCGCCAAGGACGAGTTCGCCCAGTTCAAGAAGCAGGCCAAGGAGCAGGCCAAGCGCGCCAAGGAGCAGGAGAAGGCGGCCAAGGCCAAGGCGAAGGCCGCCGAGGAGGAGGCCCGCAGGCTCCGCGAGCAGTCCCGGGCGGCGCGGACGGCCGCCCAGCAGGAGGCGCTGCGGATCAAGCGCCGGGTCGAGCAGCAGGTCCGCGACCACGCGGCCCGCGGCGACTGGCCGACCGGGCTGGCCGAGGGGCTCTCCGAACTCACCAAGGGTCTGGCCGGGCTGGCCGACGCCGCCCGCTGGGGCCACCCGGCGCAGGACGCCGAGGCACCCGCCGAGAAGGTCAGGGTCACCCGGATCGACCTCGACAAGGACGAGCCGGCCGGCACCGCCCCGGCCGACCTTCCGGCCTGGACCGCGACCGACCCGGCCGGTGATCCGGCCCGCGAGCTGGAGCGGCTGCTCGACCGCTTCCGGGACCAGGTCCGCGACGCGGCCCGGGACGGCGGGGTGACGCCCGAGCGGCTGGCCGAGGCCCGCTCGGTGCTGGGCACGGCCGGCGAGCGGCTGCGCCGCCTGCTGGGCTGACCGGGCCGACGGGTCCGTGCGGGCCGGCGCTCCCCCGGGAGCGCCGGCCCGCCGGCGTTCAGGGGGTGAGCACGATCTTCCCGAAGACGTCGCCCCCGGCGAGCCGGGCGAAGCCCTCCCGGGCCTCGGCGAGCGGCAGCACCGAGTCGATCTGCGGCCGGACGCCGGTGGTGGCGCAGAGCGAGAGCAGCCCGGCCAGCTCCTCCTTGGTGCCCATGGTCGAGCCGACCACCCTGAGCTCCAGGAAGAAGATCCGGTTCAGCTCGGCGGTCTTCGGGTTGGGGCCGGAGGTGGCCCCGGAGATGACCACGGTGCCGCCCGGGCGCAGCGACTTCACCGAGTGCGCCCAGGTCGCGGCGCCGACCGTCTCCATCACCGCGTCCACCCGCTCGGGCAGCCGGGCGCCGCTCTCGAAGGCGGCGTCGGCACCGAGCTCCACGGCCCGGGCCCGCTTGGCCTCGTCCCGGCCGGTGACCCAGACCCGCAGTCCGGCGGCCTTGCCGAGGACGATCAGGGCGGTCGCCACACCGCCGCCGGCGCCCTGCACCAGCACGGTGTCGCCGGGCTTCACCCCGGCGTTGGTGAACAGCATCCGGTAGGCCGTCAGCCAGGCGGTGGGCAGGCAGGCGGCCTGCTCGAAGCTGAGCCCGGCCGGCTTGGGCAGCAGGTTCCAGGTCGGCACCGCCACCCGCTGGGCGAAGGTTCCCTGGTAGTGCTCGGTGAGGATGGAGCGCCGCTCGTCCGGGCCCACGCCGTGGCCGCTCTGGCCGATCACCGAGTGGACGACCACTTCGTTGCCGTGCTCGTCGACGCCGGCGGCGTCGCAGCCGAGGATCATCGGCAGCTTCCCGGCGGGCAGGCCGACCCCGCGCAGCGACCAGAGGTCGTGGTGGTTGAGGCTGGCGGCCCTGACCGTGACCACGCTCCACCCGGGACGCGCCTGCGGTTCGGGGAGTTCGCCCAGCTCCAGCCCGCTCAGCGGGTCGTCGGCGTCGATTCGTGCGGCGTAGGCAGCAAACATGGTCCGGACGATAGCGGCGACGGGCGGGGCCCGGAACAGGGTGTGACTGTGACGCGCGTCCCGGGTTCGGCCGGGAGCGCGGAGCCGGCCGGGAGCGCCCCCGCCGCGGGGGCGCTCCCGGCCCGGGCGTCAGCGCCGGGCGACGCCCTCGGCCCGGGCGGCCTCGGCGACGGCCTTGGTGACGGCCGGGGCGACCCGCTCGTCGAACGGCGAGGGGATCACCTTCTGCGGCGTCAGCTCGTCGGCGACCACACCGGCCAGCGCCTTGGCGGCGGCCAGCTTCATGCCCTCGGTGATCCGGGTCGCCCGGACCTGGAGGGCGCCGGCGAAGATGCCGGGGAAGGCCAGCACGTTGTTGATCTGGTTCGGGAAGTCGCTGCGACCGGTGGCGACGACCGCCGCGTACTTGTGCGCGACCTCCGGGTGGATCTCCGGGTTCGGGTTGGCCATCGCGAAGATGAAGGCGCCCTCGGCCATGGTGGCCACGACCTCCTCCGGCACGGTCCCGCCGGAGACGCCGATGAAGACGTCGGCGCCGGCCAGCGCGTCGGCCAGCGAGCCCTTGACGCCGGTCCGGTTGGTCTGCGCGGCGATCTCGGCCTTGACGTCGGTCAGGTCGCCGCGGCCCTCGTACACGACGCCCCGGCGGTCGCAGACCGCCACGTCGCCGATGCCGGCGGCGACCAGCATCTTGGCGATCGCGATCCCGGCCGCGCCGGCGCCGGAGATGACGGCCCGCAGGGTGCCGATCTCCCGGCCGGTCACCCGGGCCGCGTTCCAGAGCGCCGCGGTGGTGACGATCGCGGTGCCGTGCTGGTCGTCGTGGAAGATCGGGATGTCCAGCGCCTCCTGGAGGCGGCGCTCGATCTCGAAGCAACGGGGCGCGGAGATGTCCTCCAGGTTGACGCCGCCGAAGGAGGGCGCCAGCCGGACGACGGTCTCGACGATCTCGTCCACCCCGGTGCAGGCGAGCGCGATCGGCACCGCGTCCACGCCGCCGAACTGCTTGAACAGGATGGCCTTGCCCTCCATGACGGGCAGCGAGGCCTCCGGGCCGATGTCGCCGAGGCCCAGCACCGCGGTGCCGTCGGTGACGACGGCGACCGTGTTGGCCTTCCAGGTGTAGTCGTTCACCAGCTCCGGCTGCTCGGCGATGGCCGTGCAGACCCGTGCGACACCGGGGGTGTAGGCGAGGGACAGGTCGTCCGCGTCGCGCACCGGAACGGTCGCCCGGACCTCCATCTTGCCGCCGCGGTGGAGCGCGAAAACGGCATCGACCGGATCGACGGTGTCCTGGGTGCTGCTGTGGATGATCTCCGCTGCCACGATGACCTCTTCGTCATTGATCAGCGAGGACGCGTGGCCGACGGGCGGACGACCCGGCCGGAAACTTGAAACCGGGTACGCCGAGGCGGACCCGGGGAGGGCTGGATCGGGGCGCCGCCGTCGGGGCCGCGCCCTCGGAATGAGGGTTGTGTAACTGTTGAGCCTGCGCTGTGCTGCTGCTTCTTCCCGGGCCGAGCGTAGGTCGGACGACGGCATCGCACCTATGCCTTTTCGTCCTCGTCGCGCGTGCTTCCTCCGCATCGCGGCCAAAAGACGGGGTGCCTGGCGTCTGGAACACCGGGCACCGGTGGCGGCAACAGCGGACGAGCACGCGCACTCGCAGGAGTGAACCAGGACACGACGGGGAGGCGGTGCCTCGGATACGGAGTCGGCGTCGTCGTGGACTTCCGTTCCTGTGCACCCCGAGCCTGTCGCGACTCGGTGGTCCGGTTCGAGCATCGGGGGTCACCCGGTACTGGATTCTGACACACCCGCCGCCGGGACCGGCAGGTCGGGATGGGAGGATCCCTTCTTCCGCCGTCTCGCGTACATCTCCGCGACGGCGTGGCGACACCACCTCCCTCCCACAGGAGCACCCTCATGCACCACCGCGCCCACCCCCGCCGACCGGCCGCCGCGGCCCTCTGTCTGGCCACCGCCGGCGCCCTGCTGCTGACCGGTTGCGGCGGCGACGAGCAGGCCGCCGCGAAGGACCCGGTCCAGGAGCTGCGGGGCCGGATCCCCCAGGCCCAGCGCACCGCGGGCGTGCTCCGGGTCGCCTCGGACCTCAACTACGCGCCGGTGGACTTCCGGGGTGCGGACGGCAAGCCGGACGGCATCGACCCCGACATCGCCAACGCCGTCGGCAAGATCCTCGGCCTGCGGATCGAGGTCGTCGACACCCCGTTCGAGAAGCTGATACCGAACCTGCACGCCAAGCAGGTCGACGTGGCGATGTCCGGTCTGAGCGACATCCGCCAGCGCCGTGACGGCGTCGACGACGCGGGCAAGCAGGTCGACCCGGGCGTGGACTTCGTGGACTACTTCATCGCCGGTACCTCGATCATCGTCCAGAAGGGCAACCCCAAGGGCGTCCGCACCCTGGACGACCTGTGCGGCCGGGTCGTCGCGGTGCAGCAGAACACCACCCAGGACGAGATCGTCGCCCGCCAGGTGCTGGCCTGCGGCCGGAGCGGCAAGCCGCTGACCGTCCACAAGTTCGACAGCGACGCCAAGGCGCTGGCCGAGGTCGCCGCGGGCACGGCGGCCGCCGGCCTGGACGACTTCCCGGTGGCCGCCTACGCGGCGAAGACCACCGACGGCGGCAACCGCTTCGAGGTGACCGGCGCGCAGTCCCGGTCGAACCCGTACGGGATCGCGGTGCGCAAGGGGGACACCGACCTGCGCGACGTGCTGACCAAGGCGGTGGACCAGCTGATCCGCAGCGGCGAGTACGACAAGATCCTCGCCAAGTGGAACGTCGCCGCGGGGGCGGCCCAGAACGCGGTGGTCAACGGCGGCATCTGAGCCGCCGCACGGGGGCGGGCACCGGGCACCGTCACCGGACGCCGTCCCACCGGACGCCGTCTCGGGCGCCGTCACCGGGCGTCATCACCGGGCGGCGCGGCCGGGGGACCCATCCGGCGGGCACACGGGCGGGCCTCCGGGCGGAGCGCGGGGAGATCTGCATACTTATACGCAGGGTGACAGGGACACGGTATTGGTCCGAATAGCGGACAGTGTGACCCCCCGTTATCCGATTTTGATCTGAATGAGGGCCATCCGACCGTCATCAGATGGCAGGATTCCCCCCATCTCCGATCGAGCCGGCCACTGGTCGAGGCGGTTCGATCAACGTCCACCTCGGCGGAGGGTGGCGGAAGCAGTACCTCGCACCACCCTGCGCGAAGCCTGCTCAGGCCCAGCACGACCGGCTCTGCCCGTTCGACGACGTACAGCGACATACACCCCGTACAGCGCCGTACGGCCTGCTGCCCCGGTGTGCCGCTCCCCGCGGCGCGCTCCGCCCGACCTCTCCCTCAGGAGGAGATCCCCCATGACCGCCCGTACCCCGCGCACCCGTCTCCTCGCCGCCGGCGCGGTACTCGCGTCCGTCTCCCTGGCCCTCACCGCCTGTAGCAGCAGCAAGGACGAGAGCACCGGCGCCCCCAACGCCGGCGCGACCGTCAACGAGGTGAAGGCCGACGACAAGCTGGTCGCCCTCGTCCCCGCCGACATCAAGTCCGCCGGGAAGCTCACGGTCGGCTCGGACGCCTCGTACGCGCCCAACGAGTTCAAGGCCGACAACGGCAAGATCGAGGGCATGGACGTCGACCTGATCACCGCGGTCGCCGCCAGGCTCGGCCTCAAGGTGGACGTCCAGGACTCCGGTTTCACCGCGATCATCCCCGGTATCCAGTCGAACAAGTTCCAGATCGGCATGTCGTCCCTGACGGACAACAAGGAGCGCGAGCAGACCGTCGACATGGTCACCTACTTCAACGCGGGCAGCGCCATCGCGGTGAAGAAGGGCAACCCGGACAAGATCGACCCCGCCGACCTGTGCGGCAAGAAGGTCGCCGTCCAGACCGGCACCACGCAGGCGCAGGAGATCACCGACACCCGCAACCCCGCCTGCGCCCAGGCCGGCAAGCCGGGCATCGTCAACGACGGTGACAAGTTCGACCTCCAGACCGACGTCACCAACGCCGTGGTCTCCGGCCGCGACCAGCTCATGATGGCCGACTCCCCGGTCGTCGACTACGCGATCAAGCAGTCCGGCGGGCAGCTGGAGAAGGTCGGCGCCACCTACGACGCCGCCCCCTACGGCATCGCGCTGGCCAAGGGCTCGGCCCTGACCCCCGCCGTCCAGAGCGCCGTGCAGTCGCTGATCGACGACGGCACCTACAAGCAGATCCTCTCCAAGTGGGGCGTCGAGGCCGGTGCGATCGACAAGTCGACCGTCAACGGCGCCGTCAGCTGACCCTCCGCCTGACTCTCTCTCCCCCGAGGCCACACCGTGAACTCTCTGGACAAGGGGAAGGCGACGAAGGGACGGCCTGAGACCATCAAGGCCGTCCCCGTTCGCCACCCCGGACGCTGGGCGGGCGCCGTCGTCATCGCCCTGCTCGCGGCGATGCTGCTGAGCGCCCTCTTCACCAATCCCGCCTTCAAGTGGGACATCGTCGGGAAGTACCTCTTCCACGACAGCATCGTGCACGGCATGCTCGTCACGCTGGAGCTGACCGCGCTCGCCATGATCATGGGTGTGGTCGGCGGCATCATCCTCGCGGTGATGCGGCTCTCCCCCAACCCGCTGCTCTCCGGCACCGCGTGGATGTACATCTGGATCTTCCGCGGCACGCCCGTCCTGGTGCAGCTGGTCTTCTGGAACTTCCTCGGCCTGATCTGGGCCAAGCTCTCGATCGGCGTACCGTGGGGACCGGAGTTCTGGTCCGAGTCCACCAACGTGCTGATCCCGACCTTCGTCGCCGCCCTGCTGGGCCTGGGCCTCAACGAGGCCGCCTACATGGCGGAGATCGTCCGCGGCGGCATCCAGTCGGTCGACGAGGGCCAGAGCGAGGCCTCGCACGCGCTCGGCATGAGCCGCTTCCAGACCATGCGGCGGATCGTGCTCCCGCAGGCCATGCGGGTGATCATCCCGCCCACCGGCAACGAGACCATCTCGATGCTGAAGACCACCTCGCTGGTCAGCGTGATCTCCCTGGAGGAGATCTTCCGGGCCGGCCAGGTGATCTACTCGCGCAACTACCAGAACATCCCGCTGCTGATCGTGGTCAGCCTCTGGTACCTGTTCTTCACGTCGCTGCTGACCATCGGCCAGTACTACATCGAGCGGCACTACGCCCGCGGCTCCAACCGGACGCTCCCGCCCACGCCGATCCAGCGGCTGCGGAGGCTGTTCGCCGGGAAGCCCACCCCGAAGACCACCACCGACGTGGTCCCGGGGCTCGAGGGAGGTGGTCACGTATGACCGATCTGACCAAGACCCCCGCCGACGCCGGCAACGGCGGCCCGATGGTCCGCGCCGAGGACGTCCACAAGTCCTACGGCACGGTCCAGGTGCTCAAGGGCATCGACCTGGAGGTCAAGCAGGGCGAGGTGTTCTGCCTGATCGGCCCCTCCGGCTCCGGCAAGTCGACCTTCCTGCGGTGCATCAACCACCTGGAGAAGATCAACGCCGGCCGGCTCTGGGTCGACGGCGAGCTGGTCGGCTACCGGCAGAAGGGCGACCGGCTCTACGAGCTCCGGGAGAACGAGGTCGCGCTCAAGCGGCGCGACATCGGCATGGTGTTCCAGCGCTTCAACCTGTTCCCGCACATGACCGCCCTGGAGAACGTCATCGAGGCGCCGGTGCAGGTCAAGGGCGAGTCCAAGGCGGACGCCCGGACCCGCGGGATGGCCCTGCTGGAGCGGGTCGGCCTGGCCGACAAGGCGAAGAACTACCCCTCGCAGCTCTCCGGCGGCCAGCAGCAGCGGGTCGCGATCGCCCGGGCGCTGGCCATGAAGCCCAAGCTGATGCTCTTCGACGAGCCCACCTCGGCGCTCGACCCGGAGCTGGTCGGCGACGTCCTGGACGTCATGCGCGGCCTCGCCGAGGAGGGCATGACCATGGTCGTGGTGACCCACGAGATGGGCTTCGCCCGCGAGGTCGGCGACGCCCTGGTCTTCATGGACGGCGGGGTGGTGGTCGAGTCCGGCAACCCCCGCGACGTCCTCACCGACCCCCAGCACGAGCGCACCCGCGCGTTCCTCTCCAAGGTGCTCTGAGCGCACCGGCACGGCGCCCGGCAGGCCGGTCCTGCCGGGCGCCGACGTTTTCCCCGCCCGGGTAATAGGCTGGAGCTAGTCAGCCTGTTACCGACTCTGGAAGGACCACCGTGGAGCTCGCCTCGTACGCCGAACGGGCCGTTCGGCTGGTGAACACCGAGGAGCCCGAGCGCGGCACCGACACCCTGACCTCCGTGGACGCCGTGCGGTCGCTGTTCTCCGAATCCTCCCGGGCCGCCGCGCTCGCCGACGAGTCGGACCTGCCGCGGCTGCGCGCCGTCCGGACCAGGCTGCGCGGAGTGTTCGAGGCCGCCGCCGAGGGGGACGAGATCCGCGGCGTGGACCTGCTGAACAGCCTGCTGATGGAGTACCCCGTCAGCCCGCTGGTCTCCGGGCACGACTACCTGGACGACGCCGGGCGGCCGCGCTGGCACCTGCACCTCGCCGACAACTCGCCCACCGCCACCGCGCACTTCAGCGCCGTCGCCTGCATGGGACTGGCCGTCCACCTGACCGAGCTGGGCGCCGACCGGCTCGGCATCTGCCAGGCCTCGCCCTGCCGCAACGCCTACCTGGACACCTCCACCAACCGCTCCCGGCGGTACTGCTCCGACCGGTGCGCCACCCGCGCCAACGTCGCCGCGTACCGGGCCCGCAAGCGGCAGGAGGCCCAGGAGGCCTCGGCCCTGGCCGGGGGCTGACCGGTACCCCGGCTACCAGGCGCCGGGGTCGACCCAGACGCCCAGCCGGCGGGCGAGGCCCGGGATCCGGGCCGGCGGGCCGGCCAGCAGCAGCCGCTCCAGCCGGTGCCCCGGGGCCAGCCAGGCCGGGCGCGGGCGCAGCCGCAGCAGCACCCGGCCGAGCACCAGCTCGTCCGGGACGACGCCGTAACTGCGGCTGTCGCTGTCGACCGGCCGGTTGTCGGAGAGCAGCCACCAGCCCTTGGCCCGCCGCTCGACGGCCCGCTTCACCACCAGCAGGTCCTGCTGGAAGGGGTGACGGAACACCACCACCGCCCCCGGTCTGATCCGCGCGCCGTACCTGACCAGGAGCCGGTCGCCCTCACGCAGGGTCGGCACCATCGAGGGCCCCGCCACGTCGATCAGCCCGAACGGCGCGCCACCCCCCGGGGTGCCGCCCTCCGGTTCCGTCATCCGCGCCACGCCTGCTCCTCCCGGCTCGCCGCGTCCAGTCTGCCGTACGGGCCGTCCGCGGCCGATGCCCGAATTGGCCCGGTTCCGGCTCCGCCTTTTGCCCTAGGCCCGCCGCCCGGCCGCGAAACCCGGTGCCCGGAAGGGTAATCTCGCTCGCGGGAAGACGATCTAAGGAAGGACTCCCATGTTCTCTCGTCTGTTTGCACCGCGCGCCACCGCCCACGCCCACTGCGACCTCCCCTGCGGCGTGTACGACCCCGCGCAGGCCCGGATCGAGGCCGAGTCGGTCAAGGGCACCCAGGAGAAGTACCAGGCCAACGAGGACCCGGCGTTCCGCACTCGCGCCCTGATCATCAAGGAGCAGCGCGCCGAGGCCGTCAAGCACCACATCTCGGTGCTGTGGAGCGACTACTTCAAGGCCCCGCACTTCGAGAAGTACCCGCAGCTGCACCAGCTGATCAACGACACCCTGAAGGCCGCCTCGGCCGCCAAGGCGTCGACGGACCCGGCCACCGGCCAGGCCCTGCTCGACCTGATCGCCGAGGTCGACAAGATCTTCTGGGAGACCAAGCAGGCCTGATCACCGATCAGGCACCGCCGACCGCCCCCGTCCGCAGCGCCGGACGGGGGCGGTCGCGCGTTCTCGCGCGCGCGAACCCGGTAAGGGTCGCTCCGGCCCCGCGCTTGTTATGCTGCCAGGGCGTCCGAGGGAGAAGTCCGGTGTGAATCCGGCGCTGACCCGCAACGGTGGGCGGAGCCCTGTGCCCGCGAGCCCGATCGCCCTGGGACGCCGATCTCCCGACAACTCGCCGTGGACTGCGAGGGGATGGCGCCCCGGCAGCTCCGTGCCCGGGCGCGCCGCCTCGCTGCCGTCCGCGGCCCGAGGCGAAGGCGCGCCGCCCGTGAGCACCGCAGTGACCGCACCGGCCCCCGTACCGGCGGCCCGTCGAATACCCGTCGCGGCGCTGGCCGCCGGCCTGCTCGCGGCGCTGCTGCTCTCCCTGGTCTGCGGGGTGGCCCTCGGCGCCTCCGGACTCGGCTGGGCCCGCGTCCTGCGGCTGCTGGGCGCCGGACTGACGGGCGGTCGACTCGATGCCGGGGAGGCCGCCGCGTACGCGATCGTCTGGGAGATCCGGCTGCCGCGCACGGTGCTGGCCGCCGTGGTCGGCGCCGGGCTCGCGGCCACCGGGGTCGCGGTGCAGGCGATGGTCCGCAACGCGCTGGCCGACCCGTTCGTGCTGGGCATCTCCTCCGGCGCCTCGGTCGGCGCCAACGCCGTGCTGCTGCTGGGCGCGTTCGCCTCGCTCGGGGTCTGGGCGATCTCGGTCTCCGCGTTCGCCGCCGCCCTGCTGGCGATGGTCCTGGTCTACGCCGCCGCCCGGACGGCGTACGGGCTCACCCCGCTGCGGCTGGTGCTGACCGGTACCGCGATGTCCTACGGGTTCTCGGCGGTGACGGCGCTGATGGTGTTCGGCGCCGCGCGCGGGGAGGCCGCCCGCAGCGCCATGATGTGGCTGCTCGGCAGCCTCGGCGGCGCGACCTGGGGGTCCGTCCCGATCGCCGCCGCCACCGTGCTGGCCGGTCTCGCCTACCTGGCCGGCGCGGCCGGGCGGCTGGACGCCCTCGCCATGGGCGACGAGACGGCGGCCTCGCTCGGGGTGGACGGCGACCGGCTGCGCCGCGAGCTGTTCGTGGTGACGGCCGCCGTGACCGGCACCGTGGTCGCGGTCAGCGGCGCGATCGGCTTCGTCGGCCTGATGGTGCCGCACCTGACCCGGATGCTGGTCGGCGCCGGGCACCGCCGGGTGCTGCTGGTCGCGCCGCTCGCCGGGGCGCTGCTGCTGGTCTGGGTGGACATCGTCTCGCGCACCCTGCTGGCGCCGGCCGAACTGCCGGTCGGGGTGGTCACCGCCGTCCTCGGGGTGCCCTGCTTCCTGCTGCTGATGCGCCGACGCGGCTACACCTTCGGAGGCCGCTGATGGATCTCGCCCTCGACGGCGTCTCGGTGGACCTGGCCGGCACCCGGCTGGTCCACGACGTCACCCTCGGCGCCGCCGCCGGGCAGGTGGTCGGCCTGGTCGGGCCGAACGGCAGCGGCAAGTCGACCCTGCTGCGCTGCGTCTACCGGGCGCTGCGCCCGGCCGCCGGCGCCGTCCGGCTGGACGGCGAGGACCTGCACGCGCTCGCCGCCCGCGAGGCCGCCCGGCGGGTGGCCGCGCTGCCGCAGGAGCACTCCGCCGAGTTCGACTTCACGGTGGCCGAGGTGGTCGGGATGGGCCGGCTGCCGCACCGCGGCGGCTTCGCCCGGCCGACCGCCGAGGACACCGGGCGGTGCGCCCGCGCCCTGCGGCGGGTGGGCGCGGACCACCTCGCCGGGCGCGGCTTCCTGAGCCTGTCCGGAGGCGAGAAGCAGCGGGTGCTGATCGCCCGCGCGCTGGTCCAGGAGCCCCGGGTGCTGGTGCTCGACGAGCCCACCAACCACCTGGACATCGCCCACCAGTTGGAGGTGCTGGCGCTGGTCCGGGAGGCCGGTACGACCGTGCTCACGGCCCTGCACGACCTCAATCTGGCGGCCGGCCACTGCGACCTGCTGTACGTCATCGCGGCCGGCCGGATCGTCGCCTCCGGGCCGCCGGCCGAGGTCCTGGAGCCGGCCCTGCTGGCCGAGGTGTTCGGCGTCCGCGCGACGCCCGTGAAGCACCCGGGGACCGGCGCCGTCCAGTTGCTCTTCGACCGGCTCGGCCGGACCTCCCCCGGCCCCGCCGACTCCGCCGACTCCCCCTGCTGAGGAAACCCCATGCGTACCAAGGCCGTTGCCACCGCCGCCCTGCTCACCCTCGCGCTGACCGCCTGCGGCGCCGAGATCGCCCCCGCCGGGGACACCGCCGCCGGCTCCGCCCACTACCCGGTGACCGTCGACAACTGCGGTACGAAGGTCACCTTCGAGCGGAAGCCGGCCCGGACGGTGACCAACGACGTGGGCATCACCGAGCTGATGTTCGCGCTCGGCCTGGCCGACCGGATGGCCGGCTACGTGATGCCCGACGACAAGGGCCAGGTCGACAAGGTGGCCTGGAAGGACGGCTACCAGCAGGCCAGGTGGCTCTCCAAGCAGCAGATCACCAAGGAGATCGCGCTGGAGGCGAGGGCCGACCTGGTCTTCGCCGGGTGGCACTACGGCTTCGACGAGGCCGGCGGCTTCACCCCGCAGGCGCTGGCCGGTCTCGGCATCGGCTCGTACGTGCTCAGCGAGTCCTGCCGCAGCGGCAAGGGCCCCGAGCGCGGGGTGATGTCCCCGCTGGACGCGCTCTACACCGACCTGGCCAACCTGGGCGAGATCTTCGACGTCCGGGACCGGGCCGACGCGCTGATCGCCGATTTCCGGGCGCAGGTCGCCGCCGTCCCGCAGCCCGAGCGCCGGCCGCGCGTCTTCCTGTACGACAGCGGCGAGGACAAGCCCTACACCTCGGGGAAGTTCGCCGCGCCCCAGGAGATCATCGCCAGGGCCGGCGGGGAGAACGTGATGGGCGACCTCGCCGACTCCTGGACCACCGTGGGCTGGGAGAGCGTGGTCCAGCGCGACCCCGAGGTGATCGTGATCAACAACTACGGCTCCCCGGACGCCGAGGCCAAGCGGAAGTTCCTCACGTCCTTCCCGCCGCTGGCCGGCGTCTCCGCCGTCCGCGACGGGCGGATCTTCGTCCTGGACTACGTCGACCTGGTGGAGAGCCCGCGCAACCCGGCCGCGATCACCGCGCTCGCGGCCCACCTGCGCGGTGTGACGGCCGGCTGAGCCGCGGCGGGGCGGGCGTACGCTCGGAGGTACGAGCCGACGGAACCGACCGGAGGAGCGAGAACATGAGCACCATGGCCGCGCCGTCCGCCTTCGACACCGGCGTGCTGCGCGAGGGCATCGAGCGCGGCGACGCCGACGCGCTGCTGGCGCTGTACGCGGACGACGCCGAACTGCGTGTGGTCGACCGCGAGACCCAGCCCAGCCACCCGCTGGTGGTGCACGGCCGGGACGAGATCGGCGCCCTGCTGAACGACGTCTACGGCCGGGAGACGAGCCACACGCTGGAGCGGGTGGTCCTGGACGGCGACCGCCTCGCCTTCATGGAGTCCTGCCGCTATCCCGACGGGGTCCGGGTGCTGGTCACCTCGGTCGCCGACCTGTGGGAGGGCCGGATCGTCGACCAGACCTCGATCCAGGCCTGGGACGAGGACGGGCGGGCCAAGTAGGCTCGTGGCATGATCCGCACCGCCGTAGTCACCGATGTCCCGGTCATTCACGCCATGATCCGCGAACTCGCGGAGTACGAGAAGGCACCGCACGAGGCGGTCGCCACCGAGGAACAGCTGCGCGAGTCGCTGTTCGGCGCCGCCCCGGCGGTGTTCGGGCTGGTCGCCGAGGACGACACCACCGGCGAGCCGGTCGGGTTCGCGGTCTGGTTCCTCAACTTCTCGACCTGGCGCGGGACGCACGGGATCTACCTGGAGGACCTCTACGTCCGCCCGCAGGCCCGCGGCGGCGGCCACGGCAAGGCGCTGCTGCTGGAGCTGGCCCGGATCGCCGTCGAGCGCGGCTACTCGCGGGTGGAGTGGTCGGTGCTGGACTGGAACGAGCCCTCGATCAACTTCTACAAGTCGCTGGGCGCGGTGCAGATGGACGAGTGGACCGTGCACCGGCTCACCGGCCCGGCGCTCACCGCGGCCGGCACCCGCTGACCGACCGGGTGCCACGAGTCCCTCCCGGGGGCTGCCACCCTGCGTCGCGAGGGCCTACCATGAGTGACCCTCGCACCCGGTGTCGCTCGTTCCCGTGAAGGCGGGACCGGATCGCGACATCCGCCCACCGATAGCGGTAACGTCTCGGGCGGATGCGCGGCGTCCGACCACCCCTCCCGGGGTATGACCGGTACGTACCGCACCACCCCTCTGGACAGTTGGGGCGAAGCAGTTGAGCCAAGCAACAGACAGTGCCGCGGCCACCGGCCCGGAAGCACAGCGCGTCACCCAGGAGGTGAGGGTGTCCCAGATCGACGGCGAGCCCGGAGTACAGGACTTCGTGGAGGTCCGGCTGCCCGCGGCGGGGGCCTACCTCTCGGTGCTGCGAACAGCGACGGCGGGGCTGGCGGCCCGGCTGGACTTCACGCTGGACGAGATCGAGGACCTCCGGATCGCGGTGGACGAGGCCTGCGCCATCCTGCTCCAGCAGGCGGTGCCCGGCTCCGTCCTCTCCTGCGAGTTCCGGCTGGTGGGCGACTCGCTGAAGGTCATCGTCTCCGCCCCGACCACGGACGGCCGTGCCCCGGAACGGGACACCTTCGCCTGGACGGTGCTCTCCGCGCTGGCCGGCGAGGTGGAGTCCTCGGTCGCCGAGGACAACACCGTCTCGATCAGCCTGCACAAGAAGCGCGGCGGGTCCGCCGCCCATTAGGGCCGCCACAGCAGCACCGAACAAGAGCCGTCCGTCCGGCGCCACGCGGGCCGGCGGACGGCTCCCGGTACCGCCCACCACGCGGTACGACCAACGAGACGAATCCGGGACCACCCCAGGTCCCGGTGCTCCCGGAACGGAACGGGGGAATGGCCGTGAGTGATCTGGACCGTACCGGCCTCGCGACGGCGGGCCCTGCCGTACCGACCCAGGCGAGCGTTCCCGGCCTCGCCGCCAACGACGAAGCGCACCCGAAGGACGCCCACCGGATGAGCCAGCCGACCGAGCCGACGTCTGATCCGTCGCCCACGCCCTCGCCGCCGTCCGCGGCCCCGGAGTCCCCGGTGCCCGACGCGGCCGAGGCGCTGCGCGGTGCGGTGCCCTCGCAGGCGCCGCACCGTTCGGGGGCGCCGGACCGGGAGGCGGCCCGGGCCCTGTTCGTCCGGCTGTCCGCGCTGCCCGAGGGCTCCGTGGAGCGCGTCGAGCTGCGCAACCAACTGGTGCGGATGCACATCCCCCTGGTGGAGCACCTGGCCCGGCGGTTCCGCAACCGGGGCGAGCCGCTGGACGACCTCACCCAGGTCGCCACCATCGGACTGATCAAGTCGGTGGACCGCTTCGACCACGAACGCGGGGTCGAGTTCTCCACCTACGCGACGCCGACCATCGTCGGCGAGATCAAGCGCCACTTCCGGGACAAGGGCTGGGCGGTCCGGGTACCGCGCCGACTCCAGGAGCTGCGGCTGTCGCTGACCACGGCGACCAGTGAGCTCTCCCAGCGGCACGGCCGCTCCCCCACCGTGCACGAGCTGGCCGAGCACCTGGGGATCTCCGAGGAGGACGTGCTGGAGGGCCTGGAGTCCGCCAACGCGTACTCCACGCTGTCGCTGGACGTCCCCGACAGCGACGACGAGTCGCCGGCCGTGGCGGACACCCTGGGTGCCACCGACGAGGCACTGGAGGGCGTCGAGTACCGCGAGTCCCTCAAGCCGCTGCTGGCCCAACTGCCGCCCCGGGAGCAGAAGATCCTGGTGCTGCGGTTCTTCCGCAACATGACCCAGTCGCAGATCGCCGCCGAGGTGGGCATCTCGCAGATGCACGTCTCCCGGCTGCTGGCCCGTACCCTGGCCCAGCTCCGGGAGAAGCTCCTGGTGGAGGAGTAGGACTGACGGCCGCTCAGCGGCCGCCGTCGCCGGCCCTCTTCGCTCAGCCCTCGTGCGGAGCGTAGAGGGCCGTCGTCGCCTTCGGGCTGAGCAGGGCGCCGATGCCGGCCAGCCCGAGCAGGCCGATCGCCGCCCCGACGGCCACCATGGCGCCGCCGGTCTGCCACATGTAGTAGGCCACCGGCAGGCAGATCGAGTTGGTCAGCACCGCCGGGCTGCGGCCCCAGCGGCGGCCCTTGAGCAGCGCCCGGGCGGCCAGCAGCGGCAGCACGCCGAGCAGGACGATCACGAGGCCGCCGAACTCGTTCAGCGCGAGCTGCCGGGAGTCGCCGGACACGGCGGACACCATGTCCCAGACGCCGACGACGGCGAGTGCGGCGCCCTCCAGGGCGGTGATGGCGGCGCCCGCGGTCAGGGCCGCCGGCCGGTCGGCGCCGGGCGCGGGTACGGGTGCGGAGGATTCTGCGGTCACTCCAGCAGGGTAGCCGCCGGTTGGTCCGTACCGCCCCGTAGGCTGAGCACATGCGCGCTCTCCTGGTCGTCAACCCGAAAGCGACCACCACCAGTGGCCGCACCAGGGATGTCCTGATCCATGCCCTGCGCAGCGACCTCAAGCTGGAAGTGGCCCAGACGGAGTACCGCGGCCACGCGCGAGACCTGGCCCGCGAGGCGGTCGAGGACGGCACCGTCGACCTGGTGGTGGCCCTGGGCGGCGACGGCACGGTCAACGAGGTGGTCAACGGACTGCTGACGCACGGCCCGGGCGAGAAGGTCCCCCGGCTGGCCGTGGTGCCCGGCGGGTCGACCAATGTGTTCGCCCGCGCGCTGGGTCTGCCCAACGACCCCGTGGAAGCCACCGGGGCCCTGCTGAACGCCCTGGACCAGCGCCGGGAGCGGCCGATCGGCCTGGGCAAGGCGATGACGGAGGGGCTGCCGGACCGCTGGTTCACCTTCACCGCCGGCCTCGGCTTCGACGCGGGCGTGGTGGGCCGGGTGGAGGAGCAGCGCAGAGCGGGGCGCAGGTCGACCCACGCGCTCTACGTCGGGCAGGCGCTCCGGCACTACGTCACCCAGCGTGAGCAGCGCCGATCGGGCCCCGTCACCCTGCAACTGCCGGGCCGGGCGCCGGTGCCGGGCCTGGTGCTGGCCATAGTCAGCAACACCTCGCCGTGGACGTTCCTGGGCAACCGCCCGGTCTATCCCTCCCCGCTCGCCTCCTTCGACACGGACCTCGATGTCTTCGGCATCACCCGGATGACCGCGTTCGGCACTGCTCGAACGGTCCGTCAGATCCTGCGGTCGCACACGCCTTCGGCCGATGGCGCCGCCCCTGCCGGCCCGTCCGGAAAGCACGTCGTCTCCTACCACGACGCTCGGCACTTCACCTTGGTTTCGCAGGAACCGGCCCCATTCCAGGTGGACGGGGACCACCTTGGAGACAGGAGTCGCGTCAGTTTCACAGGCGTACGGCGGGCACTGCGTGTGATTGTGTGACTGGAAGGAGGGTTCTCCCTTCTTCTCGAACGCACAAGCCCCCTTCACTCCATAGAAGTACTGGCTGTGAGCTAGGCGACACCGAAGAATCAAAAATTCCTCCCTGAAGGGGGTTGTATCCGGGCCCGAGGTTTGCGAACCTCTACATGGCGATCGGGACACATCGCAGCGACGGCAACCACAGACCCTGGCGGGTGCCGACCGCGGAGTGTCCCTCGAATCGCCGAATCCCTCCCCAGCACAGACCACCCGGGCCCGATGGGCCTTTGGTCTCTTTTGCTGTTGCGGGATTCGTGAAAGCGTTCACATTCACAAGCCATCGATTATGCCGATCGGGTCACCCCCGCCGGCAGGAGGAGTTGGACGACCATGGACTGGCGCCACCGCGCTGTCTGCCGCGAAGAGGACCCGGAGCTTTTCTTCCCGATCGGGAACACCGGTCCTGCTCTGCTGCAGATCGAGGAAGCCAAGGCCGTGTGCCGCCGCTGTCCGGTCATGGAGCAGTGCCTGCAGTGGGCGCTCGAGACCGGCCAGGATGCCGGCGTCTGGGGCGGTATGAGCGAGGACGAGCGTCGCGCGATGAAGCGCCGCGCTGCCCGCAACCGCGCCCGCACCGCCTGATCACACGCCGTAACACCAGTAGTGACCGCAGTGCCGATCAACACATGATCAAGGGCTTCCCTGCACTTCCTGGCGAAGCCTTCCGTACAAAGGACCTTGCTCGACACGGTCCGACGACACCGGGCCGCCCAGGCACTTGATACTGTTCACTTAGAGCAATATTGTGGAGCTGAGGCGCTCACCGTGTGCAACGCACCGGTGAGGTGTCGTATCACCCAGAGCCCCCGTTCCGGCCGACTCCCCCCGACGGCCGGAACGGGTTGAGAGGCCCTGTCGACCCACCCCCCCGGTCGACAGGGCCTCGTTTCTGTTTCCGCGTCCGGTCACGCGCGGCGGCCGCCCGCCGTTCGGGGCGCCTCCCGATGGCCACCCGCGGTGGTGCGGAGGTGCGCACCCGGCGCCCGTTCCGGGTACACGCCCCCGGCACACTCCACTGCGCCTCGGGGGCCGCGCCGTGTCCGTCGAGCCGGGACGGCTCAGGGCACCGGGATCTCCAGGATCACCTTGGTGCCGCCGTTCGGTCCCGCCACCATGTCGAAGGTGCCGCCCAGCTCCCCGGTCGCCAGGGTCCGGACGATCTGCAGCCCGAGGTTGCCCGCCTGCTGCGGGTCGAATCCCTCCGGCATGCCCCGGCCGTCGTCCTGCACGGTGATCAGCAGGTACTCCTCCGGCCGGGCGCCGCCGTTCCAGCTGTCCGACCAGCCCATGCCGGTGGCCGGGGCCCGCCCGCGCAACGCGCTGACCTCCAGGTTCCCGGAGGCGGACGGCCCGAAGGCGTGCTCCAGCGCGTTCTGCAGCAGCTCGGTGAGCACCATCGCCAGCGGGGTGGCCACCTCGGCGGAGAGGATGCCGAAGCTGCCGCTGCGCCGGGTCGCCACCCGGCCGTCCTGGGACAGCTCCATCACCATGGCCAGCACCCGGTCGGCGATCTCGTCGAAGGCGACCTGCTCGTCCAGCGCCTGGGAGAGCGTCTCGTGCACGATCGCGATCGACCCGACCCGGCGAACCGCCTCGTCCAGCGCGGCCCGGCCGGCGTCCGAGTCCATCCGGCGGGACTGCAGCCGCAGCAGGGCCGCCACCGTCTGGAGGTTGTTCTTCACCCGGTGGTGGATCTCCCGGATGGTGGCGTCCTTGGTCATCAGCTCGCGGTCGCGCCGCCGCAGCTCGGTGACATCGCGGCAGAGCACCAGGGAGCCGGTCAGGGTCCCCTTGGGCTTCAGCGGGATCGCCCGCAGGGTCACCACCCCGCCCTGCACCTCGACCTCGGTCTGGCGCGGCGCCCAGCCGCTCGCCAGCTTCACCAGTGCCTCGTGCACCGCCGACCGCGAGGGCGGGACCAGCTCGGCGGTGGCCCGGCCGAGGTGGCTGCCGACCAGGTCGGTGGTGAGCCCGAGGCGGTGGTAGGCGGAGAGCGCGTTGGGGCTGGCGTAGGTGACGATGCCGTCGGCGTCGAGCCGGATCAGGCCGTCGCCGACCCGGGGGGCGGCGTCCATGTCGGTCTGCTCGACCCCGTGGTACGGGAACGTCCCGGCGGCGATCATCTGGGCCAGGTCGGAGGCGCTCTGCAGGTACGTGAGTTCGAGTCGGCTGGGGGTGCGGACGGTCAGCAGGTTGGTGTTGCGGGCGATCACGCCGAGCACCTTGCCCTCGCGCCGCACCGGGATCGACTCGACTCGGACGGGCACCTCCTCGCGCCACTCCGGGTCGCCCTCGCGCACGATCCGCCCCTCGTCGAAGGCGGCGTCCAGCAGGGGCCGGCGGCCGCGCGGGACGAGGTGGCCGACCATGTCGTCCTGGTAGGAGGTGGGCCCGGTGTTGGGCCGCATCTGGGCCACCGAGACGTACCGGATGCCGTCCCAGGTGGGGATCCACAGGACCAGGTCGGCGAAGGAGAGGTCGGAGAGCAGCTGCCACTCCGAGACCAGCATGTGGAGCCAGTCCACGTCGGCACCGGTCAGGGTGGTGTGGCGGCGGACGAGTTCGTTCAGCGAGGGCACATGGCGAGCGTAGCTCCAGGTCCCGGGCGCGGACGTGGCGCACCCGCCCGCGCGCGGGTGACCGCAGGTTGTCCAGACCAATTTTCGGGGTCCCCTGGACAACCCAGATTGGTCTAGTCCACAATGAAAGAGCACCAAGGAGAGGCCGCCGCGCAACTGCCCTGACCGCGCGACGCCGCTCCTCGGTCGGATACCGCCGAGCGAGGACCCCGCACAGTTCTCGGTCGTCCCGGTGCCCGACGACAGCTCCGGGCTGCGGTGCCGCATGGGTTGAGGGTCCCGTGTCGGCGCCGTGGCCCGTAGTGCTTCCCGCCCCCGGCCGGGGGCGCTCCCCGCCCCGGCGGGACACCCGCGGACCGCTCCGGCCGCTCAAACGCCGCACCCCCGTCCACGGCCCGTGGACGGGGGTGCGGCGTCGTGGCGCCCGCGGTCAGTGCGTCTCGGTGACCTTGGCCAGGGCGCGCGGGGCGTCCGGGTCCTGGCCGCGGGCGATGGTGACCTCGTAGGCCAGCAGCTGCAGCGGCAGGATCTCCAGGATCGTCTGGACCTCCTCGGGTACGCCGGCCGGCAGCACGAAGCCCGCCGAGGCGGCGTCCACCTGCTGCCGCTGGCCGATGACCACCAGGTCCGCGCCGCGGCCGCGCAGGCGGTCCAGGACCGGCTGCAGGGCCTCCCCGCCCTTGCCCTCCGGGACGATCGCGATGACCGGGGAGACGTTGTCGACCATGGCCAGCGGGCCGTGCAGCAGATCGGCGCCGGAGAACGGGGAGGCCGGGATGTAGGTGGTCTCCATGAGCTTCAGCGCCGCCTCGCGGGCGGTCGGGTAGCCGTAGCCGCGCGAGGTGATGACCAGGCGCTGGGCGAAGCGGTAGCGCTCGGCCAGGGCCTTCACCTCGGGCTGCCGGGCCAGGATTCCGGCGGCCAGCTCCGGCAGCTCGCGGGCGGCCGTGCCGTCGCCGCCGCGCAGGCCCTCGACCAGCAGGTAGAGCGAGAGCAGCTCGGCGGTGTAGGTCTTGGTGGCGGGCAGCGCCTTCTCCGGGCCGGCCAGCACGTCGATGTGGAACTCGGAGACCTCGGCGAGCGGCGAGGAGGCGTTGTTGGTGACCGCCAGCGTGATCGCACCGGCCTCGCGGGCCGCCTTGGTGGAGGCGACGAGGTCCGGCGAGCCGCCGGACTGGCTGACGGTGACGACCAGCACGTCCGTGAGGTCCGGCTTGGCGCCGTACGCGGTGGTGGTGGACATCGAGGTCAGACCGGCCGGCTTGCCGAGCAGGATCTCGACCAGGTACTTGGCGTAGAGCGCCGCGTTGTCGGACGTGCCGCGCGCGGTGAGCAGGACGAAGCGAGGGTTGCGGGCGGCGATCCGGGCCGCGATGTCGAAGATCTTCGGGGCGCCCTCGTCGAGGATGCGCCGCAGGACGGCCGGCTGCTCGGCCATCTCCGCCGCCATGATCCGGCCGGGGACGGGGGCAGTCTGCGGGTCGGACATCAGGATGTGCCTCCGATGAGATGGTTCGACCCCGCCCGGACGGGGATGTCCGGCGAGGACCTCTACGGCGGCGAGTCCGCACACTCGCTGCGGTGGTTCCGTGATTCCTGCGGCAATCGTACGGGGACTCCCCCGCGCGGCACATCCGAGAGCCCCTCCCGGTGGTCCGGAAGGGGCTCTCCCCGGGGCGCCGGCCCCGCCGGCGCGGCTCAGCCCTGCTTGTTGATCAGCTGGTCGATCGCGGCGTCCGCCTCCTTGGCGGCCTGGTCCACCGGCTTGTTGCCCTTGAGGATCGCGGTGAGCATGTCGGGCAGGATCTTCTGCTTCTCGATCGCGCCCCAGCCCGGCGCCAGCGGGGTGAACCAGGCGTCCGGCACCGCGTTGGCCGCGGCGGCGGTCGCCGGCTTGCTCTTCAGCGGGTTCAGCTGGGTGAGGTTGTTCGGCAGGATGTCCTTGTCCGCCAGCGCCTGCTGGGACTTGGTACTGGTGAACATCCGGACCCAGTCGGTGGCCGGCGCGGCCGACGGCGACTTGGCGGTGACGGCGAGGTCCGAGCCGCCGATGAAGGTCGGCAGCGGCTTGCCGCCCGGGCCGGGCATGGTGGCCAGCTTGACGGCGTCCTTGAGGGTCGGGTCGCCGGTGACCGGCGCGGTCACGCTGGAGGCCTCGTAGCCGTTGCCGTAGAAGGCCCCGGCGTGGCCGCGAGCCATCGCCTCGAACTGGTTCTGCTCGTTGACCGCCAGGTCGCCCTTGTTGTACTTGCGCACCAGGTCGACGAAGTGGTTCAGCCCCTGCTGGGACTTCGGGTCGCTGAGCGTGCCGTGCCAGTTCCCGGCGCTGTCGAAGCGGGCGATGGCTCCGCCGTACGCGGAGACGTAGCTCATCGCGGCGTACCAGTACGGGCCGGGCAGGTAGAGCGCGGAGTAGCCCTTGTCGGCCTTGTTCTTGTCCGCGACCTTGTCCAGGGCCGCCTTGAGGTCGTCCTCGGTCTTGGGGAACTCCGCGCTGCCGGTGGCCGCCTGGAAGGCCGTCGCGTTGTAGATGGCGACCCGGGCGCCCGCGTAGTACGGCACGCACCAGAGCTTGTCCTGGTAGGTGCAGGTGTTGGCGAGCGCCTTGATCCAGGCGTCCGAGTTGTCGAAGCTGGAGCGCTCCACCGGGGCCAGCGCGCCGGCGAGCACGTACTTCATGGTCTCGGTGTTGCCGAGCTCCACCACGTCGGGGGCGTTGCCCTCGGCGAGCGCCTTGTCCAGCTTGCCGACCTTGTCGGCCCACCCCTGGTAGGCGAGCCGCAGGGTGACGTTGGGGTACTTCGCCGCGAACTCGTCGTTCACCCGCTGCACGAGGTCCGGCCAGTTCTTCTGGGCGTCGTCCATCAGCCAGACGGTGACCGTGCCGGTGGCGGACTTCGGGTCCGCCGTGGCGGCCTTGCCGTCGCCCGGGGGCGAGCCGCCCGAGGAACAGGCCGTCAATCCGGCGGCGAGCGCCAGGATCCCGAACGTCGCCATGAGCTGACGCTTCTTCACGCCATCCTCCGAGGGTGCTAGAGCCTGTGCCCGCCGGCAGCGTGATGGCGCGTCCGCCGGGAGGGGTCCGGGCGGGGACGGCGAAGTGCTTCAGGAAGGGCCTATACCACATCCGGTGAGGTTGAAGTTCGAACCGGATGGACTGGAGCCTGGCCTAGACCACTGGCGGTGTCAACGCCAAATGGCCAGGCCGACAAGGACGTTGCAGACCTGTTGTAGCCCGTGGCGATCAGTTGCGACGCCATCACCCTAAGTAGAACTTAAGGCTGCCTTAAGGCCGATTTGAGGGAACACCGTCATCTGGGAACGCCGCAGGCCAACGGCGGGAAAACGGAACGGGCCCGCCATGCGCCATGCGCATGACGGGCCCGCTCGCGGAGGCCTTCCCGGCCCCCGGGGTCACGGTCCGACGGGACCTCAGCCGATCGCTCCCGACTGGCCGGTGAGCACCTCGACGGCCGCCAGCCCGCAGACCCGGGCGGCGCCGTGGGTGGCGATGTGGAGCGCGCCGACCGGCTCGGACTGCGGCAGGCCCATCTCGACCACCGCGGCGTCCGGGCGGGCCGCCACCAGCCGGGACAGCGCGGCGGACATCCAGGCGTAGCGGTGCGCGTCGCGGACCACCAGCACCAGGCGGCGGCCCTCGGCGCCGGCCACCACCTCGGCGACCAGCGCGTCCAGCTGCTCCGGGGCGGCGTCCTTCGGACCGACCTCCCGGGTGCGGGTGCCGGGGAAGCGGTCGGCCAGCATGTCGGCCACGCCCCACGGGGTCACCGCGCCGACGGCGATGTTGGGCTCGTCGGAGAACGAGGCCACGTACGGGCGCTCGGTCACCGGCAGGGCCTCCCGGCCCGGCGCCCGGACCACCCGCAGCGCGCGGCGGGCGGCCCGCAGGCCGACCGCCAGATCGGGCTCCAGCCGCTCGCCCTGGGCCGCGATCCGGCCCCAGCTGCCGAGCGCGCGCACCCGGTCGGCGGCTTCGGCCAGCCGCTCCTCCGGGAGCTTGCCGGCCCGCACGCCCGCCACGATGGCGTCGCGCAGCAGCAGCACGGTGTCCTCGTCGGCCAGCCCGCCGCCGACGCAGATCGCGTCCGCACCGGCCGCCAGGGCCAGGACGGTGCCCTCGCCCATGCCGAAGGTGTCGGCGATGGCGCCCATCTCGATCGCGTCGCTGACGATCAGGCCCTGGTAGCCGAGGCCGCCGTCGGCCGGGGCCGCGCGCAGCAGGTCGCGCAGCACGCGGGGGCTGAGCGTGGCCGGCAGCTTCGGGTCGAGCGCCGGGATCATGATGTGGGCCGTCATCACGGCCTTGGTCCCGGCCGCGATGGCGGCCTGGAACGGGATCAGGTCGCGGGCGCGCAGGGTGGCCAGGTCGACGTCGATCACCGGCAGGCCGTGGTGCGAGTCGACCGCGGTGTCGCCGTGCCCGGGGAAGTGCTTCGAGCAGGCGGCCACGCCGGCCGACTGCAGGCCCTCGACCCAGGCCGCGGTGTGCCGGGCGCACAGCTCCGGGTCGGCGCCGAAGGAGCGGACGCCGATCACCGGGTTGCGCGGGTTGGAGTTGACGTCCGCGGTGGGCGCCCAGTTGTAGTTGACGCCGGCGGCCGCCAGCGCGCGGCCCAGCTCGCGGGCGACGTCGCGGGTCAGCGCCGGGTCGTCGATCGCGCCGAGGGCGAAGTTGCCCGGCCAGGAGGAGCCGGAGCCGGCCTCCAGGCGGGTGACGTCGCCGCTCTCCTCGTCGATCGCGATCAGGAGGTCGGGGTTCTCCTCGCGCAGCGCCCTGGTGAGCGCCGACAGCTGGTCGAGACCGGTGACGTTGCGGTCGAAGAGCGCGACCGAACCGAGGCCGGCCGCGAGGTGGCGGCGGACCCACTCCGGGGGCTCGGTGCCGACGAAGCCGGGCTGCAGGACGGTCAGCGCGTCACGGTGCAGCTGGTCGCTGGCCGGGAGGGTGGGGACAAGGATGCTCACGTCGCGTCAGCCCTTCACTGCACCGTCGGTCAAGCCACCGACGGCCTTGCGCTGGAGGAATACGAAGAGGATCAGCACCGGGAGGGCGAACAGCGTCGAGGCGGCCATGGTGGCACCCCAGTCGGTGCCGAAGTTGGTCTGGAACGAGGACAGCCAGAGCGGCAGGGTCTGCCCCTCGGTCTTGTTCAGGATCAGGACCAGGGGGAACTCGTTCCACGCGGTGATGAAGCCGAACAGCGAGGTCGACATCAGGCCCGGGGCGAGCAGCGGGAAGATCACCTTCACGAAGGCCTGGGTGCGGGTGCAGCCGTCCACCATCGCCGACTCCTCCAACTCCTTCGGGACGGCGGCGATGAAGCTGCGCAGCGTCCAGATGGTGAAGGGCAGGACCATCATCATGTAGAAGGCGGTCAGCGGGACCAGGCTGTTCAGCATCTCGCTGTCGCGGGCGATCAGGTAGACCGCGATGGTCATGACCTCCCAGGGCGCCATCTGCGCCGCCATCACGACCAGGACGAAGGCCTTGCGGCCGCGGAACCGCATCCGGGCGATGGCGAAGGACGCCAGGGTCGCGATCACCAGGGAGATCAGCACCGCGACGACCGTCACCGTGAAGCTGTTGGTGACGTACGTCCAGAACTTGGGCGCGTTGACCGCCGTGGTGAAGTGGTCGAACGTCGCGTGGATCGGCAGGAAGACCGGCGTCCGGCTGACGATGTCCTTGTCGTCCTTGAAGGCCGTGATGACCATCCAGTAGACCGGGAAGATGAAGAAGACGAAGAGGACGAGCGCGATCACGTTCGGCCAGGTACGTCCGATGAGCGAGCGCCTCACAGCTCGTCCTCCTGCTTCAGAATGATCCGGAAGTAGTACGCCATCAGCACGCCGAGCATCAGGATGGTGAGCACCGCGATCGCGGCGCCGGTCCCGTAGTGCTGGGCGCCGGAACCCTCTAGGAAGGCGTGGACGGGCAGCGTCCGGGTGAGCGAGTCGGGGCCGCCCGCCTTGATCGCGTAGACCTGGGTGAAGGCCTTGAAGACCCAGATGACCTCAAGGAAGGTCGTGGCCAGGAAGAACGGCCGCAGGCTGGGGAAGATCACCGAGGTGAAGATCTTGGCGGGGCCGGCGCCGTCCATCCGGGCCGCCTCGTAGAGCTCCTTCGGGATGGTCGTCAGACCGGCGTACATGTTGAACGCCACGAAGGGGATCGAGCCCCAGACGATCAGCAGGATGATCACGAAGAAGGTGGAGTACTGACTGCCGGTCCAGTTGTAGGCGGCCATCGAGTGCCAGCCCAGCTGGTCCAGGAACCAGTTCACGACACCGAAGCGGGTGTCGAACAGCCAGGTGTAGACGGTGGTCGCGGCGACCACCGGCATGGCCCAGGCGAGGAGCAGGCCGACCGAGAGCACCAGCCGCATCTTCTTGCCGAGCCGGTTGAGCAGCAGGCCGACCAGCGAACCGCCGACCATGATCAGGACCACGTTGACCAGGGTGAACGCGACCGTCCGGCCGGTGACCGCCCAGAAGTCGGCGTTGGTCAGCTGCTCGGTGTAGTTCTCGAAGCCGTTCCACTCGGTCAGGTGCTGGACGAGCTGGCGCGCGTTCAGGTTCTGGAACGAGACCAGCACGGTCTTCAGCAGGGGCCAGCCCAGCAGGCCCAGGGTCACCACGGTGGCCGGCAGCAGCAGCAGGTACGGGGCGAACCGCGTGCCGAAGCCCGGTCCGCCCGCTGTTCTGGTGCTCTTCTTCGGAGTGCCCTCGGCGCCGCCGGCGACGCTCGTCTCAATAGTGGCCACAGCAGCCTTCCCTGTGTCCGGGGACTGTGTCTGCACCCGCTCCGAATGCACAGCCATCGTTCTCTCTTCCTGGAACCTGACCACGACGGACAGGCGCCGCCCACCGGCCCCCCGCCGGGGGCCGGTGAGCGACGCCGCTCGACTACTACTGCTTGGCGTTCAGACGCTTGGCGATCTCGTCGTCGGCCTTCTTGGCGGCGGCGGCGTAGTCACCGGTCAGGGCGCCGGTCAGGAACTCCTTGATGGGGTTCGGGTTGTTCTCGACGCTCGCCCAGTTCGGCGTGGTCGGGGTGATCCCGCCGGAGGAGGCGGCGACCTTGGCGGCGGCGGCGAAGTCGCCGACCACCTTGTCGTCCAGCGACTTCTTGTTCGGGATGCTGCCGGCACCCGCGACGAGACCCTCGTTCTTGTCGTTGAGGGCGATCTTCAGGAAGTCCTTGGCCATGTCGGTGTTCTTGCTCGCCTGGGCGATGGCCAGGTTCGAGCCGCCGAGGAACACGCCGGAGGCCTTGTCGGCGGTCTTGCCCGGGAGCGGGAAGTAGCCGATCTTCTCCTTCGGCATCTCCTTCTCGGTCGGGATCTCCCAGCCGAGGCCGATGATCGAGCCGATGTCGCCCTTGGCGAAGACGTCCTTCTGCTGCGGCTTGGCCTCGTCACCGTCCTTGGCGGCGGTGGCCGAGTAGCTCTGCAGCTTCTTGTAGGTGTCGAAGGCCTTCTGCGCCTCGGGGGTCGACAGACCGCCGGCCCACTTGTCGCCGTCCTTCTTCGCCAGCTTGCCGCCCTCGCTGGTGAGCAGACCGAAGTAGGTGTACCACTCCTGGCCGGGCATGTAGATCGGGTCGGTGACGCCGGGGACGGCCTTGACCTTCTCCAGGTCGGCGTAGAACTCGTCCAGGGTCTTCGGCGGCGTGGTGATGTTCGCCTTGCCCCAGATCTCCTTGTTGTAGGCGACCACGCGGTTGGTCACGAACCACGGGGCGGCGTACTGCTTGCCGTCCAGGATCGCGGACTCGCTCTGGTTGTCGTTCCAGTCGGCACCGCCCAGGGCGGCCTTGTCCTTGGTGATGTCGAGGAGACCCCCGGTGGCCGCGTAGCCCGCGGTCTGGGTGTTGCCGACCTCGAGGACGTCGACCGAGCCCTCGGACAGCGCGGCGGTGACCTTGGGGCCGATGCCGGTCCACTCCTGGATCTGGTACTCGACCTTGGAGCCCGGGTAGGTGGACTCGAACTCGGTCTTGACCGCGTCGTCCCAGCCCTTGGGGGCCGAGCCGGACATCAGCCACACCTTGAGCGTCTTGCCGCTGTAGTTCTTGGCGGCGGACGAGGACGAGCCGGCCTTGTCGCCGTCGCTCTTGGCGTCCGAACCACAAGCCGCCAGGCCGACGACCATTGCTGCGACGCCGACCGCCGCGATGAGCTGACGCTTCACGCCATCCTCCTGAGGGATGCCTGAGTGACCCCCGTCGGGTGGCAGCGGCAGACCCACATAAAGCGGGAGGAAAGGTGCCGCGGACCCCATCGAACGGGTGGGGGGATTCATAGTTACCGATCTAGTGGTGTAGACCAGATGCCTGGAGCTTGGCCTAGACCAATGGGCCTGTCAACGGCTCTTAGACCGATCCGGACCACCCGTTATCAAGCCGACACCGCACATCGTTCATCGCGTGATGAGGTATTCGTTCCGTAGCCATACATGCAACGATGTGAGTTGTTAACGATGCGGCGGGGCGCCCAAAGACCCCGCGAGAAGCGGGAGACAGGTCCGATGAGCAGCGACGGGGGCAGCACGGCCCAGGTCAACGACCCCCAGGTGAAGAACCTCCCCGCGCAGACCGGCGCGGACACCACCGCGCGGGTGCCCAAGTACTACGGCCTCAAGCGGCATCTGCTGCAGCTCACCGAGACCCAGCCGGCCGGTACCCCCGTACCGCCCGAACGGGCACTCGCCGCCCAGTTCGACACCTCGCGCACCACCGTCCGCCAGGCCCTCCAGGAGCTGGTGGTCGAGGGGCGGCTGGAGCGCATCCAGGGCAAGGGCACCTTCGTCGCCAAGCCCAAGGTCGCCCAGGCGCTCCAGCTCACCTCCTACACCGAGGACATGCGCGCCCAGGGCCTGGAGCCCACCTCCCGGCTGATCGAGATCGGCTACATCACCGCCGACGACCGGCTGGCCCCGCTGCTGGACATCAAGCCCGGCGGGCGGGTGCTGCGGATCGAGCGCCTGCGGCTGGCCAACGGCGACCCGATGGCCATCGAGGTCGCCCACCTCTCCGCGAAGCGCTTCCCGGCCCTGCGCCGCAACCTGGCCAAGCACAACTCGCTGTACACGGCCCTGCGCGAGGTGTACGGCGTCACGGTGGCCGAGGCCGAGGAGACCATCGAGACCACCCTGGCCACCCCGCGCGAGGCCGGGCTGCTCGGCTCCGACCTCGGGCTGCCGATGCTCCAGCTCGCCCGGCACTCCTTCGACGCGGACGGCGACCCGGTCGAGTGGGTGCGGTCCATCTACCGCGGCGACCGGTACAAGTTCATCACCCGGCTCAAGCGCCCCGAGTAGGCTTCCGGCCGCTCCCCCACCGCTCTCCCGGCACCGGCGTACGCACGGCGTACGCCGGTGCCTTCGTGTACGGGTCCGGCGCGCGGCGGCCCGCCCCGGCGCGCGGAGCGTCCGGAATGCGGGAAGTTCTGTCGTTCCCGGTGACACAGATCACGCCATGCTCTAGATTTCGCAGCCGTATTGACTGTCGATCACCAGTGGTGCTGCTCGGCGGGTTCCGGGGGGCTGTGCGGTGCTCCGGGGCTGCGGCGCCGTCGGGGTGAGCCCTCTGGAGCGGAGCCGAACCATGTCGTCAGATCCTGCTGCCACCGAACCTGTCATGCCCGAGCCACCGGGCCCGGCGGCCGTGCCGGCGGTGACCCCGGAACGGGTCCTGGCCGGGCTCGCCCTGCTCGTGCCGATCGTCGCGATGCTCTGGGTGTCCTCGTACGACAAGACCGACCCCGAGGCGGGCGGGGTCCCCTTCTTCTACTGGTACCAGCTGCTCTGGGTGCCGGTCTCGGCCGTCTTCACGGTGGCCGCGTACCTGCTGATCAACCGGGACGAGAAGGCCCGCAAGGCGGGTGGCGCGCGATGACCGGCGTCAACGTACCGGCCCTGACCGTCTTCGTCCTCTTCTTCGTGCTGGTCACCGTGATGGGCTTCATGGCCTCGCGCTGGCGCCGGGCCGACGACGCCCTGCACCTGGACGAGTGGGGCCTGGGCGGCCGCAGCTTCGGGACCTGGGTGACGTGGTTCCTGCTCGGCGGCGACCTCTACACCGCCTACACCTTCGTCGCCGTCCCGGCGGCGGTCTACGCGACCGGCGCGGCCGGCTTCTTCGCGGTGCCGTACACGATCATCGCGTACCCGCTGGTCTTCCTCTTCCTGCCCCGGCTCTGGTCGGTCTCCCGGGTGCACGGCTACGTCACCCCGGCCGACTTCGTGCGCGGGCGGTACGGGTCCAAGCCGCTCGCCCTGGTCGTGGCGCTGACCGGCATCCTGGCCACGATGCCCTACATCGCGCTCCAGCTGGTCGGCATCCAGGCGGTGCTGGACGTGCTGGGCGTCGGCGGCGGGGAGAACGCCAACTGGTTCGTCAAGGACCTGCCGCTCTTCATCGCCTTCGGTGTGCTGGCCGCCTACACCTACTCCTCCGGGCTGCGCGCGCCGGCGCTGATCGCCTTCGTCAAGGACGCCCTGATCTACATCGTGATCATCGTCGCGGTGATCTACATCCCGCTGCGGCTCGGCGGCTACGGGCACATCTTCGACGCGGTCGGCGAGAAGTTCAGCGCCCCCAAGTCGGCCGGCTCGCTCACCGTGCCCGAGAACAAGCAGTGGACGTACGCCACGCTGGCGATCGGCTCGGCGATGGCGCTCTTCATGTACCCGCACTCGGTGACCGGCGTGCTGGCCTCGAAGTCCCGCAACACCGTCCGCCGCAACATGGCGATCATGCCCGCCTACTCGCTGATGCTGGGCCTGCTGGCGCTGCTCGGCTTCATGGCGATCGCGGCCGGCATCGGCAAGGGCGACAAGAAGTTCAACGCCCAGCTCTCGGTGCCGCAGCTGTTCGAGAACATGTTCCCGGACTGGTTCACCGGCGTGGCCTTCGCGGCGATCGGGATCGGCGCGCTGGTGCCGGCCGCCATCATGTCGATCGCGGCGGCCAACCTCTTCACCCGCAACGTCTACAAGGAGTTCCTGAAGCCGGCCGCCACCCCCGCCGACGAGACCAGGGTCGCCAAGCTGGCCTCGCTGCTGGTCAAGGTCGGCGCGCTGGTCTTCGTGCTCAGCATGGACAAGCAGGCGGCGATCAACCTGCAGCTGCTCGGCGGGCTGTGGATCCTGCAGACCTTCGTCTCGATCGTCGGCGGCCTGTTCACCCGGTGGTTCCACCACTGGGCGCTGTTCGCCGGCTGGGCGGTCGGCATGATCTACGGCACCTGGGAGGCGTACGACATCGCCAGCCCCGCCACCAAGCACTTCGGCGGGAACGCCGCCGAGATCCCCGGCATCGGCGAGCTCGGCTACATCGGCCTCACCGCCTTCGTGCTCAACCTGGTCGTCTCGGTGGTGCTCACCCTGGTGCTCCGGGCGGTCAAGGCGCCGGACGGGCCGGACGAGACCCGGCCGGGCGACTACAGCGCCGAATCCGGCGACGAAGAGCTGAAGAACGCGCCGGAGCCCGTGGCGGCGCACTGATTCGCTCCGCGCGCGCCCTGTGACCGCGCCGCCTCCTCCGTGAACACTGGAGGAGGCGGCGCGATCATATGTATGAACGGCCGCACATGCAGGGCACCACCAGACCGGACCGGCATCCGGCCGGCACCCGATCGACCCACGGGGAGCAGCGGCGATGGCAGAGCTCGGCACCACACTCAACGGTCAGCACCAGTCCACCCACCGGCCCGGCCCGCAGGTCACCGCGGCGCCCTACCCGGCGGCGCCCGCCCCGCACACCGCGCCGGTGACGGCCCCCGGCCCGCTGCCGTCCGTGCTGATCGCCACCCGGCACGGCGAGTCCACCGCCAACGTCGAGTTCCAGCTCGCCGAGGCGGCCGGCGCGCTGAGCGTGCCGATCAGCTGCCGCGACGCGGACATCCCGCTCTCGCTCCAGGGCCGGCAGCAGGCCCAGGCGCTCGGCCGCTGGTGGGCCGGCCTGCCCAGCGCCGACCGCCCGCGCAGCGTCTGGTGCTCCCCCTACGAGCGCACCACCGAGACCGCCCGGATCGCGCTGGCCCAGGCCGCCGGGCTGGGCGCGGTACCGGTCTCGCTCGCCGTCCGCTACGACGAGCGGCTGCGCGACCGCGAGCTGGGCATCCTGGAGATGCTGCCCAAGGCCGCGATCGAGGCCAGGCACCCGGACGAGGCCGCGAGACGCCGCAAGATGGGCGAGCTCTACTACCGCCCGCCCGGCGGGGAGTCCTGGGCGGACGTGGCCCTGCGAGTGCGCAGCGTGCTGCGCGACATCTGCGCGGAGGAGGCCGGGCGGCCGGTCCTGCTGGTCGCGCACGACTGTACGGTGCTGATGCTCCGCTACGCGCTGGACCGGCTCACCGAGGCGCAGTTGACGGCCCTGGACACGGTCCGCAACTGCTCCACCAGCCTGTGGCGGGCCGAGGCCGGGCGGCTGCGCCCGGCGCACTGGAACGACACCGGGCACCTGACGCTCGGCTGAGGCCGCGGGCCGTCGGCCGACGGAGGCAGGCCCGGGCGGGCCGCCGTCAGCCGACGGCCGGTTCGGCGAAGCAGCGGCGGTACGCCAGCGGGGTGGTGCCGAGCCGGCGGCCGAAGTGGTGCCGCAGGGTGGCGGCGTTGCCGAAGCCGCAGCGCGCGGCGATCGCGTCGACCGGCTCGGCGGTGCTCTCCAGCAGCCGCTGGGCGAGCAGCAGCCGCTGCCCGGTGAGCCAGCGGTGCGGGGTGGTGCCGGTCTCCTGCTGGAAGCGGCGGGCGAAGGTGCGCGGCGACAGGTGCACCCGGGCCGCCAACTGCTCGACGGTGGACTCCTCGTCCAGGTGGTGGCGCATCCAGTCGAGCAGCGGCGCGAGGGACTCGCCGTCCCCCTCGGGCAGCGGCCGGGCGACGAACTGGGCCTGGCCGCCCTCCCGGTGCGGGGCCACCACCATCCGGCGGGCGATCCCCCGGGCCACCTCGGCGCCCTGGAACCGGCGGACCAGGTGCAGGCAGGCGTCGATGCCCGCCGCCGTGCCGGCCGAGGTGATCACCGGGTCGTCGTCCACGTAGAGCACGTCCGGCTCGACGGTGGTCCGCGGGAACCGGGCGGCCAGCTCCGCGGTGTGCCGCCAGTGCGTGGTCGAGCGGCGGCCGTCCAGCAGCCCCGCGGCGCCGAGCACGAAGGCGCCGCTGCAGATCGAGAGCACCCTGGCACCGCCCTCCACCGCCGCGCGCACGGCGTCCACCAGCGGCTCCGGGTAGTGCGGGCGCACCCCGGTGGCGGTCACCACGACGAGGTCGGCCTCGGCGAGCCGCTCCGGGCCGTACGGGACGTCCACCGAGAAGCCGGCGTGGGTGCGGTGCGGCCCGGGGCGGGCACCGGCGACGGCGAAGTCGTACCGGGGCAGGCCGTCCGCGCTGCGGTCCAGGCCGAAGACCTCGCAGGCCACCCCGAGTTCGAAGGGATGGAGCTCCTCCAGCACCACCGCGACCACGTTCTTCAGCATGCCGCCCAGGATGCCTCCCCGGGGAGCCCGCGGGGAAGGGCCCGGGTGGCAGGATTTCGATGGGATCGGGCATTCCTGCCACTCGTGGCCGGCCTGCCGCGCCGCGAGAGTGGAGCCATGGACTCCGACACGCTCGCAAGTGCACTCGCCCTGGTCGGGACCGTCGGCGGCTTCGGACTGCTCGGCACCCTGATCGGGCGCGACGTGGCCCGCGGCGCCGCCACCGGCCGCGACAACTGGCACCGGCCCGGCGGGTACCCCGTCGACCCGGCGCTGCCCGACCGGCTCTACGGCACCATGCCGGCCGCCTCGCTGCGCCCCGACGCCGACCCGGCCGCCACCACCACCCCTGCCGTCGCCGGCCCCGCGGCGGCCGCCGCCACCGGTCCGCGGGCGGCCGCCCCGGCGCCCGCCGCCGGACGCGGCTCCGGCACACTGACCGGATGGACATCGTCATCCGCCCGGCCCGCGAAGCGGACCTCGAAGCAGCCGGCCACGTCACCGTCGAGGCCTTCGTCGGCGACGGTTACACCTCGCCCGAGAGCCAGTACGTCGACCTCCTGCGCGACACCGCCCGCCGGGCCCGGGAGGCCGAGCTCCTCGTCGCGGTCGACGCGGCCGAAGGACGGGTGCTCGGCTGCGTGACCTTCGCCGTGGGCGGCACCGAGTGGGCCGACATCGCCACCCCGGACGAGGGCGAGATCCGGATGCTCGCCACCGCGTCGGCCGCCCGCGGCCGGGGCGTCGGCGAGAGCCTGGTGCGCGCCGCCCTGACCCGCAGCCGCGAACTCGGCCTGGCCGGGATGGCCTTCTCCACCCGCCCCGACATGACGACCGCCCACCGCATCTACGAGCGGATCGGCTTCCGCCGGACCCCGGAACGCGACTGGGCGCCGTACCCGGGGATGGACCTGATGGTCTACAGCATGGCCTTCTGACGGCCCACCGGGGGCGGTCCGGCCGCGGGCCGGCCCGCCGGTCAGGGGGCGGCGGAGCGGCGGGCCGGGGACCGGATCGGCCGGCTGCCCCGGCGGCCGACGAACGATCAGGCCGCTCTTTTGATATAAACCTCTGATCGAGACACGTCGTGGTAGCCCATCGATCAGAGGAGCAGCACCTCATGTACGACGGGCCCGGCATCGGCGCGCCCTCCGCGGCGAGCGGACCCACCCTGCAGGACATGCGCGAGGCGCGCGGGATCCCCGCGCCGCGCGGCAGCCGGTACGCGATCCCCGCGGAGCCGCCCGCCCCCCGGCGGCCGGTGCCGCCGTCGGTGCGCTTCAAGGCGGTGGACGGCCTGCGCGGCCTCGCCATCGCCTCCGTGCTGCTCTACCACACCAACTGGTTCCAGAACGGCCTGTTCGGCGTGGACGCCTTCTTCGTCCTCTCCGGCTTCCTGGTCACCCTGGTCCTGATCCGGGAGCTGGACCGCACCGACGGCATCGCCCTCGGCGTCTTCTACCGCCGCCGGGCCAAGCGGCTGCTGCCCGGCCTGCTGGTCACCGTGCTCCTGGTGGTCCTCGTCTCGGCCCTGCTCAGCCCGCTCAAGGACGTGAAGGAGCTGCGCCCGCAGGCGCTGGCCGCGCTGGCGCAGGTCGCCAACTGGGCGCAGCTGGAGCGCGGTGACGCCTACTGGCAGCACTTCGCCGGCATCGACCCGCTGGCCGCGATGTGGTCGCTCAGCATCACCGAGCAGTTCTACGTGGTCTGGCCGCTGCTCCTGCTGCTGATCTACGCCGTCTGCCGCCGCTCGCTCAAGGCCGCGGGCCTCGTGACCGGTGTGCTGTTCGCCGGCGCCGCCGCCGTCGCCCCGCTGATGTGGAACGGTTCCAACAGCGACCGGCTCTACCTGGGCACCGAGTCCCGCGCGGTCGGTTTCGCGGCCGGCGCCGCCGCCGCCTTCGTGGTCTACCTGCGGCTGCGCCGCACGGTCCAGGAGGGTCCGGAGACGGGCTCCCGGGCCCAGCGGCGTTCGCCCGGCCGTCCGGGGGCGGGGAGCACGGTGCTGCCCACCGTGGTCGGCACCCTCGCGCTGGGCGGCCTGGTCTGGGCCAGCCTCAGCGTGGACAACTACCACGAGCCCTGGCTGTACCGGGGCGGGCTGGCCGGCGTCGCGGTGCTCTCGGCCGTCCTCGCTGCCTCGCTCTGCCACGACCGCGGTCCGCTGGTCCGGCTCCTCGCACTGCCCCCGCTGCGGCTCACCGGCACCATCTCCTACAGCCTCTACCTGCTGCACCTGCCGGTCTACTGGCTGCTCCAGCGGTTCGTCGACGACATCTCGCCGGCGCTGCTGCTGGCCATCGGCGCGCCCGTCTCCTGGGTGCTGGCCTGGCTGCTGCACACCGGAACCGAGCGGCTGCGGGTGCTGCGCTGGCGACCGCTGCCGACCATCCCGCTGCTGGCCACCGCCGCGCTGACGGCCACCGCCGGCGCCTGGTACCTGCCCGCCTGGGTCGAGCACGACATGCGCGGCGGCTCCGCCGACAAGCCGCTGGTACTCGCCCTCGGCGACTCCTTCTCCGAGGACCTGGCCACCGGCCTGTACCGGCACGGCGACCGCTTCCGGGTGGTCGACGGCGGCATCAGCGGCTGCGGCGTGTTCGGCTCCGAGAAGGTCCGCGGCACCTCCCGGGTGGAGTTCGACACCACGGACGACTGCCGCGACCGCACGGCGCTCTGGGCGAAGAGCCTGGACGGCGTCCAGGCGCAGGCGGTCGTCCTGCACCTCGGCTGGGACGCCGCCGAGCAGTACCTGGACGGCAGCTGGCTCAACCCCTGCGACGAGGACTACCGCACCCGGTACACCGCCCAGCTCACCCAGGCGACGGACCTGGTCCGCGAGCGCGCGCACGGCGCCCGGGTGCTGCTGATGAACGAGCGGGTGCAGAACGGCGCGATCAGCAAGGCCTGGGGCACCTGCTACAACCAGCAGGTCGGCGACTTCGTGAAGGCCTCCGGCGGCGCCGTCCAGCTGCTCGACCTGAACGCCTTCTACTGCCCCGGCGGCAACTGCCTCTGGAAGGACCGGGACGGCCACCTGGTCTCCCCCGCCACCGACGGCGTCCACCTCACGCCGGCCGGCATGCGGCTGGTGACGCCGTGGCTGGAGCAGCAGATCGCGGACGCGCTGGCCGGGGTCCGGCCGCCGGACGCGCCGGCCCCCCAGCCCACACCGACCGCCCCGGTGACGCCGACCGCCCCGCCGGCCACCGAACAGGCCACCCCGACCGAGCAGCCGTCCCCGAGCCACTCGACGACCCCGTCCCACAAGCCCACCACCACGCCGTCCCGCAAGCCCACCACCGGCCCGAGCCGGGCGGCGACCCCGCCGGCCGGTCAGCCGGCTGTGCCCTCCGGGACGGCGTAGGTCTGCGCGAAGCAGTCGCGGATCGCCTGCTCGGAGGCGGGGCGCCCGGCGAAGTCCATCCGCGGGGTGTCCTGGTTGGTGGGCAGGGTCGGGTCGATGCCGAAGTAGAGCGACCAGAAGTACAGTCCGGCCAGCTTCCGCTCCTGCGCCACCTGGCAGACCGCGGTGAACCAGGTCGCCTGCACGGGCTCGTTGAGCTCGCGCTTGGTGTAGAAGTCACCGGGCGTCTTGTAGGCGCCCTTCTGGGCCGGGATCCCCACCTCGGTCAGCTTGGTGGTCGGCTGCGGGCCCTTGCCGCGCTTGTCCAGCCAGCTGTTCCAGCTGGCCGCCAGGTCGGCCGCGGTGGCGTCGTCCCCGGCCGACTTGGCCGGGAAGTAGGCGTCGACGCCGGTGCGCCCGGTCGGCACCGCGACGGCGCCCTTGGACCAGTTGTCCCAGTTGGCGTCGTAGGCCACCTCGCCGTGGAAGGTCTTCCCGGCCTGCTCGACCAGCGGGGCCCAGTGCGGGTCGGCCTCCAGCGAGTTGAACTCGGTACCGATGGTGAACTCGGTCGCGTCGTGCTCCTCGGCCGCCTTCAGGTAGGGCGCCAGGAAGGCCGCGTAGCTGGCGAACCAGGCGTCCCGGTCGGTGGGGGCGATGTTGCCGCGCCAGCCGTTGTTGGCCGGCTTCAGCGACTCCTCGTCCAGGATCGGCCGGACGGTGGTGCGCAGGCCCGCCCGGTGCGCGGTGTCCAGCAGGATCGCCAGCCGGTCCGGGCTCGGGGTGGTCGGCCGGGCGGCGACCGCGTTGGACTTGCTGCCCACCGTGTAGAACGGGAAGGACACCGAGAGCGCGTTGGCGTTCAGGCCGACCACGTACTTGACGATGCGGTCCGCCTTGCCCTGGACGAAGCTCTCCGGGTCGGCCGGGTCGTCCAGCCAGTACACCTGGACGCCCCATTCCGGGCTGCCCTTCGCCCACGGCCGGGCCACCTTGGGCCCGGTGTCCTCCGGCGGCGCGTCCTTGCCGAAGCCCCAGACCCGGCCCTGCTCGGCCGGGGCACCGGCCCAGTGCACCTCGGTCGGGCGCTTGTGGTCGAACTTGATCGGGTGGTCGCCCCAGACGATCGGCACGCCCACGGTGAGGCCGAGCACGACGGTCGGCAGGATGAAGATGACGAAGCGTTTCATATCTGGCAGCAGTCCCTGGTCGCCGGTCAGGCCGGCTTGGCGATGACGACGAACTTGTTCTCCTCGCGGCGCAGGAACTTGATCAGTCCCCGCATCCCGCCCCAGCCCTCCAGCAGGGAGAACAGCGGGATGGCCGCCACCACCGCCATCGGCTCCCACCACTTGCGCCGGTGGTCGGCCGAGCCCACCACGTTCAGGCGCAGGCCCTCCCAGTACGTCCAGATCACGTAGGCGAAGTTGATCGACCAGATCAGCACCACCGACTGGGTCACCGGCGAGGTGTTCATCGTCCCGGTGAACCAGGCGATCAGCAGCACCAGGCCGACGTGCTGGAGCGGTCCGAGCACCCAGCTGACCATGCCCATCCCGATGAACAGCCGGAACCGCAGCGGGATGCTCTTGTTGAAGCAGAGCGCCACCAGGCCCCAGGCCCAGCGCTCGCGCTGCTTGAGGAAGTCCTTGAGGCCGGCCGGCGAGGCGCCGTAGCAGCGGCCGTTGAACCAGTCGCTGCGGCCGGGGTAGCGCACGCAGAAGTTGAGCGCCATCTGGGCGTCCTCGACGATGGTGTCGGGGCCGAAGTCCCAGCCGATGGTGGCCTCCACCGAGGAGCGCACCAGCAGCAGTTCGCCGTGCACGCCGGCGATCGGCGTCCCGGTCCCGGTCATCGCGCGGAAGCGGGCGATGTCGTCGGCCGGGCGGATCGCGTCGGCGAGCCAGGTGAAGGTGGAGACGGCGTTCTCCCGGGGGTACGTCAGGATCCCCTGGGCCATGTGCTTGGCGTCGTCCCCGGCCCGGCGCTGCCGGTTGATGAACTGGGCCACCGCGGCGGCGGTGTCCGGCCCGACCCCGGTGTCGTCGTCCATGTGCAGCACCCAGACGTCGTCCTCGGCCTCGCCCTCCTCGATCCGCAGCTCGTGCGAGTAGTGGTTGGCGCGAGCCTTGAACTTGGTTCCGTTGGGCGTCTGGTAGGCCTTCGGGACGGTCACCACCCGGATCAGCGGGTTGCGGGCGGCCAGCTCGTCGATCTTCTCGCCGGCCGCGCAGCCCTCCTCGGTGAGGATGTCCACCCGCATCCACGGGAAGTAGGCCGGCAGGTGGTCGACGTACGACAGCACCGAGCGCTCCAGCGCCGGGTAGGTGTCGTGCCGGCCGATGGTCGGCACCAGGACGATCAGGTAGTCGTCGTCGACCGGCACCGCCGGGGTCATCCGGTTCGCCTTGCGCAGCCGGCGGCGGACCATCAGCACACCCTGGAAGCCGATCAGCACGCCGAAGACCGGCATGCCCCAGAGGATCGTGATCGCCCAGCCGAGCGGGGTCGGGTTGGGCACGTACGCCCAGAGCGAGAAGCCGAAGATGATCACGAACGAGAGGTAGAACGGGACGATGCGCGGCTTCCACGACATCTGCCGGTCGGCGAGCCGAGCGGCCTCGCGGGACGTGGTGAGTACCGTCCGCGCGGGTGCTGGTGCTGTCATGGCGAAAGTCGTTCCTCGTCTGTTGCGTCTGTCCGTTCACCCCGCCGGTCCGGGCCGGCGGGTTCTGCTCGCTACCCCGGGTAGGGCGGCGCCCCCGGGGCCGGCGGAACCGGCCCGGGCGTCACCGGCGGGGCCGGCCACGAGTGCTGGGGCTGCGGGGGCTGCGGCGGGACGGCGGCCGGCGGCGGGGTCCAGCCGGGCTGCGTCCGGTCGTGCGGGGGGTGCGGAGGCTGCTGGGGGTACGAAGGCTGCTGGGCCTGCGGCCAGGCCTGCGCGGGCTGCTGGGGCTGGGTCGGCGGGTGGCCGGGAGCCTGGTCCTGCGGCAGCGTCTGCAGCAGCGACCAGTGCAGTTGGCCGGGCTGCTGCCCCTGCTGAACGGGCAGCGGCTGGAACGGCGAGGGCTGCCCGGCGGCCGCCCACGGGCCCGGCGCCGGCGTCCAGCGGGATCCGGTCCGGCGCAGCGAGACGACCAGCAGCACCGCCAGCGTCGCGGTGACGGCCACCCCGAGCCCGAAGGTCGCCAGCTTCAGCCAGCCCTCGGTGGTGCCGGTGAACCACCGGCGCTGCGGGGCGTCCAGCAGCGCGCCGGTCAGGCTGCGCACCCGGTTGTAGCCCTCGACCAGCGCCACGCCGACCACCACGCCGCGCGCCCAGTCCCGCCCGCGCAGCAGCAGGATGCCGGAGGTCAGGTACAGCACCGCGAAGTTGAGGCTGCCGGTCTCGGCGCCCACCGAGGAGCCGCCGTAGTAGAAGACGCCCTTGGCGAAGGTGGCGAAGCCGACCTGCCAGAAGCAGTTGTAGACCGCCCAGCCGAGCATCACCGCCCCCCAGGCCACCGCGAGGCCACCGGCCGGACGGTCAGGACGCGCCTGTGTCATCTCCCGTACCCCCGCCCCTGCCGGGCGCACCCGGCTTCAACCCGTTCGATTCCGGGCCACAGGATGCCACACGCGCGAACGGACCAGGAATTCCCCGGGTTCAGGAGGGTGCGGAGGTGTTGTCGATCTCACGGCGGAGGCCGGCCGGTTCACCGGACGTGCAGACCGCTCCAGTCGACGTCCGCGCCGAACGGGCCGGAGCCGCCGGTGAGCGCCAGGCCGTTGCCGTAGGTGGCCTTGACGTCGGCGTTGGAGTTGCGGGGCTGGTCCGGGGTCAGGTTGTCCGCCGTCAGCGACTGCCCCCAGACCGTCCAGATCGTCCACGGGGTCCGCCGCAGGGTGTCCGGCTGGCGGGAGTTGACCGGCACGGCGAAGGACTCGGCCAGGATCCGCGGCTTGCCGTAGCCGGCCAGGCCGTCGTAGTAGCGCTTGGTCCACACCTCGCCGGTGCCGATCGGGTGCGCCGGGCTGCCGCTGTAGTCGTCCACCCCGACCACGTCGACGTACCGCGCGCCCGGGTAGTAGTCCCACGGATCGACGCCCGGGGCGCCGTCCCAGGAGACCGGCGTCCAGGCGAACAGCAGGTTGTGCAGGCCCCTGGTCTCCACCAGGTAGTGGTAGGTGATCCGCCAGAGCGCCTGGTAGTCGGCGGGTTTGCGGCCCGACCACCAGAAGCCGCGGGCGCAGTCGGCCGCGTTCATCTCGTGGTACGGCCGCAGCAGCACCGGCACGTCGTGGGCCGCCAGGTACTCCAGGTGGTCCGCCAGGAAGGAGAGGTCCGTCAGCAGCGCGCGGTACTCGGGGGTGTCGCCGGCGCTGTCGACGACCCGGCCGAACCAGCCCGGGTCCTTCGCGCCGGGCGAGGCCGAGCAGAGCACCCGGTCGAAGGACTTCACGTCCGAGCCCGGGTACGGCTCGTGGAAGGACATCCCGACCAGTCCGGCCGGGCCGCCGCCGTTGTCGGGCAGCTCGGTGCTGGTGCCGTCGCAGTTCTTCCGGGTGCCCGACGCCCCGTAGGTGCCGTCCTCCGGGCGCGGGTGGCCGGACCAGACGGCGGTCATCAGGTCGACGGCGTCGTCGGTGTACTGCCAGCCGACCGCGCAGGCCGGCCAGCGGCCCGCCGAGTAGGAGCGCGGGTTGCCGACGCCCCAGCCGTTCTGGCCGTAGCCGGGGCCGAGGTCGGTCTCGACGAAGCCGGGCAGCCGGCCGGTGATGTCGGCGGCCTTCTTGTAGTAGTAGCCGACCGGCTTGGTCCCCCGGTAGTCCCCGTACTCGGGGTTGTAGAGCTCGTTGTGCGCCTCGACGTGCTGGCCGATCACCGTCCCGCCGGAGCGGCCGGCGCGGGCCGCGCTCTCCAGGTCGGCGAGGAGCTGCTGGACGGCCCGCGCGTTGGGCGAGGCCTGCGGGTCGCGGGCCAGCAGCTCGCGGCCGACCTCCGGCGCCAGGGTGCGCCCGGCGCCGCCCAGGGTGAGCGTGCTGCGGGCGGGCGCGTCCCGGCGGTCGCCGTCGGCCCGGCCGTCCTGGCCGGCCAGCACCACCGCGCCGGCGGCGAGCAGCGCGCCGGCCGCGGCCAGCACGGCCGGTTTGGCACGCAGCGCGCGGGGCATGGCCACGGACACTCCTCCGGATGCTCACCGGCACCGGCCTGCGCCGTCACAACCGGAACACGTGTACGACTGACAGGCGGTGAGCCTGCCACATCCCCCGGGGCCGGGGCGAGCGGACCCGCCGGGCGCGAACCGGGGCGGGCCCGGCCGGAACCGGGCCGAACCGGGCGGACCGTCAGCCCGCCGGGGTGGCGGCCGGTGCGCCGCCCGCCGCCTTGGTGCGTTGGAGGAGCTGGTTCTTCACGTGCTCGTCGAAGCCCCCGGCGGCCGCGGTCGCGGCGGCGTCCGCGGTGTTGCCGCCCTTGGCGGAGCCCTCGACGGTGAAGAAGCCGTACCGGCCCAGGGTGCCCTTGGTGTTGGTGCAGCCGGGGGTGGTGCAGAACGCCGGCGAGCCGGGGGCCGCGGCGCCCTTGAGGTGGCCGACGTAGTTCTTCACCGCGGTCTCGGCCTGCTGCTTGTGGTCGAAGACCGCGACGCCGACCGTCACCGCGCTGTCGCCGGAGACGTAGGTGGCCCGGAGCACCTGGCGGCAGCCCTGGTCACCGAGGACCTTGCCGAGGCCGCCGACCGTGGAGTTGCCGTCCCAGCAGGGCGAGTCGAGCGAGACCACGGTGCGGTTCCAGGTGGCGCCGTTGACCGTCACGGTGAGCGCCGAGAAGAGCGCCGCCGCGTCCTGCGGAGCCGGGTCGGTGGTCGCCTCCCAGAGCGGCTTCGACGGGTCCTCGGGCGTGGCGCTCGGGGTGGCCGTCGGGGACGCCTTGCCGGACGCCGTGGGCGCCGGCGGCTGGGTGGCCGCCGTGGCGGCGCCGGTGGGATCCGCGACCGGCTTCTTGTCGTCGCCCTTGTTCAGGAACAGCAGGCCGCCGGCGACCAGGCCGCCGACCACCAGGAGGGTGACCACGCCGCCGATGATCCGCGTCCGGCCCTTGCGCCTGGCCTCCGCCTCGTTCCGGTCCGCGAGGGCGGCCCAGTCCGGCTCGGCGTGCTGCGGCACGGGCTGGGGGTGCGGGTGCGGGTGCTGCTGGGGCTGCGGCTGCCACTGCTGCGGCTGCGGCTGGACCTGCTGCTGGTGCACCGGGGGCTGGGGCTGCACCGGCGCCGGCTGCTGCGGGACCGGCTGCGGCACGGGCGGCTGGACCTGCTGCGGCGGCTGCGGCACGGACGGCACCGGCGGCTGGACCGGCTGCGGCGCGGGCACCGGCGGCCCGTACGAGGCGGGCGGCGGACCGAACCCGCCCGGGGCCGGCGGCACCGGCTGCGGCGCGCCGGGGTACGGCGCGGGCGGCGGGCCCTGCGGCGGCTGTCCGGGCGTGCCCGGCTGCTGGTTCTGCGCGCCACCCGGCCCGGCGGGAGGGGGCGGCTGCTGCCCCGGCGAGCCGGGTCGGCCGCTCCACTCCCCGGGCGTGCCCGTTCCGTCGCTCATGCGCCCCCCTCACTGCCTTCGGCGGCCGCTCCGCGAATCACGTCGGTGTCGACGACTCGCTGGCTCCGCTCCCTCATGAGCCGAGATCGTAGGGCATGCCCCTGACGGCGGGCCTGCCCGGTGGCCGATCCGTTTCCGAATCCGAACACCGGCCGGGCCCCGGGCACTCCCGGCGATGCCCTGCGCCGCGGTCCGCGAAGGCCCTGGAACGACCCTGCGGCGGCCCCCGGCGCCGGCCCCCGCGGCGGGCGGCCGGGGGCCGGCCGCAGCCCCGGAACGGCCCCGGAACAGCCCGGGAAAGGCCTCTCGCCGGTACCACCTGCGATCACGTCGACACGCGACGCCGCACAACATGTGGGGTCGCATCGAGCGGACACCACTAGATGTATGCTCATCCCTGCTGTCGACGCAGGGGAACCCGGTGCGAGTCCGGGACTGCCCCGCAGCGGTGTGCGGGCGGCTCCGACAGAGCCCGCGAGTCCGAATACCTGCCGACGGCGTGCCGCCTGGCCTCCCCGCAGAGGCCTTTCGCACCAGCACCACTTCCGGGCCTCGCGGGCGGGCCGGGGATGCCACCGTCGCGCGCCGCCTCCGGGCCGGCGCGCCGTGCTCCCCTGCCCCGAACGGTCCGGCCCGAGCCACCGCCGACGCCGATCGCCGCCAGGAGAGAGCGCCTTGACCACCGCTGCCTCAGTCACCCTGCCCGCCCAGGGTTCCAGCTCCGCCCCCGTCGACCCGACGGTGTCCGACCCCGGTGGCGCACTGCTCCGGCTGCTGACCGACCGCAGCGCCGACCTCCCCCAGGTGGACCCCGGCCATGTCGCCGCCGCCGCGCTGCGCGGCCGCCACGCCGGCTCGGACTTCGCCGAGCTGCGCGGGCTGGCCGTGGACGCCGCAGCGTCGATGATCGCCGAGGACCCGCAGTACTCGAAGCTCGCCGCGCGACTGCTCGCGCTGGAGATCGTCGACGAGGCGGTGAGCCAGGGTTCGGTCACCTTCTCGGACTCGATCGCGGTCGGCCACGCCGAGGGCCTGATCGGCGACTCCACCGCCGACTTCGTCGCCAAGCACGCCACCGCCCTGAACGCGCTGATCGACCCCGCGGGCGACGGCCGCTTCGAGTACTTCGGCCTGCGCACCGTGCAGTCCCGGTACCTGCTGCGCCACCCGATCACCCGCAAGGTCGTCGAGACCCCGCAGCAGTTCCTGCTCCGCGTCGCCTGTGGTCTGGCGGTCGGCGACAACGAGCAGTCGGTGCGCGAGGTCTCCGAGCTGTACGGCCTGATGAGCCGGCTGGAGTACCTGACCTCCTCGCCGACGCTCTTCAACTCCGGCACCAAGCACCCGCAGATGTCGAGCTGCTACCTGCTGGACTCGCCGCTGGACAACCTGGACTCGATCTACTCCCGGTACGCCCAGATCGCCCGCCTCTCCAAGCACGCCGGCGGCATCGGCCTGTCCTACTCGCGGATCCGCTCGCGCGGCAGCCTGATCCGGGGCACCAACGGCAAGTCCAACGGCATCGTCCCGTTCCTGCGCACCCTCGACTCCTCGGTCGCCGCGGTCAACCAGGGCGGCCGCCGCAAGGGCGCGGCCTGCGTCTACCTGGAGACCTGGCACGCGGACATCGAGGAGTTCCTGGAGCTGCGCGACAACACCGGTGAGGAGGCGCGCCGCACCCACAACCTCAACCTGGCGCACTGGATCCCGGACGAGTTCATGCGCCGCGTCAACGCGAACGCCGACTGGTCGCTGTTCTCCCCCGCCGACGTGCCCGAGCTGGTCGACCTCTGGGGCGCCGAGTTCGACGAGGCGTACCTGAAGGCCGAGCAGGCCGGCAAGGCCGTCCGCACCATCCCGGCGCAGACCCTCTACTCCCGGATGATGCGCACCCTGGCGCAGACCGGCAACGGCTGGATGACCTTCAAGGACGCCTCCAACCGCGCCGCCAACCAGACCGCGCTGCCCGGCCGCACGGTGCACAGCTCCAACCTCTGCACCGAGATCCTGGAGGTCACGGACGACTCCGAGACCGCCGTCTGCAACCTCGGCTCGGTCAACCTCGGCGCCCACGTCGCCCCCGGTGCCACCGCCGCCGACCTGCTGAACGCGATGGACTGGGACCGCCTGGACGCCACCGTCCGCACCGCCGTCACCTTCCTCGACCGCGTGGTGGACATCAACTTCTACCCGACCCCCGAGGCCGGCGCGTCCAACTCGCGCTGGCGCCCGGTCGGCCTCGGCGTGATGGGCCTCCAGGACGTCTTCTTCCAGCTCCGCCTGGACTTCGACTCCGCCGAGGCGAAGGCCCTCTCCACCCTCATCGCCGAGCGCATCATGCTCACCGCGTACGAGCGTTCCGCCGACCTGGCCGAGCAGCTGGGCCGCCACGAGGCCTACGGCGAGACCCGCGCCGCCCGCGGCGAGCTGCACATCGACCACTTCGGTTCGGCCGCGCCGCACTGGGCCGGCCGCTGGGAGGCGCTGCGCGCCCGGATCGCCGAGACCGGTCTGCGCAACTCGCTGCTGCTCGCCATCGCCCCCACCGCCACGATCGCCTCGATCGCCGGTGTGTACGAGTGCATCGAGCCGCAGGTCTCCAACCTGTTCAAGCGCGAGACCCTCTCCGGCGAGTTCCTCCAGGTCAACCCGTACCTGGTGCGCGAGCTGAAGGAGCTCGGCGTCTGGGACCAGCAGACCCGGGACGCGCTGCGCGACGCCAACGGCTCCGTCCAGGACCTCAACTGGCTGCCCGCCGAGGTCCGTTCGCTGTACCGCACGGCCTGGGAGCTGCCCCAGCGCGCGCTGATCGACCTGGCCGCCGCCCGGATGCCGTACATCGACCAGAGCCAGTCGCTGAACCTCTTCATGGCGGCGCCCACCATCGGCAAGCTGAGCTCGATGTACGCGTACGCGTGGAAGGTCGGTCTGAAGACCACCTACTACCTGCGGTCGCGGCCCGCCACCCGGATCGCCCAGGCCGCCTCGGGCACCGCCCGCGCCGCCGCGCCGGTGCCGGTGGCGTCCCCGACCCTCAGCCCGGAGGAGGAGGCCGCGCTGGCCTGCTCCCTGGAGAACCCCGAGTCCTGCGAGGCCTGCCAGTGAGCACCACCCCCGAAGCCCGTCCCGACCGCGAGAAGATGCTGCTCGACCCCGGCTTCGAGCTGACCCTGCGGCCGATGCGGTACCCGTCGTTCTACGACCGCTACCGGGACGCGATCAAGAACACCTGGACCGTCGAGGAGGTGGACCTGCACTCCGACGTCGCCGACCTCGCCAAGCTGAGCGACGGCGAGCGGCACATGATCGGCCGGCTGGTCGCCTTCTTCGCCACCGGTGACTCGATCGTCTCCAACAACGTGGTGCTGAGCCTCTACAAGCACATCAACTCCCCCGAGGCCCGGCTCTACCTGTCCCGGCAGCTGTTCGAGGAGGCCGTGCACGTCCAGTTCTACCTGACGCTGCTCGACACCTACCTGCCCGACCCCGAGGACCGCAACGCGGCCTTCGCCGCGGTGGAGAACATCCCCTCCATCCACCAGAAGGCCCAGTTCTGCTTCAAGTACATGAACGCGGTCGACCACATCGACTCGCTGCGGAGCAAGGACGACCGCCGGGCGTTCCTCCTCAACCTGATCTGCTTCGCGGCCTGCGTCGAGGGCCTGTTCTTCTACGGCGCCTTCGCGTACGTGTACTGGTTCCGCAGCCGCGGCCTGCTGCACGGCCTCGCCACCGGCACCAACTGGGTGTTCCGGGACGAGTCCATGCACATGGACTTCGCGATGTCGGTGGTGGACACCGTCCGCGAGGAGGAGCCCGACCTCTTCGACGAGAAGATGGCCCAGCAGGTCACCGAGATGCTGGAGGAGGCCGTCGAGGCCGAGCTCCAGTTCGCCCGTGACCTCTGCGGCGAGGGCCTGCCCGGCATGAACACCGAGTCCATGCGCGAGTACCTGCAGGCGGTGGCCGACCAGCGGCTCGCCCGCCTCGGCCTGCCGATCCGCTACGGCTCCACCAACCCCTTCGGGTTCATGGAGCTGCAGAACGTCCAGGAGCTGACCAACTTCTTCGAGCGCCGGGTCTCCGCGTACCAGGTCGCCGTCGAGGGCTCGGTCTCCTTCGACGACGACTTCTAGGCCCGCCCGGCCCGCCCGGCCCCGCTCCTCCGGGGGCCCGGCCAACAGCCGCCGCCCCGCCCGGTGTTCGCACCCGGCGGGGCGGCGTCGTTCGCTCGTCCGAATGAAACCGCCGGGCCCCACCGGAACGGCACGCATACGGACGGTGCCGCCCCCCGCTACGGTCCGGCCACAGCCGAACGAAAGGGGCCCACCGTGCCGACCGGAATCCTCGACTACCGGAGCGACGCCATCGTCCAGCTCATGAGCATGGCGGAGGAGGACTGGACGGAGCAGGAACTCAAGGACGCGCTCCAGCGGGCGATCATGCTGGAGTTGTCCACGATCCCGCCCTACGCCACCGCGCTCTGGTCGATCACCGACCCCGACAACTCCAAGCCGGTGCGCCACACCATCCGCGAGATCGTCTTCGACGAGATGTCGCACTTCGGTCTGGTCTGCAACATGCTCACCAGCATCGGCGGCACGGTCGTCCTCACCGACCCGCTCACCGTCCCGAAGTACCCGGGTGAGCTCCCCGGCGGCGTCAACCCCGGCCTGGAGGTCTACCTGAGCGGGCTGACCCGCGAGTCGGCCGGCCTGTTCTCCGACATCGAGAAGCCCGAGCACCCGCTCGCCTTCGCCGCCGACGGCAACACCATCGGCGCCTTCTACCAGCGGATCGCGAACGTCTTCCCCACCTTCGCCCACCTGCTCACCGGGCAGCGGCAGGTGAGCTTCCCGCTCGGGTCGAGCCACGGCGCCGGCAACGACATCGTCCCGATGAACACCATCGACGACGTGCTGGCCGCCATCCACGTCATCCAGTCGCAGGGCGAGGGCACGGACGCCTCGCCGGAGAACCCCTTCCCCGGCGCCCCGGGCGAACTCGCCCACTACTACGCCTTCAAGGAGATCGCCGAAGGCCGCAAGCTCGTCCTCGACGAGGGGACGAAGAAGTACGGGTTCACCGGCCCGGAGGTCCCGCTGCCGGACACCTCCCCGGTCGCCCGGGTCCCCCTGGGCGGCTGGGCCAACAGCCCCGGCAACGAGCCCGACCAGCCCACCGCCACCCTCCTGGCGACCTTCAACCAGCACTACAGCGACATGCTGTACGCCCTCGAAGGCGCCTGGGGCGACGCCGGCCCCGACTCGATCGGCCCGGCGATCGGGCAGATGGGCCAGATGCGCCGGACCGCCCAGCAGATCAACGACGTCAAGCTGCCCGCCGCCCCCCGCTTCACCTACGGGCCGGAGTGGCTGTTCGTGCCGCGGTAGGCACCCGTGCGGAAGGGCCGGTGCGCGTGCACCGGCCCTTCCGTGACACGTCAGCCGTTCGACACCGTCGCGTACCGCGGCGTGCCCTCGGCCATCTGCCGCAGCGCGTCCTTGCGGTCCCGCTTCGACAGCTTGTCGATGTAGAGGAACCCGTACAGGTGGTCGGTCTCGTGCTGCAGGCAGCGGGCGAAGAAGCCGGTGCCCTCGACCCGGATCGGGTTGCCGTCCTTGTCCTGGCCGGTCACCGCGGCGTAGTCCGGCCGGGGCAGCTCGGCGTACGCGGTCGGCACCGACAGGCAGCCCTCGTTGCCGTCGTCCAGCACCCGCTTGCTGCCGGCCGGCAGCTCCTCCAGGACGGGGTTGATGACGTGGCCGACGTGGCGCACACCCTCGTCGTCCGGGCAGTCGTAGACGAACACCTTGAGGTCCACGCCGATCTGGTTGGCCGCCAGGCCCACGCCCTCGGCCGCGTACATCGACTGGAACATGTCGTCGATCAGCCCCGACAGCTCGCCGTCGAAGGCCGTGACGGTCTTGACCTCCCGGTGCAGCACCGGGTTGCCGTAGACGGTGATCGGACGCGCGGTGCCCTTCGAGAGGTCCGGCTCCTCGCCGACCACCTTCACCGGCTGGGCCTCACCCTGCGCGGGCTCGTGGTCGTGGTCGTGCTGGTGGTCGTGCTGCTCCGCCATCGCTGTGTGTCTTCCGCTTCCCTGGATCGTCTGGCCGTACCGACCAAGGGTAAGCGGACCGCTCAGCAGACCTCTTCGAGATCCCGGTACGCGCGGGTACCGGGGGCGGCCGCCACCCAGCGGTCCAGCAGCGTCCGCACCAGCAGCGCCGGAGCCGCGATCCCGCACTCCCGCTCCACCAGCCAGGACATCCCGCCGGCGCCCTGGCTCAGATGGCTCAGGTGCCCCGGGTGGGCCGCGTCCCCGTCGTCGTGCGGGTCGTGGTGCGCGGTGTGCCCGTCGTCGGAGGCCATCCGGCTCTCCGAACACGCCCGGCAGAGCAGCCGCACCGACGACGTCCAGTCCTCCGCCGCGTACCCCGCGTCCGCGACCAGCCGCTCCAGGGCGTCCCGGTCCGCCGCGGTGGCGGCCTGCAGCAGCACCACGTAGGTCGGCACCGGGGAGGGCGCCCACAGCTCGATCTCGTCGAACACCGGGTACGCCACCCCGTCGGTCACCCGCTCGCCGTGCGGGGCGCCGTCGTGCAGCACCACCTCGCCCCAGCGGCGGCCCGACGAGGGCAGCGGGATGGACAGCACCTCGATGCGCGCGGGATCCAGCCGGCGCCCCCAGACCACCTCGGACTCGCCGTCCGGCGACAGCCGCACCGGCGTCGTCCCCAGGTCCAGGCTGACCGGGCCGTCCGGGTGGGCCCCGGCCCCGCCCGGCAGCCGCAGCCCGTACGCCTGCCAGGCCCGCCGCGCCAGCGGCCAGTCCTGCAGCGCCGTCGCCGTGATCCCCAGGTTCCACCAGTCGGGGGCGCCCTGCTCGCGGTCCAGCAGCGCCACCGCCCGCAGCCCGGCCGCCCGCGCCTGCTCCCAGTCCCGCCGGAACTTGTGCAGCAGCGCGAGGTTGAACCAGGAGTCCGACAGCCACGGCTCCAGATCGGCCGCCATCACCAGCAGGGCGCCCGCGTCCTCGTAGCGGCCGTCGCCGATCAGCGTGAAAGCCCGATCGGTCGTCTGCCGCCAGGTGGCGGACGGCCGGTGCCGTGCCCGGTGGAAGATCCTCACGTTCGTCCCTGCCGTCGTCGTCCGCTCAAGTCCCGTGTCCGCTCCCGCTGCCACGGGCCCGGTGCCCCGGGTCGGTGTTCCACGCTACGACCGCATCCAACCACGCCCGCCGTCGCCCGCGCTCCCCGCAGCCGGGGTTCCGGCCGCTCCCGGCCCCACCCCTACCCAGCCTGCCCGCCCCGACGCCCCGCCTCAACCCCAACCCCTGAACAGCGCCCGCCGCCCCCACCCGCCGCGCGCCCCTCCCCTACCCCCGCACCCTCACCAGCGCGTCCACGACCCGTCCGTCGTAGATCCGGCCCCGCCCCAGCCGCAGCACCTCCAGCACCTCCAGCCGCCCCACCACCTCCTCCACCCCGCGCCCGCGCGCCGCCGTCAGCAGGTCGTCGTGCGCGTTCGCCACCCGGATGATCCGGGCCGCCAGCGGCACCGCCCGCTCGTCCGGGTCCGGCCGCCCGGGCCAGGGATCGGCCAGCCGGGCGACCTGCTCGGCGACCTGCCGCGGCACCCCCGTCCGCCGGATCACCTCGCTGCCCAGCCGGGCGATCCGCTGCTGCTCCTCCTCCGGGAGCAGCGCCGTCGCCCCGTCCGGCACCGGCTCGACCAGCGACAGCTGCCCGATGTCGTGCATCAGCGCCGCGTACTCCAGCAGGGCGAGCTCGCGGGTGCTCAGCCCCAGCTCGCGGCCGACCGCGCACGCCGTGTCGGCGACCCGGCGGGCGTGGCCGTACGGGGTGTAGCCGGCCACCTCGGTGGCCTTGGCCAGGCTGGCGATGGTCTGCCCGGTGGTGGCCCGGACAGCGGCGGCCCGCCGGAACGACACCTGCGCCAGCAGCAGGGGCGCGCAGAACAGCGGCAGCGCCCAGAGTCCGACCTCGCCCGCCGCCAGGCTGACCAGCATCCCGGTGGCGGCGATCGCCGAGCCGATCCCGAACAGCGACCGCAGCTCGTCCTCCAGCGCCGCCGGGAACCGCAGCCCGCTCCGGGCCCGCCGCAGCACCGCCGCCAGGGTGGCGTCGCAGAGCGCGGCCAGCGCCGCCACCACCGTGAGGAACACCCCGTAGGCGGGGCCGTCCGCCGAGAACCGGTCGACCACTCCGCTGTTGTAGAGCGGCTGGAAGATCGCGGCCGCGAACCCGGCCCCGAGCAGCCGCCGGGCGGCGCCGTCGAGCCGGGCCCGGTCCCGCCACGGCGCCCGCCGCGGCCGCCGGGCCCCGCGGGGCAGCGCCACCGCCGGGAGCAGCGCCAGCAGCAGCCCCGCGCCGGTCACCGCGACCGCCTGGAGCACGCCGTGCGCGGTGGGCAGCCCGCGCAGCGGCCCCAGCAGGGCGTACGCCAGCGCACCGGCGGCACCGATCGGTGCCTGCTCGCGATCGCCCGGAAGAGTGATCCGGACGCACTCGCCGAGCGCGATCAGCACGGTGAACGCCAGCGCCACCCCGGGCTCGGCCATCCCGCGCACCGCCACCGCGCCGAACGAGAACGCCAGCAGCACGACGGCCGCGGCGTGCACCGCGGCCACCCCGCGGGCCGGCGGGCGGGCGCTCACGACGGTCCGGCCGTCGGCACGGTGCCGCCCTGGGCGGGCACCCGGCCCGGGCCCGGCCGCGCCGGTTCGGGCACGCCCAGCGGGATGTCGGGCACCGCCCGGATGCAGTCGTCGTCGGGGGGCAGCACCGGCTGCCAGTCGTGCACGGCGAGCGCGTCGACCAGCGCCCGCACCATCACCGGGTCGAACTGGCTGCCCGAGCAGCGCTCCAGCTCGGCCACCGCCTCGGTGACCGGCCGGCCGCGCCGGTAGGACCGGGTGGAGGTCATCGAGTCGAAGGCATCGGCGACCGAGATGATCCGGGCGAACTCGGGGATCTGCTCGCCCGCCAGCCCGCTCGGGTAGCCCCGGCCGTCCATCCGCTCGTGGTGGTGCAGGATCCCGGCGTGCGCCTCGCCGAGGAAGACGATGCCGCGCACCAGCTCGTAGCCGTGCACCGGGTGGACCTCGACGGCCCGCCGCTCGGCCTCGTCGAGGGGACCGTTCCTGCGCAGCAGCTCGGTGGCCACGCCGAGCTTGCCGACGTCGTGCAGGATGCCCGCGAACCGCAGGGTACGCAGCCGCTCGGCCTCCATGCCCAGCTGACCGGCGATCAGCACCGCGGCCTTGCCGACGCGTTCGCTGTGCCCCCGGGTGTAGGAGTCCTTGATCTCCACGGCCTGCACCAGCGCCTGGACGGTGGCCTGGTGGGCGTCCCGCTCGCGGTGGCCTTGGGCGAACACCCAGGCCGAGATGGAGAGCGGCAGCAGGGCCAGCAGCGCCGCGAAGGCCCCGTACGGGCCCTGCCAGAGCACCGCGACCATCAGCCCGCCGGCCGCGTGCACCAGCACCGGCAGCCCGAACGCGGCGACCGGACCGAGCAGCAGGACGCTCGCCCGCCGGCCCTCGGCCAGCACCAGCATGCCGCCCACCAGCACCCCGTTGGCCAGGCAGAACGCGGCCAGCGCGGCGGCCCCGGGGAGCAGCGCGGCCGGGAAGCGGGAGCCGAGCAGCAGCTGCGGTCCGGCGAGCAGGTGGAAGACCGCCGAGGCGGCGAAGGCGGAGAGGGCGAGCTGGGCGCCGTTCCACACCTGGCGCCGGCGGCCGTCCGGCTCGGTGTCGCCGAACAGCGCGATCGGCACCGCGACCAGGGCGGCGGCGGCCGGTGCGAGCATCAGCACCCCGGCGAACAGCACCGGGAAGAAGGCGTTGGCCAGGGGCCGGGCCGGTGGCCGGGAGGGCAGCGGCGGCCGGCCCAGCAGGGCCCGGAGCAGCCGTCGGCAGGGGGTGGGCTGGCCCTGCGCCAGCGATTCCCAGCAGCCGTGCAGAAAGGCCAGCAGGCCGACCTTGGGCCAGTCCACCGGAGCGCCGAGCCAGCGTGGCACGGCGGCCGGGACGGGCCCCGGCAACAGGGGCAGCAGGCAGCAGAGCGCCGCCACCGGGACGGCCACGAGGTAGCACACCGCGCCCGTCGGCAGGTCCGTTCCTCCACTGTCGGTAGCGATCTCGACCTCCCCGCCGTCCTGGCCCGCTCCGCGCTCAGCGCACCGGGCTACCGGCGGTGAGCGTCCGTCAGGAGGATAGGCCGCCGTTCCGGCGTCGGGGCGCATGATCGCGGAATGCCGCAGTTGGCGCACCACCAACTCACTCGAACGAGTGAGGGCGCCCGCAAGCGGAGACGGAGCGACCCCCGGAGCGCACGCTCCGGGGGTCGCCTGGTCCTCGGGTGGACGGCCCGCCGTGGGACGGCGGCGCGCTCACTCCGCCGGAGCGCCCGCCTCGACCGGCGTACCGGGCCTGGCCGCCGCCTCGGCGGAGGCCTTCGCGGGCGGCCGGCCCTGCTCGCTGTCGCCGTGCGCCTCGACCGCGGCATCCACGGCGACCACCACCGCCTCGCCGGAGCGCTGCCCGGCCCGGATCGAGTCGATCCTGGCCAGCACCTTGCCCCGCAGGTCGGCCGGGGTGTCGTCGCAGCCGCAGCACCGCTTGATCAGCGCCTTGATGGCCTGCTCCAGGCCGTACTTCTCCAGGCAGGGTGAGCACTCCTCGAAGTGCACCCGCAATTTGTCGTAGTCGCCCTCGGCCATCTCGTTGTCGAGGAATTCGTAGAGGTGGTCGAGGACCTCGCCACACTCGGTGTCGTGCGGATCGCCGCAGCTCATGAGCCCGAGCCCTTCGCTTCCTGCCCTGCCCCGCTGCCGGCCGGGACCAGCCCGCGCTCACGGGCGTAGTCCTCCAGCATGCCGCGCAGCTGACGGCGGCCGCGGTGCAGCCGGGACATCACCGTACCGATGGGAGTACCCATGATGTCCGCGATCTCCTTGTACGCAAAGCCCTCGACGTCCGCGAGATAGACGGCGATGCGGAACTCCTCCGGGATGGCCTGGAGGGCGTCCTTCACATCGCTGTCCGGGAGGTGGTCGAGCGCCTGGGTCTCGGCCGAGCGCAGACCCGTCGACATGTGCGACTCGGCCCGGGCCAGCTGCCAGTCCTCGATCTCCTCGGCGGCGGTCCGCTGGGGCTCCCGCTGCTTCTTGCGGTACGAGTTGATGAACGTGTTGGTGAGGATGCGGTACAGCCAGGCCTTGAGGTTGGTGCCCTCGCGGAACTGGTGGAACGACGCGTACGCCTTCGCGAACGCCTCCTGGAGGAGGTCCTCCGCATCGGCCGGATTGCGGGTCATCCGCAGCGCGGCGGAGTACATCGGATCCAGGTAGCCCAGGGCGTCGCGCTCGAAGCGCTCCCGCCGGGCCGCCTCGCTCTCCGCTGCGGACACCCGGAAGGTGTCCTCACCGATCGCCTCGGCCAGCTCCTCACCGGTGAGCGCCTCGCCCGCGGGCAGGCTCTCCTCCGGGCCCCGGCCCGGCTCGGCCTCGTGCTCGGTCCCGACGACCGGACCCACCTCCTCGGCATGGCCGCCCACAGCGGGCCGCCCCGAAATGGAGGATATCGGGCTGACGGGCTTCTCGCCCGCGGCAATCCACTCCGACCAGGAGGGGGTGAAGGCCGCGGAGGCCTCGCGCTCCTCCGGCCGCTCGGGGCACGCGATCGAACCCATCTGTGCTGCCTTCCGTCCGGGACTCAAGCTGACGAGGGTGTCAACCATGCCGAGGGCGCCCGCATTCCCGGCCCCCGGCAGGTTTTCACCCGCCCGGGTGAGCGGTTGGCGACCGTGCGTTCCCGGGCGGCTCAGAGCAGCCCGAGCACCCAGTCGCCGACCGCCCCGGTGATCAGCTCCAGCACCTCGTCCTGCCCGGTGGGCGCCCGCTTCGGCACCTCGAAGCCGTGGCTGCCGTAGGGCACCGGCACCATCCGGTGCCCGGCCGGCAGCGCCGGGAACTCGGCGGGCCCGCCGAACGGATCCGCCACGCTCTGCACCACCAGCGTCGGCAGCCCCGACTCCAGCAGCTCCCCGGCCCGGCTCTTCTCCGGCTTGCCCGGCGGGTGCAGCGGGAACGCCAGCGCCACCACCCCGGCCGCGCCGGTGGCGGCGCCCGTCCGGCAGGCCACCCGGGCCCCGGCGCTGCGCCCGCCGACGACCAGCGGCACCCCCTGCCCGGCGAGGCGCTCGGCGACCGGCGTCCACCCGGTGTCCAGCGTCCTGGGCGCCGGCCCCAGCCGCTTCCCGGCCACCCGCCAGGGCTGCTCGACCAGTGCCACCGTGATCCCGCGCGGCGGCAGCGCCGCGGCCAGCGCCACCAGGTCGCGCGCGCCGATCCCGCCGCCGGCGCCGTGGCCGAGCGCCAGCAGCGCCTTCGGCGCGGCCGCCGGGTGGTAACTGATCCGGGCGTCCCCGGCGGGGGTGGGGACGAGTTCCTGCGTCACGGCGTGGACTCCAGTGCTCGGAGAGCGGTGCCGACGGGGCGCGCCGGCGGGAAGCGGGGCTCAGAAGTCAGAAGAGGGTGGTCTCGTGCTCGGCCTCGACCCACGGCCGGGTCAGCTCGGGACCGTTGTTGCGGATGCTGCCGACCGCCGGCGAGACCGGTGTGGCCAGCAGCGCGCCGGGCGGCGGCGGGACCAGCAGCGGGCGTATCGCGTCCGGGTCCACCAGCCCCGGGTCCAGCCAGTCGTCGTAGGACTCCCGGTCCAGGAAGAGCGGCATCCGCTCGTGGATCGGGGCCAGCAGCTCCTCCGCCTCGGTGGTGACGACGGTGAAGGTCACCAGCCAGGCCTCCGGGTGGTCCGCGGGCACCGCCCGGTCGCGCCAGAACTCGTACAGCCCGGCCAGCGCCAGCGGGCCGCCGTCGGCCCGGGAGACGAAGAACGGCTTCTTCCGGGGCTTGCCGCGCTCGCCCGGCAGGGTCTGCCACTCGTAGTAGCCGTCGACCGGCAGGATGCACCGCCGGGAGGCGAGGGCCTGCCGGTACGAGGGCTTCTCGTGCACCGTGTCCGAGCGGGCGTTGATCATCTTCACCGCGGTCTCGGGCGACTTCGCCCACTGCGGCACCAGGCCCCAGCGCAGCACCCGCAACTGCCGGACCGGGGCCGGCTCCCCCTTGCGCTGCCGTTCCAGCACCACGAAGGCGCGCTCGGTCGGCGCGACGTTCCAACTGGGTGCCAGCGTCTCGACCGGGTCCCACTGCTGGACGCCGAAGAGCTCGACGAGGTCCTCGGGCCGGAGGCTGGAGGCGAAGCGACCGCACATGCCGTCAGCTTGCCACGACCACCGCTCTCAGCACTTCCTCATCCCGAAGTGCGAACCGCGGCCTCCCGCCCGGCCGTCCCCGCATGGGAGGCTGCCACCCGGGCCGGCCGACCGCGGCCGCCCCGGACCGGGCCGGACGAGAACGGGAGCGGGCATGGACGCACAGGGCATCGGCGAGGTGTGGGACCGCGTCACCGGCACCCAGCCCGCCCCGCCGGGCTGGCTCACCCTGGCCACCGGCGCCGCCGCCCTGCTCCTGGTGGCGGCCCGCCCGCTCTGGCGGTTCGCCCGCAACGCGATCACCATCGCCCACGAGGGCGGACACGGCCTGGCCGCCCTGGCCACCCGCCGCAAGCTCGCGGGCATCCGGCTGCACTCGGACACCTCCGGCCTCACCCTCTCCTACGGCCGCCCCACCGGGCCGGGCATGGTGCTCACCGCCGCCGCCGGCTACTGCGCCCCCGCCCTGCTCGGCCTCGGCTGCGCCGCACTGCTCGCGGCCGACCGGATCACCCTGCTGCTCTGGCTCGCGATAGCCCTGCTGCTGGCCCTGCTGGTCCGGATCCGCAACGCCTTCGGCTTCCTCACCGTGCTGCTCGCCGGCGCCGCCTTCTTCCTGGTCTCCTGGTTCGGCAGCACCGACGTCCAGGCCGGCTTCGCCTGCCTCGGCAGCTGGTTCCTGCTGCTCGGCGCCGTCCGCCCGGTCCTGGAGCTGCAGCACCAGCGCCGGCGCGGCCAGGGCGGGGACTCCGACGCCGACCAGCTCGCCCGGCTCACCGGCGTTCCCGGGCTCGCCTGGGTGTTCCTCTTCCTGGTCACCGCGCTGGCCTGCCTGGGTCTCGGCGCGAGCTGGCTGCTGTCCCCGCTGTGAGCCGCGGGGCCGACGGTGCCCCGCCGACCGGCCCGTCCCGCCATCCGGCCGCGGAGCGGACAGTTCCCGTACGGCCCCTAAACTTGCCCCATGACCGAGACCCTGTGGCCCGCCCCCGTCGCGACCACCCCCGTTGACGCCACCGTCACCATCCCCGGCTCCAAGTCGGTCACCAACCGGGCTCTGGTGCTGGCCGCCCTCTCCACCGAACCCGGCTGGGTGCGGCGCCCGCTGCGCAGCCGCGACTCCCAGCTGATGGCCGACGGCCTGCGGGCGCTCGGGGTCGGCATCGAGGAGCAGGTCAACAACGACTCCGGCGGCCTCGGCGGCGGGGAGGCCTGGCGGGTCATCCCGGCCCCCGCACTGCGCGGCCCGGCCTCCGTGGACGTCGGCAACGCCGGCACGGTCATGCGCTTCCTCCCCCCGCTCGCCGTCCTCGCCGACGGCCCGGTGCACTTCGACGGCGACCCGCGCAGCTACGAGCGCCCCCAGCACGGCGTGATCAACGCCCTGCGCGCGCTCGGCGCCCGGATCGACGACGGCGGCCGCGGCGCCTTCCCGCTCACCGTGCACGGCACCGGCGCGCTGGACGGCGGCGTGGTGGAGCTGGACGCCTCCTCCTCCTCGCAGTTCGTCTCCGCCCTGCTGCTTTCCGGCGCCCGGTACAACCAGGGCGTCGAGGTCCGCCACGTCGGCGGCCCGGTCCCCTCGCTGCCGCACATCCGGATGACGGTCGAGATGCTGCGGCTGGCCGGCGCCCAGGTGGACGCCCCGGAGGACGGCGGCGAGAAGGACGTCTGGCGGGTCACCCCCGGCGCCCTGCTCGGCCGCGACATGGTGGTCGAGCCGGACCTCTCCAACGCGGCGCCGTTCTTCGCCGCCGCCCTGGTCACCGGCGGCCGGGTGACCGTCCGCGACTGGCCGAAGCACACCACCCAGCCCGGCGACCAGCTGCGCGACATCTACACCCGGATGGGCGGCGTCTGCGAGTTCACCGACGAGGGCCTGCAGTTCACCGGCACCGGCCGGATCCACGGCATCGAGGCGGACCTGCACGACGTCGGCGAGCTCACCCCGGTGATCGCCGCCGTCGCCGCGCTCGCCGACTCCGAGTCCCACCTGTACGGCATCGCGCACCTGCGGATGCACGAGACGGACCGGCTGGCCGCGCTGGCCAAGGAGATCAACGACCTCGGCGGCGACGTCACCGAGACCGAGGACGGCCTGCGGATCCGCCCGCGCGCGCTGCGCGGCGGCGTGTTCCACACCTACGAGGACCACCGCCTGGCCACCGCGGCCGCGGTGATCGGGCTGGCCGTCGAGGGGGTCCAGGTGGAGAACGTGGCCACCACCGCCAAGACCTTGCCGGACTTCCCGAGGATGTGGGACGAGTTGCTCGGCGGAGCAGTGGTGGGCGGCTGAGCGGGAGACTGGGCACATGCGCCGCTACGGCAAGGACTCCGACGAGGACGACATCCGCAACCGCCCCGCCCGCCGGGGCTCCCGGCCGCGGACCCGGATCCGGCCCAAGCACGACGACGCGGCCGAGGCGATGGTGCTCACCGTCGACCGCGGCCGGCTGACCTGCCTGCTGGACGTCGGAACGAAGCAGGAACGCGAGATCGTCGCCATGAAGGCCCGTGAGCTGGGCCGCAAGGGCGTCGTCGTCGGCGACATCGTCAACATCGTCGGCGACCTCTCGGGGGACGCCGACACCCTGGCCCGGATCGTCCGGGTCGAGGAGCGCACCTCGGTGCTGCGCCGGACCGCGGACGACGACGACCCGTTCGAGCGGATCGTCGTCGCCAACGCCCAGCAGCTGGCCATCGTCACCGCGCTGGCCGACCCGGAGCCCCGGCCCCGGCTGATCGACCGCTGCCTGGTGGCCGCGTACGACGCCGGCATGGAGCCGCTGCTGGTGCTCACCAAATCCGACCTGGCCCCGGCCGAGCCGCTGCTGGAGTCCTACGCCCCGCTCGGCATCAACTACGTGGTGACCCGGCGGGACGAGCTGGCCACCGAGGGCGCCGAGGCCGTCCGGGCGCACCTGCGCGGCCGCTCGACGGTGTTCATCGGCCACTCCGGCGTCGGCAAGACCACCCTGGTCAACGCCCTGGTACCGCTCCACCAGCGGAGCACCGGGGTGGTCAACGCGGTGACCGGTCGCGGCCGGCACACCACCGTGTCGGCGCTGGCGCTGCGGCTGCCGCCGCCCCCGGGCGCCAAGCCGGGCTCGAAGAAGGCGCTCGACCCGGGCTGGGTGATCGACACCCCGGGGTTCCGCTCCTTCGGCCTCTCGCACATCGACCCGTCCCGGGTCATCCTGGCCTTCCCCGACCTGGAGCCGGGCACCGTCGACTGCCCGCGCGCGTGCAGCCACGACGAACCGGACTGCGCACTGGACGCCTGGGTCGCGGACGGCCACGCGGAGCAGGCCCGGCTGTACTCGTTGCGCCGTCTGCTGGCGAGCAAGGAGACCCGCGAGGGCGACTGACGGCGCGGCCCCGGCCGTTTTCGCCGCGTTCGAGGTGTCGGAGCGGGCCAGCCTGGTGATCATAGGAAAGTCGGGCCGGATCACGGCCCGGCCCGTCGATCGACAGGGAGAGCACGCGATGGCATGGGCCCTGGTGATCCTGGCCGGCCTCCTGGAGACCGGCTTCGCGATCAACCTCAAGCTCAGCGAAGGCTTCACCAAGCTCTGGCCCACCATCAGCTTCTGCGTCTTCGCCCTCAGCAGCTTCGGCCTGCTCACCCTCTCCCTGAAGAGCCTGCCGGTCGGTCCGGCGTACGCGGTCTGGACCGGCATCGGCGCGGCCGGCACCGCGATCTACGGCATGCTCTTCCTGGACGAGACCACCTCGGTGCTCAAGCTGGTCTCGATCTCCCTGGTCATCGCCGGCGTGATCGGCCTCCAACTCAGCGGCACGGCGCACTGAGTTTTCGCCCACTCGCCTCCGGGGCGCTCGATCCGGTGCCGACGGTCGGCGCTCCAACGCCCTCGTACCTCGGTCGTCCTCGCTTCTCCCTTTCGGCACCGGCGCGCCCCTTCGGCTCGGGGCGGGTTCGGTGGGGGGTGGGGGCTACCGAAGGCCGGCGCCGGTGGGCCCCTTCGGCTCGGAGCGGGATCGGTGGGGGCGGGGGCTCCGGGATGTCGGCACCGACGCGCTCCTTCGGCTCGGGGCGGGGCCGGGCGGGTCGGCTCGGGTGGCGGGGGCTACGGGAGGGCTGCACCGGTGGGCCACTCGGCTCGGGGGCGGGACCGGTGGCTGCTGCCGTCCGCTCCGCGAGCCCGACTGGGCCGATCCGGGTGGGCTCGCTAGGGTTTCGACCATGGCCGATTACCACGACGATCTCCGACTCGCCCACGTCCTCGCCGACTCGGCCGACTCGGTCACCCTGGAGCGCTTCCGCGCCCTCGACCTGAAGGTCGAGACCAAGCCCGACCTCACCCCGGTCAGCGACGCCGACAAGGCCGCCGAGGAGCTGGTGCGCAGCGTGCTCCAGCGCGCCCGCCCGCGCGACGCGGTGCTCGGCGAGGAGTTCGGCCTGCAGGGCACCGGGCCCCGCCGCTGGGTGATCGACCCGATCGACGGCACCAAGAACTACATCCGCGGTGTGCCGGTCTGGGCCACCCTGATCGCGCTGCTGGAGGACGGCCCGGACGGCGTGGAGCGCCCGGTGGTCGGCATCGTCTCCGCCCCCGCGCTGAACCGCCGCTGGTGGGCGGCCAAGGACCTCGGCGCCTTCGCCGGCCGTAGCCTGACCAAGGCCGCCCGGATCCACGTCTCCGGCGTCTCCCGTCTGGAGGACGCCTCGTTCTCCTACTCCTCGCTCTCCGGCTGGGAGGAGCGCGGCCGGCTCGACCCCTTCCTGGACCTCACCCGGGCCTGCTGGCGCACCCGCGCCTACGGGGACTTCTGGTCCTACATGATGGTCGCCGAGGGCGCGGTCGACATCGCCGCCGAACCCGAGCTGTCGCTGTGGGACATGGCCGCGAACGCCGTCATCGTCGAGGAGGCCGGCGGCCGGTTCACCGGTCTGGACGGCGTGCCCGGCCCGGGCGGTGCCGACGCCGTGGCCAGCAACGGCCTGCTGCACGCGGAGGCCCTGCGCCGCCTGAGCGTCTGACCCGGAACGCGCATGGGTGCGGGGCCAGGGGGGGGGGGGGGGGGGGGGGGGGGGGGGGGGGGGGAGGGGGGGGGGGGGGGGGGGCTAGGTCTCTCCCCGAGCCCCTCCCCCCCCCCCCCCTCCCCCCTCCTCCCCCCCCCCCCCCCCCCCCCCCCCCCCCTCCCTCTCCCCCCCCCCCCCCCCCCCCCCCCCCCCCCCCGGCCCCGCGGCTCATCGGGGTACCGCTACCGCTGCTTGCGCAGCTCCCGGACCGCCGTCTCCAGCCGGCGGCCGTAGTCGGCGTCGGCCTGGCGGAAGTTCTCGACCGCCCGTTCGACGATGTCCTCGCGGTCGGCCGAGACCTTGGCGATGAAGCCGGCCAGGTTGGCGATCAGCCGCTGCTTCTCCTCCTCGCCCATCAGCCGGTACAGGTCGCCCGCCTGCACGAAGTCGTCGTCCTCGGCGTGCGAGGGCGCCTCGTGGGTGCCGGTCGCGCCGGTGACCGCCGTCGCGGCCCAGAGCGGGCGGCCGGTCTGCACGGGGCCTCCGAAGCTGTTGGGCTCGTAGTTCTTGCGGCGGCCGTGGCGGCCGTCGTAGAGGTAGCCGTCCCGGCTGTTGGTGCGCGCCTCGGTGGCGTGCGGGCGGTTCACCGGCAGGTGGTCGGCGTTGATGCCGACGCGGTAGCGGTGGGCGTCCGCGTAGGCGAAGAGCCGGCCCTGGAGCATCTTGTCCGGGGACGGGCCGATGCCGGGCACGAAGTGCGACGGCGAGAAGATCGACTGCTCGACCTCGGCGAAGACGTTGTCGGGGTTGCGGTTGAGCTCCAGCTTGCCGAACTCGACCAGCGGGTAGTCGGCGTGCGGCCACACCTTGGTCAGGTCGAAGGGGTTGAAGCGGTAGTGGGCCGCGTCCGCCGCCGGCATGATCTGGACGCTGACCGTCCAGCTCGGGTACTCGCCGCGCTCGATGGACTCGCGCAGGTCGCGCTGGTGGCTGTCCGGGTCCTCGCCCGCGAGCCTGGCCGCCTCCTGCGCCGTCAGGTTCTTGATGCCCTGGTCGGTCTTGAAGTGGTACTTGACCCAGAAGTACTCGCCGGCCTCGTTCTGCCACTGGTAGGTGTGCGAGCCGAAGCCGTCGAGGTGGCGGTAGCTGGCCGGGATGCCGCGGTCGCCGAAGAGCCAGGTCACCTGGTGGGTCGCCTCGGGCGACAGCCCCCAGAAGTCCCAGACGTTGTCCGCCTCCTGCGAGCCGGTGTACGGGTCCCGCTTCTGGGTGTGGATGAAGTCCGGGAACTTGGTGGCGTCCTTGATGAAGAACACCGGGGTGTTGTTGCCGACGAGGTCGTAGTTGCCGTCCTCGGTGTAGAACTTCAGCGCGAAGCCGCGCGGGTCGCGGACGGCGTCGGCGGAGCCGAGGTTGCCGGCCACGGTGGAGAACCGCAGGAAGGTCTCGGTCTCCTTGCCCACCTCGGAGAGGAAGCGGGCCCGGGTGTACGCGGTGACGTCGGCGGTCACCGTGAAGGTGCCGTAGGCCGCCGCGCCGCGGGCGTGCACCACCCGCTCCGGGATCCGCTCCCGGTTGAAGTGCGCCAGCTTCTCGAAGAGTTGCTGGTCCTGAATGAGCGCCGGGCCGCCGACGCCGGCGGTCTCGGTGTTCTGGTTGTCGGCGACGGGGGCACCCGCCTCCGTGGTGAGGGTGGGGCGCAGCTCGTCCTGGGTGCTCATAAGGGGGTGCCTCCGCGTGGTCCGGTCGTGACAACAACTCGATCCTAACTTGGACTTTGTCCAAGTCAATACTGGAACCAAAGTGAGAGCTCACCTATCCTGTACGCATGAGCGACCTGCTGGAACGACTTCGCGGACGTGGGTGGCGGCTGACCTCGCAGCGCCGGGTCGTGGCCGAGGTCCTCGACGGGGACCACGTCCACCTCACGGCCGACGAGGTGCACTCGCGCGCCGTGGAGCGCCTGCCCGAGATCAGCCGCGCGACGGTCTACAACACGCTCGGCGAGCTGGTCTGCCTCGGCGAGGTGCTGGAGGTCGCCACCGACGGCCGGGCCAAGCGGTACGACCCCAACGCGCACCGGCCGCACCAGCACCTGGTCTGCTCGGGCTGCGGCGCCATCCGCGACGTCCACCCGCAGGGCGACCCGCTGGCCGGCCTCCCGCAGGGCGAGCGGTTCGGCTTCGTCCTCTCCGGGGCCGAGATCACCTACCGGGGCCTCTGTCCGGACTGCGCGGACCGCGGCTGAGCGAGCGCTACGCGCTCAACTCCGCGTGCAGCGCGCCGAGCAGCCGGCCGGCCCGCTCGGCGACCTCGGCGGGGCCGTAGTCGGCCGCCCGCCGGCACCAGTTCTCCGCCTGCACCGGCTCGCCGCGGCGCAGCGCCAGCAGGGCCAGCCGCAGCGCCGCCCGGCCGTGCCCGGCGTCGGCGGCCCGGGTGTACCAGAGCATCGCCTCGGCCTCGCAGTCCTGCCGGGCCAGCAGCAGGCCCAGGTTGAAGGCCGCGCTGCGGCTGCCCGCCCCGGCCGCCCGCCGGTACCAGCTCTCGGCGATCTCCAGCGCCCCGCGCTCGGCGGCCCGCACGCCCATCCGGACCTGCGCCCGGCGGTGGCCGGCGTCGGCCGCGACCGCGTACCAGTGCTCGGCCTCCTCGTCCGCGTCGCCGCGCCGGTCCAGCACCGAGGCCAGCCGGAACGCGCCCTCGGCCGACCCGCCGGCCGCCGCCTGCCGGTAGCGCTCCAGCGCCCCCGCCAGGTTGCCGCGCTGCTCCTGGGCCACCGCCAGCTGGAGGGCCGCCTCGCCGTGGCCCTCGGCGGCGGCGCGCGCGTACCACTCCTGCGCCTGCCGGTGGTCCCCGCGCCCGGCGTGCAGCACGCCCAGGTTGAAGGCGCCGTCCACGCTGCCGGCCTCGGCGGCCTTGGAGAACCAGGGCTCGGCGCCCGACTCGTCGCCGCGCTGGAGCAGCACCACGGCCAGCGCGTTGCACGCCTCGCGGTGCCCGGCGTACGCGGCGCGGCGGTACCACTGCTCGGCCTGCTGGTCGCGCCCGGCCCCGGCGCAGAGCAGTCCGAGGTTGAAGGCGCCGTTCTGGTCGCCGGCGTCCAGTGCGCTGCGGTACCAGCGTTCGGCCTCGGCCGCCTCGCCGCGCGAGGCGTGCAGCGCGCCCAGGGCGTTGGCGGCGTTGCCGTCGCCCGCCTCGGCCGCCTCCTGCCACCACTCGGCGGCGGCCGTGAGGTCCCCGGAGTCGCGCAGCAGGAAGCCCAGCGCGCAGGCCGCCCGCGGCTCGCCGTTCTGCGCCGACTGCCGGTACCAGCGGGCCGCCTCGTCCAGCAGGCCGTGGTCGACCCGGGAGCGCTCCTCCAGCAGCACCCCGAGCCGCAGCGCGGCGCGGGCGTGGCTGCGGGCGGCGGCGGTGCGGTACCAGGTCTCGGCGGTCTCCTTGTCCCCCGCGGCCTCGCGCATCCGGGCCAGCCGGTAGGCGGCCTCGCGGTGGCCGGCGTCGGCGGAGACCTTGAACCAGCGCTCGGCGCGCACGTCGCGCCGGTGCTCCATCAGGTCGCCCAACGCGTAGGCGCCGAGCGGGTGCCCGTGGTCGGCGGCGAAGTGCAGCCAGTACTCGGCGGCCTCCTCCTCGCCCTGGTCCCGCAGTTGGAGCCCGAGCGCGTGCGCGGCGGGCGCGCTGCCGGCCACCGCGGCCTGACGCCACCACTGGGCCGCCTCCGAGCGGTGCCCCTGCTGGTGCAGCAGCACGCCGAGGTTGTTGGCGGCCGAGCGCAGCCCGGCCGCGGCGGCGCCGCGCAGGTACGGCTCGGCGTCCTCCAGGTCCCCGCGGCGCAGCAGCAGGGTGCCGAGCCGGCCGGCGGCGTCCGCGTCCCCGTCGTCGGCGGCCTGGCGGTGCCGGGCCTCCAGGGCGGCCTGCTCCCGGGCGGCCAGGGCGGTCTCGAAGCTGGCGGAGTCGAATCCGGCCCGCTCGCGCCCCTCCTCGCTGCCCTCCTCGTCCTCGGTGGCGGCGCCGTAGGGGCCGATGGCGGCGGTGAACTGGCTGGCGGAGACGTGCACCAGGCTGTCGGGGCCGTAGCCGTCGACCGGCCGGCGGTCCGTCAGTCCGCCGGTGCGCTGGGCGGGCAGGGCGCCGGGCCGGTCCTCGGAGTTCTCGGAGCTATCGGCCCAGCCCTCGGTGTCCGCCTCGGTGGTCGCCGCGGACTTGGCTCCTGGCCCGTTCTTGCCGATCAGCCTCATGCCGACTCCCGCTCCCCCAGAGTGTCGCGGCATCCTCCCCCGGCCCGCGGCCGGACGGACCCGCTGCCGGCCTCCGGCCGAAGGGGTCCCCATGGGGCGCGCTGGAGCCGACGGCCGGTCAACAGCCGCGCAACGTCCCCCATGTGTCCCATCGTCGCATCACCCGCAACCCGCGTACACCTGCCCCGGCCGAATTCGGCGGCGCGGAACCGAAGCCGACGAAATTGCTTCGGCGCTTTGTCGATTTCCCGACACTCGGGTCCACAAACCCCGATGCCGGCGTCGATGGCGACGATCGATCCTACCGGAGGGGCCCACACCACCCCCGGCGGGAAACGCGAGAGGCCCGGAGGATGATCCTCCGGGCCTCTCGGCTACTGAGTAGCGGGGACAGGATTTGAACCTGCGACCTCTGGGTTATGAGCCCAGCGAGCTACCGAGCTGCTCCACCCCGCGTCGGTAGTGAAACCATAGCACGGTCGCGGGGTGGAACAGGAATCGGTTCTCCCAGCTCAGGGGCTCGCGCCCGCCGAGGGGCTCGGCGAGGCCCCGGCCGGCGCGGTGGCCGAAGGCGTGGCGGCGGGGGTGCCGCCGGCCTTCTGCTGCGCCGCCTGGGCCGCCTTGATCGCGTCGCCGAGCGCCTTCTGGGCCTGGCCGTAGGCCGCCCAGTCGCCGCTCTTGAACGCGTTCTGGCTGTCGTTGTACGCCTTCTCGACGTCCGCCCAGGCCTTCTGCAGCTCCGGGGTGGTGGCCCCGCCGGTGCCCGGGGTGGCCGGCGCCGTCGGGGTGGGCGTCGGGGTGCTCGGGGTCCCCGGGGTGGTCGGCGCGGTCGGCGTGGTCGCCGGGGCGGCACCCGCGAAGACCTTCTTCAGCGCCTCCTCCAGGGTGTTCTCGAACGCCACGTTGTCGTTGCCGTACACCGCGAGCACCTTCTGCAGCGTCGGGTACTTGGCACCGCGCCCGCGCACGTACACCGGCTCGACGTTGAGCAGGCCGCCGCCGACCGGCAGGGTCAGCAGGTTGCCGTACTCCAGCTCGGAGTCACCGCCGCTCTTCAGCAGGGTGATCTGCTGGGCCACTTCCTGGCGGGAGTTGAACTGCGACTGCACCAGGTTGGGCCCGAGGGTCTTGCTGTCCCCCGGCACCTTGAGCAGCCTGATCTTCCCGTAGTCAGGCCCCGGGTCGGCGCTGACCGCCATGAAGGCCGCCAGGTTCTCCCGGCCGCTCGGCACGAAGGTGCTGGTCAGCGAGAAGCTAGCGGAGGTGACCGCCGGGTCCGGCATCCGCACCGTCAGGTAGTACGGCGGCTGCGGCTGCTTGGTGTCGCTGGTCGGGTCGACCGGGATCTGCCAGATGTCGCTGCCGTTGAAGAACGAGTTGGCGTCCGTCACGTGGTACTGGCCGAGCAGGTCGCGCTGCACCTTGAACATGTCCTGCGGGTAGCGCAGGTGCGGCATCAGCGTGCCCGGGATGTCGGCCTTGGCCTTGACGGTGTCCGGGAACGCCTTCATCCAGGTCTTGAGCACCGGGTCGTTCTCGTCCCACTGGTAGAGCGTCACCTCACCGGTGTACGCGTCCACGGTGGCCTTGACCGAGTTGCGGATGTAGTTGACCTGGTTGGCGGCGGTCAGCAGCTCGCCGCGCTGGTTGGTCAGCGAGTCCTTGGTGGCCGTGCCCAGCGTCGTCTTGGACGAGAACGGGTAGCCGTCGGAGGTGGTGTAGCCGTCGAGCACCCAGACCACCCGCCCGGGCCGGCCGTCCGGGCCGGGCTGCACGACCGGGTACGGGTCGGCGTCGATCGACAGCCACGGCGCGACCTTCTCCACCCGCTCCTTGGGCGTCCGGTCGTAGATGACCTTCGCGCCGTCGGTGATCGCCCCCGCGTAGAGGATCTGCGGCTCGGCGAACTTCACCGCGTACGCGGCCCGGGTGATCGGGTTGTCCAGCGAGACGCCGCTGCCGCCGGTGTACTGGTACTGCTTGTTCTCACCGGAGTCGGTGGTGTAGTCGATCTCCTGGTTGGCACCGCCGACGATCGAGTACGTGCCGGTCTTCTCGCCGTAGTAGACCCGCTGCTGGTAGTCGCCCAGCGAACCGGTGGCCGGCAGGCCGGACTCGGTGAAGACCGGCTGGCCCTTGTCGTTGACCTGGTTGCCCTTGGCCACCACCGCGCCGTAGCCGTGGGTGTACTTGAAGTGGTCGTTGATCCAGTTGCGCTGCACGCCGTTGAGGTCCAGCTCACGCAGGCCGATCACGGTGTCCTGGGCGGTCTCGCCCTTGCCGTAGCGGTCCACGTCCAGCGTGGACGGGAAGGCGTAGTACGAGCGCTGCTGCTCGATCGACTGGAAGGTCGGCGAGACCACGTTCGGGTCCAGCAGCCGGATGTCCGCGATGGTCTGCGCGTCGGGCTTGAGCGCCTCGGCCGTGGTCGAACCCTGCGGGGTGTACTGGGTGGTCTGGCTGTCCGCGATCCCGTACGCCTGCCGCGTCGCGTCGATGTTCTTCTGGATGTACGGCGTCTCCTTGGCCTGCTCGTTCGGCTTGACCTGGAACTGCTGCACGATCGCCGGGTACACCCCGCCGATCAGCACCGCCGAGAGCACCATCAGCCCGAGGCCGATCAGGGCCGGTGCCCAGGTGCGGCGGATCGGGGTCAGGAAGAACAGCACCGCGCAGATGATCGCGACGAAGAACAGGATGGTCTTGGCCGGCAGGAACGCGTTGGCGTCCACGTAGCGCAGGCCGGTCCAGCCGGTGACGCTCTTGTACGAGCCGGTCTTCACCGCCAGCGCGTACCGGTCCAGCCAGTACGCCACCGCCTTCAGCAGCACGAACACGCCGAGCAGCACCGCGAGGTGGCCCTGCGCGCCGGCACTGGCCCGGCGGCCCGGGCCCTGCAGCCGCAGTCCCCCGTACAGGTAGTGCACCAGCGCCGAGGTCAGCAGCGAGACGATCACCGCGCTGAACGCGAAGCCGAGCAGGAACTCGTAGAACGGCAGCTCGAAGGCGTAGAACGAGACGTCCATGCCGAACTGCTGGTCCTTGACGCCGAAGGACGTCCCGTTGGTCCACAGCAGCCAGGTCCGCCACTGGCCCGAGGCGGCGGCGCCGGCCACCAGGCCGATCACCAGCGAGATCCCGATCAGTGCCCAGCGCTTGAACGGCGCCAGGCCGGCCCGGTAGCGGTCCAAGCTCTGCTGCTCCACCGACATCGCCGACAGCGGCGGCCGGAGCCGGTGCGCCAGCCAGATGTTGGCGCCCACGACCAGCGCCATCAACAGGCCGAAGACGGCGAACAGGCCGACCTTCGTCCAGAGCTGGGTGGTGAACACCGAGGAGTAGTGGACCGACTTGAACCAGAGCCAGTCCGTCCAGAACCCGGCGAACATGACGAACAGCAGGAAGAGCACCGCGAGTACGCCCAGGGTCAGCAGGAGTACCCGCGCCCGCCGGGAGGGCGGGCCTACCCTGCGCCGGAATCCCGGCCCTGAGCGTTCCGGCATCTGGAATACCACGGGGCACCTCAGCTGTGTCGTCTGGAATCGAGCGGTCGTCAGTGCAACTTAACCAGGCTTTAGCCGAGTTCCCACCGTTAGCAGACGGTTACTCCGGCGTTCCCCGGCCGCAGCCGTCCGGCCGTCCGGCCACCGGACGCGCCACCGGACTCCGCCGCGGTCCGGGCGCTCCCGGGCGGCCCCGCGGCTCCGCCCCGTGGGCGCCGCGCCCGCCCCCGCCGGACCTGTGGCACCGCCCGGACCGCCCGGCGTGTGAGGATTGAGGCATGTCCGATGTCTCCAATTCCCCCGACGACGTCTCCAAGCTCCCGGCCGCGACCCCGCTGACCCGGGCCGCGCTGGAGATCGACGAGTACGCCGCCACCCTCGGCTGGGACCTCCCGGCCCGGCTGTTCGCCCTGGTGGACAGCGCGGCCCTGCTCAAGGCCGATCCCGGGATCGCCAAGAAGCTCGGCCTCTCCGACAGCCCGGAGGCCGGCCTCACCCCGATCGAGCAGGACGAACTGCCCGAAGGCATGGAGCTGGACAAGTTCCTGGGCACCATCGCCTGGCCCGACGCGGTGGTCGGCTGCGCCCTGGTGGTCGAGCGGCTGATGCTGCCGCCGGGCGCCGAGCAGTCCCGCCCGCGCAACGCCAGCGACGCCCAGCTCGCCGACTGGGTGGCCAACCACCCCAACCGCGAGGAAGTGCGGATCACCGCCGCCGTGCTGCGCGACGGCAAGCGGGAGATCGCCCTGCGGCTGCGCTCCAAGGACGTCGCCCGCGAGGTGCTGACCGGCCCCGACCTCGTCCCCGGCCTGACCGCGGCGCTGCTCGCCACCTTCTCCTAGGCCACGACCGGTACGCCGCGGGCCCCGGACTGGATCGTCCGGGGCCCGCGGTGTCCGGCCGGTCAGCCGGTGGCGCAGGAGGGCAGCGCGGCGGTCTGCCCGCTGCGCACCTGCTCCAGCGACTTCAGCGCGCCGTCCAGCGTCTCGGTCCTGATCAGGGTCAGTCCGGACGGGGTGTTCTTGCCGGCCTCGGCGCAGTTGGCGGCGGGGGTGAAGAAGTACTGGGCGCCGGCGTCCCGGGCCGCGATCAGCTTCATCGATATCCCGCCGATCGGGCCGACGCCGCCGGCGTCGTCGATGGTGCCCGTCCCCGCGACGAACCTGCCGCCGGTGAGGTCCTCCGGCGTCAGCTTGTCGATGATGCCCAGCGAGAACATCAGGCCCGCGCTCGGCCCGCCGACGTCCTGGAGGCCGATGTCGATCTGGAACGGGTAGGTGTGCCGGACGCCGGGCCGGATGCCGACCATGGCGGCGCCGGTGTCGGGGGACTTCACGGTCGGGACGGCGATGTCGGTCCGGGCCGCCGCCGGGTCCGCCTTGCTCGCGTCCTTGACCATCGGCACCACGGTGAAGACGGCCGTCTCGCCGGGCTGGTGCTTGGTGACGGCCTTCGCCACGCTGTCCGCGTCGGTGACCGGGGTGCCGTCGACCGCGATGATCCGGTCCCCGGCGTGCAGCTTGCCCTCGGCCGGGGCGCCGGCCGTGACCGACTGGACGATCAGCTCGTTACCGACCGGGATGCCGAGCTGGGTCAGCGCCGCCGTCCGCGCGTGGTCCTCGGAGAGCGCGAACTCCTCGGCGTTCTGCCGCTTGGCGTCGGCGTCCGTCTGGCCCTTCGGGTAGACGTTGTCGTGCGGTACCACCAGCACGTCGTCCCGGAGCCACCCGACCACCGCGTTGACCAGGCTGGGCTCGTACTTGGCACCGGTGACCTGGACGGTGGTCATGTTGAGGTGGCCGCTCACCGGGTAGGACTCGTGGCCGGTGACGGTGATCACCGGCGTGCCCGTCTTCTCCTGCACCCCGAGCGTGTTGTACGTCGGCCCCGGGCTCATCTCCGTGTACGGCACCTTCATCATCACCGACGCGCAGAGCAGCGCTATGAGCAGCAGGGTGGCGGCGAGCATCGTCGCAGAGCGGCGTGGCATGCCTCGACAGTACGGGACGCGCCCGACGCCACGCCCGCCGGGCTACCGGCCGGGGTCCTCGCCCGGGCCGGGGGCGGCGGTGGTGCGTTCCATGGCGGCCATGAAGCGCCGGTGCTCGGCGAGGGAGGCGGGGTCACCGGTGGCTCTGGGGGACCGCTGGGCCCAGCCCGCCCACACGGCGGCGAACAGTGCGGCGATGACAGGAATGATCAACCAGGCGAGCGCAGCCATATCAGTACTCCCAGCTCGTCGTGTCTATGAGCAGACTAACCACCCCGCCGGAGAACGCGGGTGGCGCCGTCCGGGTTACGGCACGGCCGATCGGCTCACTGCCAGGGAGTATCCGGGGCGCCGGCCCGGACCCGTTCGGGTGAAGGTCCGGCGCGCCTGCGCGTCGGCGGCGTCCGGGTGGGTCAGCAGCCGCCGGCGCCGACCCACTCCTCCTCGCCGTCGGAGAACACCTGGTGCTTCCAGATCGGCACCTCGTGCTTGAGGTCGTCGATCAGCCGGCGGGCGGCGGCGAACGCCTCGCCCCGGTGGGCGCAGGAGACGGCGACGATCACGGCCTTGTCGGTGATCTCCAGCCGGCCGATCCGGTGCACCGCGGCGAGCGCCCGGACCGGGAACTCCGCGACGACCTTCTCGGCGATCCGGCGCATCTCCTGCTCGGCCGAGGGGTGGCAGCTGTACTCCAGCGCGGCGACCGACTTCCCGCCGTCGTGGTCCCGGACCGTCCCGACGAAGACGGTCGTACCGCCGGCGGCGTCGTCGCCGACCGCCTCGTAGACCTCGTCGAGCGAGAGGGGGGTGTCGCGGACGGCGAGCAGGCGGATGGGGTCGTGGTTGTCGGCCATACCCCCATGATTCCCCATCGCGGGCGACTTCGGGCAAGGGGGTTCCGTATCACGATTGGGAAATTTCGCATCGTGAGAACCGAGGCAGGCCGACCGCGGTGGGCACCGGTGCGGCGGGCCCCGCCCGCCGCGGCCGTCGAAGGGTCAGAAGCGGCGCCGCTTGCGCGCCCGCCGGACCAGCGCGGCCGTACCGACCAGCGCCACCGTCGCCCCGGCCGCGCCCAGGCTGGTGGCGGCCTCCTTGCCGCCGAGCCGCCGCCCGGCCACCGCGTGCTTCCCGGAGACCTGCGCCAGCAGCTCCGCCAGCACCTGCTCGTTGCTGTAGGTCGGACGCCAGCCCGCCTCGTGCAGCCGGCTGCCGGACACCACCCAGGGGTACATCGTGTACGCGAGGTCCCCGGCCGGGGCCGGGGTCAGCCCGAGCCGGTGCAGCCGGGCCGCGGTGCCCAGCGCGAGCGAGGCCGGCAGCTCCATCCGCCGGATGCCCGACAGCCGCTCCACGTCCTCCTGCTCCAGCCAGCCGTCGCAGCCGACCGTGACCTCGCCCTCGACCAGCCCGAGCGCCGCGTACTCCAGCGCCGCCGCCAGGTCGTCCACGTGGCAGAACTGCCAGCACGGCCGGGAGCCCGCCACCACCAGCAGCCGGGGCGCCTCGAAGTGCCGGGTCAGCACGGTGTCGACGCCGGGCCCGACCACCACGGCCGGACGCAGCACGGTCACCTGCAGCCCCGGGTGGGCCCGCGGGGCCCGCCGCGCCAGCCGCTCGATCTCCAGCAGGTCGCCGACCAGCGAGGCCTCCTCGGTGGCCCGCAGCTCGGAGTCCTCGGCCAGCGGCACCTCGTTGTCGGCGAGCGCGCCGTAGACCATCGCGGAGGTGCACAGCACCACCCGGTGCACCCCGGCCGCCGCGGCGGCGGTCAGCACGGTCTGCGCGCCGCGCACGTTGTAGGCGCTGCGGGCGCGCGGATCGGACTCCATCCCGAGGTCCATCGCCAGGTGGACGACCACGTCCACACCGGCCAGCCGCTCGGCCACCGCCGGGTCGCGGACGTCCAGGACGCGCCACTGCACGCCCGGCACCTCGCCCCGCCGGTCGTCGACGGCGAGCACCTTCCTCACCCCCGGCGAGGCGACCAGGCGGGCGGCGACGCGCTCGCCGAGCACACCGGCGGCGCCGGTGACGGCCACGGTCAGTGGCCGTCCGCCGTAGGCTGGAGGCGGCGACGCCGTGATGTCCGGGGCGTCCTCTCCTCCGGTCAGCCCAGAGCGAACGTCCGAAGGCGGGGAACTCACCGGCCATCCTCCACGGTTAGCTTATGTGCGTACGTACGTGTGTCACGTACGTCCATCCTGCCCGAGGCGAAGGCCCGGCGGTGCACCCGGCGCGGACCAGCCGTGCGGGAGCCGCCCACCGAACGCGAGTCCCCCACTCCGCGGACCGTCCCGGGCGGGCCGAAATTCCGCCACCACCCCGCATGACGGCCGACCGGATCGAGGACCCCGTGAGCGACCTTCCCTTCGGATTCGGCGTTCCGCCAGAGGAGCCCGAGGACGGCAAGCCCGAGGACGGCAAGGGCAAGCCCGGCGACGAGCAGAAGAAGAAGGACCAGGGCGGCGAGCAGGGCGGCCCCCAGCCGTTCGGCTTCGGCGGGAACCCCTTCGGCGCGCTCTTCGGCATGGGGATGCCCGGCGCTCCCGGCGCTCCCGGCACCCCGAGCGGGCCCGGCGGGGGCGACAACCCCTTCGCCGCGATGTTCGGCGGCCTCAACCCCAACGACCTCGGCGCCGCCTTCCAGCAGCTCGGCCAGATGCTCTCGTTCGAGGGCGGCCCGGTGAACTGGGACCTCGCCAAGGACATCGCCCGCCAGACCGTCGTCGCCGAGCCCGTCGAGGGCAAGTCCAAGGACCGGTCGGTCGGCGCCTCCGAGCGCTCCGCCGTCGCCGAGGCCGTCCGGCTCGCCGACCTCTGGCTGGACGGCGCCACCGAGTTCCCCTCCGGGGCCGGCACCGCCGTCGCCTGGAGCCGGGCCGAGTGGATCGAAGCCACCCTGCCGGTCTGGAAGGACCTCGTGGACCCGGTCGCCGAGCGGGTGGGCACGGCCATGGGCGGCGTCCTGCCCGAGGAGATGCAGGCCATGGCGGGCCCGCTGATGGGCATGATGCGCTCGATGGGCGGCGCCATGTTCGGCACCCAGATCGGCCAGGCGCTCGGCGCGCTCGCCGCCGAGGTGGTCGGCTCGACCGACGTCGGCCTGCCGCTGGCCCCCGCCGGGAAGGCCGCGCTGCTGCCGCAGAACATCGCCGAGTTCGGCGAGGGCCTGAACGTGCCCGCCGACGAGGTCCGGCTCTACCTCGCCCTGCGCGAGGCCGCCCACCAGCGCCTCTTCGCGCACGTGCCGTGGCTGCGCGCCCACCTGTTCGGCGCCGTCGAGGCCTATGCGCGCGGCATCAAGGTCGACACCTCCCGGATGGAGGAGCTCGCCGGCCAGCTCGACCCGAGCAACCCCGAGGCGCTCCAGGAGGCCCTGGCCGGCGGACTGCTCCAGCCCGAGGACACCCCCGAGCAGAAGGCCGCGCTCGCCCGTCTGGAGACGGCGCTCGCGCTGGTCGAGGGCTGGGTCGACGCCGTGGTGCACACCGCCGCCGAACCGCACCTGCCGCAGGCCGGCGCGCTGCGCGAGACCGTCCGCCGCCGCCGTGCGGCCGGCGGACCCGCCGAGCAGACCTTCGCCACCCTGGTCGGCCTGGAGCTGCGCCCGCGCCGGCTGCGCGACGCCGCCCGGCTCTGGGCGCTGCTCGCCGACGCCCGGGGCATCGAGGGCCGCGACGACCTCTGGCAGCACCCCGACATGCTCCCCACCGCCGCCGACCTGGACGACCCGGACGCCTTCGTGCACCGGGACACCGCCGGCGACACCGAGGGCGGCCTGGACTTCGACGCGATCGACAGGCTGCTCGGCGAGGCCGCCGCGGGCGGGCCGTCGAAGCCCTCGGAGCCCTCGAAGCCTTCGGAGTCCGCCAAGCCCGACCTGGAGAAGAAGGACGACGGCGAGGACGGGAAGGGCGAGCCCACCGCATGACGCTCACCGAGACGGGCGCGTCCGCCCTGCACGCGGACGCGGTCCGCACCCTGAGCGGCTGGCGTCCGGCCGACCCGGACCAGGAGCGGCTGCGCCTCGACTACCTGGACCACCTGGCCGAGCAGCCCGAGGGCCTGTTCCGCTCCTGCCTGCCCGCTCACATCACCGCCAGCGCGGCCGTGGTGGACCCGGCCGCCGGGCGGGTGCTGCTGACCCTGCACCCCAAGGTCGGCCTCTGGCTGCAGATGGGCGGCCACTGCGAGCCGGGCGACCGCGACCTGGCCTCCGCCGCGCTGCGCGAGGCCACCGAGGAGTCGGGCATCCCGGACCTCGTGCTGCTGGCCGCCGACGGCGTACCGGTACCGGCCAAGCTCGACCGGCACCAGGTCCGCTGCACCGGCAAGGACCGGCCGGAGAACACCCACCTGGATGTCCAGTACATCGCGGTGGCCCCGCCCGGCGCCGAGGCGCTGATCAGCGAGGAGTCGCTGGACCTGCGCTGGTTCGGCTTCGACGAGCTGCCCGAGCTGACCGACCACTCGGTGCGCGACCTGGTGGCGCGCGCCCGGCAGCTCACCGGCTGAGGCGCGACAGACCTGAGGGGGCGCGGGCCACAGCGGCCGCGCCCCCTCTGTCGTGCGTCCGTCCGCCGCTGACCCGCGCCCGTCCGCCCCGCGTCGCCCGCCGCCCGCGCCCGCCCGGGGCGCGGGGCTCCGGTCAGCCGCAGGATCCGGCCGGCTCGGCCTCCGGCGGACCCGCGTGCCGGGCGCCCGGGATGTGCGGCAGCCGGGCCGCCGAGGCGACGCCCTCCAGATAGCCGCGCGCCCGCTCCGTCCGCGGGTACGCCTCCAGCAGGGCCCAGAACGAGGCGCCGTGGTCCGGCACCAGCAGGTGGGCGAGCTCGTGCAGCAGCACGTAGTCGACGACGTACTCCGGCATGCCCTGCAGCCGGTGCGAGAGCCGGATGGTCCGCTCGCTGGGGGTGCAGGAACCCCAGCGCGAGTTCTGGTTGGTGACCCAGCGGACCTGGACCGGCTGGGCGCGGTTGCCCAGGTAGGCGGCGGACAGCTCGCGCGCCCGGACCGCCAGCGCGTCGTCGCCGAGCACCCGGCGGCTCTCCTGGGCGGCCAGCTTCTCCAGCATCTGCGCGACCCAGCGCTGTTCCTCGGCGTGCGACATCCGGGCCGGGATCAGCACGACCGTGCGGTCCCCCTCGCGGTAGGCCGAGACGGTGCGGCTGCGCCGGGCACTGCGGCGGACCTCCACCCGGGAGCGGTCGAAGGGCAGCTCGACGTGTTTCTCCGACGGCGCGGGGGGCTGCGCGGGCGCCGATCCGGGCTGTTGGTCCGGGCGCCCGCGCGTGCTCGGCGTCGCGACCTGGGACCCGGAGGCTGCACGGGCACGCCGACGCGACGCCGGGGGATGGGAGTCCCGTTCGGCTGCCATGGCACACGACGTTACCCGGTACCACTGACAGAAGTCCGCTGCCATGGCCGAAATCTTTCGTGGAGTGATCGGGAACGAAAGGCCGACGGCGGGTGTCCGGAATGCGACCCCGTACCGGCCGGCAGGTTATCCACAGGGCATGCGAACGGATCATTCGATCATGTGCCCGTGCCTGTGGACAACGCCGGGCACGGATCCGCGCCGATCGGGCAGGCTGGCCCCGGCCGTCCGGAAACGATCGGAAGGAAATCCACCGTGCGCCTCCTGCTGAAGCCCGCCCTCTCCCGCAGCTGGCGGGACTCCGAGACCCTGCAGTTCGGCACCGTCCGCCGGTACGCCGGGGTGGTCGAACGCGCGGACCGGGCCCGCTGCGACTTCCTCGGCCTGCTCGACGGGACGCGGGACCGGCCCGCGCTGCTGGCCGCCGGCGAGCGGGCCGGCCTCGGGCGCGAGCCGACCGGCGCGCTGCTGGACGAGCTGGAGCGGACCGGGCTGCTCGACGACGCCGAGACGGCGGGCCGTGCGCTGGCCCGCTTCCCGCAGCCGCACCGGGAGCTGCTCGGCCCGGACCTCGCTTCGCTCTCCCTGGTGCACTCCGCCCCCGGCGCCGCCCCCGCCGTCCTCGGCCGCCGGGCCGACCACCGGGTCGAGGTGCGCGGGGCCGGCCGGGTCGGCGCCGCGATCGCCGCCGTCCTGGCGGCCGCCGGTACGGGGGCGGTCACCGTCACCGACACCGGCCGGGTGCGGCCCGCGGACTGCTCCCCCGCCGGCCTGCCGCCCGGCGAGGTCGGGCGGCTCCGGTCCACCGCGGCCCGCGACGCCGTCCGGCGGGCCTCGGCCCGCCGCACGGCTCCGGACACCCGCCGCCCCTCGGCGCGGGACCTCGACCTGGTGGTGCTGGCGCCGAGGGACGGCAGCGGTGCCTTCGCCGGCGGCGCGGCCGAGGCCAGGGAGCTGCTGCGGGCCGGGGTGCCGCACCTGTACGTCGGGGTGGTGGAGGAGTTCGGCGTGGTCGGCCCGCTCGTCGTGCCGGGTGTCTCGGCCTGCGGCCACTGCCTGGTACTGGCCCGCGAGGACGAGGATCCGGCCTCGCCCCGGATCCTGGCCCAGCTCGCCGACGAGGGCCCCGGCCGGGCCCGCACCCCCGCCTGCGACACCGGCCTGGCCACGGCCGTGGCGGGCCTCGCCGCCCTCCACGCCCAGGTCTACCTGGACGGCGGCCGGCCGCCGAGCCTCGACGGCTGGTGCGAACTCTCGGCCGTCGACGGCATGTCCCGGCGGCTGCGGCTGAAGGGCCACCCCGACTGCGGCTGCCTCTGGCAACCGCAGCCGCCGGGATGACCGCGGCGGGGCGCCGCGGCGACCGCCGCACGACAGGTCGGAAAAGGGGGCCGGGACCGGGGCGGCGAGCGGGCACAATGGCGTAGTGATGGTCGGCCCCCGGTCGTGGGGTGCCGGGGGCGTGTGGATTGGAGGCCCGGGTGAGCGATCTTCCGCGCAAGGCAATGACCCGCACGGCACGGCTCGCAGCCCTGCCGCTGGGAATCGCCGGGCGGGCCACCCTCGGGCTGGGGAAGCGGATCGGCGGGCGCTCCGCCGAGGTGGTGACGGCCGAGCTCCAGCAGGCCACCGCCGACCAGCTCTTCAAGGTCCTGGGCGAGCTCAAGGGCGGGGCGATGAAGTTCGGGCAGGTGCTGTCCGTCTTCGAGGCCGCGCTGCCCGAGGAGGTCGCCGGGCCCTACCGGGCGGCCCTGACCAAACTGCAGGACGCCGCCCCGCCGATGCCCGCCGCCAAGGTCCACACCGCGCTCGCGGAGCGCCTCGGCGAAGGCTGGCGGGAGCTGTTCCGGGAGTTCGACGACCGGCCGGCGGCCGCCGCCTCGATCGGGCAGGTGCACCGGGCCGTCTGGCACGACGGCCGCGAGGTGGCCGTCAAGGTCCAGTACCCGGGCGCGGGCGACGCCCTGCTGGCGGACCTCACGCAGCTGAGCCGGGTGGCCTGGCTGCTCGGCCCGCTCATCCCCGGCCTCGACATCAAGCCGCTGATCACCGAGTTGCGCGAGCGGGTCGCCGAGGAGCTGGACTACGAGCTGGAGGCGCAGGCCCAGCGCCGGCACGCCGAGGAGTTCGCGGGCGACCCGGACATCCAGGTGCCCGGCGTGGTCGCGCAGGCCGACCAGGTGCTGGTCACCGAGTGGATGGACGGCACCCCGCTGGCCGAGGTGATCACCGGCGGCACCCAGGAGGAGCGCGACCGGGCCGGGCACCTGCTGGCCCGGTTCCTGTTCGCCGGCCCGTCCCGGACCGGTCTGCTGCACGCCGACCCGCACCCGGGCAACTTCCGGCTGCTCAAGGACGACGGCCCGGTCGCCGGCTGGCGGCTCGGGGTGCTGGACTTCGGCACCGTCGACCGGCTGCCGGGCGGGCTGCCCGCCCCGATCGGCGCCTCCCTGCGGATGGCCCTCGCGGGCGACGCCGCGGGCGTGCTGGAGATGCTGCGCGAGGAGGGCTTCGTCAAGCCCTCGATCGAGCTGGACCCCGACGCGGTGCTGGACTACCTCGTCCCGATCATCGAGCCGGCGGCGGTGGACACCTTCCACTTCACCCGGGCCTGGATGCGGGCCCAGGCCGCGCGGATCGCCGATCCGCGGTCGCCCGCCTACAACCTGGGCAAGCAGCTCAACCTGCCCCCGGCGTACCTGCTGATCCACCGGGTCACGCTGAGCACCATCGGGGTGCTCTGCCAGCTGGGCGCCAACGCGCCGTTCCGGGCGGAGATGCGGCGGTGGCTCCCGGAGTTCGAGGAGCGCCCCGCCACCCCGCCGAAGGCGCGCACCGCCACCAGGGCCACCAAGGCTGTCAAGAAGCCCTGACCGGTCCGGGCAGCAACGGCCGCAGGCCGCCCCCCGGTTCGGGGGGCGGCCTGCGGCACGACGGGGGTGGAACTCTTACGTCCCGGCGCGCTACATCAGCGCGACGGCGAGGGCCTTGCGGGCCCGCAGCGAGGCCCGTTCGGCCCTCAGCTTGAGCCGGCGGGCCCGGGCGACCCGGGAGACGAGCCGTTCGTGCTCGGCCTCTTGCAAGCGCTCTTGCATATGGGCACGGGCCAGGGATTCGTGGAGGAGTTGCATCTCGAGGGTCCTGTTCTGGATCTGAAGTTCGGTGGTCTGCTCGGCGCGGACGGTCGGGTCAATGGCGGCGGGGGTCATGTCGTGGTCCTGCTCGTGGTGCGACGTAGGGAAGTGGACGGTGCGGGCCGCGTCGGCCTTGGCGGCGGCGATTCGCACGGAGCGGCGAAGGGCGCTGTCCAGCGGGGGCTGCTCTCCCCGGCGGACGGCCTTGGCTCCGAGCGCGGGGTTCACGCTGCGACCTCGGTCTTGCGCGGGCGGCCACGCGGCCGCTTGCGGGCCACGACGACACCCTGGACGAAGAGCTCGCCACCCCAGACGCCCCACGGCTCGCGCCGCTCCAGCGCACCGGTCAGACACGCGTCCTTGACCGGGCAGGTGCCACAGAGGGACTTCGCGTACTCGACGTCGGCGGGCGTCTCGGCGAAGAAGACCTCCGGGTCGAAGGCGCGGCACGGGATGGGGAGACCGAGCGCCTCGGCCTGCTCGATGGTGGTGATCTGCATCAGGGAAACCTCCGGAGGGTCGGCCTGGTCGGCCGGGGTGATCTGGCTTGTCTGCGGTACGGACGGGATGGGCGGCGTGATGACCGTGGACACTGTGGGCGTCTTCCTCGTCTTTTCAGTGGGTCCGGCTCAGCTGACTGGTGGGGCTGGGCCGGAGGCCCCGGAGGGCCTGGGTGGTCTTGCGTACCGGACAAAACAGAAGGGCCGCGGATCCCGGTGTGACGGGTTCCGCGGCCCTGGAGGTGCCGACCTGAGGCTTCCTCAGGTTCGTTCTCTCCAGGGTTCAGGCCCGCGGAAGGCCCGCATCCGGACGGCCGTGGCTCCCGTAAAGGCGGCCATGGCCTGCTCGTTGATCTGCTGCTCGTTCTGCTTCTGGGCGTTTCCGGCACCGATGACCCGCGCATAGCCGCCATGCATGGCGGCGGCTACGGCTGCCTTCGGTGCCTGGGTCGGTCGCTCGTCACGCAGGGAGCGCGACGTGCTCACGGCCGCCCAGCCACGGGACAGACCGGTCTCGACAGAGGTGCCGTCAATACCGCCCGTGATATCCGCGCCGCAGACGCCAGTGTGTCCAAGACCACTGACAACGGAGGCGACGGAAGCGGGAATGACGGAGGCACCCACGGCTTCGAGACCCAGACCGGTTCCACCCAGCTCGGCGAGAGCCCGCAGGCGGGCGGCACGCAGAGAGGCAGCGGCGACGACGGTCTGGCCAGTCAGTTTGGTGATCATGATGGTTTCCACTGTCTTCGCCTCCTCTCGGCGTCTCGCGGGGCCTGGTTTCCCGGGCTCCGAACTGTTCGGATGTCTGTCTCGGTGGTGCAGGTGATGCAGGTGGTACGTGGTGCGGAGAAGCTGTCGGGCCCAGGAGGACATGGCACAGGCGTCACCCCGTGCGTTCGCGTCCCCTTGACCGCTCCGGCAGGCTATTGCGCTCCCGGTACGGCGCGCAAACTATTTTTCCGGCGAGTTTCTCGACGGCTTCCGAAGGAGCCCGGGGCATCGGCTCCGCCCGCCCCGGGGACCTCCCCGGGACCGGCTCAGGCCGGTTCGTCCGGATCGCCGTCCTCGACGTCGACCGGATCCTCCGTGAGCTCTTCCCCCGCACACAACGAGAGCACGGCGGCCCCGTACTTGTCCAGCTTCATCGCACCGACCCCCGAGATCACCGCCAGCTCCTGGGTGGTCGCGGGGACGTCCTCGGCGATCGCCATCAGCGTCGCGTCGGTGAACACCACGTAGGCCGGGGCGCCCTGCTTCTTCGCCTGCCCGGCCCGCCACTCGCGCAGCCGCTCGTACAGCGCCTCGTCCATCGTGGAGGGGCAGCTCTCGCAGCGGCGCAGCTTGCGCTCGACCGCCTCGGTGAGCACCCGCTCGCAGACCCGGCAGCGGACCGGGCCGCGCACCCGGCGCCCGGCGGAGCGCTCGCCCGCCTCGACGCCACCGCGTCCGCCCCGGCCCCCGGCGCGCGCGCCCGGTGCGCCGGAGTTCGGCCGCAGCCCGTCCAGGAAGCGGGTCGGCTTGCGGTTGCCCCGGCCGCCCGGCGAGCGGGAGAGCGACCAGGAGAGCGAGAGGTGCTTGCGGGCCCGGGTGACGCCGACGTAGAGCAGCCGGCGCTCCTCCTCGACCTGCTCGTCCGTCTTGGCGTAGATGATCGGCATGGTGCCCTCGGTGAGGCCGACCAGGAAGACGGCGTCCCACTCCAGGCCCTTGGCGGCGTGCAGCGAGGCCAGCGTGACGCCCTCGACGGCGGGCGCGTGCTGGGCCGCGGCCCGGCCGTCCAGCTCGGCGACGTACGCGGCCAGGTCGGCCGGCTCCCCGGCCGCCGTGCGGGTGCGCTCGAAGTCCTCGGCGAGCCGGACCAGCGCGGCCAGCGACTCCCAGCGCTCGCGCACCGCGCCGGAGCCGGCCGGCGGCTCGGCGGTGAAGCCCCGGGTCGCGAGCACCGCCCGGACCTGCGCGGCGAGGCCGGGGGTGCCGTCGGTGAGCGGGTCGGAGGCGGCCCGGGCGGCGCCGCGCAGCAGCACGCCGGCGTCCCGCACCTCGGGGCGCTCGAAGAACCGCTCGGCGCCCTTGAGCTGGTAGGGGACGCCGAGGTCGGCGAGCGCCTGCTCGTAGACCTCGGACTGGCCGTTGGTGCGGAACAGCACGGCGACCTCGCTGGCCCGCACCCCGGACGCCAGCAGCTCCTTGATCCGGCGGGCGGTGGTCTCGGCCTCGGTCGGCTCGTCCTCGTACTCGGTGTAGACGGGCTCGGGACCGGCCTCGCGCTGCGAGACCAGCTCCAGCCGGTGCCGGGCCGCCTGGCCGCGGGCCTGCGCGAGCAGCCCGTTGGCCAGGTGGACGACCTGCGGGGTGGAGCGGTAGTCCCGGACCAGCTTGACCACCGTCGCCTCGGGATGGCGGGTGCGGAAGTTCAGCAGGTAGTCGGGGGTGGCGCCGGTGAACGAGTAGATGGTCTGGCTGGCGTCGCCGACCACGCAGAGGCTGCCCGCGGCGGGGCCGGTCCACTGGTCGAGCAGCCGCTGCTGGAGCGGCGAGACGTCCTGGTACTCGTCGACGGTGAAGTGCCGGTACTGGGAGCGGACCTGGTCGGCGATGTCCGGGCGGTCCTCCAGGATCGCGGCGGTCAGCAGCAGGACGTCCTCGAAGTCGATGACGCCGCGGCGGCTCTTGGTCTCCTCGTACACCCGGTACACCTGGGCGATCTCGGCCGGGTCGCGCGGGGCCTCGCGGGCCGACTTCTGCACCGCGGCCGGGTAGTCGTCCGGGCCGATCTGGGAGACCTTGGCCCACTCGATCTCGGCGGTGAGGTCGCGCAGTTCGGTGCGCTGGACGCGCAGCCCGCAGCGCGCGGCGGACTCGGCGACCAGCTGGACCTTGCGCTCCACCAGCTGCGGCACCGGGCCGCCCACGGCGCGCGGCCAGAAGTACTGGAGCTGGCGCAGCGCGGCGGCGTGGAAGGTGCGGGCCTGGACGCCCTCGGCGCCGAGCTGGCGCAGCCGCCCGCGCATCTCCCCCGCCGCGCGGGCGGTGAAGGTGACGGCGAGCACCTGGGCGGGCTGGTAGACCCCGCTGCGGACCCCGTAGGCGATCCGGTGGGTGATGGCGCGCGTCTTGCCGGTGCCGGCGCCGGCGAGCACGCAGACGGGCCCCTGCAGGGCGGTGGCGACGGCCCGCTGCTCGGGGTCGAGCCCGGCGAGCACCGCGTCGGGGCCGGACGCGGCGCGGTAGTCGTCGAACGGGCTGCCGCTCAAGAGGTCTTCCTGCATGCGTTCCATCCTCTCAGCCCGGTGCGACAACCGGGGCGGGCTTGTCCACAGGCCCGGTGCGATCGCAGGATGAACGGTGCGCGCTCGGGCGTGCGAGGTCGATCTCACGCCGGGCGCACGCGGAATGACCGTTGCGTGACGGACGTTCCTCCCAGAGACCGCACGCCCTCTTCCCGAAGGAGCCCCTCGATGTCCGGCAGCGTGACGATGTACAGCACGACCTGGTGTGGGTACTGCAACCGACTCAAGAGCCAGCTGACCCGTGAAGGCATCGGCTACACCGAGATCAACATCGAGGAGGACCCGAACTCGGCGTCCTTCGTCGAGTCCGTGAACGGCGGCAACCAGATCGTGCCGACGGTGCTGGTGACGCCGGCGGGCGGCGGCGAGCAGGTCGTGATGACCAACCCGAGCCTGATGCAGGTCAAGAAGGCCCTGGCGGCCTGACCCGCGACGGCCCGCGGGGCCCGGGCCGGCGCACCTCAGGGGGCGTCGGCCCGGGCCGGGTCCACCGGCGCCGCGGGTGCGGGCAGCTGGGTCCGGGCGGCGAGGTCGCCGACGCCGTAGACCAGCCGGCTGCGGTCGGCGGAGTAGCGGGTCTCGATGACCCGGACGGGGCCGCGCCGGTCGTAGGTCACCCGGGTCTGGACCATCAGCGGCACCCCGGGGCCGCCCTGGAACCACTGCGCCTCCTCGGGGCCGGGCATCCGGGCCACCAGGTGGTCCACCGCCCCGATCTCGGTCCGGCCGAGCAGGGCGAGCACCGCCTCGTCCCCGCCGTCGATCTGGTCGGGCTCCATCAGCGGGGTGCCCGCGGCGAGGCCGGCCCGGTAGTGGCTCTCCTCGATCGAGTACGGCTCACGGTCCAGCAGCCGGAGCTGGCGGCGGACCACGATCGCCTCGCCGGGCCGGAGCCCGAGCCGCTCGGCGATGTCGACCCGGGCCCGGACGATCATCATCTCGAAGTCGACGGTGAGCTCCCGGCCGGCGTCGGCGGCCTCGCCGAGGTAGACGGCGGTGGGCACGGCCAGGCAGTCCCGCGGCCCGGCGAGCGGGTCGCGCGGCGCCGGGGCCGGTCCGTAGGCGCGGTGGTCCAGGACGGGGTGCTCCCGGAGGTAGGTGCCCTTGCCCTGGAGCCGGACCAGCCGGCCCTCGTTGACCAGGACGTCGACGGCCAGCCGGACGGTGTTACGGGCGACCCCGTACTGGCGCTCCAGTTCGCTCTCGACCGGGAGGGCGGCCTGGGCGGTGAATTCGCCCTCGGCGATCCGGCGGCGCAGATCGGCGGCGAGGCGCTGGTATTTGGGGGATTGGGTGGTGCCCCGGGGGATTGTCACCCGAGTGAATGTAGCGAGGGCGGTGACCCGGTTTCAGCCGATTCCGACAATGTCGACCCGGATCGGCGACGGCGGGCCCACGACGGGCGCCCTGGCCCGCCGGAACACGGCAGGAGGCGGCCCCTCCGGATACGAACGTCAGCGCGCCCGACCGGCGCGAAATCCGTCCGGACCACCCGTTCGGCCGTGCCGGGCCCCTGGATGACCGGCGCGACGGAGGGCACGAAACGAAATCGGGGGCGCGCGGCAATAAGCCGCACGCCCCCGATTGTCGGAATTACCAGCGCGCCGCCGAAGGCAGCCGCTCCCCGTACCAGAGTTCGACCAGGTGACGGGCGATCGAAATCCCGGACGGCGGCAGGATCTCGCCCGCCGCCATGCCGGCCCGCAGCTCCTCCCGGGAGAACCAGCGCGCCTCGGCCAGCTCCTCGCCGTCCACGGTGATGGCCGTCCCGTCCGGATCGGCCTTGCCCATGAAGCCCAGCATCAGACTGGACGGGAACGGCCACGGCTGGCTGGCCACGTAGGCGACCTCGGCCACCCGCACCCCGGCCTCCTCGAAGACCTCGCGGACCACGGCCTGCTCGATCGACTCGCCCGGCTCGACGAACCCGGCCAGGGTCGACCAGCGGCCCTCCGGCCAGAGCGCCTGCCGGCCCAGCAGGCAGCGGTCCTGCTCGTCGGTGATCATCATGATCACCGCCGCGTCGGTGCGCGGGTAGTGCTCGGCCGCACAGGAGGTGCAGCGCCGGACGTGGCCGGCGCCGGCCTTCTCGGTCGGGTGCCCGCAGCGCGAGCAGAAGCTGTGCAGCCGGTGCCAGTGCTCCAGCGCGACGGCGTGCACCAGCAGCCCGGCGTCCCGGTCGGAGAGCATCCCCCCGACCTCGCGCAGCCCGGCCGGGCGGGCGTCGCCGTCGAGGCGCCCCGGCAGGCTCTCGCCGGCCAGCGCGAAGTACGACACCCCGTCCTCGTCGGTGCCGAGGAAGTAGCGGTCCCCGGTCTGCGGCGCCTCGAACGAGGGCATCAGCACCAGTTCGGTGCCCTGCCCGGTGTCCACCACGAACGCCTCACCGCCGGCGATCGGCAGCACCTTGGTGGCCGGGTGGCTCCAGGCGGCCGCCAGCCAGGGCTCGTCGAACCGGTGCTGGGCCGCCCGGTCGACGCCGGCCCGGGCCAGTGCCGGGGGCAGCGGGCGTTCGGTCTCAGGCACGGTGCTCACTTCGTTCCATCCCCACGTGATGAATCATCCGGATGAGTGGTCTGTTCGCCAGGACGGGCCGCGGAGGGCTCCCCGCGGCCTTCACGCCGCCTCGCCGCCCGGCCGCCAGTTCTCGGCCAGGTCGGCCCAGAGGTAGGCGGTCGTCTCCACGCCCTTGGCCAGCAGGTCGAGCTCGACCTTCTCGTCGACCGAGTGCCAGCCGTCCGAGGGCACCGAGATGCCGAGGAAGAGCACCGGCGCGCCGAGCACGTCCTGGAGTTCGGCGGCCGGGCCGGAACCACCCTCCCGGGTGAACAGGATCCGCTGCCCGAAGGCCCGCTCCATCGCCCGGACGGTGGACCGCAGGGCCGGGTGGTCCAGCGGGGTCAGGCAGGGCCGGGTGGCGCCCGGGAACTCCAGCGCGTACCGGATGCCCTCGGGCACCCGCTCGGCCACCCAGGACCGGACGGCCTCCTGGACCCGCTCCACCTCCTGGCCGGCCACCAGCCGGAAGGAGAGCTTGAGGTGCGCCGAGGACGGCACGATGGTCTTGCCGCCGGGGCCGGTGTAGCCGCCCCAGATGCCGTTCACCTCGGCGGTCGGCCGGGCCCAGACGCGCTCCAGGGTGGAGTAGCCGGCCTCACCGAGGGTGCCGTGCGACTTGGCGACCTTCAGCCACTGCCCCTCGTCGAAGGGCAGCTCGGCGAAGAGCTCGCGCTCGCGCGCGGTCAGCTCGATCACGCCGTCGTAGAAGCCCGGGACGGCCACCCGGCGGTCCTCGTCGTGCAGCGCGGCGGCCAGTTCGGCCGCGACCGCCGCCGGGTTGGGGACGGCGCCGCCGAAGGAACCGGAGTGGATGTCGCTGTCCGGGCCGTAGAGGTCGATCTGGGCGTCGGCCAGGCCCCGCATGCCGGTGCAGACCGTCGGCGTGGTCTCGGACCACATCCCGGTGTCCGAGATGATCACCACATCGGCGGCCAGCCGCCCGGCCTCCCGGCGGACCAGCGCGGGGAAGTGCGGCGAGCCGGACTCCTCCTCGCCCTCGATCAGCAGCTTGAGGTTGACGGCCGGCGCGGTGCGCCCGGTGGCGGCCAGGTGGGCGCGGACCCCGAGCGTGTGGAAGAACACCTGCCCCTTGTCGTCGGCGGCCCCGCGCGCGAACAGCTGCCGGCCGACCACGGTCGGCTCGAAGGGCTCCGTCGCCCAGCCGTCCTCCTTGGCGGCGGGCTGCACGTCGTGGTGCCCGTAGACCAGGACGGTCGGCGCGGACGCGTCCCCCGACGGCCACTCGGCGAACACCGCCGGCAGGCCGTCCGTCTCCCAGACCTCGACCACCGGGAACCCGGTCCCGCCCAGCTTCGCGGCCAGCCACTCGGCGGAGCGGCGGACCTCACCGGCCCGCTCGGGCTCGGCCGAGACGGAGGGGATGCCCAGCCAGTCGGAGAGGTCGGCCAGGAACTCGGCCTGGTGCCGGTCGATGAAGGAGCGGACGACGCTGTCCGGGGTTCTCGTCATACGGACGACTTTAGTTCGCCCGTGCGGGTGCCCGCCCCGGCCGTCCGGCCACCGGGCGCCGGACGGCCTGTAACGTCCGTCACCCCCGGCCGCACGGGGGCGGCGGCCGGGGGTGACGGGGGACACGGGGAACGCGCGGTCAGCCGGAGCGGCGCAGCAGCGAGATCCGCGAGCGGGTGAGCAGCGTGGCCAGCCCCACCGCGAGCAGCGGCAGGACGATCACGGTGACGCCGATGTCGAGCCACGGGAAGACGATCACGCTGTGGTCGGCCGTCTCCTCGGGGGACATCCCCGGGTAGGAGACGGACACGCCCTCCACCTTGCGCAGGGCCACCGCCGGGACCACCCCGGCGACCACGCCGAGCAGGGTGCCCATCGCGGCGATCACCCCGCACTGGAAGCCGGAGAGGCTGCGGCGGATCCGCGGCGCGGCGCCGACCGCCGCGAGGGTGGTCAGGTCGCGCTGCGAGTCGGCGGCGGCGAGCCCGGTGGCGATGCCGGCGGCGCCGAGCGCGACCAGGGCGGCGAAGCCCGTCAGACCGAGGCTGACCAGGTCGTCGTTGGACCGGAAGCCGCGCTCGACCCCGAACTGGGTGCCGTCGGCGAGCTTGTCGATCGCCGCCGTCGCCTTCTGCTCGGCGCTGTCGGACGGCGCCTTGGCGGGCAGCCAGACCGAGCCGGCGTCATGGGTGCCCAGCCCGAGCCGGCCGGCGGTCTCCGGGCTCACCAGGGCCTGGCCACCGGTCGGGACGACGGCGCGGAACAGCACCGCGTCGACGGCGATCTCGTGGCTGGGCGTGTCGTGCACGGGCGAGGCGTTCAGCTTGTTCGACTGCTCCTCGGCCGGCTCCGTCACGCTCACGACGAGCTTGCCGTCCTTGACGTAGTCGGCGTCGAACACGACGGCCTTGCCGGCGGCCAGCGCCTGGCTGGCGGCCGGGTCGTCCACACCGAACAGGTTGCGCAGCAGGGTGGCGTCCCCGGCGGCCACCATGCCGAACGGGTTGACCCGGTAGGAGTGGTTCGCCCTGCAGCGCGCGTCCTCCTTGCGGAGCCGCTCGGCCTCGGCCGGGGCGATGGCCTCGCTGCCCTTGTCGAACAGCGGGCAGCGCAGCTCCTTCGGCAGCTCGGTGGTGACGTAGCCGCAGTTGCCGTGCGTCCGGTCGCAGTCGCCCTTGAGGCCGACCTCCTGTACGTCGGCGCGCCGGCCGAGGTCGGGGATGTTGCTCTCGACGGCGCCGCGCAGCTGGGGCAGCAGCTTTCCGTCGGCGGCCGAGCCCCAGCCGCTGCTCACCGTGACCGCGCCGGCCGGCGCGGCGGCGACGTACTCCCGGCGGTGCTCCTCATGGCTGCTGGCGGTGTAGATGCCGACGGCGACCGAGCCGGCGACGGCGGCCATCACCGCCGCGACGGCGGGGGCGGTGCGTCCGCGGTGGCGGACCGAGTCGCGCAGCGCGAGCCGGGGGCCGAGCGGCAGCCAGCGGCCGATCCGCCCGAACAGGCCGACCAGGTAGGGCGTCAGGGCGACCATGCCGAGTTCGGCGATCATCGAGCCGCCGAGCACGGCCGTACTGCGGTTGCCGAAGCCGCTGGTCGCGCCGAGCAGGGCGAGCGCGGCGCCGCCGCCCACCATCAGCAGGCCGAGCAGCGCGAGCTTGCGGCTCGGCGGCTTGAGCGAGTCACGGCCGGTCAGCGCGGCGACGACGTCCTGCCGGGAGGCCTGGACGGCCGGGACGACGGCCGCGAGCAGACCGGTGACCAGGCCGATGCCCAGGACGCCGAGCAGGTCGAGCGGCTGGAGGTCGAAGTGGCCGAACCGCTCGCCGGCGTAGTTCTCGGCCTGGGTGCGCAGCACCGCGACCAGGCCGACGCCGACGGCCAGACCGAGGGCGGCGCCGGTGACTCCGAGCACGACCCCGCCGCCGAGGACGACCGCGCGGACGTCGGCCCGGTTACCGCCGCCGGCGGCGAGCAGCCCGAGCTGGCGCCGGGAGCGCCTGGCGCCGACGGCGAAGGCGGGGCCCGCGAGGAGCACGATCTCCAGCAGCGCCATGCCGACCACGGTGGCGAGGATGACGACGGAGGTCCGGTCGAGGTAGGGGGTACCGCCGCTGCTCTGGCCCTTCTGGGCGTAGAGCGGCACCTCGGAACGGGCCGGCGGGTCGAGCAGCACGCTGCGGGAGGCGACGGTGAAGCCGTACTTGTTGAACTCGGTCACCTTGGGCCAGTCGATCGCGGCCCCGGCCGGGAGCTTGACCAGCCAGCGGGCGCTCTCCCCCAGCGCGGAGCGGCCGAGGCCCTTGTCGGCGCCGGGCAGCTTCATCAGCGGGTCGACCAGCGCGCCGGGGCGGGCGATCAGCCCGGTGGCCCGCAGGTCACCGGGGTACTCGGCGACGGCCGTGATGGTGAAGGGGGTGGCCTCCAGACCGCGCGGGGAGGTGCGGTCGCCGATCCTGAGGCCGGAGCGGTCGAGGAAGTCCCGGGTGACGGCGACCTCGTGGCCGGCGCTCGGGGCGCGGCCCTCGACCACGTCGATCCGGCCCTTCCAGACCGGGTCGTTCAGGTCGGCCTCGGCGGTCCGCACGCTGAGCAGGCCCTGCACGGTGCTGGTGGGGACGAACGGGCCCTCGCGCAGCGGGACGAGCGTGGTGCCGGCCGGGACCAGCTGCTTGACCAGTTCGGCCGGCTCGGTGTCGAGGCTGCGGCGCTGTTCGGGCGTGTACTGGGGCCGGCCGTTCTCCACCTTGGCCTCGTCGGCGCCGGTGAGGTCGAAGGGCTGGTCCGGGTCCGGTGCCTGCAGGATGATCGAGCCGCGGTCGACCAGGTGGATCTCGGCGTCGGACTGGCCCATGGTGCGGACGATCCGCTCGACGGGGTCGAGTTCGGCGCTGCGGAAGAACACGTCGGCGCCGGTGACGCCGAGCACGGGCAGCGCGACCATGGCGACCACGAGCGCGCTGCGGCCCTTGGCGCGCAGGGCGTCCCGTCGGGCGATCCGCAGGGCGACCCGCCAGGCGCTGAACCTCACTGCGCCACCGGGCCCTTCGCGTTGGTGGCCGCGGAGACCAGCAGGGTGCCGGCGTCCTGGCTGATGCTCTCGTCGACCATGCGGCCGTCGCGGAGGAAGACCACGCGGTCGGCCCAGGCGGCGTGCCGGGCCTCGTGGGTGACCATCATCGCGGCGGCGCCGGCGTCGCAGCGGGCGCGCAGCACGGCGAGGACGGACTCTCCGGTGGTGGAGTCGAGGGCGCCGGTGGGCTCGTCGGCGAGGACGAGCCGGCGGTCGCCGATCAGCGCGCGGGCGATGGCGACGCGCTGCTGCTGCCCGCCGGACATGTCGTCGGGGAAGCGGTCGGCGAGCTCGGGGATGCCGAGCTCCTCCAGCGCGGTCATCGCCTCGCGGCGGGCGGCGCGGCCGGAGAGACCGTCGAGCTCGCGCGGCAGCGAGACGTTCTCGGCCGCGGTGAGGGCCGGGATCAGGTTGTAGTCCTGGAACACGTAGCCGACCGAACGGCGGCGGACCTCGGCCAGCTTCTTGCGGTTGAGGCCGCCCAGGGCGGTGCCCTCGACCAGGACCCGACCGCTGCTCGGGGTGTCCAGCCCCCCGGCGAGCGTCAGCAGGGTCGACTTGCCGGAGCCGGAGGGCCCCATCACGGCGACGAACTCGCCGGGGTGCACCCGGAGGTCCACGCCGCGCAGCGCGTGCACCTCGGCCGCGCCCTGGCCGTGCACCCGGGTGACGTTGTCCAGGTGCAGCACCGGTTCGGTGCCGAGCCTGCTCGGATCGGTGTGGATCACACTTCCCCCTGCTGTTCTGGGCCCGGGGTCGCGGATGGCGGCCGGGCCGTGGTTCGTGAAGTCCGTACGGGGTTCAGGCCCGGGTGCGGCGCCGCCCGCGCCGGACGACCTCGGGCTCGGCGGCGCGGGCCTCGGCGGCCCGGGCCTGTTCGATCTCGGCGTGCTGGGCGAGGCGGGTCTCGCAGTGGTCGAGCCAGCGGATCTCGGCCTCGGTCTGGAAGATCAGCTGTTCGAGGACGAGCAGCCAGGCGAGGTCGGCGCCGGGGGCGGCCGACGGGCCGGCGCCGCCGGGGCGGGCCTCGCCGGTCAGCGCGCGGGCCTTGAGCCGGGTGTAGTCCTGGAGCGCCTTGATGCTGTGGCGGCGCTGGCCCTGGACGACGGCGGGCACGTCCACCCCGGGGACGGTGACCGCCATGGCCAGCTTGATCGCCAGCTCGTCGCGCGGCGGGCTGGTCCGCGGCACCGGGGTGTCGAACCAGGTGCGCAGCTCCGCGCGTCCTGCTTCGGTGACCGCGTAGAACTGGTGCCCCTCCTCGTCCTCCCCCGCGGGCTCGACCAGGCCGTCGCGCTCCAGGCGGGACAGGGTGGTGTAGACCTGGCCGACGTTGAGCGGCCAGGTGGCACCGGTGCGCGCCTCGAACTCGGTGCGCAGCTGGTAGCCGTAGCGCGGGCCCTGGTCGAGCAGGGCGAGCAGACCGTGACGGATGGACATACCGAGTATGTATACCCGGTATGCCCGGCGGGCTCAAGCGGCGCCCCCTCCCGGTGAGCGGGTACCGTCGTGCGGTGTGAGCCAGTTGCGCATCGCCACCTTCAATCTGTTGCACGGTCAGCCGCTCGCCCCGGACGGTGCTCCGCGGCCCTACCCCGCCGACGCCGGTGGACCGTTGGCGGAGGCGGTGGCCGCGCTGGACGCCGACGTGCTCGCCCTCCAGGAGGTGGACCGCTACCAGGCCCGCTCCGGCGGCACCGACCAGGCCGCCGTCGCCGCCAAGGCGATGGGCGCCGCGGACTGGCGGTTCGCCGCCGCGCTGCACGGGCGCCCGGCGCCGGTCGCGGGCTGGGTGCCGGAGCCCGCCGGCCCCGCCGGACTCCAGGTGTACGGGCCGAACGAGGTCGGCGACGACGCGCCGCCGTCGTACGGCACCGCACTGCTGACCCGGCTGCCGGTGCGGCACTGGCGGGCCCGGCGGTTCGCCCCGGCCCCGTTCGGGCTGCCGCTGCGGGTGGCCGGCCGGCGCGGGCTCACGCCCGTCCCGGACGAGCCGCGGGCCGCGCTGGCGGCCGTACTGGAGGGCGAGCACGGGCCGTTCACCGTGGTGGCGGCGCACCTGTCGTTCGTGCCCGGCTGGAACATGGCGCAGCTGGCGGGGATCCGGCGCTGGATCGCCGACCTGCCGCAGCCCTACCTGGTCCTGGGGGACTTCAACCTGATCGGCGCGGTGCCCCGGACGGTACTGGGCGGGGCCACCGCGCTGGACCGGACGGCGCCCCGGGCGCGGGTGCGCGAACTGCGGGCGGCCCGGCGGGCCCGGCCGGCCCTGGTCGAGCCGCGCCGGCGGCGGGTGCGCGAGCCGCGGGCGCGGCTCCAGGGCTGGTACGACCTGGCCCGCACGCCCACCTACCCCTCGCACCGGCCAGCCGTGCAGTTCGACCACGTGCTCGCGGTGGGCGTGCCGCGCACCGCGGTCGGCCCGGCGGCCGCCCCGCGGGCGGTGGTGTCGGACCACCGCCCGCTGGTGGTGGAGGTCGGCCTGTAGGCGGTCCGGCCGGGCCGCCCGGTGCCGGGCGGTCAGCTCCGGGGGTGCGTCAGCTGCCCGTTCTGGTGCGGCAGGTGCGGCTCCGGCCCGAGCGGGTCGTACTGGAGCAGCAGCATCGCCGCGTCGTCGCCGAGCTGGCGGCCGACGTGGCGGACCACGTCCTGGTGCAGGCGTCGCAGGACGTCCACCGGGTGGCCGTCCGCGCAGTGCGGCAGCCGCTCGGCGAGCGGGTAGAAGACGCCGGCCCGGTCCCGGGCCTCGATGACTCCGTCGGTGAACAGCAGGACGCGGTCCCCCTGCCGCAGCGGGACCTCGTGCACCGGCGGCCGGACGTCGACCGGGTCGAGGACGCCGAGCGGGGGCACCGTCTCGGCGAGCTCCAGCGGCCGGACCGGCTCGGTGCCCCGCAGCAGCAGCGGCGACGGGTGGCCGCAGTTGACGATCTCGGCGGTGCCGTCGGGCCGGACCCCGATCAGCACCAGGGTGACGAACTCCTCCTCCACGCCGGGGTGCTCGTTCTCGTGCAGGGCCCGGTCGAGGCTCACCGCGAGCCAGCCCGCCACCCGGTCCAGCGCGGGCTCCTGGTGGGCGGCCTCCCGGAAGGCGCCGAGCACGGCGGCGGCGGTCTCCACCGCGCCGAGCCCCTTGCCCCGGACGTCGCCGACCACGGCCCGGACCCCGTGCCGGGTGTTGACCACCTCGTAGAGGTCGCCGCCGATCCTGGCGTGCGCGGCGGCGGCCTCGTAGTGGACGGCGGCCCGGACGGTGCCGACCCGCTCGGGAACCGGCCGCAGCAGCACCCGGCGGGCGATCGAGGCGACCAGCTGGGCGTCGGCCAGCGCCTTCTCCTGGCGCAGCCGCAGGGTGGCGCTGACCCAGCCGATCGCGGCGACCAGCACGACGGCGAAGACGGTGGCGCTGTGCACGGACTCGCCGAGCGAGTCGCTGCTGGCGGCCATCAGGAAGGCCACGGCCTCGGTGCAGAGGCCGATGGCGAGCGGGTACCAGGTACGCCGGCTGACCACGGCGGCCAGCGCGGGAACGGCGGTGAGGGCCGGCTCGACCGTCACCTCGGTGTTGCTGACGTAGTCGAGGGCCACGACCAGCGCCATGCCGATGAACGGCAGCGCGAGCGCCGTCCTCGGCCAGGTGCCGGTCGAGCCCGGAGCGGTCCCCGGGGCCGGCCCGGCGAACCGCTCTCTCATCCATCCGGTCGCGCTCAACTTCGGTCTCTCCAGCAGAAGACGCCGGTGCCCCGTGGGCACCCGCGGTGATGACTGAGGGTTGGGGAATGCGGGCCTCGCTGGCGGCCGGAGCACAGGGGTTGACCGGTTACCGACCCCACAATAGGCACGAAACGTGCACTACGCACAGGTTTCGCCCGCTGCCGTGATGACTTGAATGCTCTGCGTGACTCATTCTTCACTGTTCCCGATCAGGAGCCGTTCCAACTCTTTTCGGTCGGGAAGTCCTGCGGGTTGTTCGACCCGACCGCTGCGGACGTACAGGAAGGACGCCGTGACCTGCTCCGGCGGAACTCCCAACTGTTCGGCCCAGGCGACCCGGTAGACCGCGAGCTGGAGCGGATCGGCGGTCTCCTCGCGGTGCGTCTTCCAGTCCACCACTTCGTAGCGTGACGCGCCGCCGAATTCCGACCGGCCGTCATCTTCCCGGTAGACCGCATCGATCCGGCCGCGCACCACCCGGCCCGCCAGCACCAACTGGAACGGCGCCTCGACCCGGTAGGGCGTCCGGTTCGCGTAGGGCGTGCGCAGGAACGCCTCCTTGAGCCGCTCCAGGTCCTGCTCGTCCTCGATGCCGTCGTCGTCCGCGCCCGGCAGCGCGCCCGGCTCGATCAGCAGCAGCGGCTCGATCCGGGACTGCACCCAGGCGTGGAACCGGGTGCCCCGGCGGGCGGCCGGCTGCGGCGGCCGGGGCATCGGGCGGGCCAGGTCGTGCGCGAAGCCGTCCGGATCGGCGGCCAGCCGCTGGAGCTGGGTGGCGGACAGCGCGGCGGGCAGCGGCACCTCCCGGACGCTGCGCCGGGACCGCTCCAACTCGCCGACCAGCGCGGTGAGGTCGCGGTCCCAGGACTCGACCTGGCGGCGGTCCTCGGCGGCCATCGGCTCCGGTTCGGGGGCGGGCAGGCCGGCGAGGCGGCGGTGCACCACCTCGGCGACCCGGCGGCGGGCGTGCTGGGCCGCCGGATCCAGCGGCAGCGGCCAGGGGCGCTCGACGGGCGCGGCCAGCGCCGGGTTCTCGGCGCCCTTGGGCGGCTGCTCGGCCCAGTGTTCGAGCTCGCCCGCGCCGGGCCGCTCGCAGTGCGTCCGCAGCCGCTCCAGGAAGGCGGACGGGCCGCGCACGGTCTTCTGGCTGGGGCCCCACCAGTGCCCGGAGGCCAGCAGCAGCGACCGCGGCCGGGTGAAGGCGACGTAGCCGAGGCGCAGTTCCTCGGTGCCCGAGTGCTCGGCGAGCGCCGCCTTGAAGGCGGCCATGGACTTGCTGTTCCACCCGCCGCGCACATCGGGCAGGGTGGCCGCGTCGCCGCGCAGGGCGTGCGGCAGCACCCGCTTGACGCTGGTCCAGCGCTCGCGCGTGGTCGAGGACGGGAAGGCGCCCCTGACCAGCCCGGGAACGGCCACGACGTCCCACTCCAGGCCCTTGGACTTGTGCGCGGTGAGGACCTTCACGGTGTCCTCCCCGCCGGGCAGGCTGCTGTCCAGCCCGCGCTCGTACTCCTGGGCGGCGCGCAGGAAGCCGAGGAACGCCGACAGGCCCGGGTCGCCGTCCAGGTCCGCGAAGCCGGCCGCGACGTCCAGGAAGGCGTGCAGGGTCTCCCGGCGGCGGGCGGCCAGGGCCTGGGGGGAGGCCGCGAGTTCGACCTCCAGGCCGGTGACCGCGAGCACCCGGTGCAGCACGTCCATCAGCGGCTCGGCGAGCGAGCGGCGCAGCTCGCGCAGCTCCCGGGCGAGCCGGGCGAAGCGCGGCCTGGCCTCCGCGGAGAACGGCAGCTCGTCGGACCGGTCGCCGTCCCCGCCGGACGCCGGGTCCAGGAAGGTCTCCAGCGCGTCGGCCAGCGAGACCACCTCGGTCGGATCGGCCTCGGCGACGGCCGCGGCCAGCGCCTCGACGCCCTCCGGCCGGGCGGTGCGCACCAGTTCGGCGGCGCGCCGGCCGAGCAGGGCGAGGTCGCGCGGGCCGATCCGCCAGCGCGGGCCGATCAGCAGCCGGACCAGCGCCGCGTTGGCGGTCGGGTCCTGCAGCACCTCGCAGGTGGCCACCAGGTCGGCCACCTCGGGCAGTTGCAGCAGGCCGCCGAGTCCGACCACCTCGACCGGCACCTCCCGGGCGACCAGCGCCGCGTGGATGTCGGGGAAGGCCGCGCCGCCCCGGCAGAGCACGGCGATCCGGCCCGGGGCGGTCCCGGTGCGGACCAGGTGGGCGATCGAGTCGGCCAGCCAGTCGATCTCCTGCGCGTGGGTGGGCAGCAGCGCGGCCCGGACGTAGCCCTCCTGCTCGGCGCCGGGAGCCGGGCGCAGCGCCTCGACGCCCTCGTGCATCGCGCGCAGCGGTTCGGCCAGCTCGTTGGCGAAGGCGAGCAGCCGCCCGCCGCTACGGCGGTTCTCGCTGAGCGAGTACCGGGCCGCCCCGGAGCCGTCGGCCTTCGGGAAGTGCCGGGGGAAGTCGTCCAGGTTGGCGACCGAGGCGCCGCGCCAGCCGTAGATCGCCTGGCAGGGGTCGCCGACGGCGGTGACGGGGTGGCCGGTGCCCCGCCCCTCGGGGCCGGCGCCGTACAGGCCGGCCAGCATCAGCCGCTGCGCCACCGAGGTGTCCTGGTACTCGTCGAGCAGCACCACCCGGTACTGGGCCCGGAGCAGCTCGCCGACCTCGGGGCGCTGCTGCGCGAGCCGGGCGGCGGCGGCTATCTGGTCGCCGAAGTCCATCAGCCCGGCCGCGGCCTTGCGCCGCCGGTACTCCTCGACCAGGCGCAGCAGCTCCAGCCGGGCCCGGGCGGTGACCGGCACGGCCCGCAGGTCGTCGTTGCCGAGCCGGACGGTGGCGAGGGTGTCGAGCAGCTCCTCGTCGAAGGCGCGCAGCGCGTCCGGCTCGACCAGGTGCTCGGCGAGCTCGCCGTCCAGCGCGGTCAGGTCGGCGACCAGGTTGCTGAAGGTCCCGGTGAGCGCCGGGAAGGGACCGCGCGCGGTGCGCAGCACCTTGGCGGCGAGCTGGAAGCGGGTGGCGTCGGCGAGCAGCCGGACGTCCGGCTCGATGCCGATCCGCAGGCCGTGCTCCTTGAGCAGGCGGCCGGCGAAGGCGTGGTAGGTGGAGATCTCCGGCTCGCCGAGCGCCTCCTCGTCCGGTTCGGCCACGCCGCCGAGCCGCAGGGCCGCGCGGACGCGTTCGGCGAGCTCCCCGGCGGCCTTGTTGGTGAAGGTGAGGCCGAGCACCTCCTCCGGGCGGACGGCCCCGGACCCGACCAGCCAGACCACCCGGGCGGCCATCACCGTGGTCTTCCCGGAGCCCGCCCCGGCGACGATCACGGCCGGCTCCAGCGGGGCGCCGATGGCCGCCATCTGCTCCCGGTTGAACGGGATGCCCAGCAGCTCCTTGAGCTGGTCGGGGTGGCTGAGCGCGGCGGTCACCCCGCAACGTTAACGGGCACCGCCGACAGTCCGGGCCCCTCGCCCGGCCCGCTGTGGCCACCCCCACACCGCGGCGCTCACTCCACCACCTGGGCGCCGTCACGCTGGGCCGAGCAGCTGCGACGGAAGGTGCAGCGGTCGCAGCCGCCGCCGGTCCGCGGCACGAAGCGCTCGGCGAGGACCCGCCCGGCGGCGTCGGCCAGCAGGTTCTCGATCCACGGCTCGCCGTCCGGCGGGTCCTGGCGCTGCACCTTGGGCGCCTCCGGGGCGCCCTTGTCGGGCTTGCGCAGCTGCACCAGCTCGGCCCCGCCGGAGTCGGGGACCCGGCCCTCGAACCCGGGCAGCTCGTTGAGCGCCCCGGCCCGGACGGCGAGCTGGTAGACCGCGAGCTGCTTGTGCTCGGGCAGCGACTTGTCGGTCGGCGCCTCCTTGCCGGTCTTGAAGTCCACCACGTAGGCCCGCCCGGCGTCGTCCTTCTCCACCCGGTCCATCGAGCCGCGGATCCGCACCGAGACGCCGCCGACGTCCAGCGTGACGTCGAAGCCGTGCTCGGTGGCGACCACGTCGCGGCCGCGTTGCAGGACGTGCCAGTTCAGGAAGCGCTCCAGGGCGGCCCGGGCCTCGGTCTTCTCCTGCTGGGACTTCCAGGGCGCGTCGAAGGCCAGCGCGTCCCAGACCGTGTCCAGCCGCTCCATCAGCACGGCGAGGTCGGCGGGGGTGCGGCCGGAGCCGACCTCGTCGGCGAGGGCGTGCACCACGTTGCCGAAGCCCTGGGCGGCCGAACCGGCGCCGCGCGCCTTGACCTCCTTGTCCAGGAACCACTGCAGCGAGCAGTTCTCCAGCTGCTCCAGGCCGCTGCCGGAGAGCCGGACCGGCAGATCGGCGCTGCGCAGCGGCTCGGGGGCGGCGGTGGCGTCGTCCAGGCCCCACCAGCGGTCCGGGTGGGCGGCCGGCACCAGCGGCAGGCCGTCCTCGTCGGCGGCCAGCGCCAGGGTGGCGAGCCGCTCGGCGGCGGCGCGGCGCAGCTCGGGCGACCGGGCCGGGTCGACGGTGACCGCGCGCAGCTCGGCGACCAGCGCGGGGACGGACAGCGGGCGGCGCGGGCGGTGGGTGACGTCCTCGACGGTGACCGGCGGGGTGCGGCGCAGCACCTTGCCGGTCCGCGGGTCGACGTCCTCGCGGTAGAGCTCGCGCAGGAAGCGGGACGGCTCGTCGCCGTCGTCGGCGGGGGCCTTGACGGCGGTGACGATCAGCCGCTCCTTGGCGCGGGTGGCGGCGACGTAGAAGAGCCGGCGCTCCTCGCCGAGCAGGGCGGCCGGGGAGAGCGGCTCGGCCAGGCCGTCGCGGCCGATCCGGTCGGCCTCCAGCAGCGAGCCGCGGCGGCGCAGGTCGGGCCAGAGGCCGTCCTGGACGCCGGCCACCACGACCACCCGCCACTCCAGGCCCTTGGAGCGGTGCGCGGTCATCAGCCGGACGGCGTCCGGGCGGACGGCCCGCACGGTGAGGGTGTCGGCCGCGATGTCCTGGGCCTCCAGCTCGGCGAGCAGGTCGAGGGCGCTGCGGTGGCCGGTGACCTGCTCCTCGGCGCGGGCGGCGGTCTCGAACAGGGCGCAGAGCGCGTCGAGGTCCCGGTCGGCGTTGCGGCCGGCGGCGCCGCCGCGCAGCGCCGCCCGCTCCAGGCGCTCGCGCCAGCGCCGGCTGCCGTCCCAGAGCTCCCAGAGCGCGTCCTCCGCGGTGCAGCCGCCGGCCAGCCGCTCGCGGACCTTGCGCAGCAGGGTGCCGAGGTCGCGGGCGCGCCGGGCGTGCGAGGGGTCGAGGGCGATCAGCCGCTCGGGCTCGGCGAGGGCCTCGCGGATCAGCTCCTCGGCCGCGCGGGGCACGGCCGCCGCCCGGCCGTCGGCGCGCAGCGCGGCGCGCTCCTCCTCGCGCAGGGCGCGGCCGAGGCGGCGCAGGTCGGAGCCGTCCAGGCCGCCGAGCGGGCCGGTGAGCAGGGTGTGCGCGAGCTCGGTGGTGAGCGGGTCGGGGCCGGCGGCGCGATCGTGCTTGTCCCGGGCGGCCTGCTCGGCGCAGACCCGCAGGGCGAGCAGCAGCTGGGCGACGGCGGGCTCCTCGCGCAGCGGCAGGTCGTCACCGTCGATCTCCAGCGGGACGCCGGCCGCGCCGAGCGCCCGCCGCACCCCGGGGATGGACCGGCCGCCGGCCCGGACCAGGACGGCCATCTCGCCCCACGGCACGCCGTCCTCCAGGTGGGCGCGGCGCAGCAGGTCGGCGATCGAGTCCAGCTCGGTGCCCGGGGTCGGGTAGGTGTACACCTCGACCCGGCCGCCCTCGCGGGACGGCAGCAGGGCCCGGTGCTGGGCGAGCTTGTCGGCCGGCAGCCGGCCCATCGGCATCCGCCGGGCCAGCTCGCGGGAGGCGGCGAGCAGTACGGCGCCGGAGCGGCGGGAGACCCGCAGCACCTTGACCTCGGCCGGGCCGCCACCGGCCTGCCGGAAGGTCTGCGGGAACTCCAGGATGCCGTTGATGTCGGCGCCGCGGAACGCGTAGATCGACTGGTCCGGATCCCCGACGGCGACCAGCTCCCGCCCGCCGCCGGCGAGCTGGCGCAGCAGCCGGACCTGCGAGGGGTCGGTGTCCTGGTACTCGTCGACGAAGACCACCTCGTAGCGCTGCCGCAGCCGCTCGCCCACCTCGGGGCGCTCGGCCAGCAGCACCGCGCGGTGGACCAGCTCGGCGTAGTCGAGCACCCCGCGCAGGTCCAGGACGTCCAGGTAGTCGGCCAGGAAGTGGGCGGCGGCCGCCCAGTCGGGGCGCTGCACGCCCTCGGCGAACCGCCGCAGCTCGGCCTCGCCGAGGCCTAGCTCCCGGCTGCGGGCGAGCACGGCGCGGACCTCGTCGGCGAAGCCGCGGGTGGTCAGGCAGGCCCGGAGGTCGAGCGGCCAGTCGATCCGGCCCCGGCCCCCGCGGGCGTCCTCGGCGCCGCCGGCCAGCAGCTCGCGGACCATGACGTCCTGCTCGGGGCCGGAGAGCAGCCGCAGCGGCTCGGCGTAGTCCTGAGGGTCCTGGTGGGCCCGGAGCAGCGCGTAGCAGAAGGAGTGGAAGGTGGTGGCCTGCGGGGCGGGGGCGGAGGCCCCGAGCCGGCCGGACATCCGGTCGCGCAGTTCCATCGCGGCCTTGCGGCTGAAGGTCAGCACCAGGATCCGCTCGGGGTCGGTGCCGCGCTCGATCCGCCGGGCGACGGCCTCCACCAGCGTGGTGGTCTTGCCGGTCCCGGGCCCGGCGAGCACCAGCAGCGGGCCGCCCGCGTGCTCCACCACGGCGCGCTGGTAGTCGTCCAGCACGGGCGGGGCGGGGAGCGCGAGGGGGCTGCGCACCAGACGGTAGGGGGAGCTCACGGACGTCCTGGGGGTCGTGCTTCGGGCAACGGCGGACGGGCCCGCGGCGGGGCCCGTCCGTATCGAGCCTACGATCCTGCCCCGTCATTCCCGTCCTCGCACCCGGTTCGGCGCTACCGGCCGTCCCAGCGGGCCCGCTTCAGGTCGACCCGGGGCGGGTCGGCGAGTTCGCGCAGCGGGGTGCCCTCCTCGCCGTACCGGGCGAGGGCGCGGTACTCGTGTCCGGGCAGGAACCGGCCGTCCGCGCGGACCACCCGCCACCAGGGCACCGAGCCGCCGTACAGGGCCATCACCCGGCCGACCTGGCGGGGGCCGCCCTGACCGAGGTACTCGGCAACGTCCCCGTAGGTCATCACCCGGCCGGGTGGAATCCGCTCGGTCAGGTCGAGAACCAGTTCGGCGAAGGGCGGCAGGCCGCCCGGTCCGGCGTCGTCGGTAGCGTCCGTCACCTGCGGCATTCTTCCTCACCGGCCCCGGCGCGCGGCACGGTACGCATGATCCGCCGCGCCCGATCCGGCCCCTGTCCAGCACGGGGCGCCGCGGCATGCCACCATCTTCGGGGCGGTGAGTGGTGATACGAGGACAAGACCAGATGACCGGGACGGCTGACGTGGGCGAGGGCGAGGACTCCGACGAGTCTTCCGACACCATGCCCGCAGGCCCCGGTGGAGAGCCCGCCGCCACGCCGACACCCGAAGTCTCCCTGATCAAGGACCGGACGATCAAGACCCCGCAGCCGACCGAACCCGGGGCCGTCCCCGGGGCCGGGGCGCCCGGACCGGCCCCGGCCGGCGTCCCGGCCCAGCAGCCCGAGCCGCCCGCCGTCCCCGAGCCGTCCCCGGTACCCCAGGAGCCGCCCCCGGTACCCGAGGAGCCCTTCCTGGTACCCGAGGGACAGGAGCGGCCGCAGGAGCACGCGGAGTACGAGGGGTACGACCCGCTGGACGACACCCCCTACCTGGACGTCGACGAACCGCTGCTCGCCGCCCGCGCGCACCGCCCGTCGGACCTGATCCGCTTCCTGGCCGGCGTCCTCGGCATAGTCGCCGTGTTCGTCCTGGCCGGGGTGGCGACCTCGACCACCACCGGCATCGAGCTGGACATCGCCTCCAACGCGCCGCGCTTCTCCCCGGTGCTCGCCACCATCACCGGCCTGGTCTCCAGCGTCGCGGTGCTCGCCGTCCCGCTCGCCTTCGCGGTCGAGCGCCTGATCAAACGCGACGGCCTGCGGGTCGCCGACGGCGTCCTCGCCTCGGTGCTCTCCTACGGCGTCTCGCTGGGCATCGACTGGTGGGTGGCCGAAGGCGCCTCCGAACACATCCGGGACGCCCTCACCCGGCTGCCGATGGACAGCAACGGCACCCTCACCGACCCGGTGCACGGCTATCTGGCGCCGGTGATCGCCTACATGACCGCGGTCGGCATGTCGAGCCGGCCGCGCTGGCGGGTCGCCCTCTGGGTGGTGGTGGTCTTCAGCGGGCTCACCGAGCTGCTCGGCGGCTACACCACCCCGCTGTCCCTGCTGCTCACCGTGCTGATCGGCTGGTCCGTCGCGTACGGCACGCTGTACGCGATCGGCTCGCCCAACATCCGGCCCACCGGCCAGCACCTGATGATCGGCCTGCGCAAGGTCGGCTTCACCCCGGCCAGCGCCCACCGCGCCCCCGACGCCCCCGGCGGCACCCGCCGCTACTACGTCGGCCAGCAGAGCGGCCCGCCGCTGGACGTCCACATCATCGACCGCGAGCAGCAGGCCTCCGGCTTCTTCTACCGCGCCTGGCGGCGGCTGCGGCTGCGCTCGGTGGCCGTCCGCCGCAGCCCGCAGTCGCTGCGCCAGGCGCTGGAGCAGGAGGCGCTGATCGCCTACGCGGCCGCCGCCTCGGGCGCCCACTCGCCGCAGCTGGTGGCCACCTCCGAGCTGGGCCCGGACGCCGCGATCCTGGTCTACGAGAACGTCGAGGGCCGCATCCTGGACGACCTCTCGGACGAGGAGGTCACCGACCGGGTGATGGCCTCGCTCTGGGAGTCCGTCGCCGCCCTGCACGAGCGCCGGATCGCGCACCGCCGGCTGACCGGCGAGTCGCTGCTGGTGGTCGACGAGAAGGCGGCCTGCCTGGTCAACCTCTCCGGCGGCGACATCGCCGCCACCGATCTGACGCTGCGCATCGACGTCGCCCAGCTGCTCACCACCTTCGCCCTGCGGATCGGCCCGGAGCGGGCGGTCGCGACCGCCAACGCCGTCCTCGGCGCCGAGCGGGTCGCGCAGGCGCTGCCGCTGCTGCAGCCGGTCGGGTTGAGCCGCTCCACCAGGGTCGACCTGAAGAAGCTCAGCAAGGAGCGCAAGACCGCCGCCCGGGCCCAGGCGCTGGAGCAGGTCGCCGCCGGCGAGCGCACCCAGCAGCAGGCCGAGGAGGACATCGCGGTCGCCGGGGAGGACCTGCTCAGCCGGATCCGCGGCCAGATCCTCCAGATCGCCCCCGAGGCGCCGACCGAGACGGCCAAGCTGGAGCGGCTGAAGCCGAAGAGCCTGATCATGGTGATCGCGCTCACCTTCGCCGCCTACCTCGCGCTGACCACCATCAAGCCGGCCCAGCTCAAGCTCTCCCAGATGAACTGGGCCTGGGCGGCCGTGGCGCTCGCCGCCGCCGCGTTCAGCTACGTCGCCGCCTCGATGAGCCTGACCGGCTTCGTCCCGGAGAAGCTGCCGTTCCGCCGCACCGTGGCGGCCCAGCTGGCCGGCTCCTTCGTCAAGCTGGTGGCGCCGGCCGCGATCGGCGGCATCGCGCTGAACACCCGCTACCTGCAGAAGGCCGGGATCCGCTCCGGGCAGGCGGTCGCCTCGGTCGGCGCCTCCCAGCTGGCCGGCCTGGCCGGGCACCTGCTGCTGCTGTTCAGCTTCGGCCTGATCACCGGCAGCCAGACCAACGGGGACCTCTCGGCCTCCCGCGCGGTGATCATCGGCGTGCTGACCGCCGCCGTGCTCGCCCTGGTGGTCGCGGCCGTCTCGCCGCTGCGGCGGTTCGTGCTGAACCGGCTGCGCTCGCTGTTCTTCGGCGTGGTGCCGCGGATGCTCGACCTGATGCAGACGCCCAGCAAGCTGGTCACCGGCTTCGGCGGGATCCTGCTGCTGACGCTCTCCTTCACCGCCTGCCTGGACGCCTCGGTGCAGGCCTTCGGCGGCAGCATCAGCTTCTCGGCGGTCGCGGTGGTCTTCCTGACCGCCAACGCGGCCGGCTCGGCCATCCCCACCCCCGGCGGCATCGGCCCGGTCGAGGTCGCCCTGATCGGTGCGCTCACCGTCGCCGACGTGCCCCCGACGATCGCCACCCCGGCGGTCTTCCTCTACCGGGCGCTCACCTTCTGGCTGCCCGTCCTGCCCGGCTGGATCTCCTACAACATGCTCCAGCGCAAGGGCGCCCTGTAGGGCTCCCGGTACGCGGGAAGGGCCCGCCGGATCGCTCCGGCGGGCCCTTCCGGCGTCTGCTAGTAGACCGGCTTGTGCGGCTCGACCTGGTTCACCCAGCCGAGCACGCCGCCGCCGAGGTGGACGGCGTTGGAGAACCCGGCCGCCTTCACCACGGCCAGCACCTCGGCCGAGCGGACGCCCGACTTGCAGTGCAGCACGATCTTCCGGTCCTGCGGCAGCGACTCCAGCGCGTTGCCCATCAGGAACTCGTTCTTCGGGATCAGCACCGCGCCGGGGATGTTGACGATCTCGTACTCGCCGGGCTCGCGGACGTCGATCAGGAAGATGTCCTCCTTGTCGTCCTGCCACTGCTTGAGCTGCTTCGAGGTGATCGTCGAACCGGCGGCGGCGGCCTGGGCCTCCTCCGACACGACGCCGCAGAAGGCCTCGTAGTCGATCAGCTCGGTGACCGTCGGGTTCTCGCCGCAGAGCGCGCAGTTCGGGTCCTTGCGGACCTTCACCTGGCGGTAGTTCATCTCCAGGGCGTCGTAGATCATCAGTCGGCCGACCAGCGGCTCGCCGACACCGGCCAGCAGCTTGATCGCCTCGGTGACCTGGATCGAGCCGATGGACGCGCAGAGCACGCCCAGCACGCCGCCCTCGGCGCAGGACGGGACCATGCCCGCCGGCGGGGCCTCGGGGTAGAGGCAGCGGTAGCACGGGCCGTGCTCGGCCCAGAACACGCTGGCCTGGCCGTCGAAGCGGTAGATCGAGCCCCACACGTAGGGCTTGCCGAGCAGCACCGCGGCGTCGTTCACCAGGTACCGGGTGGCGAAGTTGTCGGTGCCGTCGACGATCAGGTCGTAGCCGGAGAAGATCTCCATCACGTTGTCGTTGTCGAGGCGCTCCTCGTGGAGGATCACGTCCACGTAGGGGTTGATCTCCTTGACCGAGTCCCGCGCCGACTCGCCCTTGGAGCGGCCGATGTCCGACTGGCCGTGGATGATCTGCCGCTGCAGGTTGGACTCGTCCACCACGTCGAACTCGACGATGCCGAGCGTGCCCACGCCGGCGGCGGCGAGGTACATCAGCGCGGGCGAGCCCAGGCCGCCGGCGCCGACGCACAGCACCTTGGCGTTCTTCAGCCGCTTCTGCCCGGCCATGCCCACGTCGGGGATGATCAGGTGGCGGGAGTACCTGCGGACCTCGTCGACGGTGAGCTCGGCGGCCGGCTCGACCAGGGGTGGCAGCGACACGGGGACTCCGATGGTCGTCGGTTCAGGTGGCCAGGGGCCGACCTCTAGTGGCTTCACGCTCCGCCACCGCGGTGGCTCAGCTAGGCCAACAGTGTCATGCCGCCCCGGTATTCCGAGACAGCTCGTCCGAGGGGCGAGACAGCCGGCCTCGGATGCTGGGACCGCCCGCCGGAGCCGCCCGGGGCGGCGGACGGCGGGCGCCCGGGAGCGCCGCGGCCCGCCTCAGCGGGGCCGTCGCGCACCCGGGCACCCACGTGCCGGCGGGTCAGACCCGGCAGGCCGTCTCCAGCCAGACGTCGCCCAGCGACTCCTCCAGCGGCACCTGTGTCCGCCAGCCGAGACGGTCCCGGGCGGTCCGCACGTCCGCCTGGCGCCACGGCACCGGCTCGCCCGCCGGGCCCCGCCCCTCGGTCGGCCGTGCCTCCGCGGGCCGGTGGTACGGGCCGCCGTGCTGGCCCGCGTGCCGGTCGACGTGCCGGTCCGCGTGCCGGTCCGCGTGCCGGTCGACGTGCTCGACCGGCCCGCCGGCCTGCGCGGGGAGCAGGACCGGCCGGTTCTCCTCCACGATCGCCCCTTCGAAGCCCGAGGCCCGGACCAGCAGCTGGGCCGCCTCGCGGGCCCGGACGGCGTGCCCGCTGCCGATGTTGATCACCCCGGTGGCCGCCGACACCGCCGCCGCCTGGATCGCCCGGGCGACGTCCCGGACGTCGACGAAATCCCGGTATCCGGACAGGTCCGGCATCCGCACCTGCGACTCCTCGCGCTCCAGCGCCCGGCGCAGCCCCTCGGCGAGCCGCCCGAACAGCGAGGCCGTCGGCGCCCCCGGCCCCACCACGTCGAACACCCGGAGCACCGCCGCGTCCAGCCCGGAGGCCAGCACCAGCTCCGTCCCGGCGAGCTTGGAGACCCCGTACGGGCCGACCGGACGCGGCTCGGCGCCCTCCGAGACCGGGACCCCGCCCGGCACCGGCCCGTACTCGGCCGCCGAGCCGACGTGCACCAGCCGGGCCGGCTCCCGGCTGCGCCGGATCGCCTCGCAGACCGTGGCGACGGCCAGCGTGTTCGCCCGGATCAGCGTCCGCGAGCTGCCGTAGGTGGCGCCCGCGCAGTTGATCACCACCTGGGGCGCGACCGCGTCCAGGAACCGGGCGAGCGCGCCCGGACTCCCGGTGGTCAGGTCGAAGCGGATGTCGGCCGAGTCGCGCCGGCCGAGCACCGTCACCTGCAACTCCTGGTCCACGAGCAGACGATCGGTGACCCGGCGGCCGATAAAGCCGTCGGCGCCCAGCAGCAGCACCCTCATCGGGGGTGTCCTTCCACGAAGCGAGGTCGGGTACGACCTGGCGGACAGAGTGAACAACGGGAGGTCGAACGGTTCGGTGGGGCCGGGCTCAGCGGTGCGTGTCGGCCCGGTCGAGCACCGGCCAGGCGTACGCCAGCAGGGCGAGCGCGACCGCGCCGCCGCCGAGCAGCCAGGCCGTCGGCGCGGAGCGGCCCAGGAGGAGCGGCGCCGCGACGGCGGCCGGCCCGGCGAGCGCGCCCAGCGCGGCGGCGGCGGTCCGGCCGGACCGGGCCAGCAGCGCGGGCAGCACCAGCAGCAGCCCGAGCACACCCTGCGCCGCCCACTGGGCGGGGTCGGCCCGCTCGGCCACCAGGTGCGGCAGTCCGCCGCCGGGGGCCGGCCCGGGCCGGGGCGCCACGGCCGTCAGCACCGCGAGGGCGGCGAAGGTCAGGACCGCGAGGACGGCCAGGTGCAGGGCGACGGCCACCGGCAGGACCGGCCGCATCCGGGCCCGGAACTCCGCGAGGGTGCCCGCCACGCGCAGGTGGCCGCGGGCGATGTGCCGGAACCACCGCGCCGCCCACTCGGCCGACCCGGCCGACAGCGCCGCGGCCAGCACCAGCGCGGCCGTCGCCCGGGTGTCCCCGGTGCCGGACGCCCCGAACCCGGCGCCGACCCCGGCCAGCGGGAGCAGCAGCAGGGCGGCCACCCCGCACCCGTGGCCCAGCCCGGCCGGCCGCCACCGCCGGGCCCGGGGGCCGGGGCCCCCGGCGGCCGGTCCGAGCCCGGCGTCCGGCGGGTCGACGGCCGGGGCGCCGGCCGCGGCCCGGCCGGCCCGGTCGGAGGCGGACACCGCCGACCCCAGCGCGAGCACGGCGGCGGCCGGCAGCAGCACCGGCCACCGCCCGGCCGCCCCGACGGCCGCCCCGACCGGTGGCGCGGCCAGCGCCGCCGCCCGGAGCGCCGCACCCCACCGGCGCGGCCGGTGGCCGTCCGCCGCCGCCGGGTCCGGCGGCGGACGGCGCGGCACCCGGGCGTACAGCTCGTCGGCGAGCGAGAACAGATCGGCGTGCCGGCAGCGCGCGGCCGTCTCCGGCCCGCAGCCCGCCTCCTCCAGCCCGGCGGCGATCTCCAGCGGATCGACGGCCCGCTCGCAGAGCTCCCGGTGCTCCGCCATCACCTCCCGGACCGGATCGCCGAAGACTCCGGGCCCCGTGGCCGGGCCGCTCCCGGCGACCGGGGCGCCGCCGGCCATCAGAGGGCCTCCGCGAGTGCGCCGGGCCGCTCGGACGCCTCGCCCGCGCCCTCGTCCGCGCCCTGCCCCTCGCCGACCGGCTGCCCGGTGCCGGCGCCGTCCCGGCGGTCGGCCAGCCAGTACTCGGCGGGCCGGGCGAACGGACGGGGCCGCTCGGCGGCCGCACCACCGGACCGGGCCGTCGGGAAGCCCGGCCACTGCGAGACCAGCTCCAGGTAGATCTCCCGGAACGCGCCGATCACCGGTTCCACGGCGAAGCGTTCCTGCGCCCGCAACCGGCCCGCCAGCCCCAGCCGGGCCCGCCGCTCCGGGTCGCGCAGCAGGGCCAGACAGGCGCCCGCCAGTGCCCGCGGGTCGCGCGGCGGGACGAGCAGTCCGGTCGGGCCCACCACCTCCCGGGCCACCCCGACGTCCGTCGAGACCACCGCCCGGCCGCTCAGCATCGCGTCGGCCAGCAGCCGGGGGCCGCGCTGCGAGAGCGCCGAGAAGACCACCACCGTGCCGCTCTCCCAGGCCGCCGCCACCGGGTCGGGCCGCCCGGCGAACTCCACCGCCCCGGCCACCCCCAGCCGGTCGGCCACCGCCTCGCAGTGCGCCCGGTAGCCCGGGACGGCCTCCTCGCCGTGGACCACCAGCCGGGCCGCGGGCAGCTCGGCGCGGACCCGCGCGAAGGCGTGCAGCATCAGCTCGGTGTCCCGGCCCGGCTCCAGCGCGCCCGCCCAGGCCAGCGTCGGCGCGGCCGGCTCCGGGCCGGCCGCGGCCCGGGCCACCGCCGGGGTGCCCTCGTGGACCACCCTGGTCCGCGCCGGGTCGGCGCCGCAGCGGCGCTGCCACCGCTGGTCGTGGGCGCTGCCGGGGGTCAGTATCGCGGCCTGCCGGTACGTCTCCTCGGTGAGCGAGCGGAAGAAGGAGAGCAGCAGGGCCCGGACCGGCCAGCGGTAGGGCGCCTCGCGGTAGCCGAGGTACTGCTCGCGCAGGTGCAGCCCGTGCTCGGTGACCACGAACGGCACCCCGTGCAGCCGCTTGGCCACCAGCGCCGGCAGCGCCGCCGGACCGCCGCCGACCACGTGGCAGAGGTCGGCCGAGCCGAGGCCGCCCGGCCCGGCGCCGTACCAGGGGGCCGAGAGCGGGCGCAGGCACTGCTCCAGCAGGTCCGCCGCGACCAGCACGTCACGGACCAGCGGTTGCCCGGCCGAGGTGTCGGCGCCGGGCGAGCGCCAGACCCGCTCCAGGGTGCGCCGGGCGGCGGCGGAGGCCAGGAACGCGGACAGGCCGCCGTCCTCCCGGGCGAGCGCCGCCAGCCGGTACAGCCCCGCCCCGAACGAGGCCCGCTCGCCCGGCATCACCAGGGCCCGGACCAGTTCCTCGTACGCCCGGGCGTACTGGCGTCCGCGCAGCGCGCCGGGCAGCCGGCCGGCCGGGCGGCGCCCCCACAGCGCCAGCTCGTGCACCCCCAGCCAGCGCCCCCGCGGGCTCTCGGCGATGCCCGAACCGGCCGCGCCGGCCAGGACGAACAGCTCGAAGTCGTGCTCGGCGAGACCCTCCACCAGCCGGGCGCACCAGCCGCCGACGCCGTGTCCGGGGTGCGGACGGGCACCCTCGGTGAGCAGTGCAACGCGCACGGGAGACCTCCAGAACAGAACGGGACGACGGATGGCTGGAGCGGCTCGATCGGCACCCGGGCGCCCCGTGCGGGCACGGGTGCGGCCCGGGCGGAGGAGTCCGGTCGGCCGGAAGCACCGCGGCCCGGGCCGGCGGTCGCACCACCGGCTCCCTGCGTGCGGCCGCCCTCCGGCTCCTCCGGCGGCCGCCACTCCCCCACACCTGTTCGGTCCGACAGCAGAAAGGTAGGACCGGGCCCCGGCCCTCCATCGGTCACATGCCTGGTTGCCACCTGAACGAGTGAACCGGCGTGACCTCGCCCCGGAGCGGGGCGTTACCGCCCGTCCGTCCCCACGCCCCGCCGGGGCCGCGCCGCGCCCCCGCTCAGCCCCGCGCCGGCAGCTCCCGCGCCCCCTCAGCCCCGCGCCAGCAGCTCCCGCACCGCCCGGGCCACCCGCTCCGGGTGCTCCATCATCGCCACGTGCCCGGAGTCCGGCAGCACCAGCAGCCGGGCGTCCCCGAACGCCGCGCAGGCCCGTCGCGCCGAGCGGTACGAGACCAGCTTGTCGCGCAGCCCGTACACCAGCAGCGTGGGCGCCGTGACCCGCTCCGCCTGCCGCCAGAGCGCCTGCTCGCCCCGCTCGGTGTACGCCGAGACGATCCCGCGGGCCGAGCCGGTCAGCGCCCGCATCGCGTGCGGCACCGCGATCCGCCGCCGGTACTCGGCCACCGCCTCGGCCCGGGCCGCCGGCGAGAGGCTCCGCGGATCCCCGTAGACCAGCCGCAGCAGGCCCTCGGTGGCGTCCTCCGGGCTGCGGCCGTTCGACGGCAGCCGGCCCAGCAGGGCGGGCAGGCCGGGCACCGCGAGCAGCCCGGTCGGCCAGGCGGTGCGCTGCGGCGGCAGCTCGGGCAGCGCGGGCGAGATCAGCGTCAGGCTGCGCACCAGGTCGGGCCGGAGCGCGGCGAGCCGGACGGCGACGGCGCCGCCGAGCGAGTTCCCGAAGAGGTGCACCGGGCCGCGGCCGGTCGTCTCCAGGTAGCCGGTCACCGCGCGCACGTGCCCGGACACGGAGAGGTCGCCGTCGGCGGGCGGCGCCGAGTACCCGAAGCCGGGCAGGTCCACCGCCTCCCCGTCGACGAGGCCGGCCAGCCGCTCCATCAGCGCCGTCCAGTTGGCCGCCGAGCCGCCGAGTCCGTGCACGAAGAGTGCCTGCTCCCGGCCGTCGGCGGCCCCGCCGGCGGGCCGGTGCACCGCCAGTTCCGCACCGGCGGCACCGACCGTCCGGACCCGCGCGGGATCCCCCGCCTCCGTACGTACCCGCTGCTCGGCGCCGCTCATGGTGGACGATGGTAGTGAGCCGCGGGTGCACCGGGGCCGTCCCAGCTCTTGTCGCACCACTGCCGTCGCCGGTGGTCAGCGCCGTATTGTGGGCTCCTGACAAGGGGGCTCGGTGCTTTTCTCACGCTCGCCAAGCGCGAACGCGGTTACCGAAAAGTAGAATCGGTCATCTTGCCAGCCCCGAACAACCCGTGAAGTGAGGAGCGCCGTGACGGCCATCCAGGAGGCGCAGGAGCGCCCGCGCGGTGCCCGCCTGCCGCGAAGCGCCCGCCGTGAACAACTGCTCGGTGCCGCCCAGGAGGTGTTTGTCGCGCAGGGCTACCACGCGGCCGCCATGGACGACATCGCCGACCGCGCCGGGGTCAGCAAGCCGGTGCTGTACCAGCACTTCCCCGGGAAGCTGGAGCTCTACCTGGCGCTGCTGGACAAGCACTGCGACGCCCTGGTCGACTCGACCCGCGAGGCGCTCGCGGCGACCACCGACAACAAGCACCGGGTGGCCGCGACGATGGAGGCGTACTTCAACTACGTCTCCAGCGAGTCCGGTGCCTTCCGGCTGGTCTTCGAGTCGGACCTGACCAACGAGCCGGCCGTCCGCGAGCGGGTGGAGCGGGCCTCGGACGCCAGCGCGACCCTGGTCAGCAAGGTCATCCAGGAGGACACCGACCTCCCCGAGGCCGAGTCCAAGCTGCTCGCCGCCGGCGTCTGCGGCCTGGCCCAGATCACCGCCCGCTACTGGCTCTCCCAGGGCCTGGAGATCCCCCGCGACGAAGCCGTCCGGCTGGTCGCCAGCCTGGCCTGGCGCGGTCTGAAGGGCTTCCCGATGCACCCCGCCGCCGAGGCCGCCGAGGCGCAGGCCGCCGACCAGTGATCCGCCGACCTTCGCCAGGGCACTGATCCGGTGCTCTATGGTGAAGCCGTACGGCGCGATCACCACGAACGCTTGTCCCAGGCGGTCCGGTGACCGCGCGTGGCTGGCTGCAACCCGGAGGGACGGAAGTCGTGGAGGTCAAGATCGGCGTGCAGAACGCGCCGCGCGAGATCGTGATCGAGAGCTCGCAGACCGCCGATGAGGTCGAGAGCGCGATCGCCAAGGCGCTGGAGGGCCCCTCGAAGCTCTTCGCGCTGACCGACGAGCACGGCCGCCGCGTCATCGTCCCGGCCGAGCGCCTGGCGTACGTGGAGATCGGCGAGCAGGCCGCCCGCAAGGTCGGGTTCGGCACGCTCTGAGCTGCTTCGTGGTGCCCCGTTCCCCGCCCGGGGAACGGGGCACCACTGCGTGTACGGCCGGGTGGACCGGGGTACGGCGACAAGTGCGGCCGTCCGGAGCCGCCCACCGCACCGGGGAGGCACCCTTGCTGGTCGAGTCGATCGCCTTCGCCCTCGTCGGCCTGATCGTCGGGGCCACCGCGCTGCTGGCCCTGCCGGCGTACTTCCCGGCCGGCCGGGGGCTGACGCTCGGGACGGCGCTGGTGTCGGCCCTGCTCAGCGGGGTGATCACGCACTTCACGCTGGACGGCCGGGTCCCGGCGGCCAGCATCGGCATCGCGGCGGTCGCCTCGGCACTGCTCACCTCGGTGCTGGCCCGGCCCGACCTCGCGGCCGGGCGCCAGCCCGCCCACCGGCACCGCCCGCACCGGGCGGGCGCGCACCGCCGGCAGCGGCACGCCTGAGCCCCGCCGGCCCGGCCGGGCAGCTCAGGAGGCGAGCCCCAGCGCGGCCATCCGCTTGGTGTGCGCCTCGGTGATCCGGTTGAACATCTTGCCGACCTCGACCAGGTCGAAGCCCTGCACCTGGACGCCGCCGACCAGCAGGTTGGAGAGCGCGTCGCGCTCGGCGACCACCCGCTGGGCCTGGCTCAGCGCCTCGCCCATCAGCCGCCGGCCCCAGAGCGCCAGCCGGCCGCCCGAGCGCGGGTCGACCTCGATGGCCTGCCGCACCTTGTCGACCGCGAACTGGGCGTGCCCGGTGTCCGACATCACGCCGAGGACCAGGTCCCGGGTGTCGTCGTCGAGCCGCACGGCCACCTCGCGGTAGAAGTCCGTCGCGATCGCGTCGCCGACGTAGGCCTTGACCAGGCCCTCCAGCCAGTCCGAGGGCGCCGTCATCCGGTGGAACAGCTCCAGCGGCTCGACGAACGGCCGCATCGCCTCCTGCGGGTCCGCGCCGACCTCCGCGAGCCGGTCGTGCAGCCGCTGGTAGTGCTGGAACTCGGCGGAGGCCATCCGGGCCAGCTCGGCCTTGTCGGCGAGGCCCGGCGCGAGCTTGGCGTCCTCGGCGAGCCGCTCGAAGGCGCTCAGCTCGCCGTACGCGAGGGCGCCGAGCAGGTCCAGCACGGCCGCCCGGTAGCCCGGATCGGCCGAGCAGCTCGCCCAGTCCCCGATCGAGCCGGCCGTGTCGTCCTGCGTCTCACCATGGGTCTCCATGACCTGCCACCTTAGTCCGGCGCGGCCCCCCGCACACGCGCGGTGGCTCCCGGCGCCCGCTCCGCGACCGGTGCGCGGGGAGCCCGGCGCGGAGCGGGCGCGACGGTCCGCTGCGGGCGATGTCAGACGCGTCACGTGTTCGAGTCGTCGCGTGACTGTATGGTGGTAGCGAGGTCCGTAGTGCTCGCACGGTGTCACCGCCGTCTCGGTGCGCCGGGCAAGCCCGCTTCGTAGCGGCACCGTCCGGCAGGACGTGCCCGCACCGGAAGCCGGGCACTCACGTACGCGGATGCCCGGTCGGAGAGCCGATCGGCTCCGACCATGGCTTGGACTTCAAGCCTTGGCACCGCATCAGTGGCCGAGCGAGGGCCGCCGAGACCGCGCCGCACGGCGCAAGGTCCCGCGCAGGTCCCTCAAGGGAATCCTCCCCGACGCCGCCGTGACCGCGCCCCTCACCGGGCCCCGCGGACCGGCCGGCCGCAGGGACCGGCGCGGTTGTGCGTCCACGCAGCTGTACCAGGGCCGTCCAGGCCCGTACGCAGCAGCGCGGCTGCCCGCCCGCCGCTCGTTCTCGGCCCCTCCACACGGAAGAGGCAGCACCCTGTCCACCAACGCTGAACCCATCAAGACCACCTTCCGGGACCTGGGGATCCTCCCGGAGACCGCCGAGGCCCTGGAGGCCGTCGGCATCATCCACCCCTTCCCCATCCAGGAGATGACCCTCCCGGTCGCGCTGACCGGCCACGACGTCATCGGCCAGGCCAAGACCGGCACCGGCAAGACCCTCGGTTTCGGCCTCCCGCTGATCGAGCGGGTCGTCGTCCGGGCCGACGTCGACGCCGGCCGGGGCACCGAGGAGCAGCTCCACGAGGCCCCGCAGGCGCTGATCGTCGTCCCGACCCGCGAGCTTTGCACCCAGGTCACCAACGACCTGCAGACCGCCGGCAAGGTCCGCAACGTGCGCGTGCTCGCCGTCTACGGCGGCCGGGCCTACGAGCCGCAGGTCGAGGCGCTCAAGAAGGGCGTCGACATCGTGGTCGGCACCCCGGGCCGCCTGCTGGACCTGGCCGGGCAGAAGAAGCTGGACCTCTCGCGGGTTCGCTCGCTCGTCCTGGACGAGGCCGACGAGATGCTCGACCTGGGCTTCCTGCCCGACGTCGAGAAGATCCTGACCATGCTGCCGGCCAAGCGGCAGACGCTGCTGTTCTCGGCCACCATGCCGGGCCAGGTCATCAGCCTCGCCCGCCGGTACATGAACCAGCCGACCCACATCCGCGCCGCCGCGCCGGACGACACGGGCACCACCGTGGCCAACACCGAGCAGCACATCTTCCGTGCGCACTCGCTGGACAAGGTCGAGCTCGTCTCGCGCATCCTGCAGGCCGACGGCCGCGGGCTGGCGATGATCTTCTGCCGCACCAAGCGCACCGCGGCCGACGTCGCGGACCAGCTGACCCAGCGCGGCTTCGCGGCCGGCGCCGTCCACGGCGACCTCGGCCAGGGCGCCCGCGAGCAGGCCCTGCGGGCCTTCCGCAACGGCAAGGTCGACGTCCTGGTCTGCACCGACGTCGCGGCCCGCGGCATCGACGTCGAGGGCGTGACGCACGTCGTCAACTACCAGTGCCCCGAGGACGAGAAGACCTACCTGCACCGGATCGGCCGGACCGGCCGCGCCGGCGCCTCCGGCACCGCCGTCACCCTGGTCGACTGGGACGACATCCCGCGCTGGCAGCTGATCAACAAGGCGCTGGACCTGTCGTTCAACGCGCCGGAGGAGACCTACTCCACCTCGCCGCACCTGTTCGAGCTGCTGAAGATCGCCAAGGGCACCACCGGCGTGCTGCCGCGTTCGGAGCGGACCCGGGCCGGGCTGGGCGCGGAGGAGGTCGAGGACCTCGGCGAGACCGGCGGTCGCGGGGCCCGCTCGGCGCCCGGTCGCGCCCCCAAGGGCGGCCGGACCGGTGGCGGCCGGGGCGCCGCCCCCGTCGCCGAGGCGGCCGAGGAGAAGCCCGCCCGCCGGGCCCGCGAGCGCCGTCGCACCCGCGGCGGCTCCACGGTCGAGGGTGACGCCGTGCTCGACGCGACCACCGAGGCCGTCGCCGCGGTCGACGCCCCGGCGGCTCCGGCCGTCGAGGGTGCCGAGGGCGAGGGCGCGGCCCCGCGCCGCCGCCGTCGCCGTCCCCGCGCCGCCGCCGGCGAGACCGCCGTCGACGCGGTGACCGAGGCGCCCGCCGCGGTCGCCGAGGCCGCCGCTCCGGCCGCCGCCGTGCAGACCGAGGGGAAGCCGGCCGTGAAGCGGACCCGCTCGCGGGCCAAGGCGACGACGACCGAGCCGGTCGCCGAGGCCGCCGCGGCCCCCGAGGCCGGCGCGGACGCCCCGGCCGAGGCCGCGGCCCCGCGTCGTCGGGCCCGCACCCGCCGCCCGGCGGCTGCGGCCCCCGAGGCGGCCCCGGAGAGCTGATCCGGTCACGCACCACGCGCAGGGGGCGACCCCGTCCGGCCACCGGGCGGCGTCGCCCCCTGCGGCGTTTCCCCCCGGCTACGCTCGGCGTCACCGGCGCCAGTCGCCCCGCCGCACCGCACCCGCGCACGCAGGAGATCGCCCATGAGCACGCCGCCGTTCCTCACCCTCCCCCGCTGCGCGCGCGCCCTGCGGGTGCCGACGGCGCGCGGGGAGTTCGCCGCGCTGCGGGCGGAGCCGGCCGGCGCGGTCCGCGGGACGGCCCTGCTCGTGCCCGGGTTCACCGGCAGCAAGGAGGACTTCATCGCGCTCCTGGAGCCGCTCGCCGCGGCCGGCTACCGGGTGACCGCGGTCGACCAGCGCGGCCAGTACGAGAGCGGCGGCCCCGACGATCCGGCCGCCTACGCGGTCGACGCCCTGGGGGCGGACGTCCGGGCGCTCACCGCGGTGCTCGCCGAGGGCGACGCGCCGCTCCACCTGCTCGGCCACTCCTTCGGCGGCCAGGTGGCCCGGGAGGCCGTCCTGGCGGCGGCCGCCGACGGTCCGCTGCCGTGGAGCTCGCTGACCCTGATGTCCACCGGGCCGGCCTCGATCGAGCCCGCCGAGGCGGAGCGGACCAAGCTGCTGATCGGCGTGCTGCCGTCGATGAGCCTGGAGGAGATCTGGCAGGTGCTCCAGCAGATGGAGCAGCAGGCGGAGCAGACCGGCGGCGACCGGGCCCGCCGCCCCGCCCCCGAGGTCGCGGAGTTCCTGCACCGCCGCTGGGTGGCCAACGTGCCGCAGGCGCTCGCCACCACCGGCGCCCATCTGATCGCCGCGCCCGACCGGGTGGACGAGCTGGCCGCGACCGCGGCCGCGCTGCCCGCCCTGGTGCTCTCCGGGGTCCGGGACTACGCCTGGCCGGTGCCGGAGCAGACCCGGATGGCCGAGCGGCTGGGCGCCCGCCGCGTGGTGATCGAGGACGCCGGCCACTCCCCCAACGCCGAACGGCCGGAGGCCACCGCCGAGGCCCTGCTGGCCTTCTGGGGCTGAGCCCGGACCTTCCCTGGGTGGGGCGCCGGCGCCCCGCCCAGGCAAGTCCCAGGACAAAAGTCGTTAGTTGCGGTAATATTTGATTCTGTCCGGGAATCATCGTCGGGGTCTACGCTGGCGACAATCCGCCGAAACCTGGGCTTTACGGACGGGCAACGGCCCGGTAGCAGCACCACGAGACAGTGGTTCACGAGGTACCAGACGCACTTGGCAAGCAGGGGGAGCCCCTTTGCCTCAGCAGACCGTCGACCGTTCGATCCGACAGACCGCGAAAGGGCTGATACCCACTCAGCCACGACCGCCCCGCCCGACGGGGCAAGAGAAGGAGAGGCCCATGCGCTTCGAGATCGTCCGACTGGACGACGCCCACGGCACCGCCATCGACCGCGTGATCGCCGACGCCGAGACCGTCCGCGAACTCGTCCAGGCCGCCGCCCGCACCGGCGAGCGCCTGCTCATCCGTCCGTGCCCGACCGTCTGACCCAGCGCGGCGCCTCCGACCGGGAGCCCTCACCCGCCGCCGAAGAGCCGGGAGCGTCCGATCCCGACGTTCCGATACCCGACTGACGCCCCGTCACCGCGATCGCCGTTGACGGGGCGTCAGTTCGTCCGGCCCGGCCCACCCGGAGCGGCACCGACGTTTGCCACCGGCCGCCGCTGGACATTCCCTAGCGGGAACCGCCCGCAGCGCGCCCGCCCGGCGCCGAACGGGTGTCCGCACCGACAGGTACCGCCGCGCCCTCCGTACGGGTGATCGTCCTTGACGCGGCGGTCCGGAGGGAGGAGCGTTGTCGGCTATGAGGGGCGAGCCTAGCTGCCCGAGGTGCGCCGGTCGGGTCCGCGCCCCCGGTCTGTTCTCAGACACCTGGCAGTGCGACCGGCACGGAGCGGTGCACCCGATGCAGCCCGTGCTGCCCCCGAGCGTGGAGGCGCTCGGCGTCGCCGTCGCCCGTTCCCAGGTGCCCGTCTGGCTGCCCTGGCCGCTCCCGGTCGGCTGGCTCTACACCGGCATCGCGCACGTCGGCGACGACGTCTCGGGCGCCCGGGCCACCGCGGTCGCCTGCTCCGGACCGGCGCCGCTGGGCGGCTTCGGAGAGCTGGTGCTGGTCGCCGAGGAGCTGGGCGTGGGGCTCGGCGCCCGGTACGCGGGCCTGTCCGGGCCGGACCCGGGCGAGTCCGTCTCGCTCTACAAGCCCGCCGACGCCAAGCTGATGGCGGCCGGGCGGCCCACCCCGATGTTCCACGTCCCGGACGCGCCCGCCGATCGCGCGGTGTTCGTCGGCGAGGCCCGCGGCCTCTGGCTCTGGGCGGTCGCCTGGCCCGAGCAGTCCGCCCTGGTGATGTACGACGAGCTCGTCCTCACGGATCTGCGCGAGGCCGGCGCCGAGCTGGGCCTGCTGCCCTGCGGCGCGCTCTCCCCCCAGCTGCTGGGCTGACGGCCCGCCGGGCGCCCGCACTATCCTGGGCGGCACCCGCCGCCCACCCCAGGAGCCGACCCCGTGCGCATCGACCTGCACGCCCACAGCAACGCGTCCGACGGCACCGACAGCCCGGCCGAGCTGGTCGCGGCGGCCGCCGCCGCGGGCCTGGACGTGGTGGCGCTCACCGACCACGACACGGTGGCCGGCCACGCCGAGGCCGCCGAGGCGGTCCGCGCGCTGCCCTCCGGCACCCGGCTGAGCCTCGTCCCGGGCGCCGAGCTGTCCTGCGCGGTGGACGGCATCAGCCTGCACCTGCTGGCCTACCTCTTCGACCCGGCCGAGCCGGCCTTCGCCGGCGAGCGCGAGCTGGTGCGCACCGACCGGTTCCGCCGCGGGCGGGCCGTCGTCGAGCGCTGCCGCGCGCTGGGCGCCGACATCAGCTGGGAGCAGGTCCAGCGGATCGCCGGCACCGGCTCGGTCGGCCGGCCGCACATCGCCAGCGCGCTGGTCGAGGCGGGGGTGGTGGCCACCGTCTCCGACGCCTTCACCCCGGAATGGCTGGCCAACGGCGGCCGGGCGGACGTCCGCAAGCACGAGACCGATCCGGCCGAGGCCGTCCGGCTGGTCCGGGCGGCGGGCGGGGTGCCGGTCTTCGCCCACCCGGGCGCGGTCAAGCGCGGGCGGACCGTCTCCGACCAGGTGATCGCGGACCTCGCGGCGGCCGGGCTCGCCGCGCTGGAGGTCGACCACATCGACCACGACGAACCCACCAGGGCCCGGCTGCGCGGACTGGCCGCCGACCTCGGCCTGCTGACCACCGGTTCCAGCGACTACCACGGCACCCGCAAGAGCGTCCGGCTCGGCGAGCACACCACCGACCCCGGCGTCTACGAGGCGCTGCTGGCCCAGGCCACCGGCGCGAAGCCCATCGAGGGCTGAGCCCGCCCGGCCGGACGCGCGGGCGTGCGGGAGCACCCCGCCGGGCCCGGCGGGAGCGCGCGCCCCCGCTGCGGCGGGCACCGGGCCCTGCGGACCCCGGTGACCGGACGTCAGTCCAGCGGCACCCCGCGGCGGTCGGCGTCGCGCAGATCGGTGCCGTGCTTCAGCCAGCGCTCCTCCAGCGCGGCCGCGCCGTGCACCCGCTTCCAGCCGGCCTCGTTGGGCGTCATCGGCAGCAGCGGGAGGAAGCGCACCGGGTCGGCCGGCTCGTCGAGTTCCAGGTCGGGCACCAGACCGCCCGGTTCGGCGGCCAGCACCGAGGTGAACGGCGCGCCGTCCCAGAGCGGGGCGCCGAGGTCCAGCGAACCGCCGGGGGCCAGCACCAGGCCCTCCACCTGCGGCGTCGCGGCGAAGGTGGCCAGGGTGCGGAGCACGGTGTCGCGGGCCCCACGGATCGTCAGCAGCAGTTCGGCGCGGGGGCCGCGGACCTGGTCGGCGACCGGCGCGGTCGGGTCCGCCATCGGCGCGGCGGCCATCCCGAGCGTGGCGTAGCGGACCAGCCCCTCGGCGTCCGGGCCGAAGCGCAGCACCTCGATCCGGTCCGCGCCGAGGAAGGTGACCGCGGCGCGGCCGCTCGGCTCGCCGAAGGTGGTCAGCAGCCGGGCCTCGACGGCGGCCAGCACGGCCTCCCGGGAGAGGCCGGCCGGGTCGTGGGAGCCGCCGGAGGGGTCACCGAAGAGCGGGAAGTCGTGCGCCATGCCGGTGAGCGTAACCGGTGCGGCCGCGGAGCCGGCAGGACCACCGGGAGAACGTCGCAGCGACGATGCCCGGTCAGATGTTAGTGTGAGCGACTGGCCACCGGGGATCCTCTCTCCGGGGCAGCGGCGTGAAGGAGGTGGTTGCGGTGGATACCAGCCGACCATGCAGTACCGGCAGCTCTACCCGGCCCGGACGCCTTCCCCGTACCCCTCGCCTCGCAGGCTGAAACAGCGGCACCAGTAGCCGATCGGCAGCCGCGTTCCTCGAGACGGACCCAGGCGAAGTCGGCCCCGGCCGGGAGAGCACCCTCACCGGCGTCCGGTCGTTCCAGCGCGAGCCCCAGCAAGGCCGAGGACCGACCGCAGGCGTCATTCCACCGGTGTTCCATGCCGTCGCACCACGGCCATCCGCCACCGTGCCGCCGTGCGGCGGCTCCTGCCCAGGGAGCCTGCCATGTCGATGATCAACAGCCTGCGCGCAGCCGTCCGCACCAACCGCCGCCGTTCCGCGAGCGGCCTGTTCGACTCGATCCACCCGGGCCAGTCCGCCTCCGCGGTGGTGGACTGCGCGGTGTACCAGGCCGGCAAGCGGCACGGCGAGAGCTGCAGCCCGCGCGAGGCGGCCCGCCGGGTGAAGGCCTCGCAGCAACTGCCGGACGGCGCGGCATCGTTCAGCTGGATCGGGCTGCACGAGCCGACCGAGGCCGAGTTCGAGGGCATCGCGCAGCGCTTCGGCCTGCACCCGCTGGCGGTCGAGGACGCCGTCCACGCGCACCAGCGGCCCAAGGTCGAGCGGTACGACGACGTGCTGTTCGCCGTCTTCAAGACGATCCGCTACGTCGAGCACGACCAGCTCACCCCGACCAGCGAGGTGGTCGAGACCGGCGAGCTGATGGTCTTCGCCGGGCGGGACTTCGTCATCACCGTCCGGCACGGCGGGCACAGTTCGCTGCAGGAGCTGCGGCACCGGCTGGAGGCCGACGCGGACGGTTCCGGGCTGCTGGCCAAGGGCCCCTCCGCGGTGCTGCACGCCATCGCCGACCACGTGGTGGACAACTACCTGCTGGTCGCCGACCGGCTCCAGACGGACGTCGACGAGATCGAGTTCGACGTCTTCTCCAACAAGGGCGGCCGGGGCACCGACGTCGGCCGGGTCTACCAGCTCAAGCGCGAGGTCCTGGAGTTCAAGCGCGCGGTGACGCCGCTGCTGCGGCCCATGCAGCAGCTCTCCGAGCCGCTCCAGCGGCTGGTCGACCCGGACATCCAGAAGTACTTCCGGGACGTCGCCGACCACCTCGCCCGGGTCACCGAGCAGGTGCACGGCTTCGACGAGCTGCTGAACTCGCTGCTCCAGGCCAACCTGGCCCAGGTCTCGGTCGCGCAGAACGAGGACATGCGCAAGATCACCGCCTGGGCGGCGATCTTCGCCGTGCCCACCATGATCACCGGCGTCTACGGCATGAACTTCGACTACATGCCGGAGCTGCACCACGAGTACGGCTACCCGATGGTGCTCGGCAGCGTCGTCCTGATCTGCATCGGGATGTACCGCGGCTTCCGCCGCAACGGCTGGCTGTAGCCGGCCGTCACCGCCGGCCGCCCCGGGCGACCAGGACCAGGCCCAGCAGGATCAGCACCACCGCCGGGTAGGCGGCCACCGGGGGCCACTGGCCGAGCCAGAGCGCCGCGATCAGCGCGGCGCCCGGCGTCTCCAGCAGGATGGCGGTGGAGGTGACGGACGGGCCGAGGGTGCGCACCACCCGGTTGCTGAGCGAGTGGCCGAGCAGCTGGGCGGTGACCATCAGCAGCACGATCTGCCACCAGACGCCGGCCGGCCAGCCGGCCATCGGCGTCCCGGCCACCAGGCAGACCACCAGCAGGACGGCCGCCGTGGTGGCGTAGCAGACCAGGGTGTAGGCGGTGGTGCTGACGGTCCGGCGGACCTCGGCCCCCAGCAGCATGTAGCCGGCCGCGGCGAGGCCCGCGCCCAGCGCCAGCGCGTCGCCCAGCAGGGCCCGCGGCGAGAGCGTGAGGTCGACCCCGGTGAGCACCAGCACACCGGCGAACGCCACCGTCATGCCGATCCACACCGCTCGGGGCGCCCGCACCCCTCCGAGGCGCATCAGCAGGATGGTCCAGAGCGGCGTGGTGGTCACCAGCGCGGTCGCCGAGGCCACCGAGGTCATCCGCAGGCTCGGCATCCAGAGCGCGAAGTGCACGGCGAGCAGCGCGCCGGCCGCCGCCGCCAGCAGCAGTGCCCGGCGGCCGATCCCGCGCAGCTCGGCCCGGTGCCGCAGCAGCGCGTACGGACCCAGTACGCCGACCGACATGACGTTGCGCCAGAACGCGATCGCCAGGGCGGGCGCGGCGGTGGCGCTGATCAGCGGCGCGGAGAGCGAGATGCCGGAGACCGAGACGGCGAGCAGCAGCAGGTCCAGCCTGGGGAGCGGGTGCGGCGGCGGCGCGGCGGGGCCGGACGCGGTGGCGGGGGCTGCGGTCTCGGGCCGGGTCGGCACGGTGCTCCTCGGGCTCGGGGTGGGAGTCGGGCGGCTCCTAAGGTAAGGCCCGTGCGGCCGTCTTGGAACTGTCGCCCGACCGGTGAGACACCCCGTGGACAGCTCAGGCCGTACGCTGTCCGCCATGGACCGTACGCCCGCCGCAGCCGCCACCGCCGATGACTTCCTCGACCGGGCCCTCCTGGAGGAGGCCGCGAAGAAGTCCGGCCTGCTCTGGGTGCGCGCGGACGGCCAGGAGCACAGCCGCCCGCTCTGGCACGCCTGGCACGACGGCGCGGTGGTCGTGGTCGGCGACGGCGCCGAGCAGCCGCTGCACGGCCTGACCGCCGGGGCCGGCGCGGTGGTGACCGTCCGCAGCAAGGACAAGGGCGGCCGGCTCACCGGCTGGACGGCCCGCGTCGTCGAGCCGGAGCCGCACGGCGAGGCCTGGCTGGGCGCCGTCGAGGAGCTCAAGGGCAAGCGGCTGAACGCGCCCGACACCGACACCATCGCCGACCGCTGGGCCCGCGAGTGCCGGGTGCTCCGGCTGGAGCCGGCCGGCACCGGGCGGGACCTGCTCGCCGAACACCCGGGCGCCATGCCCGACGAGTCCCACGCCACCGCGCCGCTGCCCACCTCGGCCACCACCCGCGAGCCCGTACCGGCCGGCCTCCCGAAGCTGCTGTTCAAGCGCCGCAAGCGCTGAGCCCGCGCCGCGCCACCGCTCGGCCCTCCCCGGACGGCCGGATCGGCGCCGTGGCTCGTCGGGCCGGGTGCGGGACGCGCGGGTAGCCTGGGGCTGGTCCGACAAGCCGCGGGCCGCGCCCGCGTGCTCCTCGGGGCGCCGAGCGAGCGAGGGAGTCCATGGCAGGGGCAGGCAGCCGGGTCTTCATCTCGCACCTCTCCGGCATCGCCGTCTTCGACCCGAACGGCGACCAGGTCGGCCGGGTGCGCGACGTGGTGGTCACGCTCCGCCTCGGCGGCCGGCCGCCCCGGGTGCTCGGTCTGGTGGTCGAGGTGATCGGCCGGCGCCGGATCTTCCTGCCGATGACCAGGGTGACCAGCCTGGAGTCCGGCCAGGTGCTCACCACCGGCGTGATCAACATGCGCCGCTTCGAACAGCGCCCGTCCGAGACCCTCGTGCTCGGCGAGCTGCTGGACCGCACCGTCAGCTGGACCAAGACCGGTCAGGACGTCACCGTCCTGGACGTCGCGATGGTGCAGACCCGGCTGCGCGAGTGGGAGATCAGCAAGGTCTTCGTCCAGGTCGGCCGGGTCGGCCGGCTGCGCAAGGCCAAGGGCGAGTCGCTCACCCTGGACTGGCAGGACGTCACCGGCTTCAGCCTCACCGAGGAGGGCCAGGGCGCCGCCAACCTGCTCGCCACCTTCGACCAGCTGCGCCCCGCCGACCTCGCCAACGTCATGCACCACCTCTCCGCCAAGCGCCGCGCCGAGGTGGCCGCCGCGCTCGACGACGAGCGGCTCGCGGACGTCCTGGAGGAGCTGCCCGAGGACGACCAGGTCGAGATCATCGGCAAGCTGAAGGACGAGCGCGCCGCCGACGTGCTGGAGGCGATGGACCCGGACGACGCCGCCGACCTGCTCTCCGAGCTGCCCGGCGACGAGGCCGAGCGGCTGCTCCAGCTGATGGAACCGGACGAGGCCGAGCCGGTCCGCCGGCTGCTGCGGTACGAGGAGAACACCGCCGGCGGTCTGATGACCACCGAGCCCATCGTGCTGGAGCCGGACGCCACGGTGGCCGAGGCGCTGGCCCGCGTCCGGGTCGCGGACAACAAGCCGGCGCTGGCCGCGCAGATCTTCGTCTGCCGCCCGCCGAACGAGACGCCGACCGGCAAGTACCTGGGCACCGTGCACTTCCAGCGGCTGCTGCGCGAGCCCCCGTACACCCTGGTCGGCTCGCTGGTGGACGACGACCTCGACCCGCTGCCGCCGGACACCCCGCTGTCCCTGATCACCAGCTACCTGGCGACGTACAACATGGTCGCCGCGCCGGTGGTCGACGAGGCGGACCACCTGGTCGGCGCGGTGACCGTCGACGACGTGCTCGACCACCTGCTGCCGGAGGACTGGCGCGAGGCCGCCCTGCACGGACCGGACGACGAGCGAGAGGTGCTGACCGGTGGACGCTGACCGCAAGGGCCGACGGGAGGACACCCCCCGCCAGCGTCTCCAGGGCGAGCTGCGCCAACTGCGCCAGCTGCGCGAACTGCGCGCCCGGGAGGGCGCCCGCGAGCGCCGCGCCGAGCCCTCCACCGGCGTCGCCTCCCGCTCCCGGCTGGACCAGCCGCGGACCACCAGGCCCGGCCTGATCACCCTGCCGACGTACGACCCGGAGGCCTTCGGCAAGCTCTCCGAGCGGATCGCGCGCTTCCTGGGCACCGGGCGGTTCATCGTCTGGATGACCGTCGTCGTGGTCGTCTGGGTGGGCTGGAACACGGTGCTGCCGGACGCCGTCCACTTCGACGACTACCCGTTCATCTTCCTCACCCTGATGCTCTCGCTGCAGGCCTCGTACGCGGCGCCGCTGATCCTGCTGGCGCAGAACCGCCAGGACGACCGGGACCGCGTCAACATGGAGCAGGACCGCGCCCGCAGCGAGCGGAACATCGCCGACACCGAGTACCTGACCCGGGAGGTGGCGGCCCTGCGGCAGGGCCTCGGCGAGGTCGCCACCCGGGCTTTCATCGCCTCGGAGCTGGGCGCGGTCCGCTCCGAACTGCAGTCCCTGCTCAAGGAGATCGACGAACGCCGGGAGAGTTCCGGGATGCTGTGACCGGCAGCACGCTACCGACCGGTTAAGCGGTACGCCCGGCGCCGTACCATCAAGGCATGGCCAACGAGACAGAGGTCGCGGCCGGCGTCACGGAGGAGTCCGTACGCCAGGCGCTGGCGACCGTGAACGACCCGGAGATCAACCGTCCGATCACCGAGATCGGCATGGTGAAATCGGTCGAGATCGCCGAGAGCGGCGAGGTCCGCGTCGCGGTCTACCTCACCGTCTCCGGCTGCCCGATGCGTGACACCATCGTCACCCGGGTGCGTGACGCGGTCGGCGCGGTCCCCGGCGTCACCGGCGTCGAGGTCGAGCTCGACGTGATGAGCGACGAGCAGCGCAAGGAGCTCTCCCAGCTGCTGCGCGGCGGCGCCCCGGAGCGCGAGATCCCGTTCGCCAAGCCGGGCACGCTGACCCGGGTCTACGCGGTCGCCTCCGGCAAGGGCGGCGTCGGCAAGTCCTCCGTGACGGTGAACCTCGCGGCCGCGATGGCCGCGGACGGCCTGAAGGTCGCCGTGGTGGACGCCGACATCTACGGCCACAGCGTGCCGCGCATGCTGGGCGTCGAGGGCCGGCCCACCCAGGTCCAGGACATGATCATGCCGCCGCAGGCGAACGGCGTGAAGGTCATCTCGATCGGCATGTTCACCCCCGGCAACGCCCCGGTGGTCTGGCGCGGCCCGATGCTGCACCGCGCGCTCCAGCAGTTCCTGGCCGACGTCTACTGGGGCGACCTCGACGTCCTGCTGCTGGACCTGCCGCCCGGCACCGGCGACATCGCGATCTCGGTCGCGCAGCTGGTCCCGAACGCGGAGATCCTGATCGTCACCACCCCGCAGATGGCCGCCGCCGAGGTGGCCGAGCGGGCCGGCACCATCGCGGTGCAGACGCACCAGAAGATCGTCGGCGTGATCGAGAACATGTCCGGCATGCCCTGCCCGCACTGCGACGAGATGATCGACGTGTTCGGCACCGGCGGCGGCCAGATCGTCGCGGACGCGCTCACCAGGACCGTCGGCGCCAACGTGCCGGTGCTCGGCTCGATCCCGATCGACGTCCGGCTGCGCGAGGGCGGCGACGACGGCCGCCCGGTCGTGCTCGCCGCGCCCGACTCCCCCGCCGGCGCCGCCCTGCGCGCCGTCGCGGGCAAGCTCGGCGGCCGCCAGCGCGGCCTCTCCGGCCTCTCCCTCGGCCTCACCCCGAAGAACAAGTTCTGACCCTCACGAAGGGCCGGGCGGTTCGCCCGGCCCTTCGTGCTGTCCCGGGGCGGGCCGGGGCGGGCTACGGGCGGGTGTAGGCGGTCAGGTCGGGGACGGTGGAGAAGCCGGTGCCGTAGGCGCTGACGCCGCGGCCGTAGGCGCCGAGGAGGACGCCGGGGGCCTCGCCCGCGAGGACCCAGCCGTACTCGGACTCGCGGTAGCGGAAGGGCTGCGGCAGACCGTTCACCGGGAGGCTGAGGGTGGACCAGCCGGGGCCGGCCAGGTCGTCGGCGAGGTCCCAGGCGAGGGTGCTCTGCTGGTCCAGCCAGTCCTGGCGCAGCGTGCGGTCCAGCTGGCCCGGCCAGGTGGAGGCGAGCAGGCCGGAGCCGGCCAGCCAGGCGGCGGAGGAGGCCGAGGTCGCCTCCAGCGTGCCGGTGTTGTCGGCGCTGCGGCGGCTGCCCCGGCGGGCCACGGTGACGACCACGGCGAACTTGCGCATGTCCCGCGGCTCGTACTGCCGGGCCGGCTCCTCACCGTGGCCGAGGGTGCCGTAGTCGACGCTGCCGGGCGCGCCACCGCGCGGGCCGCCGGCGCCGGCCTGGATCAGGTAGCGGCGGCCGGTCCAGCCGTCGTCCAGGCCGTACCAGGGGAAGTCCGCCGACAGGTAGGGGACCAGTGGGTCGGCCGGGCCGGCCTGTCCGCCGACCGTCGGGCCGTCGGCCGTCGCCGTCCCCACCGCATGACTCGTCGCGTCCATCCCGGGCCTCCTCAACGCAGATCTCCTGCCGTGGTGCGCTCCCATGGTGGCGTACCGCGGCGTTCCCGCCGGGTGCCTTCGGGCCGGAACCGACCGGAAGTGACCGACGGCACAGCGGGAACATTCAGCACAATAGCGGCGCACATGCCGCCGCCCCGCTCAGCCGTGCGGCCGGGCGGGGCGGTGGCGCCGTCGGAGCGACGCGGGATCAGGTGGCGTCGGGGTCGAACGGAGGGCGCTCGCCGGGCTGGAGCGCGGCGCCGGCGGAGGCCGGGGCCACCGCGGCGGACTTGTCCATGCTGACCGTGCCGGCGCGCCCGTGGCCGTTCACGGCGGCGGCGGGCTTGTCGTCCAGCACCGAGCGGATGTCCAGGCTGTCCCGCATCTCCTTGAGGCCCAGCGGATCGTCCTGGCCGCCCATGAGCTGCTTGCGGACGAAGGTCTTGGGGTGGAGGTCCTCGAACTCGAAGTCCTTGAACTCCGGGCCCAGCTCGCTGCGGATGTCCTCCTTGGCCGAGTCGGCGAAGGAGCGGACCTTCTTGATGAAGCCCATGGTGTCCTGGATCAGCTTCGGCAGCTTGTCCGGACCGAAAATCACGATGGCCATGATGACCAGAGTCAGGATCTCCAGTCCGCCTACGTCGCTGAACACCTAAGCTCCCTCAGCTCGTCGGACAACGGGTTCCTACAGCGTAATGGCCACCGTCGGATCCGGACCCCACAGTGTGATGAAGCCGTGGTGAAGAGCCGTCGATGGCCATGGCCGCGGTGGCCGGTCCGCGCTACCGGTTCTCCTGGTGCAGCCCGGCGAGGCCCGAGCTCGGGGTCCGGTCCGGCACGATCTGCTGCGGGGTCGCGCTGCGGGTGGCCGCCACCGGGCGGACCGGGAAGTCCACCGGGACCTGGGCCTTCATCGGGGCGTACCCGCCGCCGCGGCCGGGGTTGCCGGCCGGGCTCACCGAGGTGCCGTGCTGATCGTCGCTCTGCGCGGCGAAGCCACCGACCCCGCCCAGCGTCACCGCGGCGACCGAGAAGGCCCCGGCGGCGGCGAAGACGAAGCGGCGCCCGCGCGGCGGAGCCTGCCGGGTCACCACGGGGCCGGTGGCGGCCGCGGCCGGGCGCGGCACCGCGGAGGCCTCGGGACGGCCGGAGCGCCGGCCCATCAGCGGGCGCAGCACCGAGCTCCCGCGCCCGAACGCGCGGGGGTCGACACCGGGCACCGGTGCGTCGGCGCCGAGCGCGCCCGCACCGAAGGCGCCCGCGCCACGGCCGAAGGAGCCGCCGTTCAGCCGGCTGCCGCCGAGCGTGCCGCCGGCCTCCGGCCGGGGGGACCCCCAGGCCGCGGGCAGGCCGCCGCCGGGCAGGTCGTCGTCGTCCCGGCGCGGCCGCTCGGCGGGAGCGTCCTCGTCCTGGAGCGTGCCGACGGCCATCAGCCGGGACATCAGCGCCGAGGACGGGCCGGGGGTGCCGGTCCGGGTCAGCAGGTGCTTCACGGCGCGGCCCTCGTCGGCCTCGGCGAGGCACTGCGGGCAGGTCGCCAGATGGGCCTGGACGCGGTCGCGGGAGTCGTGGCCGAGTTCGCCGTCGACGAAGGCGGAGAGCCGCTCCCCGAGGTGGTGCTCCTCGGCGGCGGGTTCGGCGGGCCGGACGGCGACCGCGCGCAGCGACGCCTCACCCGGCAGGGCCGGAACGGGCGGCAGCGGGTCCTCGGCGCCGTCCTCGTGGCCGCGCCGGCCCAGCTGGGGCCAGCCGCCGCGCCAGGGGGCGGCCTTGCCGGGAGCGTCCGGCCGACCCGGTCCCGACCGGCCGGTTCCGCTCACGATCGCCTCCGTCCGCGCCCGCCCGGCGCGACCGTGGCCTCACCCGCGGCGGCGCCGACCGGCACCGGTACCGGCTCCTCGGAGCCGCCCCGGCGCTCGCGGCCCGGGGCCGCGCCGGGGGCGCGGTGCTTCAGCGCGGCGCGCAGGTGCGAGCGGCCGCGGTGGATCCGGCTGCGGACGGTGCCGAGCTTGACGCCCAGCGTCGCCGCGATCTCCTCGTAGGAGAGGCCCTCGATGTCGCAGAGCACCACGGCGGCCCGGAACTCCGGGGCGAGGGTGTCCAGCGCCTGCTGGACGTCGGCGTCGAAGTGGGTGTCGCTGAAGTGCTGGGCCGGGCTGGGCTCGCGGCTGGCCAGGCGCTCGGCCGCGTCGTCGCCGAGCGCGTCGAAGCGGATCCGCTGGCGCCGGCGGACCATGTCCAGGAACAGGTTGGTGGTGATCCGGTGCAACCAGCCCTCGAACGTGCCGGGGGTGTAGGTCGACAACGAACGGAACACCCGGACGAAGACCTCCTGGGTGAGGTCCTCGGCGTCGTGCTGATTCCCCGTCAGGCGGTAGGCGAGGCGGTAGACGCGGGCGCTGTGCGCCTCGACGATCTCCTCCCAGGAGGGCGGAGTCCAGGTCTGCGCGTCGGGACCCTCGGCGAAGCTCGCGAGGGCGGCGGGTGCCTCGGTGGTACCGGCGGCCGGCGTCGCGGCGACCGGCTGGTCCAGGGTGGAGTGCGCAGACTGGTTCATCACGGGCTTCGGCGTACGGGCTGACGCGGTGCCGCGGGAGTGCCGCCGCACAGGGACGTCGCCCTCGGCCACACCTCCTCGGTTGGCTCTTCTGCCCAGCAGGGCCACCACCATATCCACCTCGCCCGTCAAGCCCGGATAAAAGTGCCCGGGGGGGTATCGCGGGGGTATCCGTCGACCGGTCCCTTCCTCAGCAACGGCCCGCCGCCGTACGCGGTTCCCGGTCGGCCAGTAATCTGTGCCAGGAAATATCGACTTCCGCTCGGCACCGGGCCATCGCCCGGGGCTCCGAAAGAGGCAGCCATCAGCGAGTTCGGGCCCGCGCGCGTGGCCCTCTCCGACACCTTCGTCGGCGAGGACGCGGTGCTCACCTACGCCCGGGCACAGTCCGCGCGCACCGGTATCAGGGCGATCGGACCGGGCGGCGGGGCCTGTCTGCGGCTGCTGGCGGCCGCCCTGGACGCCAAGGCGGTGGCCGAGATCGGCACCGGGACGGGCGTCTCCGGCGTCTATCTGCTGCGCGGGATGCGCCCGGACGGGGTGCTCACCACCGTCGACACCGAACCGGTGCGCCAGCAGCTGGCCCGGGAGGCGTACCACGCGGCCGGGTTCGCGGCGAACCGGTCCCGTTTCATACCGGGCCGGGCCCTGGACGTGCTGCCGCGGCTCGCGGACGGCCAGTACGACCTGGTCTTCTGCGACGGGGACCCGGCGGAGTCCCGGGAGTACCTGGCGGAGTCGCTGCGGCTGCTGCGGCCGGGCGGGATGGTCTGCTTCGAGGGCGTCTTCCAGGAGGGCCGGCTGGCCGAGCCGGACCAGCAGGACCCGCAGACCCACGCGGTGCGCGACCTGGTCCGGGACGTCCGGGAGAGCGAGGCCCTGCTGCCGGCGCTGCTGCCGGTGTCGGACGGGCTGCTCTGCGCCGTGAAGCGCTGACCGGGCCGGCGCCCCGACGGCGGCCCGACGGCGGCCGCCCGGGAACCACAGAGCCCGGGCCGACGTAGTGTCGTACCCGGGCCCGGCGGCACATCTCCAGGAGATGGGGAGCACCCGCTGCGGTCAGCCGCAGGCCTTCTTCAGGGCCTCGCCCAGGGCGTCGGCCTCGTCAGGCGTGAGCTCCACCACAAGGCGTCCGCCGCCTTCGAGCGGAACGCGCATGATGATGCCCCGCCCCTCTTTGGTGACTTCGAGCGGGCCGTCACCCGTCCGCGGCTTCATGGCCGCCATGCTCGTTCCCCTTCCTGCAACCGCTCAGCTACGCACCGGCAGTCCGTCCACCGCCGGTATCGAACGCATTGATCGGAAGCCATTATCCCGCATGCCACGGCCTGATGACCAACATCACTCTCGGCGCAACCACGGCCGGACCGGCTCCAAGCGCCACATTTCCTGCCATAAGCCCCGGCGCGGCGGCGGTCGGCGCGCCGCCGAAAGGTGCGATACCTCACACTCCCCACCCGGCCGCACGCTCCGGCATCCTGACACACGACCGAGCTGTGCCGATCGCAAGGGAGCCCCTCGCCCATGTCCGATTCCGTGCTGTACGAGCTGGACGGCGGCCTCGCCGTCATCACCATCAACCGCCCCGGGGCGATGAACGCGCTGGACACCGCCACCAAGGTGGCCCTGCGCGACACCATGACCGCCGCCGCCGAGGACCGGGCGGTGCGGGCGGTGCTGCTCACCGGCGCCGGTGAGCGGGCGTTCTGCGTCGGGCAGGACCTCAAGGAGCACCTGGGCCTGCTCAAGCGGGCCGAGGAGACCGGTGAGGGCGCGCTGAAGACCGTCTCCGAGCACTACAACCCGCTGGTGCGGGCGCTGGCGGGGATGCGCAAGCCGACGGTGGCGGCGGTCGGCGGCGTCGCGGCGGGCGCGGGCGCCTCGCTGGCCTTCGCCTGCGACTTCCGGATCGTCGCGGACACGGCCGGCTTCAACACGGCCTTCGCCGGGATCGCGCTGACCGCCGACTCGGGTGCCTCCTGGACGCTGCCCCGGCTGGTCGGGCACGCCAAGGCCACCGAGCTGCTGATGCTGCCGCGCACGGTGAAGGCCACCGAGGCGATGGAGCTGGGCCTGGCCACCAAGGTCGTCCCGGCCGCCGAGCTGGCCGCCACCGCCCGGGTCTTCGCCAAGGAGCTGGCCGAGGGCCCGACGGTCGCGTACGGCACCATCAAGGAGTCGCTCGCGTACGGCGCCTCGCACTCCCTGGACGAGCTGCTCGACAAGGAGGACGAGCTGCAGACCCTGGCCGGCGACAGCGAGGACCACCGGATCGCGGTCCGCGCGTTCATCGCCAAGGAGAAGCCGACGTACCTGGGCCGCTGAGGCCCGGTGGGGCACCGCCCGGGCCGTGCGGGCCCGGGCGGGGTCCGGCGGGGTCCTCCCGGGGCCCGGGCGGGCCTAGACGGCCCGCAGGGCGCTCCGGACGTGGCAGTCCGCAAGGTGGTCGTCGACCAGGCCGCAGGCCTGCATCAGCGCGTACGCGGTGGTCGGGCCGACGAAGCGGAAGCCCGCCTTCTTGAGCGCCTTCGCCAGCGCCGTCGACTCGGGCGTGACGGCCGGGACCTCCGCCAGGGTGCGGGGGGCCGGCCGGTCCGGCGCACCGGCGTACTGCCAGATCAGCGCGTCCAGGCCGCCGTCGAGGTCGCGGGCGACCTTCGCGTTGGCGATCGACGCCTCGATCTTGGCCCGGTTGCGGATGATGCCCGCGTCGCCGAGCAGCCGCTCGACGTCCGCGGGGCCGAACTCGGCGACCTTGTCGATCGCGAAGCCCTCGAACGCGGCCCGGAAGCCCTCACGGCGGCGCAGGATGGTGATCCAGGAGAGGCCGGACTGGAAGGCCTCCAGGCAGACCCGCTCGAACAGCGCGTCGTCGCCGTGGACCGGGCGGCCCCACTCGGTGTCGTGGTAGAGCCGGTAGTCGTCCGCCGAGTCGCCCCAGCCGCAGCGGCGCAGGCCGTCCGCGCCGAGCGCCGCACCGGCCTCGGTCACTGGTCCGCCGCCGGCTTCGCACCCTCCGGGCCCTTGGTCAGCGTGCTGACGGGCTCCACCACCTGCGCGAACTCCTCCAGCCCGGGCAGCGGTTCGGCCCCGGCGTCCGGGCCGGTGGCCTCGACGGCGCCGCGGACCGCGCCGGCGGCCTCCAGCTCGGCGATCCGCGAGTCCCGGTAGGCGAGTTCGGCACCGAGACGGTCCAGGACGTCGTCCACCTCGTCCATCCGGTAGCCGCGCACGGCCATCGGCAGCCGGATGCCGTCCACGTCGTCCCGGCTCAGCGGACGGTCCTGCGGCAGCCGGGCGGCGATCCGGTCCTGCACCGCCTCCGGCAGTGAGCCGCCCCCGCCGAGCGCCACCAACGCGGCGCCTCCGACCACGACGGCCATCGCCACCACGATCACCCAGAACACGAGCGGTCCTCCCGACTTCCCTGCCGGCGCTGACAACAGTGCCCGGCTCACGATCATGACAGCATGGTTCCCGATAGGCCGGGGGCCATCATCGCACCCGGAGCAGCTGTGGAGGAGACATCGGTGGCACTGCGCCTGGGACCACGGGAATTCGGTGACGACGAGCTGGTGATCATGGCCATCGTCAACCGCACTCCGGACTCGTTCTTCGACAAGGGCGCCACCTTCGCGGACGAGGCCGCGTTCGCCGCCGCCGACCGCGCGATGGCCGAGGGCGCCGCGATCCTGGACATCGGCGGGGTGAAGGCCGGACCGGGCGACGAGGTGACCGTCGAGGAGGAACTGCGGCGCACCGTGCCGTTCGTGGCGGAGCTGCGCAAGCGCCACCCGGACGCCGTGATCAGCGTGGACACCTGGCGCCACGAGGTCGGCGAGGCGGTCTGCGAGGTGGGCGCGGACCTGCTCAACGACGCCTGGGGCGGGGTCGATCCGAAGCTGGCCGAGGTGGCCGCCCGGTACGACGCCGGCCTGGTCTGCACCCACGCGGGCGGCGCCGAACCGCGGACCCGGCCGCACCGCACCGGCTACCCGGACGTGATGGCGGACATCCTGCGGGTGACGGTCGGCCTGGCCGAACGGGCGGTGGAGCTGGGCGTGCGGCGGGACGCGGTGGTCATCGACCCGGGGCACGACTTCGGGAAGAACACCCGGCACTCGCTGGAGGCGACCCGCCGGCTGCCGGAGATGACCGCGACCGGCTTCCCGGTGCTGGTCTCGCTCTCCAACAAGGACTTCGTCGGCGAGACCCTGGACCGGCCGGTGAACGAGCGGCTGCTCGGCACGCTGGCGACCACGGCGGTCTCGGCCTGGCTGGGCGCCCGGATCTACCGGGCGCACCAGGTGGCCGAGACCCGGCAGGTGCTGGACATGGTCGCCTCGATCCGGGGCACCCGCCCCCCGGCGGTCGCCCGCCGGGGACTGGCGTAGGGCGCCCCCTCCTTCGGCTCCCGCCGCCCTCAGATCTCGTTCGCCGGGCGGCGTGCGTCGGCGAGGATCTTCATGACCTCGTCGATGTCGTCGGTGATGTGGAACAGCTCCAGGTCGTGCGGGGCCGCCTTGCCCTGCGCGACCAGGGTGTTCTTCAGCCACTCGTAGAGGCCGCCCCAGTACTCGCTGCCGAAGAGGATCACCGGGAACCGGGTGACCTTCTTCGTCTGCACCAGGGTCAGTGCCTCGAACATCTCGTCCAGCGTGCCGAGGCCGCCGGGCAGCACCACGAAGCCCTGCGCGTACTTCACGAACATCGTCTTGCGGACGAAGAAGTAGCGGAAGTTCAGCCCGAGGTCGACGAACTCGTTGAGCCCCTGCTCGAAGGGCAGCTCGATGCCGAGGCCCACGCTCAGGCCGCCGGCGTCCGAGGCGCCGCGGTTGGCCGCCTCCATCGCACCCGGGCCGCCGCCGGTGATCACCGCGTAGCCGGCCTCCGCCAGCGCCCGGCCGATCGCCACGCCCGCCGCGTACTCGGGGGAGTCGACCGGCGTCCGGGCGGAGCCGAAGACGCTGATCGCGGCCGGGAGTTCGGCCAGCGCGCCGAAGCCCTCGACGAACTCCGAGGTGATCCGCAGCACCCGCCAGGGGTCGGTGTGCAGCCAGTCCGTCGGGCCGGTGGTGTCCAGCAGGCGCTGGTCCGTCGTGCTGGTGCCGACCTGGTCCCGGCGCACCAGCACCGGGCCCTTCTGCTTCTCGGGCCACGCCTTCTTCGGGCGCGGCTCGCCCACCTGCTCGGGCCCGTGTCCGTAGTGCTTCTCGTCTCCAGTGCCTGTCATGACGAAACCCTACGCCCGACGATCCCGGTTTTCAGGCAACGGTGAGAGGTCGGTTGGGCAACCGGAAGATGGCGTTCGACGACGGACCGGCTGGTCCGGGCGGCCGCGCCGGCCGGCGGCGGACCGTCCGGCCGGCCGCGGCGGCTCAGTCGGTCAGCCAGGCGCGCAGTCGCTCCTCGGTCTCGGCGATCGCGGCGAGCGAGCAGTACTCGTCCCGCTTGTGCGCCATGTTCGGGTCGCCCGGGCCGTAGTTGACCGCCGGGATGCCGAAGGCGCTGAACCGGGCGACGTCGGTCCAGCCGAACTTGGCCCGGGCGACGCCGCCGGTGGCGGCCAGGAAGGCCCGGGCGGCCGGCTGGTCGAGCCCGGGGAGGGCGCCGGGGGCGGAGTCGGTGACGGTCACCTCGAAGCCGTCGAAGACCTCGCGCAGGTGCTTCTCGGCCTCCGCCTCGCTACGGTCCGGCGCGAAGCGGAAGTTGACCGTCACGACGCACTCGTCGGGGATGACGTTACCGGCCACGCCGCCGTCGATCCGGACGGCGTTCAGGCCCTCGCGGTACTCCAGGCCGTCGATCTCCACCCGGCGCGGCTCGTACCCGGCGAGCCGGCCGAGCACCTCGGCGGCGTGGTGGATGGCGTTGTCGCCGAGCCAGCCGCGGGCCGCGTGGGCGCGCACCCCGGTCAGCCGGACCTGGATCCGCATGGTGCCCTGGCAACCGCCCTCGACGGCGGCCCCGCTGGGCTCCATCAGCACGGCGAAGTCGGCGGCCAGCCAGTCCGGGTGCCGGGCGGCGAGGTGGCCGAGGCCGTTGCGGTGGGCCTCCACCTCCTCGCAGTCGTAGAAGACGAAGGTGAGGTCCCGGTTGGGCTCGGCCAGGGTGGCGGCCAGCCGGAGCTGGACGGCCACCCCGGACTTCATGTCGGAGGTGCCGCACCCGTAGAGCAGGTCGCCCTCGACGTAGGAGGGCACGTTGTCGGCGATCGGCACGGTGTCCAGGTGGCCGGCGAGCAGCACGCGCTCGGCGCGGCCCAGGCCGGTACGGGCCACCACGTTGTTGCCGTACCGGTCCACGGTCAGGTGCGGGTAGGCCCGCAGCGCCGCCTCGACGGCGTCGGCGAGCGCCTGCTCGTCGCCGCTGACCGAGGGGAAGTCGACGAGCCGGGCGGTCAGCGCACCGCCGTCGAGGGTGAGGTCCAGGGGCGTGTCAGAGCTGCTCATGGTCCTTCAGCCTAGTCGTGGGCGACCGGCCGCCCCGTGCGGCGGATCGCAACCGGTGGCGCCGCACATCCGTCCGAGTGGGTACGGTGTGCGATCAGGAACAGCGTGGAGAGGGGCGGCGGTGGCCAGGAAGAGGCGCGGCGAGCAGGGCGGCGACACGGCGCCCCGACGGCGGCGCAGGCCGTTGCGCGCGGTGCTGGTCGTCCTGCTGGCGCTCGTGGTGGTCGCGGTCGGCCTGTACTGGCTGCGCGACACCAAGCTGACGCCCGAGGGCTGCACGGTCAAGACCGCCTCGGGCGAGGGCACCCTGGAGATCCCGCAGGCGGCCAACGCCGCGACGATCGCCGCCGTGGCGCACTCGCGCGGGCTGCCGGACCGCGCGGTGACCATCTCGCTGGCCACCGCGATGCAGGAGTCCAAGATCCGCAACCTGGCGGGCGGCGACCGGGACTCGGTCGGCCTCTTCCAGCAGCGTCCCTCGCAGGGCTGGGGCACCGTGGAGCAGATCATGGACCCGGTCTACGCGACCAACAAGTTCCTGGACGGCCTGGTCAAGGTCCCCGGCTACACCCGGCTGCCGCTGACCGACGCGGCCCAGCAGGTGCAGAAGAGCGGCTACCCGCAGGCCTACGCCAAGCACGAGACCAAGGCGACACTGCTCGCCTCGGCGCTGACCGGCCGCGAGGCGGGCACGCTGAACTGCGTGGTGCACGACTTCGCCGCGCCCGAGCCGGAGCCCGACGACACCGCGCCGACCGCCACCGGCTCCCCCGCGGCCCCGGCCGCCGCGGCCCCGCTGCCCGACCGGGTGCAGGTGCTGAGCGACCGGGTGCGCCGCGAGTTCGGCCGGACGGTGACGCCGGCGGCCGGCTACACCTCGACCGTCAAGGGCGCCGAGCAGGCCGTCTCGCTGACCCCGGACCCGGCGGCGAGCACCGACGCCGGCCCGGACGCCGAGCGGCAGAACGGCTGGGAGGTGGCGCACTGGGCGGTGACCCAGGCCCAGCAGCTGGGCATCGAGACGATCGCCTACGACGGCAAGATCTGGCGCAAGTCCAAGTCCGAGGGCGGCTGGAAGCCCCAGCCGACGGGCACCTCGACCAAGCTGGTGCTGGTCTCGCTCGCCCCGGTCGGGAAGTCCTGAGCGGAAGGCCGCCGGAGCGGCTCCGAACGGCCGCTCCGGCGGGCTGACGCACTGGTGTCCGGGTTGCCGCCGAAGGAGTGATTCCGGTCAATCCAGGTGGACGGGCGGCCGACGCCGGAGCCCGACCCGAAGAACCGTCACTCCCCTTGGCCCGCACCGCCCGCACGCCCGCGGCCGGGCCGTTCGCCACCCCCCGGTACCGGTCCTACGATCCGATCGTCGGTAAGGCCGTTTCCTTGCACCGGCCGAAACCTTCTGGCTTCTGAAGCGGTAAGAACGTCGTCCGCCCGGCGGACAGGACGGACCCAAGACCCTTTCGAGGAGCCCCATGTCTCACTCCCTCACGCGCCGGATCGCCCAGGCCGCACTGCTCGTGGCGGCCGGCGCGACCCCGCTCGTCGCGGCCGGCACCGCGTCCGCCGCCGACGCGCTGCTGCCCAAGTCCGACCTGGCGGCGCCGCTCGGCCAGCTGACCAACACCGACGCGGGATCCACCCTGCAGCACACCACCCACGAGCTGGGCCAGGCCGCCGGGGACACCGGCGCCGCCACCGTCGCCGCGGGCGTCCCGGCGACCGCCGACGCCACCGGCAACATCGTCGCCCACCAGCTGCCCGAGGCGAACGAGAAGGCCAGCTCGCTGACCGCCCCGGTGGACAAGACCGCCGCCACCACGGGCCAGCTCTCCGGCATCACCCCGAAGGTCGCCGCCGCACTGGCCGGCAAGCTCGGCGAGGCCGTCAACGGCGGCCCGGGCGCGACCGGCCGCAGCGCGGCCGCCGGCGCCAACCCGGTCGGCGGGCTCTCGCAGACCGCCGGCCTGACCCAGGGGCTGCCGGGCGCCGGTGCGCTCGCCGGCGCCGTCCCCGGGACCAACGCCGTGACCGACGCGCTCCCGCTCGGCGCCCTGGGCCGCGCGCTGCCGGCCGACGTCCCCGGCACGGACGTGCTCGGCCTGGCCGAGCACGGCTCGGCCAACCGCCTCGGCGGCGCCGACCTCGGCCCGAACTCCCCGCTGGCCGGTCTCAGCCCGATCACCGGCCTGCTCGGCGGGATCGGCGGCGGTGGCCTCGGCGGCCTGCCGATCGGCTGATCCGGCGCCGCCCGGCGCGCCCCGCACAGCACCGAAGGGGGCCGGTGTCCCGTCCTGGACACCGGCCCCCTTCGCCGCGCTCGGGCTCCGCGGGTCAGCCGCGCAGCCGCTCCACGGCCGCCGCGACCCGCTCGTCGGTCGCGGTGAACGCGACCCGGACGAACCGCTCGCCGGCCGGCCCGTAGAAGTCGCCGGGCGCCACCAGGATGCCCAGCCCGGCCAGTTCGGCCACCGTCTCCCAGCACGGCCGGTCCTGGGTCGCCCACAGGTACAGGCTCGCCTCCGAGTGCTCCACCCGGAAGCCGTACGCCTCCAGCGCCGCGCGCAGGGCCGCCCGGCGGGCGGCGTAGCGCCCGCGCTGCTCGGCCACGTGCGCGTCGTCGGCGAGCGCCGCGACGACCGCCGCCTGGACCGGGGCCGGGACGATCATCCCGCCGTGCTTGCGCACCCCCAGCAGCTCCTTGACCACCACCGGGTCGCCCGCCACGAAGGAGGCGCGGTACCCGGCCAGGTTGGAGCGCTTGGACAGCGAGTGGACGGCCAGCAGGCCCTCGTGCTGCGTCCCGTCGTCGGCGGCGCCGCAGACGTCCGGGTGCAGCACGGAGGCCGGGTCGGCCTCCCAGCCCAGCTCCAGGTAGCACTCGTCGCTGACCAGCAGCGCCCGGTGCTCCCGGGCCCACTCGACCGCGCGGCGCAGCTCGTCCGCGCCGAGCACCCGGCCGGTCGGGTTGGAGGGCGAGTTGACCCAGAGCAGGCGGACCCGCGAGCCGTCCAGCTCGTCCACCGAGTCGTACTCGACCGGCTCCGCGCCGCAGAGCCGCGCGCCGACCTCATAGGTCGGGTAGGCCAGCCGCGGGTAGGCCACCTGGTCACCGGGGCCGAGGCCGAGCTGGGTCGGCAGCCAGGCCACCAGTTCCTTGGAGCCGACCGTGGGCAGGACGGCCTGCGGGCCGATCTCGGCGCCGACCCGGCGGCGCAGCCACCCGGCGATCGCCTCGCGCAGCTCCAGCGGGCCCCAGACGGTCGGGTAGCCGGGCGTGTCGGTGGCCGCGGCCAACGCCTTCTGGATCACCTCGGGAACCGGGTCGACCGGGGTGCCCACCGAGAAGTCGCAGAGCCCGCCGGGGTGGGCCAGCGCCGTCTTCTTGTACGGCTCCAGCTTGTCCCAGGGGAAGACCGGCAGGAGATCGGAAACGCGGCGCGCCGCCCCCGGGTGGCCCGGGAACGGCGCGTGCGTGCTGTTCTTGGTACTCACAGCTCAGTTGCCACCGATCGTTCAGTGCTCGTCGGTGTTCTGCGGCGGCAGAGCGGCGATGAAGGGGTGGTCGCGCTCGATCAGGCCGAGCTTCGAGGCGCCACCGGGCGAACCGAGGTCGTCGAAGAACTCGACGTTCGCCTTGTAGTAGTCCTTCCACTCCTCCGGAGTGTCGTCCTCGTAGAAGATCGCCTCGACCGGGCAGACCGGCTCGCAAGCGCCGCAGTCGACACACTCATCCGGGTGGATGTAGAGCGATCGCTCGCCCTCGTAGATGCAGTCAACCGGGCACTCTTCGATGCAGGCCTTGTCCTTGACGTCGACACAAGGCTGCGCGATGACGTAGGTCACGCTGTCGTTCCTCCTCGGAAGGGCTCGGCGGCCCATTCTGTTTGCTCGCGTGCGCGGGTGAGCGCGGCGTCGTCGATGCCCGCCCCTAGTATCGCGGGTCGGAGACCGCAAATGCACAGGAGGTGCCCAGATGGCGGCTGGCGGGCCGGTCCAGGACCGTCCGGAGGTCCGGATAGATCGCTCTGACGTGGGACTACGGGTGTCAGTTCGGCGTGTCGCGGAGTTCGTGGACGACAGGCCGGTATTCCGCGATGTGATCGGTGTGCTCACATCCTGGGACGATCATGAGCTTACCGTCGCCCCGCGGCGCGGCGCTCCGGTCACCTTCGCGGAGAAGCTGCTGGTCGCGGGCAAGGTGGTGCCGCTCTTCCCGGCCCGGCGGGCCGCGCTGCCCGTCGCCCCGCCGGAGGAGCTCCAGCGGATCGCCGCGCGCGGCTGGCCCGCCGTCGAGCAGGAGCCGCTCGGCGGGTGGACGCTGCGGGCGTCCGCCGGCTTCACCCGGCGGGCCAACTCGGTCCAGACCCTCGGCGACCCCGGCCTGCCCCTGGACGAGGCGCTCGCGACCGTCCGGCGGTGGTACGCGGCGCGCGGCCTGCCGGCCTGGGTGGAGGTCAGCACGCCCGGCTCGCCCGAGGACCTGCGCGGCGAGCTGGACCGGCTGGGCGCGGCGTACTCGCCGACGCTGGTGCGGGTCGCCCCGCTGGCCCCGCTGGCCCGGCTCGGCTCCGGCCACCGGCGCGTGCGGCTCGCCCGGACGGCCGGCGCCGAGTGGATGTCGCTGTACCGGCGGGTGACCGGCGACCCGGCGGTGGAGGAGGCGGCGCGGCAGGTGATCCACGGCGGCCCGTCGGTCTGGTTCGCCACCGCGCCGGGCGCACCCGGGCAGCCGCCGCTGGCCATCGGACGCTGCGTCATCGACGGCCCGTGGGCCTGCTTCGGCGCGATCGAGGTCGCCCCGTACGCCCGCCGTGCGGGCCTGGCCACCACGCTGATGGCGGTGCTCGCCGCCCGGGCCGCCGAGGAGGGCGCGACCGGTGCCCACCTCCAGGTCGAGGCGGAGAACGATGGTGCGATCGCGCTCTATGACGGACTTGGCTTCACGACCAGTCACACTTACCACTACGCCCGCCTGCCCCAGGGGTAGCGCGGTCGTGGCGCCACGTCCGTCCGCCCCACCCGCCCGTCGGCCCGGCCGCCGGTGCCACCCGTCAGTTCCGTTCCGCCTGTCCGTCCGCCCGCATGAAAGCCGTCGCAGCCACCGTGACCGAGCAGAGCCGAGCACGCTTCCGGACCGAGGCCCGGGCCGAGCACCCCGATCCGGTGCTGCTCTGCCTGCTCGCCGCCGCCGAACACAGCCCCGTCCCGGACCCGGACGACCCCCGGGACCCGCCCACCCTGGAGGCCCTGCTGGCCGCCTGCGAGGCGGCCCTGGAGCGGCACGCCGCCGCCGTCCGGCTCGCCGTCGCCGAGCGGGCCCCGGCCGGGCCGGAGGAGACGGCCGCGCTGCTGGCCGCCGTGCTCGGCGGGCGGGAGCGGTTCCACGGGCGGCAGTCCGACTACCGGAGGCTGGAGTCCTCGCTGCTGCCCTACGTGCTGCGGCGCCGGCGCGGCCTGCCGATCATGCTCGCGCTGGTCTGGACGGCGGTCGGCCGGCGGGCCGGCGTGCCGGTGCACGGGATCGCGCTGCCGGGCCACTTCATCGTCGCGGTCGGCGGCCCGGACGGCGGGGACGACTACGTCCTGGCCGACCCGTTCCACGGCGGGCGGCTGCTCGACCTGGAGGACGCGGCCGGCCTGGTCCGGGCCGCCGGCCACCCGTTCTCGCCCGAACTGCTCACCCCGGCCCAGCCGCTGGACACCGTGCTGCGGGTGCTCGGCAACATCCGCGCCTGGGCCGCCGAGCGCCCCGAGCACGCCCGCACCCAGCTCTGGGCCACCGAACTCTCCCTGCTGCTGCCCCGGCACCCGGCCCAGCTCCGGCTGGAGCGGGCGGAACTGCTGGTGCGGACCGGCGACTTCCTCGGCGGCTCGGCCGAGATGGACGCCTACGCCGAGATCCTGGACGCCTTCGACCCGGACACCGCGGCGAAGGTCCGCCTGGAGGCCCGGGCGGCCCGGCACCGGCTCAACTGACCGCCGCCGGGCGCGCCCCGTCCGTCCGGTCCGCGCCGGGCCTACAGCCAGCCCTTCTCGCGGGCGATCCGGACCGCCTCGGTGCGGTTGCGGGCCTCGGTCTTCTGGATCGCCATCGAGAGGTAGTTGCGCACCGTCCCCTCGGACAGGTGCAGCCGGCGGGCGATCTCGGCGTTCACGGCGCCGTCCGCGGCGGCCGCGAGCACGTCCCGCTCGCGTGCCGTCAGCGGGTTCGCCCCCTCGGCGAGCGCGGCGGCGGCCAGCACCGGATCGATCACCCGCTCGCCGCGCAGCACCCGGCGGATCGCCTCCGCCAGCTCGGCCGCCGGGGCGTCCTTGACCAGGAAGGCGTCCGCCCCCGACTCCATCGCCCGCCGCAGGTAGCCGGGGCGGCCGAAGGTGGTCGCGATCACGACCCTGGTCTGCGGCCGCAGCCGGCGCAGCTCCGCCGCGGCCTCGATCCCGGTCATGCCGGGCATCTCGATGTCCAGCACCGCGACCTGCACGTCGTGGGCGACCGCCGCGTCCACCACCTCGTCGCCGCGCCCCACCTGGGCCACCACGTCGATGTCCCCCTCCAGCCCGAGCAGCGCGGCCAGCGCCTCCCGGACCATCCCCTGATCCTCCGCCAGCAGCACGCGGACGGACGGGGCACCGTCGTTTCGCATCTCACTCATGCCGACGACCTTAGGCCCGCGCCCCTACACGACGGAGACCGAGCGCAGCGGGACCAGCGCGCGCAGCCGGAACCCCCGGCCGCGGTCGCCCGGGCCGGTCTCCAACCGGCCGCCGACCAGCGCCAGCCGCTCCTCCAGCCCGGAGAGCCCGTTGCCCGGCCCGGACTTGCCCGGCCCGGCCCCGTTGTCGCAGACCTCCAGGACGGCGTACCGCTCGCCGCCGCCCTCCCACGTCTCGTCCGCCCGCACCGTGCAGACCGTGGCCCCCTCGCCGTGCCGGACGATGTTGGTGACCGCCTCGCGCAGCGCCCAGGCCAGCGCGCCGGCCTCCTCGTTGGCCAGCCCGGGCCAGGCGTCCACCAGCTCCGGCGCCGCCTCCAGGCTGACCTGCGCGGCCGCCAGCGCCGTCCGGGCGGCGGCGAGTTCGACCGGCAGGGTGGGCCGGCGGAAGCCGGTCACCGCCTCCCGGACGTCGATCAGCGACTGCCGGGCCACCTTCTCGATGTCGGCGACCTGCGCCCGCGCGGCCTCCTCCTTGCCGCCGTCCATGAAGCGCCCGGCCAGCTCGCTCTTCAGCGTGATCAGCGACAGCGAGTGCCCGAGCAGGTCGTGCAGGTCCCGGGCCATCCGCAGCCGCTCCTCCGAGGCGGCGAGGTGGGCGACGGCGGCCCGTGCCTCGCGCAGCTCCCGCATGGTCGCGACGAGGCGCTGCAGCCCGGTCATGGCGGCCCCGGAGAGGAAGGCGGTGAGCGCGATGGTGGGGATGTCCCCGTGGTCGGCACGGCTGAGCAGCCCGACCACGACGGTCAGCCCGGCCATCGCGGCGACCCCGGCGAGCGCGAAGCGCACCGGCGCGATGATCGCCACGGCGACCGAGGCGTAGGTGAAGAGCGTGAGCCACGCGGTGCCGAGGCCGAAGGAGGTGACGACCGCCGTCACGATCATCGCCGCGACCACCACCCGGCAGGCCAGCGGCCGCATGCCGGCCATCGAACGGAACACCACCAGGCTGACGTAGCAGCCGACGAACGCCACCAGGGCGATCCAGCCGGCCACCGTCGCCGCGGGCGAGTGCCCGTCCTTGAGCAGGTCGCCCACCGGGTAGAGCAGGTAGACCATCCAGAGCAGCATCCAGCTGACCTTGACCAGCAGCTGCCGCCGGTTCTCCACGGTGGCGCCGGGGACGTTCATGAAGGACACCGGCCCCGCCTCCGGCTCGTCGGTGCGGTGGGTACGGGGCGTGTCGGACATGGTGGCCATCATGCCCGCCGGGTGTCCCGGCGGTACAGCACGGCCGCGGCCGCGGTGAAGACCACCAGGAAGCCGGCCAGACCGCCGACCGCGACCAGGTCCAGCGACTGCCCGGGCCGAGTGAAGCCGGCCAGCCGGTTGTACAGGTAGACCGGGTTGACCTGGGCGATCGTCCGCAGCGTGCCGGTCACCGGGAACCACGTCCCGCCGAACAGCGCCATCACCATGTAGGTGATCATCACGACGGTCTGCACCGAGTCCGCCCCCGCCGCGTAGCCGAGCGCCACCCCGAGCGCCGCGAAGACGAAGCTGCCCAGCCAGAGCGCCACGGCCAGGCCGGCCCACTCGGCGGCCCCCATCCGCACGCCCTGGGCGGCCCCGACCCCGAATACCACCAGGATCGCGGGCAGCGTCGTGACCGCGCCGGCGGCGATCTTGGCGCCGGTGTACGCCCGGCCGGGCAGCGCCGTCAGCCGCAGCTGGCGCACCCAGCCGCTCCTGCGCTCCAGCGAGATCCGCTGCGCGCTGCCGGTGAGCACCGCGCCGACCGCGCCGAAGGTGGCCATCGAGACCATGAAGTAGGTCTTCACCGGCAGGCCGCCGGCCACCTGGTCGGTGCCGTAGGCGTGGATGAAGAAGAAGTACATCAGCGCCGGGTAGAGCACCGTGAAGAGCACGTACCGCTTGTTGCGCAGGGTGCGCGTGATCTCCAGCCGGATCAGCGTGGTCATCGGGCGGCCTCCGTCGCGAACTCGGTGGTGTCGGCGGTGTCCTGCTCGCCGGTGATGGTCAGGAAGGCCTGCTCCAGGCCCAGGCCGGTCACCTCCAGCCCGCGCGGGTACAGACCCGCCCGGTAGAGCCCGGCGACGCCCGCGTCGGCGTCCGCCGTCCGGATCCGGACGGTTCGCACCCCCGGGACCCGGCCGCTGACGTCCAGGGCCAGCACCCCCGGCAGGCGACGCAGCGCCGCCTCCTCGAACGGGCCGTCCACGTCGTGCAGCTCGAAGGTGATCCGGCGGGCCCCGGCCTTCGCCTTGATCTCGGCGGACGTACCGTCCGCGATCAGCCGGCCCCGGTGCAGCACGAGCACGCGGTCGGCGATCGAGTCCGCCTCCTCCAGGTAGTGGGTGGCGAACAGCACCGTGCGCCCGGCGTCGGCCTGCGCCCGCATGCTCGCCCAGAACGACCGGCGGACCGAGACGTCCATGCCGGTGGTGGGCTCGTCCAGCACGATCAGGTCGTTGGCCCCGGCGATCGCCAGCGCGAAGCGCACCCGCTGCTCCTGGCCGCCGGAGAGCCTGTCGACCCGCCGCTCGGCCAGCTCGGTGATCCCGGCGTCGACGAGCACCTCCCGGACGGCCCGGCCGCGCGGGTGGACGTCGCAGGCCAGCCCGACCAGCTCGCGGACCTTGACGTCCGCCATCAGCCCGCCGCTCTGCAGCATCGCGCCGACCCGGCCGGCCGCGATCGCGGCGCGCGGGGCACCGCCGAACAGCGTGACGCTGCCGCGGTCCGGCTCGCGCAGGCCGAGCAGCAGGTCGAGGCTGCTGGACTTGCCGGCGCCGTTCGGGCCGAGCAGCGCGACGGTCTCGCCCGGCCGCAGCACGAGGTCGAGCCCGTCCACCGCCCGCACCCGTCCGTAGCTCTTGCCCACGCCCCGGAAGGCGGCCACCTCGGTACCCATCGACCCGGTCCTCTCCCCTGCTGGTGTCGTTCGCACCAGCTCAGAGTCCCGCGCGGCCCCGGCCCGGCGGCAGTGGCCGCCGTCGTGCCTTCGGCATGACGGATGTCATGCCGGTGGCCGGTACCCGTGTCACGGGTACCGGCCACCGAAGCCGCAGGTCGCGCGCCGTCTGTCGGTGCCGGGGGCCGGCGTCCGCACCGGGGCCGGGCCTGTCGACCCCGTGCGGGCACCCGCGGCCGGAGGGCGCCTCGGCACCGCTCGTCCGCGGGCCCCGGCGCCCTGACGGCCCCCCTCCGCTGAACCTCGGAGCCGCCCGCCTCAGAGGCCGAGCGACTTCTTCACGAAGTCGACCTGGAGCAGCAGCAGGTTCTCCGCGACCTCCTCCTGCGGGGTCATGTGCGTCACGCCCGAGAGCGGCAGCACGGTGTGCGGCCGGCCGGCCGCGAGCAGCGCCGAGGAGAGCCGCAGGGTGTGCGCGGCCACCACGTTGTCGTCCGCCAGACCGTGGATGATCATCAGCGGGCGCTCCAGCCCGGCCGCGTGGCCGGTCAGCGAGTTGGCCGCGTAGACCTCGGGCCGCTCGGCGGGGTGGCCCAGGTAGCGCTCGGTGTAGTGGGTGTCGTACAGCTCCCACTCGGTCACCGGGGCGCCGGCCACGGCCGCGTGGAAGACGTCCGGGCGGCGCAGCACGGCGAGCGCCGCGAGGTAGCCGCCGTACGACCAGCCGCGGATGGCGACCCGGCCGAGGTCCAGCGGGAACTCCTCGGCGAGCGCCCGCACCGCGTCCACCTGGTCGTCCAGGGTCGCGCCGGCGAAGTCGAAGGCGATCGACTTCTCCCAGGCCGGCCCGCGCCCGGGGGTGCCGCGCCCGTCGGCGACGACCACCGCGAAGCCCTGGTCGGCGAACCACTGCGAGTTGAGGTGCGGGTTGTGCGCCTGGACGACGCGCTGCCCGTGCGGGCCGCCGTACGGGTCCATCAGGACGGGCAGCAGGCCGTCCCGCTCGCGGTCGTAGCCGGTGGGCAGGAAGACCGCGGCGGGGATGCGGCGCTCGCCCGCGAAGCGGAACACCGGGCGCGCGGTGAGCACCGGCGTCTCGGCGTAGGACGCGACGGTGGCGACGACGTCGACCACCACGCCCTCCGGAAGGTCCCGGGCGACCTGCACCAGCGTGCCCGGCAGGTCGGGCTCGGCGGTGGCCCGCACGGTGATGCCGGCCGCGTGCACCGCCGACGTGACCGAGGTGAACGGCCGGTCGTTGGCGGCCTCCCAGGAGAGCCGCTTGCCGTCGTGGCTGATCCGGCCGACCGCGATCCAGCCCGGCTCGGGGTCGGTCTCGCCGGCGCCGCCGGAGGCGGTGAAGAAGACCTCCTCGGCCGTCACCGCCACCACCGAGCGCACCAGCAGGTCGGCGCCGGTGACGGTCTGGTCGCCGATCACCAGTGCCCGCACGCCGTCCTCGCCCGCGCCGTCGGAGATCCGGACCAGCTTGCCGTCCGGCGTCCAGGCGGGCACGCCCTGGAAGAGCTCCAGCCAGGCGTCGTCGTGCTCCTCGAACAGCACCTCGGTGGCACCGGTCTCGACGTCCACCCCGAGGATGCGCTGGCTGCGCTGGTCGCGGGCCTGGACGAGCAGCAGTGGCACGCCGCCCGCCGACCAGTGCACCCGGGCCAGGTACGGGAAGGCCGCGTCGTCCCAGCGGACCTCCGTCCGGCCGCCGTCCAGGCCGATCAGCCAGAGCCCGACGCCGGCGTTGGCGGTGCCGGCCGCGGGGTAGGCGATCTCGGCGGGCTCGGTGCCCGGGTTGGCCGGGTCGGCGATCCACCAGCGGCGCACCGGGGTGTCGTCGGCCCGCTCGACCAGCAGCCGGTCGCTCTGCGGCGACCACCAGAAGCCGCGGTCGCGGCTCATCTCCTCCTGGGCGATGAACTCGGCCTGGCCCCACGTCACGCCCGGGCCGTCGGGCTGCGCGAGGGCCCGGTCGGCCGTCCCGTCGGCGCGGGTGAGCCGCAGCTCGCCGGCGGTGTTGGCGTAGGCGACGTGGACGCCGTCCGGGGCGAGGCGGGGGTCGACCACCGGGCCCTCGGCGGGCAGTTCGACGGTGCCGCCGGCGACCAGGTCGGCCGTGAAGAGGCGGCCGGAGAGGGCGAAGGCGGCCAGCGCGCCGGCCCCGTCGAGGGAGTAGCCGACGATGCCGGCCGAGCCCTCGCGGCTGCGCTCGCGGCGGGCCTTCTCGGCCGGGGAGAGGTCCTCCTCGCCGCCGCCGAGCAGGGCGACCGGATCGGCCGCGATCCGCTCCTCGCCGGTGGCGGTGTCGAGGGTCCAGAGGCGGTTGGCCCGGTCGCCGGCGCGGGGGGTCTCCCCGGCCGAGGGGCGGGGCAGGGAGCGCAGGAAGACGACCCGGGAGCCGTCGGATGCGACGGAGAAGGACCGGGGGGCGCCGACGGTGTAGCGCAAGGTGCGCGCGTACTGCCGCGGGAAGGTGTCCGCAGGGGTGTGGGAGGTCATGGCACCAGACCCTACGACGTTCCCCCGCCCCCACCCGGAGGATTTTGATCACTCGTTCGGAGCATCGTCGACCGGGACCCCCGAACGGGGTCCGCACCCCTTCCGACCGGCCCATGCGCCCCATTTGTGCCACCATGCCCCGGCGCGTGTAGCCTCACTGAACGTAATGCGCCCCTCACACATCGGGTATGACTGGTTCAACGAGTGATCGTCAGGCCCCGTCCCGGGCCCCGGTCGCCCGACCGCAAGTCCCGCACGGTCCCGACCGCCGCCCTCCCCGAGGGGGTGGCGCACCCGAGAAGGGGTGTGAGCCGACATGGCTTTGTCCATCTCCGCAGCCATGCTGATGCTGGTCATCGTGGTGGTGCTGATCCGCCGCTCCGGCCTGAAGCTCGGGCACGCGATCGTCTGCGCGCTGCTCGGCTTCTACCTGGCGTCCAGCTCCATCGCGCCGTCGATCAGCCAGGTCACCAGCAACCTCGCCGGAATGATCAACGGCCTGAAGCTCTGAGCCCCCGCACGCGGTCGTTAGGCTTCCTCCCATGACCGCGACTACCGGCCGCCGCCTGCTCCTGGTGCACGCCCACCCCGACGACGAGTCGATCGGCAACGGCGCCACGATGGCCAGGTACGCCGCCGAGGGCGCCCTGGTCACCCTGGTGACCTGCACCCTCGGCGAGGGCGGCGAGGTGATCCCGCCGGAGCTGGCCCACCTGACGGCGGATCGGGACGACACCCTCGGCCCCTACCGGATCGGCGAGCTGACCGACGCCATGCGCGCCGTCGGCGTCGCCGATTTCCGCTTCCTCGGCGGCCCCGGCCGCTACCGCGACTCGGGGATGATGGGCGTCCCCGACAACGACGTGCCCGGCTGCTTCTGGCGGGCGGACGTGGACGAGGCGGCCGGCCACCTGGTCGCGGTGGTCCGCGAGGTGCGGCCGCAGGTCCTGGTCACCTACGACGAGGACGGCGGCTACGGGCACCCGGACCACATCCAGGCGCACCGGGTGGCGATGCGCGCGTACGAACTGGCCGCCGACCCGGCGTACCGGCCCGACCTGGGCCCGGCCTGGCGGATCGCCAAGGTGTACTGGAACCGGATGCCCCGGTCGGTGATCGAGCGGGGGCTGGCCGAGACGGCCGCCAAGGCGCCGTCGCCCGGCGTCGCGAGCCCCTCCGACGTACCCGGTGTGGTGGACGACGCCGTGGTCACCACCGTGCTGGACGGCGCCGCGTACGCCGACCGCAAGGCGGCCGCGATGGCCGCCCACGCCACCCAGATCACCGTGCACGGCGACTGGTTCACGCTCTCCAACGACCTCGGCCAGCCGCTGGTCGCCACCGAGTACTACCAGCTGGTGCGCGGCCGGGCCGGACGGCCGCTGCCGGAGGACGACCTCTTCGCCGGCCTGGACAGCACCTTCGAGGAGAGTGTCCGATGACCGAGCCCGCCACCCCGCAGGCCCGCCGCCGCTCGATCCCGGCGGCCGTCCTCGGCACCCGCGCCGAGCGGCTGGCCGAGCCGCAGCCCCCGCGGATCGGGCGGATCGCGGCCTATGTCCTGTTCTTCCTGCTGGGCGTCGCGGTCTCGGTCTGCGGAGCATTTGTGCAGGCCTTGTGGCCGCCCGTGGGAGTCCTGCTGGCGCTCGCCGCCACCGGCGCCACGTTCTACGCGGGCCTGCGGGTGACCGGCACCCGGCTCGGCGCCGCGCTGCCGGCGGCCGGCTGGTTCCTGGCACTGCTGCTGGTGATGGTCCCCCGGCCCGAGGGCGACAACGTGCTCTGGACCAACGCCACGTCGCTCGCCTGGCTGTTCGCGGGCTCGATCCTGGGCGTGATCTGCGCCACCCTGCCGACCCGGACGAGCTGGTTCCCCGGAGTGCCCGGCCCGCCGCGCTGACCGCCCCGGCGGCCCGCGTACGGTACCGCGTACGACGCGCAGTCAGGACCACACAGCCGTACTCTCATACCGGAGGAACCGGACGTATCAGGTTCTATCCGAACCGGTTCACCGGTCAGTTCTTCCCAGTATGGTGGTGCCGCAGAACGCCCGTACCCCACCGCCGCCCGCCAGGCCCGGCGACCACGAACCGCGGTCGCGCCGCACGGCCCGCCCGCGAACCCGGAGCAGAGCAGCATTGAGCAGCCGCGAATCTGACAACGCCCACCCGACGCCTCGGCGGACGGGCCCGGACGCCTACCCGTCGGGCACCCCGCCCTACGGCACACCGGGTTTCCCCGGCGGCGACCGCGCGGGTGCCGGTGCCGCCCCGGGCTCCGCGTCGGCCGGGGAGGACGAAGCCCCGAAGACGGAGACCACGCTGACCACGCGGGTCCGGATCAACATCCCGGGCTCGCGCCCGATCCCGCCCGTGGTGGTCCGCAGCACCGTCAAGAACGAGGACGGCCAGGGCGAGGAGGCCCCGCCGGCCGCCGCCGAGCCGGCCGGACCCCGGCACCGCTCCGCCGCGTCCGCCTCCCCCGTCCTCGGGGTGATGGACGGCGGCGCGCGGACGGCCACCCCGCCGAACCTGCCGCCGGAGTGGGAGATCCCGCCCGCGACCTCCGAGTCGGAGTCCACCGGCGCGTGGTTCCGGCCGCGCCAGAAGAAGGGCCCGGCGGAGCCCGCCGCCGTCCCGGCCGGCGCCGCGGACGCCCCGGCCGACCCCTTCGCGCCGGGCCCCGCGCCCGCCCCCGGCACCGAGGCCCGCCCGAACGGCGCCCGGCCCAAGGCCGCCCGCCCCGCCCGGACCGCGGGCCCGGACACGGCCCGCCCGAACGGCCGGGCGGTACCGGCGCAGGCCGCCGCCCCGCGCCCGACCGGCGCACCCGCCTCGCCGTTCGGCACCGGCGCCGGCCCGGACGCCCCGGCGGACGAGGCCGGCGTCTACGAGGACGCCCCGGCGGACCCGTTCGCCACCGGCCCCGGCGCCGACCCCTTCGGCCCGGGCCCCGGCGCGGACCCGTTCGCGGCCCGCCGCGCTCCGCAGGGCCAGGGCCAGCGCCACCCGATGGCCGGCCCGGCCGACGCTGCGAACCCGGAGGACACCTCGGTGGACGGCTTCGCGCCGATCCGCGAGGAGACCCTCCCGCCCGCCGCCATATCCGGCCTGCCCGGCGGCACGGCCCAGCACGGCCTCCCGCCGAACGGCTCCCCGCAGAACGGCCTGTTCGCCTCGGCCCCGGCCGGCGCCGACCCGTTCGCCGCCCAGCGCCCCCAGGCCGGCGCGGAGCCGTACGGCTCCGCCGCCCCCGGCGGCCTCTTCCCCGGCGTTCCCGGCGTCTCCGGCGCCCAGCCGACGGCCCCGCCCGACCCGCAGGCCGGTCGGCCGGGCGGCCCCGGCAGCGCCGCCCCCGGCCGGCCGTACCCCGGCGGCCCGGAGTCCGAGGCCGGTACCGCTCCCGCCCCGAAGCAGCCGGCGCCCGCCGCGCCGCAGGCCCCCAAGGCGGCCACCGGCAAGGCCCGGCCGAGCCGCGGCAAGAAGCTCGTCAAGCTCGGCGTCTACGGCGTCGCGGGCGTGCTCTTCCTCGGCGCCGCCGCGTACGGCACCGGCCTGATGCTGAACCAGTCCGACATCCCCAAGGGCACCGTGGTGCTCGGCACGGACATCGGCGGCAGCAACCGCGACCAGGCGATCCACCAGCTCGACGAGACGGTCGGCAAGGCCGGCCAGCAGCCGGTCAAGCTGAAGATCGGCGACCAGGCGATGGACCTCGACCCGACCGTCGCCGGGCTGAGCTTCGACACCACGGCCACCGTGGACCGGCTCACCCAGCACTCCTACAGCCCGGTCGACGTGATCACCTCGCTGAAGGGCGACGAGAAGGCCGTGCCGCCGGAGGTCAAGGTGGACCGGGCCAAGCTCAAGGCCGCCCTGGAGGGGCTGGCCGCCGGGTCCGGGCAGGGCCTCCAGGAGGGCTACGTCAGGTTCGGCGACGCCGGCGAGCCGGTCGTGGTGCCCGGCAAGGCCGGCCAGGCGGTCGACGCCGCGTCCGCCGTGGACCAGGTCGAGCAGGCCTACCGCGACCGCGCCACCGGCAAGGCCGAGCAGCCGGTCGCCCTCACCGTGACGGCCGCCCAGCCCAAGGTCTCCCCGCAGGCCCTGCAGGCCGCCGCGGACAGCCTCGGCAAGTCCGCGGTCAACGGGAAGATCCACATCACGGCCGGCACCAAGACCTGGGACTTCGGCCCGAAGACCGCCCCCAAGACGCTCACCCTGGTGCCCGACGCCGCCGGCAAGATCGTGCCCAAGTGGGACCTGGACGCGCTCGCCGGCCAGTTGGGCACGGTGTTCGACAAGCTGAAGATCAAGAAGAACGGCCAGACCGCCACGATCACTCCGCAGGACGTCGCCGACGCCATCACCTCGGTGCTGGACAAGACCGGCGACAAGGAGCGCACGGTCAAGTTCACCGTCGCCTGAGCGGAGCCTCCCGCCGCCCGGGCCGGCCCACCGGCACCGGGCGCACGGCGAGTGGACGAACGACCGAGGGGCGGGGCCGGATCCGGGCCCGCCCCTCGACAACTCACCACCCCGGTCATCAAGATGTGACGCCGTACCCTCCGTCACGTCCTTCACATCCGCACCGGGAGCAGCATCATGGGCCGCCTCACCTCGCACCGCACGGCCCTGCTCGCCGGCCTCACCGCCGTCTCGCTCTCGCTGACCCTCTGCGCCTGCGGCTCCGGCACCGGCGGCGCCCAGGCCGCCCCGACCCCGCTCGAATCGCCCAAGCTCACCGCGGTCGACATCAATCCGCACGACCGTGCCGAGCTCCGCCCGGGCGGCACCCTGCGGGTCGCGGTCGCGCAGTACTCCACCCAGTGGTCGCCGATCCACACCGACGGCAGCGAGTCCTCCACGGTCACCGTCACCAAGCCGCTGCTGCCGACCTTCTTCCGCTCCGACGCGGCCGGCAGCCAGAGCATCAACCCGGCCTACCTCCAGGACGCCCGGTCCGAGCTCCGGGACGGCCACCAGGTCGTCACCTGGACGCTCAACCCGAAGGCGAGGTGGTCCGACGGCACCCCGCTCACCTGGCGCGACATCGCGGCCAACTGGCACGCCCTGAACGGGAAGGACCCCGCCTTCAAGGCCTCCAGCAGCACCGGTTTCGAGCTGGTCTCGTCGGTCGAGCGGGGCCGGGACGACTTCCAGGCCGTGATGACCTTCGACAAGCCGTTCTCCGAGTGGCAGTCGATGTTCAACGGCGCCGCCAACGCCCCGCTGCTGCCCGCGAGCCGGATCGCCACCGCGGACCTGTTCAACTCCGCCTACCTGGACGCGATACCGGTCACCGCCGGCCCGTTCAAGGTGGAGAAGCTGGACCGGGCCGCGCAGACGGTCACCCTGGTCGCCGACCCCGGGTGGTGGGGCGAGAAGCCGCTGCTGGACCGGATCGTCTTCCGTGCCATGGTGCCCAACACGATGGCCGCCGCCTTCGCCAAGGGTGAGATCGACTTCTTCAACAACGGCCCCGACGTGGCCGGCTACCAGCTCATCAGGAGCACCAAGGGCGCCGCCGTGCGCCGCGCCGGCGGGCCCGACTTCCGCCAGTTCACGCTGAACAGCCGCAGCCCCCTGCTGACCGACCCGGCCGTCCGGCAGGCCCTGTTCCAGGCGATCAACCGGGACGCCATCACCCGCTCCGACCTCAGCGGCCTGGACTGGCCCACCGTCACCCTCAACAACCACCTGCTGGTGGCCAACCAGAACGCCTACCGGGACAACTCGCTCGGCCTGAGCCGGTTCGACCCGGCCGACGCCGTCCGTAAGCTGGACGCGGCGGGCTGGAAGCTCGACGGCGACGTCCGCAAGAAGGACGGCCGGGAGCTGAACCTGCGGATGGTGATCCCGGCCGGGGTCACCCAGGCCCAGAACGAGGCCGCCGTGACCACCCGGATGCTCAAGGACGTCGGCGTCAAGGTCACCACGGTGACCGCTGCCGCCAACGAGTACTTCGACAAGTACGTCAACCGCCACGACTTCGACATCGCCGCCTACTCGCTGCTCGGGACGCCCTTCCCCGCCAGCGGCAACCGGGCCAACTTCGTCCAGAACGGCGGCACGAACCACTCCCTGGCCGGCAGCGCCACCGCCGACGCCGCCCTCGACCGGGCCGCCGCCGCGACCGACGCGGCCACCGCCTTCGAGGCCATCAACCAGGCCGACGGCGAGCTGTGGAAGGTGGCCGGGGTGCTGCCGCTCTACCAGCGCCCGCAGCTGTACGGTGCCCGCGCCAACCTGGCCAACATCGGTGCGCAGGGCCTGTCCGACATCGTCTGGGAGAACGTCGCCTTCCAGCGGTGAACGGCCGGGCGGGGGGGGGGGGGGGGGGGGGGGGGAGGAGGGGGGGGGGGGGGGGAGGGTGGGGGAGGGGGGGGGGTTACGTGCTC